>NZ_QSAV01000099.1:0-2075 GCF_003465495.1 Segatella copri | reverse complement strand
GATTTACAGACGATTAAATATTAATTTAACGCAGTATTGAAGGATGAATATTATAAATTTAGGAATTCTTGCTCACATTGATGCAGGAAAAACTTCCGTAACCGAGAATCTGCTGTTTGCCAGTGGAGCAACGGAAAAGTGCGGCCGTGTGGATAATGGTGACACCATAACGGACTCTATGGATATAGAGAAACGTAGAGGAATTACTGTCCGGGCTTCTACGACATCTATTATCTGGAATGGAGTGAAATGCAATATCATTGACACTCCGGGACACATGGATTTTATTGCGGAAGTGGAGCGGACATTCAAAATGCTTGATGGAGCAGTCCTCATCTTATCCGCAAAGGAAGGCATACAAGCGCAGACAAAGTTGCTGTTCAGTACTTTACAAAAGCTGCAAATCCCGACAATTATATTTATCAATAAGATTGACCGTGCCGGTGTGAATTTGGAGCGTTTGTATATGGATATAAAAACAAATCTGTCGCAAGATGTCCTGTTTATGCAAACTGTTGTCGATGGATCGGTTTATCCGGTTTGCTCCCAAACATATATAAAGGAAGAATACAAAGAATTTGTATGCAACCATGACGACGATATATTAGAACGATATTTGGCGGATAGCGAAATTTCACCGGCTGATTATTGGAATACGATAATCGCTCTTGTGGCAAAAGCCAAAGTCTATCCGGTGCTACATGGATCAGCAATGTTCAATATCGGTATCAATGAGTTGTTGGACGCCATTTCTTCTTTTATACTTCCTCCGGCATCAGTCTCAAACAGACTTTCAGCTTATCTCTATAAGATAGAGCATGACCCCAAAGGGCATAAAAGAAGTTTTCTTAAAATAATTGACGGAAGTCTGAGACTTCGAGACGTTGTAAGAATCAACGATTCGGAAAAATTCATCAAGATTAAAAATCTAAAGACTATTTATCAGGGCAGAGAGATAAATGTTGATGAAGTGGGTGCCAATGATATCGCGATTGTAGAAGATATAGAAGATTTTCGAATCGGAGATTATTTAGGTGCTAAACCTTGTTTGATTCAAGGATTATCTCATCAGCATCCCGCTCTCAAATCCTCCGTCCGGCCAAATAAGCCCGAAGAGAGAAGCAAGGTGATATCCGCTCTGAATACATTGTGGATTGAAGACCCGTCTTTGTCCTTTTCCATAAACTCATATAGTGATGAATTGGAAATCTCGTTATATGGTTTGACCCAAAAGGAAATCATACAGACATTGCTGGAAGAACGATTTTCCGTAAAGGTCCATTTTGATGAGATCAAGACTATCTACAAAGAACGACCTATAAAAAAGGTCAATAAGATTATTCAGATCGAAGTACCACCCAACCCTTACTGGGCCACAATAGGGCTGACTCTTGAACCCTTACCGTTAGGGGCAGGGTTGCAAATCGAAAGTGACATCTCCTATGGTTATCTGAACCATTCTTTTCAAAATGCCGTTTTTGAAGGGATTCGTATGTCTTGCCAATCTGGTTTACATGGATGGGAAGTGACTGATCTGAAAGTAACTTTTACTCAAGCCGAGTATTATAGCCCGGTAAGTACACCTGCTGATTTCAGACAGCTGACCCCTTATGTCTTCAGGCTGGCTTTGCAACAGTCAGGTGTGGACATTCTCGAACCGATGCTCTGTTTTGAGTTGCAGATACCCCAAGTAGCGAGTTCCAAAGCTATTACAGATTTGCAAAAACTGATGTCTGAGATTGAAGACATCAGTTGTAATAATGAGTGGTGTCATATTAAAGGGAAAGTTCCATTAAATACAAGTAAAGACTATGCCTCAGAAGTAAGTTCGTACACTAAGGGCTTAGGCATTTTTATGGTTAAGCCATGTGGGTATCAAATAACAAAAGACGGTTATTCTGATAATATCCGCATGAACGAAAAAGATAAACTTTTATTCATGTTCCAAAAATCAATGTCATTAAAATAATGGAGCGGTCAGGAAATTTCTATAAGGCAATACGGTTGGGATATATACTTATCTCCATTCTTATCGCAATAGTTCGTTAATAATTCAATAATGTGCTAAGCAGCTA
>NZ_QSAV01000098.1:0-2098 GCF_003465495.1 Segatella copri | reverse complement strand
CATATAACCGACATCATCTATTCCTCCTGTCCTCAAGCCTGCCATGTTCAAGGCGGACTCTGCTCCTTCCGTTCGGATAATGCCCACATTTGTGTCTGTGTCAGTTGCATCCGAAAGGGATATGGTTCTTGTCGCACTTCCTGTTCCGTCAACACGCAGATAGATGTTTTTGCCTTCCTTGCGGATAGAGATGTCCGTTCCGTCAACATCCGTGGCGATGTATGAATTTGAGACCGCTCCGTTGATGATCGGATAAACAACTCCAGCATTGGTGAACCGGAATCCATACTTGCATGTGCTGCCACCGATGCTTCCGAAGCCAACGTCAAAAGTCGGGTGACTTGTCGGACAGGTGAACTCAAAAGCACCGCCACCTCCAACAAGGGCTGGGGTCGTGGCATAAGCTCCGGAAGCGGCTTTCTCTTGGATGATATTGTCAGTAAAGCCATTCCTTGACACTTCAAGTCCTTGCGCAGTCCATCTTGCCACTGTACTGTCGGGCTTGGACGGCACGTTGGTCTTGACCATCCATGTACGTTTCATGACATGCCACAGGGAATCTGTAGGTGAGGTATATGTTGCAAGTGCCACATCATCGTCGCCCCAGAAAGTGAAGCCTCTGTCCGGCATCGGATTGCCGTTTTCACGTCCCATGACAAGCAGACGGGAAGCGGATGAAGGGTTGTATGGATTTGCGTCATGATAAGTTCCGTTCTCCTTCAAGGCCGCATACACCGGACTTTCCTCATATGATGTTGCGGAAAGCGGTTGGGAGAGACTTCCTGCCGTGTCGGTTCCAACAGCTGTGACCCTATGGTGGTAGGCTTGGTTCTCCGCCATATCCCAAGTCAGGTTTCCGTCGCTGTCAAGATACGAGCCTTTGAGGGTGATGCCGTACTTTACCGCCAGATAGCTCTCCACTTTTCTGCGCTCATCGGGTGTAAGCATCCTGCTGAAAACAATAAGCTCAGGGGCATATCCCCGGATGGAAGCATTACCGAAGAGCGAGGTCGGGAAATCCGTACCGAAACTGCCAGAGGTGGAAGGGGTTCCGATGAATAATGTGGTGTTGGAGTTGTCTCCCCACAATGTCGTTGAAGGATTGCTTACCTTGAAGTAGGAAACAACGCGCAGGGCGCTTTCCTTAAAACCTTTCTCGGACAAAGAATCATTTGATTGATAAAGCAGGTCTTCACCCGATGCTGAACCATAGTCCAGTGGTTCAACACCTCTACCCCTTACGGCTTTGTCCTTGCTCAGAATGGCTCCGTCGCCCTTGCGGCCGTCAAGAGCATAGACAACCATATCCTTGCCGATGGTTGTCAGTTCCGGTGCAAAGACACCGATGACGGTAGCCTGCGAGAGGTCGCCGTGCTTGAGGCTGGCACTCAGGCTGCGGAATCCGTCTGCGAGCCAGAGACTCGGATTGAAGTTGAAATAATGGACTGAACTGTTCGGAAGAGTAAGTTCAGACTTGACGCCACGGCTGTCCAATAGCATCAGCCGTATGGAATCCCCAGAGAAATCCTGCCAACGGTAATAACCTTGCAGGTCTGAGTTCAAAGGCGCAGTCTTGAACCACAGTTCGCTTCCGCTGACTCCTCCGGGCGTTTGCGCGAAACTGCCGATAGCGAAGCCTAACAGTAACAAAGAAGTAAACTTTCTCATGCGCTGTCAATTTGGAGTGTTTGAAAAATATAAAAACGTATGCCTCTGCCGCGCAGGGAGAGACCAGTGAGAGAGAACGGACTGTTACTACGGAGAAGAATTGTGATATAGGCTTGCTCCGTAAAGTCCTATTGTCACGTGGCAGGCCAACAGGCTTTACCACCAAAATAATGCTGCAAATATACAAAAATAATCTTAATAAACGGATATAATCTTTAAGAAATTTGCTGATTTGGTGTTTTTTTCTTATGATTTCGGTCAATTTTGCAGAAATCTTTTACATCTGTTGTATGTACTGGAGTTAGTTTGGCAAAAATACACAAATGGTCACGGCTTCACTTTCTTATATAAGAATGTAAATCATGGTTTGAAACTGTACACACTCGGAGTACAAATGAAAACAAGATATGCTTGTGTCGGAAAGGTATAT
>NZ_QSAV01000097.1:1614-2165 GCF_003465495.1 Segatella copri | reverse complement strand
ATATTATATAGGTACCGCCATACGGGCTAACGGTGATTTACGAGATATATTCCCCATACCTCAACATCAGACTTTTCTAAGGCGGAATTTATTTCGGATGACAAAAATCTCGCTCCATCATTCAGAATTCGCACGATATATATATCACCCGTTTTGCTTGTAAATCTATATTCAAATGCATCCATTACATAGCTATATCACAAACCTCGCATCCTCGTTTTGCCATATCTTGCAGCTGAGCTGCCTTATATGCCTTCATACGCTTCACCCACTCTGCTACCTTTGGGGAATCGCTTTTAATAACTAATGTTTCTTTTATTTCTATCATTGTATAACCTCCTATAATAAAGACTGCTGCAAAGATACTACTTTCTGACGTAAACACCAAGGAATTAAGAGAAAAAATGCATTTGTTAACCTATACTTGACTTATGGCTAAACATCACAATACACAAAAGATTCTGCTTCCTTACCGGTTCTGCGGCGATAGTCATCACGCATTCGCTTTTCCATTTGTGCTATGTATTCTGCCTTTCGCTCCCTAGATGCCC
>NZ_QSAV01000097.1:0-1604 GCF_003465495.1 Segatella copri | reverse complement strand
TTCGCTCCCTAGATGCCCTGAAGCGACGCATAAAATCTGCCTTTTTTTCTTCTATGGTCATAACGTAAGTTTTGTTTCGACTCCCCTGTCCCTCTCTTGCGAAGAGGGGGTCCTTACCCTATACCCAAGCCCTAAATCCCTACCATAGGGATTAGGGATGTAACCGCCATCCGGTGCTCGGAACCGCTACGCTATAAGGTTGGCGGACCATCAAAGGTCTTCGCCATGTTGTGCGGGATGGGACCGCTTTGCTATAACTTACTATAACATTTTACTCAGATAACTCATATTAATGGGCTACCAGCCAAAAATGTCACTATGTGTACCTGTATCGGTTAAAGCAAGACTCTTCATTAATTCATCCAAATCATTAGTAGCAAAGAGTTTTTCATTCTTTGCTGCTTCTAATGCCTTGTCTAATCTACAAGCCTTAGGGGCTTTTTGCTTTTTGGCAACCCACCCGATTTTCTTAATCAATGATTTGAAAAGAGAAATATCGGTTGCAGGGACATCTAATGTATATGTAGCTGTATTCATAATTGTATCTCCTTTTTTAGGTGCAAAGATAAGGGTTTTCCGTGAAACTTCAAGAATGTATACCAACGTACCCATTTTTATGCAACAAGAGCATTCTACAACTTAATCTTCTTCAACGACTTCGAGTAAATTTCTACTTATCGTAAGCGTTGCACCACTGATATACTTGATTTCGCTGCCGATGACGGCTTTCTTGCCATTATAACTCTGTACGTATGCTTCCACACCTTTCATGCTACCTGCTACCACTCGCACTTTGATACCTTTCTTCAAAGGAACAGGGGCAGCAGTGACAGGTTCTTCATCATTCTCTACAAAATATCGATAGTTGGCAACAACCTGGTCGGGAATTTGATATATTTTCCTTTGACCTGGCATCGTCAGCATCTTGTACACATCCGAACGGAAGCGGATTTTGTCAAGTTGTCTCGGAGAAACATTGCAAAAGATGAAAGTGGAAAGAAATAGCTTTTCTTTCACTTTTCGCTTATTGGAACGTTTGTCTATATAAACTACTTTTACCTTGGGAATCCAGTAATCAAACCAAACATGATTGTGATTAAGATTGATTCGTATAGAATCAGCTATTCTCGTTTCACAATTCACTCTCACTACAGCCACATACCATCCTGCATCAGTAGGTTTTTCAAGCCCTTCATTAGGCTTTTCCAGAACCTTTTTCTTAGCGTTTTGTTCACTTTTTGCCACGGCTTCGCCGTCGTCCCCTGCAATAGTGGACGTTACCTGTGAGTGTATATCTGTCTCTTTCATCATGCGAATCAAGTTCGTTATTTGATGTCGTTCATCTGAATCTCTACATAAGAGACACAGAAACTCTTTGCAAATATAAGATAATTGTTGGAAACTAGCAAATTATGCGTGTTAAAAAATTAATATCATTCTACGAAATTCTACACTAATTTAGCATTCTTTTCGTACACAATCATCTAAGTCGCTGATTGAAAGAATGTTTTCCGATTTTCTGTATCTCTCATGTAAAGATTTAGGAAAAATCTGTGAGCATCTTGAAATCTGTGGGAAAAACAAAAAAGCCTCAGAAATCTTTC
>NZ_QSAV01000096.1:462-2439 GCF_003465495.1 Segatella copri | reverse complement strand
CTCGCTGATATTCAATAAATAAAAGAATTTACTGTGACTCCACGAATGGTAGGAATAGGTAAGTCCATTCTCTTTTCCAAAAGCACATCGAAAGCCTTTTGGATGGAAAGCAACAACTGCTCGATGTCCTTGTTGGTCTCCACGGCTTCCTTGCTCTTGTTCTCCTTTGGCTGCTTTAGAGCTTTATGTTAATAAAACTACAATCACAGCAATAAAACTATTAATTTTACGTTCTTTTCAAAAAAGGTTGTGCAATAGTGGCTTAAAGGCTAAAAGCACTACCTTTGTAAATAATATCAAAACAGAGTATAATGGAAGAAAACAATATAACAGTAGATAAAGCTGTCCAAACCATAAAAGGGGCAATTTTGCGAGCTCAAGCACAGGCGAGCCAGTCAAGTAATGCCATACAGTTGTCTTTATATTATGGTATAGGGCGTTATGTGTCTATCAATTTACAGCAAGCACATTGGGGCGCAAAAGCTCTTGATACTATTAGTGAGAGATTGCAGCGTGAATTGCCAGGATTAAGAGGCTTTTCTTCAGGCAACTTGAAGAAAATGCGTATCTTCTATGAGGAATGGCAATGCCTTTCAATTGGTTCGCCAATGGCGAACCAATTACAACAGCTTGAAAATAAGATAGAAGAAGGTATTGAAATAGGAGAAAAGACACTCCTTTGTATTAACAGACCTATAGAGTCAGCAGACTTGCATATAGAGGATTTTGTGGGCATTAGTTTCACTCATCATATGGAAATTTTGCATAAAACTACCACTTTAGATGAGCGCATCTACTATATACATCAAGTGAACCTGTATCATTGGAACAAGTACGTATTACGGAAATACTTATCAGATGACCTATATCACCATCAAGGCAATATGCCTAACAATTTTCCGAAAGCGATACCAGACATTAAGCAATCAATGAAAACAATATCAATGTTTAAGGATGAATATTTGCTTGATTTCATCAATACTGAAAATTTGGGACTGGAGATTGAGGACATTGACGAACGTGTAGTTGAGCAAGAAATTGTAAGAAACATGCGCGATTTCATTCTTCAATTCGGAAAGGATTTTATCTTTATGGGTAACCAGTATCGTGTCGTACTTGAAGGAGAAGAAATGTTCATAGACCTTTTGTTCTTTAGTCGAGAACTTGCAGCAATGGTAGCCGTAGAACTAAAATACGGTAAGTTCAAGCCTTCATATTTGGGACAACTATGTACATATCTACAGGCATTAGACCTTACTGTTAAAAAGCCACACGAAAATCCTTCTATTGGTATTGTCTTATGCAAAGAAATGAACAAGGCTTTTGTTGACATTGTTGTAAGGAACTACGACAGCCCAATGGGAGTAGCAACATATAAAACCAAACAGGATATGCCTGAAGAATTACAGAAGGCTTTGCCTGATTTGGATAAGATGAAAGATCTGTTTTGCAAATCGTTGTAAATGTGTATTCATATTTTATAAAATACGTATTAAGGAGTAAGGCTATAATGTTCTTACTCCTTTTTTCATTTGTACAACGAGAAGAAAAAGAACTTAATACATAAATATAAAGTAAGCAATGAAAAGGATTTGGATTTTTCTTTTGGTGCATCCATAGCGTCACCGGCAAGAGATTTGATAGACAGCCAGATTAGTAGAAAGACATTTTGGCGGTATCAACCAGGACTAACCGGCTGGAAAGGACGCGGATTAATATTATTTCTTGTTTCCATAATGCGAATCGTCTAATTACGGCAAAAATACGCTAAATACCTGATACAACAAAAACTTTTTTCGATTTTAACATAAAAAATACCACTTTTTTCAACCTTTTTTTTCCGAATCCCTGCAAATCGCACAAATCGCATAGTTGGGGGTTCGGGAATGTTGTATCTTTGTATCGTCAATCAGAGAGGTTGATGCAGCAACGGTCTCGGCGGAGACACAGACTGCTTCTACTAAAACTAAATTTTTA
>NZ_QSAV01000096.1:0-452 GCF_003465495.1 Segatella copri | reverse complement strand
AACTAAATTTTTTAAAGTATGATTCTCATCAAGTTAGCGAAGAACAAGAACAAGACTATCAAGGAAGCGTATGGCAAATATTATGCGCGACCAGTAGTAACAGAAACCATCGGTATCGATGAACTCGCCGAACACATGGCGAGCCACAACACCCCGTTCTCGAAGGGTGCCATCAAGGGCCTTCTCACCGATATGGTGAGCTGTGTGAAAGAGCTCGTGCTCCAGAATAAGGCAGTGAAGATAGACAACCTCGCCATCTTCTCCATCGGCATCATCAACAAGATGGGAGCCGCCAGCATCAAGGAGTGGAGCCTCGCCAAGTTTGTAGAAGGCTACCGCCTCAGAGCCCGTGCTACCGGCAAGCTCAGCAACACCCAGCTCTCTCTCGATGCCAACGCCAAGAACGCCATGGATCTCCTCAACTCTAGCGAGAGCGCTGCAGGCGATACCAC
>NZ_QSAV01000095.1:0-2511 GCF_003465495.1 Segatella copri | reverse complement strand
CTGAGCACGAATCGTGTTCGTATCGATCTCATCACCATCTGCAAGTTGGCGGAAACGAGCAAGACCTATTCCTACCATTCGGGACGACACTCGTTCGCCAGCCTCATTACGCTGGAGGCTGGTGTGCCGATGGAGACCATCTGCAAGATGCTCGGTCACAAGGATGTGAAGATGACGCAGCGGTATGCGAGAGTAACCCAAAAGAAGCTGTTTGAGGACATGGACAAGTTCATCGCTGCAACCGGGAAGGACTTTATTCTCGCATTATGAACAAGGCTTTCAACTTTTCTTTTTACAGTTTCAACTACATTATTATATTATAAGGACAACAACTATGAGCAGAAGTACATTTTCAATTTTGCCTTACATCAACAGACAGAAGGTGAAGGCAGACGGAACAGCCAACATACTTTGCCGCATCACCGTTGACGGCAAAAGCGCAGCCATTTCCACAGGCATATCCTGTACCCCACAGGAGTGGAACGCCAAGAAGGGAGAGGTACGGAACGCAAGGGACAACGGACGATTGGCAGGTTTCCTTGCTGAGGTCAAGGATAAATACAACTCACTTCTTACCACCAATGGCATCATCACCGTGGAAATGCTGAAGGCTGTATTGAAGGACAAGGACACGACAGGAAAATACTTGCTGAGTTTTGGCGATACCATCGTGGAATGGTACAGAACGGCAAGAGCTAGGCAAACCTTTCTGCACAAGCGAACATGGCAGAAGAACCTGAGGGACTTTGTTCATACTTTGGATAAGGAAGACATAGCCTTCGAGGACATTGACGAGAACTTCGGGGAGGGATACAAACTGTTCCTGAAACGAGACCAGGGACGCACCGACAGCTACGTGAACCATTGCCTTCTCTGGCTGAACATGTTGATGTACAAGGCAGTGGACAGGAGCATTATCCGCTTCAATCCCATAGCCAAGATAGGGTATGAGAAGAAGGCAGCCCCGAAGATGACCCATATCAGCAAGGCAGACTTCATCAAGATGCTCTCTACCCCGATGGCTGACGAGCGAACGGAGCTTGCACGCAGATGTTTCATTTTTGCCTCGCTCACCTCCTTATCCTATATAGATGTAAAGAAACTGTACCCTCACCATATCAGTGAGAACTCCGATGGCAGGAAGTTCATCCGCAAGGAAAGAGAGAAGACAGGCGTGGAGTTCTTCGTGCCGCTCCATCCGATAGCCGAGAAGATTCTTTCGCTCTACAATACCACGGACGACAGCAAGCCTGTTTTTCCACTGGGTGAGAAGAAAGACATCTATCTTGATGTGCATACCCTTGGAATGGTGCTTGGCATAAGTAATAAGTTGGGATTCCACGCCAGCCGCCATACATTCGGAGTCTTGATGCTCAACGAGGACATTCCCATCGGCAGCATAGCCAAGATGATGGGACACGCAGACATCACAAGCACACAGGTCTATGCGCAGGTGACGGAGCAGAAGATTTCAAATGACATGGATAAGCTTATTGCCAAGCGAGAAAGGAACAGATTATCGAACGAAAAAACTATTGGAAAATGAACAGAGGAGTTATAACTATCAGCGAGAGCGGAACGGTATCCATGCCGATCGATACTGTATGGATGACCATGCAGGAGATTGCCGACATGTATAATGTGTTCGGCTGCTATGTGCGCAAGGCTGTCAAGGCTATATTCAAGGACGGCATTCTGAAAGAGCAGGGTGTGCGTCGTCATGTCAGGAAGAACGACCGCATCAGCTATGACGTGTATAGCCTTGAACTCGTCATTGCGGTAGCCTTCCGTATTGACAGCATTGAGAGCAGAGCCTTTCGGGAGTTCATTATGCAAGCCATCATCAAAAAGCAGACCAACCGCCCGAAGTTGGTCTGCCTGTGGTCGAAGAATATAATGGTGTAGCAATTACATTTTTCATCAATGACCTCTATTCTTTGAAAACTAATATTTGTTAAAATTCATAAAGGCTTTAAAATTATTTGCTTTATTCAATTTATTTCTCTAAATTTATAGCGTCAAACAAAATATGACACATTGTTGGAATGAGATAATGAACTAAAATGAGACTTTTGGATTTTTATATAATATGGAGAGGAGATATGCTATTTGCAACAGTTGTTCCTATAGCATATTTCCTATTGTACCTAAAAAACAAACAAGTGACATTTGTCTTTTTGAAATTTGTAATGGCATTTGTGATATGTTTGTATTGGGCAACATACGCTTGTACTTTTTTTTATTCATATTATGATGTTATAGGATGGTTTAAAATACTTATAATACCTGTTTTTTCCATTTATAGTGGATTTGTACTTCACCTTTTAAAATCGAAGAAGAAAAAGGTGTTTTTTCTTATCTCCATAGTCTATATAATATTTTGGTGCATATTAATATTTTGGCATTGCATGAGTAGTATGTAATGCAAAAGAATGAAGAGAGATGATTCCTAATTGTATAGGAATCCTTCAAGCAACGTTCCTTGGAGGCTTTGCGCCTCCAGCCACTTGG
>NZ_QSAV01000094.1:681-2569 GCF_003465495.1 Segatella copri | reverse complement strand
CGGCTCCGCGTTTATACCTTGCCCTTTATCGTAAAAGTTCTTACCTTTGCACCATAATTTTAAAAGCAACGCAATTATGAGAGCAACAGAACGTTATGAGAGGGCATGGAATGCCTTCCAGATTCATTTGAATCATAATCCAAAAGCCAGTTTGATTCCTTTTTTAAAGGAACGGCATGTAAACCATCGCTCGATGCATAGATGGATGTCAGAGAAAGGTTATTCTGTTAGGTTAGCCAAACAGCAGATTCGTCTGCTTCAGGCCGAAGCCCGTAAGGAATGTTCCGAGGCAATAGCCAAGGACACTGGGATGATGTTTCTTCCCATGGAAATGCCATCCGAACCCGTCTGTCCAGAGAACTATCTTTTTGGCATAACCCTAACCTTCCCAAATGGAACGATAGTCACCATCAAGAAAGGTAGCGTCAAATCTGTCATGCATCTGATGAAACTTTACGAAAAGGAGGATATGCTATGTTTGGACTAAACGAAAATACCCAATATTACGTCTGCCAGCGATATGTCCGAATGAACATGGGCATAAATGGCTTGTATCAGATTGTGAGAACCGAGATGGAACTTCCGCCACTTGGTGGTGCGGTATTCATCTTCTTCTCCAAGAACCGCCAGCAGGTAAAATTGCTCAAATGGGATGGCGATGGTTTCTTGCTGTACCAGAAGCGACTGGAGCGAGGAACCTTTGAATTGCCATTCTTTGACCCCAAGAACAAACAATGCAAAATGCCGTACAGGACACTATCGGCCATCATGAGCGGAATTTGCCTAAAAAGCATGAAATATAGAAAGAGGCTTAACTTATAGCTTTGCTATGCTATATTTAACGTATTGTATATCAGAAAGATAATAAGAACAAATATCTGAAAACACTTGCATATCTCGATATTTTTTCGTACCTTTGCACTATGAAAAAGGACGAAATTATAGTACTTTTAAAGGAACAGCTTCAGCTTGCAAACGAACAGCTTCAGCAAGCTAATGCTACGGTGAGTTCGTTGACTACACAGGTCAACGAACTCATTGAACGTATAAAGTCATTAGAAGAACTACTCGTCCAGAAAGGAATCGCCATTGACAAAGCGAATCGTCAGAACAAGGCACTCGGCAAGCTCGTTTCAGGCAAGAAGTCCGAACGTCAGGAAAAGAATCCACAAGCCTCGATGACCCAGGAGGAATTTGACAAGAAGAAAACAGAGCAGGCCGAAAAGAGAAAGGAACGCAAAAACAACGGTGCCAAGCGTGACATGCATTGCGAGATGGAAGAGGTGCATGTTACGATAGATCCAGTCATGGATGCAGAGTTTTTGAAGACGTTGCGTCTCTTCGGAACTCGTACCTGTGTGCGTTACAGCATGGAACCCATCAAATTCATCAAGACCGTGTATCACATCAACACTTATACTGATGGGAGTATCCTGTATCCGGGAAAAACTCCGCCGGCTCTGTTGTTGAATTCTTCCTATTCACCTTCCTTTGCTGCAGGTCTCCTGCAGATGCGATACATCTATTCCATGCCGGTGGAGCGAATCATCAAATACTTTGCCGACAGTGGGTTTACGTTAAGGAAGGCCACGGCAAACAAGCTGATTGCCAGAAGTGCCGATGTTCTGGGAAACTTTTACAAGGCTATCTGTCAAATAGTGCTGCAGCAGGATTATGTTACGGCAGACGAGACTTATCATAAAGTACTGTTAGCCAAGATAAAGCCTACGGACAAGGGTTCGAAGAAAGGCTACCTCTGGGCTGTAAGTGCGCCTAAACTGGGACTTGTCTTCTTTGTATATGAGGATGGATCACGTTCAGAGCAGGTTATACTTAACGTATTCTCTGATTATAAAGGTACAATACAGAGTGATGCATATGCTCCTTA
>NZ_QSAV01000094.1:0-649 GCF_003465495.1 Segatella copri | reverse complement strand
GGAAACTGGAGTCGGATGCTTATCCTGACATTATGAGAATCGCCTGCCTACAGCATGTCAAGAGAGATTTCATCGACTGCGGCAAGGAAGACAAGGATGCTCAGGAAGTCGTAGATATCCTCAACAGATTTTATCGAGAAGACAAAAAACATAAGGTTGGGGTAAATGGATGGACCGTTGAAGACCATCTAGCCTATCGGCAGTCATATGCACCGGACATTTTACAGGATTTATTGGAGAAACTGGAGGAAATATCTTCCAGGAAGGATTTGCTGCCCAAGTCTACCTTGGCGCAGGCGGTCGCTTATGCCCTTAATGAATATAATGCCATTTGTGACATCTTCAAAAGAGGTGATACGCCTCTCGATAACAACTATATTGAGAGAATCCAGAGGTACATATCACTATCAAGAAGAAACTCAATGTTCTTTGGCTCGCACGAAGGAGCAGGACGTGCGGCTATCCTATATTCCATCGCCATCTCATGCAGACTGAATGGCATCAATCTGTTCGAATACATATGCGACGTAATAGAAAAGACTGCAGAATGGCAACCAAATACTCCATGGGAAAAATATAGAGACTTACTTCCTGACCGATGGAAAAAGCAGCAACAGCATTAATTTAATCAGCTGTTACTGCTTTTTTT
>NZ_QSAV01000093.1:0-2749 GCF_003465495.1 Segatella copri | reverse complement strand
TGGTCAGTTTCTTTTGTTTCTCTGCGCTGCATCAGCTTGTCCATGTCCTTGGATATCTTGTCATCGGTGATGACGGCATAGACCTGGGTGCTTCGCAGGTTGGAATGCCCCATCATCTTGGCGATGCTTTCCATTGATATGCCCGAAGTAACCATGTTTACTCCGAATGTATGTCTTGCAACGTGTGCGGTAAGGTTCTCATTTATACCCAAAGCCACACCGAGTGAATGAAATTCAAACCACATGGAATCACGTGAAGAAAGAGGGAAAACAGGTTTGCTATCATCCGCTGTATTGTATAGCGACATTATTTGTTCAGCTATCGGATGCAAGGGAATGAACGCTTCGTTGTTGGTCTTTGCTCTTTTCTCACGGATGTATTTTTTGCCGTCTGCCGTCATCCCGATATGGTGTGGATACAGGTTACGTAAATCGACATAAGCCAAACCTGTAAGGCTGGAGAAAACAAACATTCTGCGTGCCAACTCCAAAGCCTTATCTTCCATAGGAGTCTCCATAATGAGCAGCAAGTCATTTCTGGATATATGTCTACGCTTTGGTGAGCCTTTCTTTTCATATCCGACATCTTCCAATGGATTGAATTTCAGCAGACCTCTGTCAACAGCGATATAAACCAAGCGTTGCAGCCAACAAAGATTATGGTTCGTATTGGATGCACTATACCCTTTGCCAATCAAGAACAACTTATAAGATTTGCCAAATTCCTCAGTCAGATCTTCAAATGCAATGTCATTCATTCCTCGTAACCCGATGAACTCTCGCAAGTTGAGCTGCGATGTCTTAGATTGGCGATAAGAAGATGTTGAGTTAATACGGATAGAGCGCAGCCTAAGGCGTTCACGCTCCTCCTCGCCAGTGGCAAGCAATGTCATCGGGATAGTATTTGCATCAAGAATAACATTCTTCAGAATCTCGGCGGTAACGATGCCCTTTTCCTTTGTTGCCTGCTCGTAGGCTTCGTCAATTCTTAGTCTGAACGCTTGCAGTTGTCCGTTCACTCTTGCATTCTTGGCTTCACCTTTTTTCGTGTCCCATTCTTCGGGAGCACAGTAAAGACCTGTTGCTATGGCTGACACTTTGCCGTCAATCGTGATACGGCAAAATATAGATGTGGTTCCGTCTGCCTTTACTCTGCCACGGTTGATATAATAAAACTGCTTGTATGTACTTCTCATTGTTATGTTCCTTTCTTATTTTGTGATAATATTACAGGACAAACTTGAAGTCCTTGTTGGCTTCGATGAACTTGTCCATATCCTCAAATAGCTTTTTCGGGGTGACACGTGCATAGATTTGCGTGGTCTGAATGTTGCTGTGACCAAGCATTTTGCTGATAGTCTCTATCGGAACACCTTCTTCGAGCGTAACGAGCGATGCGAAACTGTGCCGTCCAACATGATAGACCAAATCCATACTTATGCCAGATAGTACTCGGAGACTTTTCATGTTACCTCTCAGCACTCGAAATTCCTGTGGCGGTAAAAGAGTAGGTCTTGTCGGGTCTTTGTATTTCTCCAACATGGCAAGCGCCTCTGGCAGTAACTTCACACGTGCAAGCATCTTGTTCTTCTTTCTGTGGTATTTCAGCCAAAGGCTGCCCTCCTCATCACGAAAGAGGTTTTCTTCCGTGATGGAAACCGTATCGGCATAAGCCGTGCCTGTATAGCAGGCGAAAAGAAAAAGGTCACGGGTCAAAGCCAACGATTTTCTTCGCTCTGGTATTTCGAGGTCACGAATTTTCAGAAAGTCCTCACGTGTCAATGCCTTTGGTGGATTCTCTTTCTTTTGAGGTAGCTTGAAGTGCATGAAATGATAACGCTCGGAGTGTCCTGCCTTGAAAGCTATTCGGCAGGTCTTCTTCAATATGGCGAGATAGTGGCGGACTGTATCAAGTGCAAGACCTCTCTCGTCCAAGCAAAAGTCCATGTACTCACGGATAAACTGCTCGTCAAGCTCACCGAATGCCACATCGTCAGTTCCATAACGCTTCTTGACGAACAATCCCAATGTCAGGCGAGTGTACTGGTAGTTTGGAAGCGTGCCTTTCTTGTAGTCGATGCCGATTCTTGACTCAATGTCCGCAATGATGGCGTCAAGCTGCTTCAACAAGGTCATCTGAGTGTCTGCACTGCATTGAAACAGATCCTTTATCGCCTTTGCGTCAAAATCCGTCTTGCGCTCCACAAGTGACTCGTAGGCTGAGTTTATTGCCAGCAACAGCTTGTCAATCTTGGCGTTCACTTCCACAGCCTCCTTGCTCTTGCCGTCAAGTCTGCTCTCACGTGGATTCCATAACTTTGGCGTACATGACAACTTGCAACCGAACTGCGCCATTGTTCGGTTGAGGGTGATGCGTCCCATGATGGGAGCCTTACCGTTCTTGTCCAATCCGCTCTTTTTGAGGTAGAGCAGCACCTTGAATTTTTCAACTTTCATCTGCTTACTTTTTTAGTTTGCAAAAATAATCAATCAGTAAGCATTCTCCGTCATTGAAAGTTGTGCAGAACAGTGCAACAAACACCGGTGACAAACTATTTGTTTTTCACCTCGTTAGCAGTGTTGGTTTCGGTAACTGACCGCTAACGGTTTGGTAACTGAAATAACTCAATATCCTGCTCGGATTTGCTTTGCAGCCAATTGGCAGAATTATGAAATATTGCTCATTCTCAACCACTTGCAGTTCATTTCTCTCATCTTCACTTTCCGTTGCTTTTGCTTAAATTGTGCA
>NZ_QSAV01000092.1:1146-2822 GCF_003465495.1 Segatella copri | reverse complement strand
GGCTACGAGCGCATCAGTTGTCTGCTCGACAACGACGAGGCTGGGCGGAAGGCAACGCTTGCCATCGAGACTGCCCTCGGCTACCGTGTGAGGGACGCATCCCACTTGTACTGTGAGTACAAAGACTTGAACGACTATCTGTGCGGAGTTAAATCCAAACAGTCTGTACACCAAGTACAGCCTGTTAAGCAAACCGTTCCACCTCGAAAGAGAGGCGCAGCCTTGGGCATATAGGCGGTTCCTGCTCCAATGGCTATTCTGAACGGAAAAGCCATAGCTCAATAGGGCGTTTTCTTGACGCAGTGGCACGCCACCGCTAAAAACGCCCATTGAGCAAAGGGGGATCCCCTTTTGAAACCCCGTGAGCCATGCGCAGGGCGCAATGCGGCAAGCGGATTTGTACAACTCAAAAACAAGTTTATTATGGGACATTTCAGTTTGGATTTCAAGAAGGCAAAGGGCTGCTCTGACGCAAGGGAGTCCAATCACATAGAGCGCAAGGTGATACCTGACAACGCAGACTCTACGAGGACTCACCTCAACCGTGAGCTTGTCAAGATGCCGAGCGGTGTGTATGGTCGTGACGAAGCCATCGCCCACCGCATCAAGACGGCAGGCATCAAGCGCAAGATAACCAATGACCAGGTGAGGGTGATTAGAACCGTGCTGTCTGGAACGCACGAGGACATGATGAACATCGCAGCCAATGGTCAGCTTGACGATTGGTGCAACGACAGTTTGAAGTGGTTGCAGGACACATTCGGCAAGGAGAATGTCGTGTCGGTGGTTCTCCACATGGATGAGCACACGCCGCACCTCCACGCCTCCATCGTTCCGATAGTGACAGGCGAGCGGAGAAAGGCGAAGAACAAGACAGCGGAAGAAGGCAAGCGGACATACCGCAAGAAAGCCAATGCCGTGAGGCTGTGTGCCGATGATGTGCTCAACCGTGACAAGATGGTTGGCTATCACGACAGTTATGCGGAAGCCATGGGCAAGTATGGCTTGAAGCGAGGTGTCCGTGGATCGGATGCGAGGCATACCACCACGGCACAGTATTATCGTAACATCAAGCGAGAGACGGAGAGACTTCAAAACTGCATGAAACTGTTGCAATCCGATGTGGAGGAAGCGGAGCGACTGCTCAAACAGACCAAGAGTGAAATCAACACGGAGAAGCTACAGGCTGCCAAGACGGAAGCAAAGGCTGCCTTTGTGTCGAAGATTGGTTCTCTTTTGGGCAGTGGAAAATTGAAGGAGGTGGAGCAACACAACCGAAAGTTGTGCGAGCTTGTGACTGACCGAGAGCAATACATTGACGAACTCCATGAGAAAATACAGCGAATGGAGGACAGCCACAGCCAACAACTCGGCGAGATGCAACAGATACACCAAGCAGAGGTCGTAGAATTGAAGAGCAAGCACGCAACAGAAGTTTCTTTGCTCAATGACATCGTCCGCAAAGCCAAGCATTGGTTCCCGATGTTGGAGGCACGTTTGCAAATGGAAAACCTGTGCAGGAAGATTGGCTTCACCGTTGAGCAAATCGGAGTGCTTCTTACAGGAAAGGCTTTGAACTTTAGCGGTTCGCTCTATTCTGAGGAACACAAAAGAAAGTTCAATGTGGAGAATGCTGAAATCAAGGTGTTTTCTGATTCTACCAAGCCGAACCAACT
>NZ_QSAV01000092.1:0-1136 GCF_003465495.1 Segatella copri | reverse complement strand
CAAGGTGTTTTCTGATTCTACCAAGCCGAACCAACTGTTTTTGTATATCAATAGACAGCCTGTTATTGAATGGTTCAAAGTACAATGGAATAAACTAAGACCGTTTAAAAGACAAATGATAAAATATTAGAGAAAGTGAGTTTGCAACTCATAATCATATTACTTTCATGCTGCATAACTTAAAAAAGAGACGGAAAAATTCCGTCTCTTTTAATTATTTGATACGCCCTTCTTTTCTGAGAAGATTGATAAATTTATTCCAACCTTCAGAACGCTTATCTGCATTTTGTTTTGTCTTTTCTAAATTCCAATAATTCGGATAATTATCGTTGAGATAGTATTTGCCATCCTTGTCGCAGAATAAAACCAAATCATCGTATGCACGATTCACTACGGGATTGATATTAGCTGCTATAATGAACAGTGTCTCAGATGAACTTTTTACACTTATTGATGCATAGATTGGGATGGATTTTATTTTATCATATTCCTTAAATTTGATTTCTCTTGTTTTTGGATTGAACCATGCAATATCTAAATCAGTAAAGGCTATAGAATCTTTACCTTGCACAACATTATCAGTGCTTACTTCACATACACCAAATAGTTGTGGTGATGTTTCTGTAAGAAAAGCATCTGCATTAGAGTTGCATGAACTAAATACAACCAATACTGTCAATAATATGATACCCAATAATTTCTTCATCGCTTTATCCTATATGATTTTATCTATTCAATTTACAATTCTAATTCATAAAAGCTACGAAAGAAACAAAATTTTAGTTGCCTCTATACGATAGCTTTTTACGCATTTCCAGCGTAGCATAATTATTCTGAGACAATGCAAGTCTCATGCACCATGCTTTTTTAAATTTACTTTCGCTGCAAATATAATGAAAAAAAACAAATAAGCAAAAGATTTTCTAATATTTGTTGTTGCTTTTAATGTTTTTTATAACAATCTTGGCATGTAAATTCTTTCTTTTTTGTACTTTTGCAACCGACAAGAGCTGTTTGACAAGCAAACATATGCACATTGCAGAAATTAGAACCGTTGCTAAATCATTACCTCCATTGAGGTGAAACACTCATAAATCGCTCATTCTAAGCTATTCGGCAGATTTTAGCGTAATTTT
>NZ_QSAV01000091.1:2651-2879 GCF_003465495.1 Segatella copri | reverse complement strand
GTGTTCCTCTCCTCTGATACGAGCAGCAGAATGGGCAACTTCTGCACAGGTCTGAGATAGAGCAGTTGCAGGTAGTCCATGCCAAGCTCATATTGCTCACCGAAGATGTGACTAACCAACTTCTTGATATTTGGGAAGTCCCCTTGCATCGGCTTATGTCCTATCGGCTCGTATAGGTTGAGGAAACCGTCTATCACCGTGCGGTGGTTCACATGCTCGGGAACGGTG
>NZ_QSAV01000091.1:0-2641 GCF_003465495.1 Segatella copri | reverse complement strand
ACATGCTCGGGAACGGTGCAGAAGCCGTCATACTTGTGAACGTACTTGATGAACTCCTTGCCGTAGTCCTGACGCAAGGTTTCCATGTTCCATGGGATGCGCTTTCTTACCTTTCCACCACTGATGTTAGGTTGGTCAACCACCTTGTACAAGGTAGTGCCAACACGGATGAACACCTCGTTTGGCGGAGGTGCTGCCTGTGGCTGTTTTCTTTCCACAGCTACAGGTTGTTTGTTGTCGTTTGTCTTGCTCATAATCTAACCTTTGTGAGTTGATAAAATTAAAGTTGCAAAGGTAAGGGTGGAAAATCAAAACGCAAAACACAAACTTGCGCAGAATGGAGAAGTTTGCACCGGCAATGTTAAAAGATTGGAAATCAAGGTGCTTGATGTAGGCTTTCGGGATAAAATAAAACGAAAAAATCCCAAAGAAAGGCTTCCTTGTAAACCTTTCCTCGGGATGAACAAAAAGTAATTTTACATTATACTTTTACTTGTCTGGTTCTAATTCTTCTACTGCATAAATGGCATGTAGTTCAACTTTCTTAATCTTAGGATATTCCGTTTTATAATAATCTGTCACATCTTTGACTATACTTTCTTGGTCATAGTAAAATGTAGCCAAAACGACTTCCGTATAATTACCAATAGGTAATAAATGCCAAACTTCGGAGTTATCGGCATTTGGCTGAATCTTAAGAATTCCATCCATGCGGACATTTCCTTTATCATCTGTAATGGTTAGTCTCTTGGTTACATAAGAGCCGAAAGGAATATAATCACGAGTACGTATTGTATAATATTTATTGTATGAGTCTTTCTCTATGGCATCAGCTGCAATAGTTGCAGAATCCTCAGAAGAAACACCTTCAACAAAACATTTTCTATCTACCACATACATTGTTCTACTAAGTTCCCAAAGAGCCGTCCAATCTTTTACTTCAACCTTTAATACAGCAGTATTTCCATCGGAATCGGTTATGGTGATAGTGGTATTTCCTACAGAAACACCACTTACATAGATTTCTTTCTCTGCTTCATTTGTTGAGCACGAGACTTTGGCTATACTTTCATCGGAAGATGTTGCTGATATTTTGCCTTTAGCTCCATTTACATTAACTTTGCTGCTACTTTCCGTATAGGTGGTAAGAGAGGTAATCACAATCTTTTTACCAGTATTTATGTCACCAATGATTTCGTCTTGTGTGAGTTGAATACCAGAGTCATCATCACCGCAGCTTGCCAAAGATAGCAAAGCGGTTAATGCAATAAGAATCATTTTAATTTTCATACATTTCTTCAATATTAAAGGGTTACACTTATATCTAATAAACACAGATCGTATCAAAAACTTGCATGAGATTTCATATTTTTCTTTATGTGCAATATAAATCACCCTATCAAGAATTTTGTGAATCAATAAATCTATACGACAGTAAATCAGTAAATCAATAAGTCAATACGACAGTGAATATCCAAGCGTCAAAGATGCGACCATTCTCAACTAAAAGCATTTGTCCCTCCGTAGAGTTGCAGGACAATGGCTGTTTTCTCTTTTGCTCCGTACAACCTCTTGAAGATGGCATCACGAAGTTGCGCTGCACCATTAGAGGTGAGACGGAAGCAAATGGCAACAACCATAGGGAATCCATACAATGTTTGCCAAATACCTTTGGAAAGTTCTTGCCTCTGTTGGACTTCAGACATCAACAACATACCTTCTTTATATATGGCTCGTATCACAGAGTTGAGTTTCGGGGCGGTAACATGAAGCATATCCACCAACTCGCCCTCACTCATCCACAAGTTCTCCAAGTTGGACGGAATGGATAACATTCCATTTCCGCCCACGGTGATTACAGTCCTTTTCATGCCATTCCTCCCATAACTGGCAAATGCCCCTTGATTCGACTTTCAAAGACTGCTATGTCATGGTCAAGCTTGGTGCTTGTCACCTTAGCGTATATCTGCGTTGTGGTGATGTTCGTGTGACCAAGAATCTTACTCACACTTTCTATCGGCATACCATACTCCAAGGCTAAAACAGCCCAACTATGACGGGATACATGGAACGAAACCCGCTTCTTGATGCCACACATTACAGCTACTTTTTTGATGCGCTTGTTGATGCCGTCAAGATTACCAATGTTGAACAAGTGGTTGCCCTTTCTGAAAGATTTGTATCGCTCAACAATCTGCATAGGAATATCCATCAGCTTGATTTGAAACGGCACGCCTGTCTTCTGACGCTTGGACACAATCCAAGGAGCACTGTTTACCATGCTGATATTGTCCTCAGTCAAGTTCTTGATGTCAATGAATGATATACCTGTCCAACAACCAAAGATAAAGAGGTCTCTTGCAAATGCCATATTGGGGTCTTCCAACTTTATATCAGTCATGGCAGTAAGCTCATCCAAGGTCAAGAACTCACGTTCCTTGTGGTCTGGGTCAACGTGGTACATGGCAAACGGATTTCTCGGTATCTTGCCGTTGTAGTGTGCCGCCGTAACGATATGTTTCAGAGGTATTGAGTAAATCCAAATGGAGGACTGCGCAAGCCCTACCACATTTTTCAAGTAAAGGCAATAGTCACGGATAAACTCCTCGGTAAGCTCATTCATGGACATATCGCTGCGCTT
>NZ_QSAV01000090.1:0-2898 GCF_003465495.1 Segatella copri | reverse complement strand
AGCTATGTTTTCCGCACCTAAATGGCTACCGGTATGCATCCAGTTTCTCCTTCCCATAGCCAAGTGGCGGAACATTCGTTCGACCGCATTGTTATGCATCTCGACACGGCCATCCTGCAAGAACACCTTGAAGGCCTTCTCGTCATCAAGTACATAGTTGACTGCTCGCAGAACCATTGCACCATAAGAAGAATCAAGCTTGATCTTCTTCAACAATTTCATCAACTTGCCAACGATCGATGCACTGTACTTAAGTCTAAATCGGCGTCGCTGCTTTGCAGTATGCTTGCGTAACTTCGACTCTCGCTCTATCTGGAAGAGGTAGTTCATCATCAAGATGATTACACGCACACGATGGTCAGAGATATAAGCATCCACGAAGCGATGGCGGGCATGGAACCAGCAAGCTGTACGCACCAGTCCCATTTCCTCCAAATCCTTCTCAATTGTCTCATACAAGACTGCTCTGTCTGCAGTAAACACCCTTATACAAGAGTCCTTGAAGATGGCATCTTCCTGCACACTGTGACTACGGCTACCCTCCTTATATTCCATCACACAAAGCTTGGCTTCCATGGAGAGGGCAGCATGGATGTACTCCACATTGTACTTAAACTTATCTTCCTTACTCTCACGACTGCGAACCACGATTCTTGACTCGTCATTCTGGGTATAGACACACTGACGGATACACTCAAGCATCACAGGTCCCAGGCGTTCACGAAGATAAGTCATGATTTGCTGCATCCAACCGTTCAAGGTTGACTGAGCTACCTTCATACCCATCTGTGACAACATATCCAACAAGCGGTTTTCGGAGAGATGATAGGCAAACTTCGACTCCAGATAGAACCTACAGAAGGATGGCATCAAAGGATTACCCTTGATGATACTCTGAGGATACTTGCTGCTCTGAGGATCAGAGCCAGGTACATTAAAGCGCGCTATCTTGTATTCCTTACAATAAACCTCTTGTTTCTGATAGAAGAACAGACGGACTACCCACATGTCCTTCTTACCCTTACGTATGATAACCTTTGCATTCTCAGGAAGATCAGATTTATCTATGCCGAAGGACTTCAAAACTCTAGCTGTTGTAGTATAACGCTTGCGAGGGAGTTGACTATCTGATTTCTGCTTTTCTTTTTCTGTTTTCTTAGGCAGTTTTACAGCTGGTTGCTCTGGGGCTGAAGATGCCTTAGACTCTTCATCCTTATGCTTTTCATCCAACGCCTCGTCAGCAGCATCACTGATTTTCTTTTTCAATCCATCAAGTCCCAACTCATTGACCTCTGCGTCGGATGTATCCAACACACCATTCAAGAGATTGGTCATATCTGAGTTATGAGCAAACTTTCTATGAAGGAGAACCTCGATGATAGTTTTATAATCAACCTGAGCCTTGTCTGCTATATCCAACAAGGCATTTGCCTTTTCATAATCATCTGCCTTGGAATGAAGTCGAGATACCTCTGCTCGTAATTCCGAGTTATCAGATTCCGCTTGGGTCAAAGCCACCTCCAACACATAGATACGAGCATTTGCATCTGATAAATCTTCGCTTAACATAGAGATACGCTCGTTTGCCTTGTCAAGTTCCTCCGACAACTCTGTATTACCTTGCTCAATCTGCTGTTTGAGCAAGCCAACAAGCTGTTTGGACTTGGCTAGGTCATTGCTAGCTTTAGTCAACATTGACTTATACGTAGCAAGCTGCATCTCTATATTACTCTTGTTATTTATCATGTTTACAAAGGTACAAAATTTCTGCGACATATACAACTATTTCTTGTTAAGAAAAGTTATACAACTACTTGTTTTTCAGAAGCTTATAAGATTTCAGAAACAACTTTTCCTCGTATTCCTTGTTTTTCTTTTCCAAAGTTTCTTTTGCTGTCAGAAGAGATTTGCGCTCTCTCAATAGAGCAAGCAGTGCTTCCTGCTTGCCCAAAATATACTCTTGTATCTCTACCATCACATCCATGATTTCAACCTGACGCAGATTCATTCGAGAAATTTCCTCTCGAATCGCCTTTTCATCAGATGAACCTTGCTGTAATGAAACTTGAAGCTCTGCAACACGAGATTGCATACGCTTCAGTTCTGCATGCATGGATGGTATCAAACTCTTAATATCAGTATTCATAATATGATTTCCGTTTGTACAGATGTTGATAGCATCAGTATCAATGTCTCACGGCTTATCTTATGACAGCGAGCTGCCTCCAAGAAGCGAGGCTTGAGAAACTTACCATCATCAAACCACTTCTGGTATAAGACAAAACCATTGATATCATAATGTAATATTTTAACCTTGCGGTAATCCTTGGAATAGAAGATGAAGGCTTCATCATAACTATAAGGATCATGCTGCATTTTTTCACGGATGATTCCTGCCAAGCCCTCACGACCATTGCGCATATCAGTGGGTGTGGAACTCAAATAATAAGTTGTTCGAGAAGTGAAGTTCAGCATGGCTATGACATTTTACGCAGCAGTTCTGCAACTGCAAACAGGTTAGTACACTTGATTTCCATCTCATCACCAGTCGGAGACTTCAAAATCAGTCTCTCAACTTGCCAACCTGCAGGAGTTTGTTGCTCGGGAACAAAATTCTCCTCAACTGTCAAAGCGATAAACTCACCTTCGCCTAGCTTCTTGTTTTCATCTGGTTGAAGCTTATTTGAACGATATGATTTCTTAAACTCAATGAGCCAGTCATAATCCACTGCCTCATCCTTACAATACTTGCGCAAGCTACGACCTTTACGATTTTGGTTGTAATCCTGCATCACTTTTTCGAAATATTCCCTTGTTTCCATTATCAAACTGTTTTGATTACGGATGCAAAGGTAATATATTATATAGGTACCGCCATACGGGCTAACGGTGATTTAC
>NZ_QSAV01000009.1:91921-92953 GCF_003465495.1 Segatella copri | reverse complement strand
ACGATTCGTGCTCAGCAATGGGAAAAGGGTATCTCTTGCCCTGTCCTCGTATCTCGCCACCAGCTCCAACGCTTCGGGCAGGAGTTTCACCCTGGCAAGTGTTCCGGTCTTCTTGCGGTTATAGATGAGCCATTTGTCACCATCCTCCAACACCTTGACATTGGCTTTCGTGATGGAAACGGTGTCTATGAAGGCTGTTCCTGCATAGCAGGCGAAAAGAAACAGGTCACGGCTAACGGATAGTCTCGGCTTGTCTTCGGGCAGTTCCACATCACGGATTTTTATGAAATCAGACATGCTGAGAGCCTTGGGTGTCGTAACCTTTGGAGTGCCAACCCGATAATGGGCGAACAGCAGGTTCTTGCACAAGCCTCGCTCAAAGGCGATGCGGCACATCTTCTTGAAGAGCGACACATAGATGGTGATGGTTCCTGATGAAAAGCCTTTCTCGTCAAGCAAGTAATGGTGAAAGTCACTGATGAAAGGCTCGGTCAGCTGTCCGAAAGCCAAATCAGTCAACCTATACTTCTCCCCGATGAACTCAGCGAGATTCTTGCGAATCTTTCTGTAAGTCCAGACACTGCTCTTCGACATATCGATGCCCTCATGGGTGCTGAGTTCACTGATATGCCCGTCCACGAAGGAGAGAAGGGTGGTCTGTGTCTTGACGCTACCCTGCAAAGCCTCCTTGACATCCTTAGCCTCGAAGTCCGTTCTCTTTTCCACAAGCACATCGAAAGCCTTTTGGATGGAAAGCAACAACTGCTCGATGTCCTTGTTGGTCTCCACGGCTTCCTTGCTCTTGCCCTCCAATCGGCTGGCACGAGGATTCCAAAGCGATGGAGTGCAAGACAACTTGCAGGAGAACTGCGCCATAGTCCTGTTCACCGTGATGCGTCCCATGATGGGAGCTTTTCCATTCTTGTCCATTCCGCTCTTTTTTAGGTAGAGCAACACCTTGAATTTTTCGATTTTCATAACGCTTACATTTTGAGTGTGCAAATATAATCATTTTGTAAGCGTTCCTTGATA
>NZ_QSAV01000009.1:0-91911 GCF_003465495.1 Segatella copri | reverse complement strand
TGAGTGTGCAAATATAATCATTTTGTAAGCGTTCCGTGATACGCAAAACATTGAGAATCAGCGCAATAAAATCCGTTGATGCACAAAGTTGCCTTTCCGCATTGTTACCTGCTTTGCATAGGTAACTGTGGCTCACGATTTAGTAACTGAACTACTTCAATATTCCTCACTCGCTTGCTTTATGCCGATTTGGCAACTTTGTGCAAATCTACTCATTCCCAACTGTTTACGTTCCAACCTCTCTTATTCTCCTTTGGCTGCTTTAGAGCTTTATGTTAAAAAAAATAAGTCATAGTTTTCTCCCCCACAACTCATAGTTTCTTTCATCATAACTCATAGGTTTCTTCCCAGCATCTCATAGGTTTCGGCATCATATCCCAAGGTTTTCAAGCCAAAAAGGGCTAAAAAAAAACAAACGGACAAATTGAATTTGTCCGGACAAATTGCCCGCAGCTATATAAATCACTCATTTTTAACAACTTACAAGCTACCGGACAAAAGAACCGGACAAATTCAATTTGTCCGTGTTTTAAAAATCGAGGCTATTCCAGCGTCAGCCATCCATCTTCCGTCCAGTTGATTTTCTTCTGAACCAGGATGCTGGCGCCATTCTTTGGCACACTGTAACCATGACTGAAGAAGAAATCGCCATCGGGGAAGGAATAGGCAGAACAATGGCCCATCGCCTCATATTCTTTCTTATCGCCTTCCAGAATCAGCGTACCTCCGCCATTGCGCATGTCTCTGCCTGCCTTATCCAAATAAGGACCGGCAACCTTCTTGCTTCTGCCCACGGCAACACGATAGTTGCTCTTGATGCCACGGCAGCAGTAATCCCAGCTCACGAAGAGATAGTAATAATCACCATGCTTCATGATGAAAGGAGCCTCGATGGCATTGGTGCCGGCAAACTTGGAGGTAGGATTCGGCTCTGCAGAAGTATCGTCCTCGGCATGACGACGGGCGATGGTCTGAGGCTTGGCGCCCTTCTTGACATGCATCGTCTTCTTATCCAACTTAATCATCTGGATGCCATCCCAGAAAGAGCCCCAGGTAAGCCAAGGGTTCCCCTTCTCATCAACAATGAAATTCGGATCGATGGCATTCCAGTTGTCTCTATCACCCTTAGAGGCGACGAGGCAGCCCTCATCCTTCCATCCATCCTTATCAGATAAGGAAGTATTGCTCAGCAAGCCAATGGCAGAAGTATTCTTGCCAAAGGTGGAACAGGAATAAGCCAGATACCACTTGTTCTTGAATCGGATAACATCCGGAGCCCAGATATGCGTGGTAAAACCAGGCACACTATCATGCGTCCATGCCGGAATCTCTCTGTTCTTGAGCACGCCCTGAGGAACGATAGTCCAATGCTTGCGGTCGGTTGAAGTCATCTGCGTGATGCCATGACCTGTGCAGTAGAGATAGTACTTGCCATTCTCATACGCCATTACGGGGTCGTGGACAAAAGGAGTATCTACCACAATCGGTTCCTGCGGAGCATTCTGTGCCATCATCTGGCAACCACCTTTTACAACAGGAGCAGCAATGATCATTGCTGCTCCCAAAAGTATTTTAGAAATCTTCATATAATTACACCTTATTATATATAAGAGAATTACTTGTTCACAAATTTCTTTCCGTTCACAATCACTACACCCTTGTAGCTTTTGTCTACCTGCTGACCGGAGAGGTTGAACCACTTGCCATCATTCTTCTTCTGAATGATGATAGGGTTCGAGATGCCTGTAGAAAGGCTTGAGCCGTCGATGTAAGAGTTCTCACCAGTAAAGAATACGTTAATCTTAGATGGCTTGTCTGCAATGGTCTGTGTATATGAATAATGATACACCTTATTATCCGTTGTGGTAATCACAGCAGTCATCTTGAATGCGCCTGTAGCTGCATATTCCACGGTCATATCTACCAAAGAACCATTCATATCCTTCGCAAATGTATCCCAGTTGTAATCGCTGACACATCCTGTGTTGCTCCAGGCAATATTTTCAAAGTTGTCATTGCGTAACATAACATACTCCTTATAGCCAACAGCGCCATGAGCTACGTTAGAAACACCCAATACCCAACTCTTGTAAAACTCTGCACCCACAGTATAGTTATAGAACTTAAACTGTGCCTTATTGCCAGCCTTCACGGTGTAATCCTTGCTCAAGTTGGTAGCATAGGCATTCGTTGTATTCTTCTGTGCAGAAACAGGATAGTAAACCGGAGTCGTTTCCTCAGCCTCTGCATCGATGTTCAAGGTATAATCCTTAGTATATTCATAACCGTCCTTGCTGATAGTCATGGTCATGGTGACCTTACCCTTGCCTTTTACTACGCCGTCATCGGTCAGGATAGAAGGATTGCTTGACTTCCATGAAACAGTAGCACCAAGATGGCCCTCTGTAGGGAGAATTGGCTTTGAATTCAAAGTTGCACCATCTGCGAAAGGAACGCTGATCTTATCCAATGTATATTTAATAGCCGCTTTGGCATCAGCCTTGCTTCCCCAGATACTCAAACCGCGAGTCTGCAAGCTGGCACCACCTGATGTAGCCAAACCATCAGAAGAACTGAGGGCTGTAAAGCAGAGCGCCTTGATATTGGTATAATCGATAGTCTGCTCGGTAAGCACACCCTTGAACTTCACCTCTGCATTGGCTGTTGCAACACCCTTCAAGGTAAGATTGATGTAGCTTGTACCGCTCACCAGTTCCCATTTTCCGGTATACTCACCCGAGATAGAACCATCTGCATTGAGATGGATGGTAACAGGCTTCTCATAAGCCATTGCCGCTGTATTCTGACGGTAAGGATGAGCTATGATCTGATAATCTCCCTCTACCTCTGTTGCATCATAGAGCTGCTGGGTAGCAATATCATTATCAGTATAAGTCTCGCCGCTAAACTCGTAAGGAGCAGCAACCAGCCAACCGTCCTGGTTAACGAAGAGCTGATGTACACGAACCTCATGCTCCTCATCTCTGTTCATGAAGCGGGTATGGTAAACGATGAGTGCTCGTCCCTTATGGTCTACGATGGCAGAGTTATGTCCCTGAGCCAGTTCGGCAGTAGGCATGGTTTCCCACTGGTAGTTGCCGAAGAGTTTCACACCCTCGTCGCGCTTGGCATCGCCACCGAAGTTAAGGATATACTTGCCATACATGGCATCAATACCCGTTGAAGTAAGACAGTCCTTATAAGGTCCGTCTGGTTTCTCCGAACGGAAAACACGAATCTGATATCCACCGGCAGCCGTCAAGCCGCCATAGCTCATGAAGAGATAGTAGTACTTGCCCACCTTCTGAATATAGCTTGCCTCGCCTGAAACATAATATCCGCCGGCAATCTTCTTGCCGAAGTAAGGGTCGCTGGTACAGTTGGCACTGGCTGCACTCGGAGTGGTGGTCTTGCCATTCACCTCATAAGGGAAGGTATAGGTATAGTCGCGGAGACCATTGGTCTTATCCAACATAATCATAAAGATACCACCCGACCATGAACCATAACTCATCCAGAGATTATCATCATCATCATAGAATACGCATGGATCGATACAGTTAGGCCAGAAAGAGCCCCAGCTGTCACCCGTCTGATAGCGGGCAGGCAGAGAAGTTTCGCCTGTAGCTACAGCCAGGTCGGTATGCTTCCAGTCATCAGCTGCAGCATAGGCATTATGAGCGAATGTGCCCTGAAAGCCCGAGAATACCACAGGTCCCTGATAGACCCAAGGTCCTTCCAGGTCATCGGATGTGAAGCAGACAATGGAAGAGCACCAGTGGTCACCATTCAGACTCATATACATACACCACTTCTTCATGGTCTTGTTGTAGATGACATCAGGAGCCCACTGCATACCCTTCACGGTATTGCCCTTAAACTGCCAGCCATGGACATCGAAGTTATCGAAAGTCACTTCCTCGCCCTTATAGTTCTTCACCTTTTTGATGACGTGAGTGGTGTAAGCATCTTTAAAATTAATCAGTTTGCCATTCACGTCAGCAAAAAGACTGTTACTGGTTCCGGCATTTTCCTCACCCGTCTTAAAGGTGTTCCATATCTGATAGTTGCCCGAAGCATAAGTCTTGGCTCTGCCCAGATGTGAACCGTAGATATAATATTTAGGTTTGGTGGTAGAGCCCGTAACATCCATCACGATAGAAGGGTCATGCACCGCGATGCGCCCTGTTATCGTTTGGGTAGCGTATGCATTAGCCAGATCATTATCGCCGACAGCCGTCTGAGCCATAGCTCCGTTCATCGCCATCAGACTCATGATAGAAAGTAATAACTTCTTCATACGATTTCAAGTTTAAGATATGATTTTTTTTAAACCAAGGAAGGTCTATGGTGTTTTCGCCATAGACCTCACCTAAAATATATAATGTATATTGACAAAGATTACTTACCGGTTGTTTCACCCTCAGTAGTCTCGCCACCTTCAGTGGTGTCGTCCTTCTTAGGAGCATCAGAGAGTTCCCAACCTGCATTCTGTCCTAAGTTAGGATTCTTCTTGTAAGTGTCATCAGGCACTGGGAAGTAATAATTCTTAGGAATAGAGAACGCACGAGTAGGATGGGTATTATCGTTGCGATAAGTATATACCTGGCTCTCATTAGGAGTTACAACAACGCTATAGATGTTGTAAACCTGCTTGTAGCGTGGCTCACTCTTCTCTGTAGCAGCACTCTTGCCATCAAACAATTTCCAGCGGCGCTCATCGAAGAAACGGTGATCCTCGAAAGCCAACTCGATGCGGCGCTCGTTGCGGATACGCTCACGAAGCTGTTCCTTGGTCATACCCTTGTAAGCAGGCATACCCACACGGGCACGAACCTGGTTTACATAGTCGTAGGCAGCCTCAGGACCCTTTGCCTCGTTCAAAGCCTCAGCAGCATTGAGCAGAATCTCCGCATAGCGGAAGATAGGGCAAGCGGTAACGTATGTGGTAGGGTTCTTGAAGCTCATATTGTGAACGAACTTCTTAGAGTAGTAGCCGGTAGTGGTACCACCATGAAGATCCTGATAGTCTTTGCCACCTACAGATACATCCACTGCACGCTCCTCGTCCTGGCTCTTGTCTCCCCAGATACTTCCCTGGTGGAAGATGGTCTGCTCCAGACGTGGGTCACGGTTCTTGTATGGATCCTGGTCGTTGTAAGAAGGATCCTGATCGATAGGAAGACCATTGATGGTCTCGTAAGAATCAACCAGATTCTGTGTAGGGTTTACGCGACCGGTAGAGTTCACATTACCGGAGAAACCACAAGGAGTGTTGAACATCTCAATTTCTCGTGTATTCCACTCACTGCGGCTGAGGATATACTCAGGGTTCAGGTGAGGGGTACTGGTGAAGCACTCATAATAGTTCTTGTTAGGGTTGTTATCGCTTGTAGTGTACAGACGATAAGGGTTGGCAGAACTCTTGTTGGCATTGATGAAAGCGAGGGCTGCATCAGCAGCTTCCTGCCACCAGGTAACATCATTTGTAGGATTGTTCAGTGCAGAAGCACGATAGAGCAATGCTCTTGACTTCAATGCATAGACAGCAGCACCATTGATACGTCCCCAGTTCTCATTTTCATTGCTGTAACGGAATGGGAGCGCACCGCTCTGGATGATGGCATCGCATTCATCAGCTACCCATTTCAATGCTTCAGGAGCTGGAGTACGGGCAATAGAAGCAGCCTCTGCATTATCCAACACATGATCCTCGATAGGCACTGCACCGAAATAGCCAATCATATCGAAATGAAGGATGGCACGGATGAAACGCGCCTCTGCCTTGTAACGGTCGCAGAGTTTGTTGTCGTCACCGCTCTTCTCTGCATTTCCGATTACGCTCTCACGTGCCTTTGAAATGAAGTCGTTGCAGACACGGATGCCCTTCAGATCGTTGCTCCAATAACTATTGGCAAACCAGTGGTTCTTGGCATCGTATGAATCGTTCAATACACTGTGATAGTAATGCACATTCCAGTAAGAAAGGGCATTATCGGTCATACAGTCACGAGAAGCTGCACGGAACTGACCATCAGTATATCCCGCAAAGGCATCAGGCAAATAGGTATAGGCATTTGCCAAGACACCACGGGTACGGTCGTAGTTGCTGTAGATGTTCTCGTCGGTATAAGTCAAGTCGACTTCCTTATCGAGGATGTCGCTGCAGGAGGTCATACCTCCTACAGCCAGCATCGCCAATGATATATTAACTAATATCTTTTTCATATTCGTTTTTGATAAAATTGATTAGAAACCAATGTTAATACCAAATGTAAATGACTTTGTCTTTGGATACCACCAGCAGTAGCTCAATGGCTTCTCTGGGTCTACATCATCTGGCAGACTGCTGAAGGTAGCAATATTGTAAGCGCTGAAGTAAACGCGGCACTTAGTCATCCACAACTTAGAAATCAACTTAGCAGGCAAAGAGTATCCTACCTCAATATTACGGATAGACCAGAAGTTACCATTGCGTACCCAAATGTTGTTCTGGTAAGAACCTGTAGCACGGTCTGAATCAACTGCATCGAATCCATTATAAACAGGACGTGGATAAGTAGCATTCACGTTGCGAGGATCAGAAGGGTCATCAGTATAGTAACCCCAAGCCTTTGTTACCTCATGGGTACCCATGTTACTCCAACCACTGTAGCTGATAGCCGGTGAAAGGAATACAGAGCGACGGAGATAAGCATTCACAATCATGCGGGCATCGAAGCCCTTATACTCGAAACCGAAGTTGAAGGTTGGAATCATCTCAGGAATGATGGTGTATGAATCTGGCACCATATCCTTTGAGTCGATCACGCGGTCACCATTGATATCCTTGAAGACTGCTGTACCCAACTGCTGTGCTCCATTAGAGAAGCTGTTGTATGGATACTTTTCCGGATGGTCGATGGCATCCTGCTGAGAGGTTGCAATCAGGTTAGGATCTGAAGCCCACTGGTCGAACTTATAGATGTTCCATCCACCCACACGGTTGGTACCTGTCTGAGCCTGCTCATAGAGTTCGGCTACCGAAGTGTTGTCATAGATTCTATGACCTGCCTTGCGCTGCCATTCTACATCTGGTGCAGTTTCATCGATATCGGTAATCTTGTTGGTATTGAAGGTAAGCTGCCCCTCGATGAAGTACTTGAAGTCCTTGCCGATATTGCCACGATGTCCGAGAACGAGTTCGTAACCGCGGCTTTCAACCTTACCATATGAATCCTGTGCTACAGGCACACCAAGTATGGTTTCTGGCACGGTTGAACGGGATACCAGGATGTTAGAACGCCACTCCTTGAAGACATCGAAGCTACCATAGAGTTTGCTGTTCCAGAGGTTCCAGTCAACACCGAGGTTTACCATCTTGGAGATTTCCCACTTACTGTTGGCATTACCGGTCTTGCTCTCAGCATAGCCATTCACAAAAGTTCCGTTATAACCGAAACCGTAACCGGTAGCTGAACCATAGATACTCTGATATGGGTAACGGCCTGCACCAGTAGAAGACTGACCAGCTTCACCATAAGAAGCACGGAGCTTGAGAAGATTGACAAAGCCAAGTTTCTTCATCCAGGATTCCTCAGAGAGTACCCATCCTGCTGATGCCCCCCAGAAGGTTCCCCAACGGTCGTCTGGTGAGAAGTTATCACATCCCATACGAGAGAGGTTGACTGAGGCAATATACTTGTTGGCATAGTCGTATGTTCCCTGGAAGTTGTATGCCAGATAACGGTTTGAAGATGCACTCTGCTGGGTAGAGTAATCTGAACCTGCTTCCTCATTACGGTAGTAACGGGCAAAGGCACGGGCATCTACATTGTGCTTACCGAAACTGTTCTTATAACTTACACCACCAAACAGATTCAGGTTGTAGTAGTAACCACGCTGATTAGCTGATGGGTTGCTCAAAGCTGCCTTGGTTGTATATTTGGTATACTTGAACTGGCTGACATCGGTAACCGCCAGGTTATCGTAGTCGTAGTTCCATGAATCCATCTGAGCAGTCTGTGTTGACTCGAAAGTCTCGTATGCATCGAAGCTGACTGTACCGAACAAGCCTAAGCCCTTCAATACAGGACTCAAATCGTACTTGGCATTCAAGGTAGAATACAAGTTACGGCGACGGTTCTTCTCCAAACCGGAACCACCCAGGTAACGTACTGGGTTGTTGGCTGTAGATGAAGAATAGATACTTCCGTCAGGGTTATGGGTAGGAGCCATAGGGTTTGCCTCGATTACACCGAAGGTAACGAGGTTGAACACGCCCTCAGTAGGCTGAGAGATGTTATCAATACGTCCACCCAAGTCGAGAGATACATTCAGATACTTGGATACATCGATATCGATGTTAGAACGGAGATTCCAGCGGTTCAGTACGTGCTGAGTGCTGTAACCATCATTCATTTCAGTACCCTCGGTATTCCACATACCCTCCTGGCGCAGGTAAGAGAAGCTTACATAGTAGCGGGCACGCTGGTTACCGCCACTAATCTGCAGGTTGGTGCGATACTGCGGTGCAGCTTCACGATACAACTGGTCTGCCCAAGATGTATTGAAGTACTGATACTTGCGGATATCATCGTCAGCAAACTTTCCACCATTGCATACATACTTGTAGTTGTCGAGCTGCTCCTGGGTGTACATCGGATCCATACCGCTCAGATAGCGTACCTGGTTACGGGTCATCGCCATGTTGTAAGAGTTCTGAACCTCCATCTTGTTGGCGAGGGTCTGGAAACCGACTTCCTGAGTGAAATCAATCTTAGTCTTACCGGCATTACCGCGCTTGGTAGTAACCATAATCACACCATTGGCACCACGCATACCATAGATAGAAGAAGCGGCAGCATCCTTCAATACGGTGATGCTCTCGATAGGATAAGCATCGAGGAAGGAGAGGTCACGCTCTACGTTATCCACGATGATCAGTGGAGAACGGGCACTCTGGTTGGTGGTACGGATACCACGGATAAAGAGGAAACTCTCCGACCATCCTGGCTCAGAAGACCACTCGTAGGTCTGCACACCATTCAGTGTTGAGGTGAAGGCATTCTGAAGAATAGTAACAGGATGCTTCTGCAATTCCTCGCCTGAAACAACCGAACGGGAATCTGTCAAGATTTTCTTTTTCTGCTCGCCGAAAGGAACAGGAGCGAGATGCTCATACTCGTCAGCATCATCTTCCATCTTGATGACGTATGTGCCGTCAAAAGTGGTCACCTTCTCCTGAGCATTCTTGTAACCTACGCTACTAACGCAGATTTCATCGCTAGGAGTTACCTTCTTCAATGTAAAGTAACCATCCTTGTCGGTCAGGGCAATGCGGCTTTCCTCTGCCACGTTGACAACAGCTCCAGGGATTGGTTCACCCTGGCTGTTGACGATTCGGCCTTTGAGCACCTGCTCCTGTGCCAAGACTGAGCTTGAAGCACAGAGAAGTGCACTCAGCATCAAGACTTTGCTTGATGAAGATACCTTATTATATATATTCTGAATATTATTCATACGATTCTATCATTAAAAGAGTTATTCTTTCCAACCATCGTTCTGGAAGTCCTGACCAATCTTCCAAACCTCAGCCTCTGGGATTGGATAGAGGTAGAACTTGTCTTGCCACTTGCGCTTCTGGGCTACCTTACGGGTAATGGTGCCATCTGCTGCCACGTTTACACCGTAGATATCACGGCCGAGCGCATCGCCTGCTACGTTCCAGCGACGTACATCCCACCAGCGGTGCTCCTCGAAAGCAAGTTCGATGGTACGCTCCTTGTGGATGAAATTGCGCATAGCTGTCTGGGAATTCAAGTCTGCACGATCGGCTACATTACCGATGATACCGCCACGATGACGAATCTGGTCGAGCAGGTTGCAAACCTGTGTCTTGTTGCCTGCATAGTCAGCCTCGTTCAATGCCTCAGCATAGTTCAGAAGCAGTTCGCTATAGGTAAAGATCTTCCAGAGGCGCTTGGCTGTACCGCTGTGGTTACTGCTCAGGATGGTCTCAGGAATATACTTGCGTACATAGTAACCTGTTGGAGTAGCATTCTGGTTACCGATAGGATTATCGCGATGACCATAAACCACATCAATGACATTGGTCTTGGTGCTGGTAGCCTGACCCCACTCACAACCATTGTAAAGAATGGTAGCTGCGAGGCGTGGATCACGGTTCTTCCACATCTTCTGCTCTGTATAACCGCTCTCTTCGTTGATGACAGGCTTGCCGTTTACATAAACCGGAGCACCTGTTGCATCATACTGCTTGAAAGGAGCTGAACCATCTTCCATATCATACATATCTACGAGGTTCTGGCTTGGGCAAAGACCACCCTGTCCACCTTCACCTACAGGAGTATCGGTAGAAATACCGCTCCAACCGATAGCTACATCGTTGCGGAAGAAGATAACCTCAGGGTTCTTGTCGGTATAAGTGTTGAGCAACCAGGCATTGTTGTAGGCTGCTACACCACCATTGGTACGATCTTCCAACTTATAGTTCTCACCATAGTCAGCGATGAAGCCCGCAGCTGCGTCTGCAGCCTGCTGCCAGGTAACACCGCTCTGTGCTGAGTAGCGTGGACTTGCCATGTAGAGCATCATGCGAACATAGAGGGCACGTGCTGTAGGCTGGTTTACCTCACCTGCATAGGTAGCATCGCTGGTCTCTGCGTAAGTCTTCAAACTGCTCTCGCATTCCTTCACCTCCTTGAAGAGATAATCCATGAAGGTCTTGAGGTCAGGGCGCTCTGTATAACCTGTCATCAGGTCACCGTTAGGGTCGAGCTCGGTTGTAACCAATGGCACCGGACCATAGCGGAGGAACAGTTCCCAGTAGAAATAGGCACGGAGGAAACGGGCCTCTGCAATATAGTTTGCCTTACGTGAATTGTAAAGTTCTACGTCAACATCTGCAGGGCGAAGCTTGTTCTCAGTGTCCTGCTCCAATGTGTTGATGGTGATATTGCACTTGCGGATACCACGATAGCGGCTCTCCCAAGGAGAAGTCAGCTCTGCTGCACCGCCACCACCATAATAGTTACCGATGTTGAATGTGGTACGTGTACCTGATGTACCAATACTTGACTCAGCCAGATCGGTAGCAGCATCCATCCATGAGTTGTTCACGCGGTTGGCACCGTGAAGCAGGAAGTTGTAAGTATCATTGTGGTTCTCTTCCAACAGAGTGAAGTTACCCAACACCTCAGCTTTTGTCAACTCATTGCTTGGCTGCTTGTCGAGGAAATTGCCAAAGGCGTCTTCGCAAGAGGTGAGCGTCATTGCTCCCATAACGAGCGCCAAAGCAAATATACTATATTTCTTCATTTTCGATTCTTTTTGAATGTTCTTGAATTAGAATACGACATTGAAACCTACGTTGACGGTCTTCAAGAGTGGATAACGGTTTGAACCGTTACTCTCCGGGTCAACCAAGTCGTCGAGATGATCCCATGTAAAGAGGTTGTTGGCATTGATGTAGAAGCGGACATTGCTCATACCGACATGCTTAATCAACTCCTTAGGGAATGTATAGCTCAACTCGATGTTCTTCAGACGGACGAATGAACCGTTCTTCAGGAAGAATGAGTTCTGGCGCTGGTTGTGGTCACCGTTGCTTCCGTAATGGAGCAATGGATAGGTAGCAGTAGCCAGGTTCTCTGCCTCGCTCTTTGCAGGGTTCCAGCGGTTCAGGTGGATATCCTTTACCTTACCGTTGTTTTGGAAGGCGAACATCGCATCGCTGTCGTAGTAACGGGATACATGATCTACACCCTGGAACATTACTTCGAAACCGATGCCCTTATAGTTGGCGCCGAGTGTCAGAGCGTATGTGTTCTCTGGAATATCGCTGTAGCCGATGAATGTCTCATCACGGTCATCGATGAAGCCATCGTTATTCATATCCTTGTACTTCAGGTCACCAACCTTTACGTTTCCGTAGGTTGATACAGGGAAGTTAGGATTATCCAAGTCGGTCTGTGTTACGAAGCCCTCGCATACCAGACCGAAGTACTGGTTGATTGGGTGACCTTCGCGCTTGCGGTAAGCGGTCTTGTAAGCAGGCTCATCCATATTCTTGATCTTGTTGGCTGCATGAGAGAAGGTTGCACCGATATTATAGGTGAAGTCCTTGCCGATGTGATTGAAGTGATGGAGTTCCAACTCGTAACCCTTGTTCTGGGTCTTACCGAGGTTTCCGGCTGCCATGGTTACACCTACCCACTGTGGACGGCTCAAGTACTCGGTCAGGATATCGTTACGGTTCTCAACGAAGTAGTCGAAGTTACCAGTCAGCATACCGTTGAACAAGCCGAACTCAAGACCTACGTTGAACTTCTTGGCACGCTCCCATGTTACACCATAGTTAGGATACTGGCTCTCGAAAATACCGGTTTTACCAGTATTACCGAAGTAGTAATCGTTGGAAATCTGGTTCCACTTCTCCTCATAGAGGAAGCGCTGAGCCACACCACCTACGGTATATACGTCGTTACCAACCTCACCGTAAGATGCACGGATCTTCAGGTTGTTCAACCAGTTTTCTGTTGGCTTCATAAACTCTTCCTGAGTTACACGCCAACCGAGTGAGAATGCTGGGAAGAAACCGAAGCGTTTGCCCTTGAGGAAGTTCTCTGATCCGTTGTAACCAACGTTAACCTCAGCCAAATACTTGTCATCATAACCGTAAGTTACACGACCTACGAGACCCTGATAGCGCTTAGCCAGGTCTGAGTTGTAACGATAGTCATTCTGGTTGTAAAGTACCATACCGGTAACATCGTGCTTACCAAACTTGCGGGCGTAGTTGATCTGACCCTCCATATAGAGCTTGTAAGTAGTAGAAGAGCCCTTAGAGTAAGCCAGGTCGCCGTCTACATTATATTTGGTATAAGCATCTGCACTGGTAAAGTTGTTACGGTCGTTCAATTCGTAAGTTGCAAAAGCAGCTCCGAATGTCTTCTTGTAATATGAGTCGTAGTCGAACGAAACCATACCGCGGGCAGAAAGACCAGGAGTCAACCAGTCCATCTTGTAATCAGCAATGAAGTTGGTCTCATTGATGGTATTGGTTCCGCGATAGTATCCACCCTTGGCAAGGGCAGCCACTACGTTGTCCTGATATACGGCTGTACCACCATAGAGAGTCTTGGTTGTCTCACCATTCTGTACCTCATAAGATACAGGGAAGATCCAACCTGGAGTATGGTTGATACGTGCGAAGATATCATAGTTGGTAGAACTCTCGTTAGTGTTTGAACCATGACGGTTCTCGAAACGAGTACCGAAGTTTACGCTGAATGTCAAATCCTTAGAGAGGAAGAAGTCCATGTTGGCACGGAAAGCGTAACGGTTGTAGCCTGGGCTTGAAGAGTTACCGTAGGTATCCTGGCTGAGGTTCTTAATCAAAGAACCCTGGTTGTAGATTTCACCAGAGACATAGTAGCGCATACGCTTCGTACCACCACGTACACTTACATTATAGCGCTGAGAAGGAGCCCAGTTGTTGAGCACCTCATCATACCAGTCTACATTAGGATAGAGAAGCGCATCAGCACCTGTCAATTCGCCGGCACAGCTCTTGCGGTACATCTCGATGTCAGAAGCCGAATACTGTGATGGAAGACCATCGTTCTTCAGAGCCTCCTCAAGGAGAGTTACAGAGTCATAAGAGTTCAGATAGTGAGGCTTACGGGTTGGAGTACCCCACATGAAGTTGCTTGTCAAGCTAACCTCTGGCTTCATATCCTTACCACGCTTGGTAGTAACGAGGATGACACCATTCGCACCACGCACACCATAAACGGCTGTAGCAGAAGCATCCTTCAATACAGAGATGCTCTCGATATCATCAGGAGCTACCTGAGAGAAAGCACGTTCTACACCATCTACCATTACCAATGGAGCACCATCGCCAGCGAAGGTTGCACGACCACGGATGTTGATGGTAGCGTCATCGGCACCAGGAGCACCAGATACCTGGGTTGTTACGACACCAGGAATCTTACCGGCAATAGCCTGTGTTACGTTGGCAGTAGGAGTATTCAAGAGGTCGTCTGAACTAACCTGAGAGATTGCACCTACGACACTCTCTTTCTTCTGATGACCGTAACCAACGACTACGACCTCTTTGATTTTCTGACTTTCGTCCTTGAGAACCACCTTGATATTACGCTGATTGCCTACACGGATGTTCTGAGCAACCATACCGATATAAGAAATCTTCAAAGTAGCGTTCTCGTTCTTCACCTGAATCTTGAAGTTACCGTCGAAATCAGTAACAACACCATTGGTTGTCAATGCTTCCATAACAGTAGCACCGATGATAGGCTCACCCGATTCATCTGACACATTACCCGATACGGTAACCTGTGCTGATGCTCCTAAAGTAAGGAGCACCAGTGTCAGGGTCAAGAATAACTTATGCAATATGTTATTGTTCATTGTTTATTCTATTTTGGTTATTATTCTGCAAAGTTAGTATTGAACCATGGATATGTTCTAACCTGCTTGATAACTTGATAAGACTTTTCATTTGTCAAGAAGACATAAAGCGGTTTACCCTCAAGTCCATCAACAAAGAAAGACATCTGAGGCAAAGACTCTCCCTGAGCTGTCACAACATCAGCTGTCATATCAACTCTATCACCAACACGTTTGAAATCAAGAGTAACAGTAGCACCATTAATATCTGTCTTCCAAGTATCCCAATTGTAGGTAGCTGTTACATTATCTCCATTCGTTGGTATATTAGCTCCCCATGTCCAAGCATCTGCTCTACAAACTGCATACTCTAAATATCCAGCCTCACCAAAAGGAGTGTTTGTGAATGCAACTACATAATTTTCCCAATTCTCTCCACCTGCAGTTGTATTGACAAATTGAATTGTCAAACGTGAACGCTCTGCAGAAAGGTCATACATTTCAGATTTCTTATCAAAGAATGCTGAAGAATTATCATCAGAACCGATTGTATATGCACCATCTTTATAATTAACAGATGTATAAGTCTCGGCCTTTTCAAATGTCAAGAATGACTTTTCTAGAGTTACAAAAGTACCCCATTCTTCTGTAGGAGCTTCCTTTTGAGTATCAAATGTACAAACTGGTAGTTTAGAACCACTTGCAGTTGTCACATATTGTTCAACATGGAACATTTTACCAGTACGAGTAACATAAAGGTCTACTGTTGCTCCCTTCATATCAGCAATCCATGAATCCCAATTATAACTTGCAGAAACGCCTTGAGCATCGCCATCGAGGAGTGAACCCCAACTCCAAGCATCACCACGACATATCTCATATTCAATATATCCATTATCGCCAAAAGCTACACCATTTGTTATGGCAAGAACCCATGTTTCATAATTTTTTGCAGCATTATTATTGCAAGTAAAACGGTAATGAACAGTACCATTACCTTTCATTTGAATATTTGGAGTTTTAGGATCAAAGAATCCGGAACTAAAATCTTCATTACCGATAGATTCTTGTTCTTTCCAAATGAAACCGCTACCTCCATTACCACCAATGGTCTTGTTCCAATCCTTCTCTTCCATCATGTTACGGATCAGGGTAACATTGTCGATAGATACGGTGTTGGTCTCTTCGGCTGTCAACTTGCTGTCTCCACCTATATATATATAAGGTAAAGAGTTGATGGAATCAACCAAAGTCTTGTACTTGAAAGAAGTAGCACTTGATGATGTCTGATAACCGGAAAGGCTCTTCTTACCATCAACGTAGAGCTGGTAACCTTCAGTAGAAAGCTGAAGGGCTACGAAATGCCACTCATTAGGAGAGAGAATACCTGTCTTCACAGAAGCAGGATCATTCTCATTCAGGTTCAAACTCTGCAACTGGGTAGGCTTGTTGTAAACCACCTGACCATTGGCAGTGATATAGAAGTGAGCACTGATATCATTACCAGCAGCATCCTTCTCATCTGAACCAAATGAGATAAGAGGTCGGGTCAAGTCAACATCTGCGACTGTTCCGTCCTCAGCTACGGCTGCATCAATCTTTACAGCGAAAGTGATGGCAGCGCCATTTTGCAACTTCACACCATTGAAAGGATTGGCAATCTTGGCACCACCCTTACCATTGATGTGCAATACATTACTTGCGAGGGTCTCATCATTGGTCACCTCACATGACTCATCGTGACTTATCATGTCTGAATACTCAGGTTTCTCTTCTGAATACTCAAAGTCATAAGTTGCCACTGTTGTCTTAGATGGGTAAATCTGTCCGCCAGCAGGATCGTCCTGTCGGCCCCAGTCATCACCACAAGCAGTGAAACTTAATGCCACCATGATAGCACAAGCAAACGAAAGTAAAGTTTTTCTTAACTTCATAACTTAACGCCTTTAGGTTGTTTGTTTACTATTCAAATAGGTTATTTAAAAATCTTAAATCCTTTTTCAGTGGCAAAAGTACAATTAATCGGTTTATATAGGGTGGACAAATGGGTTTTATAGGTGGACAAACCGCATAAACAGTGGATTTTTAAGGATATTACGTGCTTATCCACCAGTTGTGTACCCACACATACAAAACAAGGGGTTACTTGACCTATATCAAGCAACCCCTCGGTTTTATTTTATTTGCTTAACAAATTATCACATCCAGGAACATTATTTCTCCGAAGAATCCAAGGAGAACTATGCCATATCTGAACCCTGAGAATCCAACTGATCCTTATATGCAGTCGGCGAGATGCCAAACTGCTTGGTGAAGCAACGGGTGAAATACTTCGGATCGTTGAAGCCTACACGGTAGGCTATCTCCGTAATATTTCGGTTGGAAGTTTTATCAGCCATCATCTTGCGCGAGATGTCGAGACGGTAGTTGCGGATAAACTGGGCTGTTGGCAAGCCTGTCTCCTTGGAGAGATTCTTGCTCAGTACACTGCGGGATATACCCAAGGCATCTGCCAGTTCCTGAACTCCGAACTCAGAATTATCGTAATTCTTCTCCATCACATCCATCACTTCTTCCATGAATGGACGCATAGTCTCCTCTACCATCTTCCTGTCAGCCTCAATGCTCTTTTTCTGACTGTCCTGATAACGCTTCTGGTTCTGCAGAATCATCTGGATGCGACTCTGCAACTTTTCTGGTTCATCACTTTCCTTCATCGCTGCCTCGATAGGACGGTACAGAGCTTCTACTTCCTCTTCGCGCATCTTGTTGAGACGGCGCACATAAGCATATTGGAGCAAGGCGATGATACCTATTATAATAAGGGTAACAAACCACCAGCTCTTCCAGAAATAAGGAGTAATCTGAACTTCTACAGAGATCACCTGCTCCTTGTCGGAATTGATAGATGGGATATATTTCACCTCAAACTTATAGTCTCCAGCTGGCAGAGTGGAATAACGCACACTATGCTGACCAGCCTTGAGTTGAACCCACTCATTCTCGTATCCCTTCATGCGATAGAGATATACACCCTGACTCTCGCTGCCATAATTGAGCGCTGAGAAAAAGAGGGTAAACGACTTATCACTCTCATGGATACGCAACTTTCTGGCGTTGGAGATGTCTTCTTCCAGATAATCGCTGCCGGCAAAGACAGGCTGGTTATCTACCAGAAGTTCGGTAAAGCACAACTTACCCGTCTGATGCACAGAACGGTTTATGCCCTTTACAGCCATCATACCCGCATCGGTGCCCAGGAATATCTCGCCCTTGGCATTGCGGATGGCACCATTGAAATAGAACTGCGAACTGATCAGACCGTCTTCACGGGAGAAACTGCAGAATGCCTCGGTCTTCGGATTGAAGATAGAGAGTCCGTTATCGGTGGCTATCCACAACATACCCTGGTTATCCTCTACAATACCCTTCACGATATTGTTGGCAAGTCCGTTATTGGTGGTATACGACTTCACTTGAGTCTTTCCGTTTTTATCGCTGGTATAGCAATACAGACCGTAGCCGTTACTGCCCATCCATATCTTTCCATCCTTAGCCTGACAGAAAGACAATATCTTATCGAAGACTCCACTCTTCGGATTGTCGAGTTTATACTGATGATACGTCACAGCGAAATCGCCCTTGCCATGAGGACGCGACTTGAGGTCGACCTCTACCATTCCCCGCACACAACCCATCAGGAGTTTGCCCTTTCGGGTTATCAGAGAACCAATGCAGCCGCGCACATTCTGGCATCCCCTGAAAGGTTCAATGAGTTGGCGGCGCTTCATATCATAGAAGAAGAGACCGTCATTGGTTCCGAGCCACATACCATCATTGATAGGATCGTAAGCCAAAGCACCGGCAAAGTTGAGTAAATGCTGATGCTTAGCATCTATCACCAGAGGAATAATCTTGTCCGGCTGACTGAGATTCATCACAGCAAAGCCCCTTCCCCAGGTACCAATCCAGAGCTGATTGCGGTTATCGGCTGCAAGAACCGAGACGGTATTATGCGGCAAACCGGAATTTGCCACCGTATAATGAACAAAGTTCCTGCTGTCTGGAGCCAAGGCATTGAGACCTCCCTCTACGGTTCCTACCCACAGGGTTCCGTCGGCTGCCGCATACATGGCATTAACAGCATTAGGAGAGATACTGCCCGGGGTGGCGGGGTCGTGACGGTAGAATTCCAAATTCAGCTGACGTGGAGCCAGCTTGGTAACACCACCCGTCTCAGAGCCTACCCATATCTGTCCGTTCTTAGAGAAAAGACTGTTGATAAAGTTGCTGCTCAGCGGATTCACAGCCGTAGCAGTGTTCCAATGTTCTATCTCTCCGGTCTTATCATTGAAGATATCTACGCCACAGAGCGTTCCCACCAGAAGTTTGTCATCTGGAGAAACGGCAAGGCTCGTCACTACTTCGTGCTGGAGTGAATGGTCGGTAGCAGAGCAATGGAATTCCTGCTTGCCACTATTAAACAATCCGCGATTCGTACCCATCCATATCTTGCCATGATAATAAATAAGCGCCCCCCCATACCTACCTTCGAGCGGAGGGAACAGGGATGAGATATTCTTTGCTACGAGCTGATTGTTCTTCACAGAAAACTCGCTCACTACTCCATTGTTGCATAATACAACCGTTCCTCTGCGATAGACATCACAGATTCCGAGGTCGGGAGCATTATAAGGATAGGATGTAGACAAGACGCTGTTCACCTCGCCCTTTTCGTTAAAGCCGAAACGGGTAAGCTGATTGACAGACAGCATCCATATATTGCCCTTTGCATCACAATATATTCGGGTGCAAAGGTTCTTGAATACTTTGTTGAGTTGTGCCTCTACCTGGCTGTTCTCACAAGGTGGAACAACAGGCTGCATGGTATTGAGGTCGAGCACCTGCGGACCTTCTTCGAAAGCCACCCAAAGGCGCTTGAACGGATCTTCGCAGACATTACGGCAACTGTTGCTTCGCAGACTGATTCCTACAGACCCCAAGCCGAAGTTCATGAAATTGAAACCATCGTAGCGTACCAGACCACCACCATGCGTACTGATCCATACGAAGCCGTAAGAGTCCTGAAAGATGTCATCAGCAAAATTATTCGGCATACCTGCAGCCATATTGAGATAGCTTACATTATAGCGACTAGGCAGCCCACCTTGCGCCCAACTGCTCAAGGTTATGAAGAGAATGCTTATTATAGAAAGAATGTATCTAATCATTAACTATTCTTTTGCTCTTTTCTGTTCTTTGCGATCATCAATTTTGGCATAAATAAATATTCCTGCTGCCAAAAGCACCAAAAAGCCATACATAATAAACAATCCTGTATCCATACTTATTTCTCCTGTCTTTTTCTATCAGACATTTTAGAATAAATAACTAATCCTGTTGCGAACACAGCAAGGAAAATATACATTGCTAATAATCCATTACTCATTTTACTTCCCTTTCTTATTTTTATCTTTTCCTTTTTTAATTAAATAATATCCCAATGCAAACAATAGAACAGCCAATAAGACTGCACCAATAAATGACCACCAGGAATCATTATCTTTACCAAACATTTGCGATAAGATATAAGCAGTAATTATATACTTGGATATATCTAATAGCCATTTGCCTATTTCTTCATCCATTTTTATTAAGTTTTTAAACTTCTGCTTGCAAAAGTACGAAGAAAAAATGAAACGAAAGAATTTTTATCAAGAAAAAAACGTTCCTAGAAGTGTAAATTTACAACTCTAGGAACGTTCATATAATAATATACTTGCTTCAGCATACTCAAGTGCTTGAATCAGTTAACGGAGTCGAATGCATCGGTCAACGGAGTCGAATGCATCGGTCAACGGAGTCGAATGTATCTGCCAACGGAGTCGAATGCATCTGCCAACGGAGTCGAATGCATCTGCCAACGGAGTCGAATGCATCTGTCAACGGAGTCGAATGCATCTGTCAACGAAGCTACTTGCGTTTTAGAACTCAAGAATCATGCTCTGGCGAGGACGGAGCTTCACGTTCTTGTTGATAAGAACGGTACGACCGTTTGTAACATCCGTAGCCTTATCATGAGAACCGATAATCTCTGCATAACGGGAAACATTCAGCTCGTTTGCCTCGTTCTTGCCGTTGATAACCGTCATCACATTCTTACCCTTATACTGGCGGGCAATTACGTAAACACCCTTCTGAGGACAGAACTGGGTCTGCTTGCCCTTGGTAATCACTTCATTGCCCTGACGCCAGTGCAACAGGTTGCTGAGCCAGTTGAACATCTGGTTTTCTGCCTGTGTTCTTCCTTCGGCAGTAAAGGCATTGTGCTTGTCACCAGCCCAACCGCCAGGGAAGTCCTTGCGTACATTGCCATCGGTTACACTCTTGGTACCGTTCATCAGCACCTCTGTACCATAATAGAGCTGAGGAGTGCGATTGATGGTAAGAAGCAATGACAGCGCCTGCTTCAAAGCCAGGGTATCCTTGCCTTCACCCAGGAAGCGGTCGGTATCATGATTCTCGATGAATGCCATTACGCTCTTTGGATTAGGATAGAGATAATCGTAGCAGAACACGTTGTAGAGACGGTTCATGCCGTTCCACCAGTCATCGGTCTCTTCTTTCTTTGCACTGTTGATGCGGTCGAAGAAAGCGAAATCCATAACGGTTGGCAGATAGCTGTTCTTCTCAGAAAGTTTGCTGTCCTTCTGCCAGGCTGCAGTATAGGCAGGTTCGGTTACCCAAGTCTCGCCTACGGTATTGAAGTGAGGATACTCCTCGCCTAGCACCTTCATCCAGTGTGCCATCGCATCGCGGTCGGCATAAGGATAGGTATCCATACGGATGCCGTCGATACCTGCACTCTCTATCCACCACTCACTGTTCTGAATCAGATACTTGATAACGTGTGGGTTACGCTGGTTGAGGTCAGGCATGGTTGGAACAAACCAGCCATCTACGGTTTCAGTGAGATCAACCTTGCTGGCGTATGGGTCAAGTACCGGAGTCAGCTTATAACTGGTCTGCAGATACTTATCGTTCACCTTGGCAGCGCCATCCACTGTACCGATGTTCTTCTGATGCTCGGCAGTCTGATTTTCAGGAGCCAGCCATTCTGGTTTATTAAACCAGTCCTTTGAAGGCATATCGGCAACCCAAGGATGCTCGAAGCCGCAATGGTTGAAAATCATATCCATCACAATCTTCAAACCTTTCTTGTGAGCCTCATTTATCAGCTGCTTATAATCGGCATTGGTTCCGAAACGTGGGTCTACACGATAGTAATTGGTGGTAGCATAACCATGATAACTGCTGTTCTTGCCGTTACTTGGACTGTCGTTCTCCAAAACCGGGGTAAACCACAGAGCGGTTACACCCAACTGGTTAAAATAATCCAAGTGCTGGCGGATTCCCTCCAGGTCGCCACCATGGCGCAGACTAGGCTCTGCACGGTTGCAGGTCTTATCACGCATCGTCTTAAAGGCATCATTCTTCAGATTGCCGTTGGCGAAACGATCTGGCATCAGCATATAGAGCACATCTTCATTAGAGAAACCGATGCGCTTGTCGCCCGCCATCTCACGGTTCTTCAACACATACTTTACCTTCTTCGACTGTTTGCCCTGCTTGAAGTTGAGGGTCATCTCACCAGCCTTTGCTCCATCGAGGTTAAGATAAACCAGGAGATAATTAGGAGAATCAAGGCGGGCGATGCTGTCTACCTTTACACCCGGATAGTCTACCGTTACATCGGCATTCTTGATATCCTTGCCATACACCATCAGCTGGAGTGAAGCATCTTTCATGCCCACATACCAGTCGGTAGGTTCAATGCGGTTCACGTTAACCGCTGCATTCATACTTATTGCACTACTCATAAGCAATAAAGAAGCTATTATCTTTTTCATATTACACCTTATTATATATATAAACTATTTCTGATAAAGTATCAGGGCTGACTGAGGGGCAACCTCAACTTCCTTTCCCGAAACAAAGCCTAAGCCTTCCTCATTGATCACACCATTGCAGCAAGCCACGGTATAATTACCCTCAGGAATCTGCATCTTCTTTGCCTCCTTATTGAAGTTATAGATCACGATGATGTTCTTCCACGCATCAATGCCCTCCAGATTCTTAAGCTGGAAACCTACGAGGCAAGTCTGCTGACAAGGCAGGAACTCCAGATGCTGACGTACCTTATCGCCTGTTGAAAGACGGAAGGCTGGATGATTCTTACGGAGCTGGATCAGACTCTTGTAATAAGCAAACGCCTGCGGATACTTCTGCAGATTGGTCCAGGTAAACTGGTTGATGCTGTCAGGAGAATTATAGCTATTGTGTACTCCCTTCTTGTCGCGGAGCATCTCTTCGCCGGCAAGGATGAAAGGAACACCCTGTGAAGTGAAGACGCAGGTCTGCGCAAGCTTATCGATGCGGAGCAACTCGGCAGTACGTATTGCTTCAGGGATATTCTTGTCGGTAAGAGATGCGATGCTTGCCTTCAGACGATCTACCAGACACATATCGTCGTGGCAGCTTACATAACTGATCTGCTCGGTAGGATTGTTGGTCCAAGGCTTCTTGTCATAGTTTACCTTGTTCATATCCACCTGCGGATGAGCAATGCCACCCACAATACCGAACTTCAGACTCTCCTCCTGACCTGTAAGACCAGCCAGGAGCGCACCCTGATGGTCATCAGAGAAAGGACCACGGAGCGCATCGCGCATATCATCGCTGAAAGCACCAATACCCTTGAGCTGCTGGGTATTCGCCTTCACCGCCAGTTTCTCGGTAGGATAAGCACAGCTGCCTGCACTCCATCCCTCACCATAAATATAGATGCTAGGATCGATGCGGTTTACCATCTCACGGATAGCCTGCATGGTTTCGATATCATGAACACCCATCAGGTCGAAACGGAAACCATCGATATGATATTCGTCTATCCAATATTTCACGCTCTCCAGCATAAACTGGCGCATAAGAGGCTTCTCTGAAGCAGTCTCGTTGCCACAGCCTGAACCGTCAGAATACTTACCATCCTTGGTCTTGCGATAATAATAATCAGGATGGGTACGTTGGAAATTGCTGCCGTTGATATCGAAAGTATGGTTATATACGGCATCGAAAATCACTCGGATGCCTGCCTTATGCAGCGCCATCACCATCTCCTTGAACTCCTTGATGCGGGTTGCTGGAGAATAAGGGTCGGTAGCGTAACTGCCTTCCGGCACATTATAGTTCTTCGGATCATAACCCCAGTTGAACTGTGGTTTGTCGAGTCGGGTCTCATCTATAGAAGCGAAATCGAATACAGGCTGGAAGTGGATGGCGTTGATGCCCAGATTCTTGAGATATTCGATAGCCTTTGGCTCGGTGAGGGCGAGATATTTACCCTTATATTTCAAGCCGGATGTAGGAGAAATGGAGAAATCACGCACGTGAAGCTCGTAGATAACGAGATCGGCTGGCGATTTCAGAGCAGGACGCACGTCCTGATCCCATCCAGATGGATCAGTATCATACAAATCTACGATGGCGCCACGGTTTCCGTTCACACCTACTGCTTTGGCAAATGTACCTGGTGTTTCACCCTTGCCAATATCAAAGGTATAGAACTTTCCCTTGAGGTCGCCCTTTACGGTAGCCTCCCAGCGTTCATCACCCAACTTCTTCATTTTCAGCGTTTTATAAGCCTTTCCTCCCTGACCTTGCTTATAAAGACGGAGGGTTACAGAAGACTTTTGGGCTGTTGGAGCATTCAGGATAAACATGGTTTTCTCCTTGGAATACATCATCTCATTGAATGTCTGCTGCGCATTCAATGAAGTTGGTAAAACGGTTGCTGTCAATGCTGCAATTATTAGTTTTTGGATATTCATATTATTAAGTTATTGGTATACAGGACATTAAAGCGAACTGAGCGAAGAAAACTGTGACAGATTATCTACGCTCATTTTTAGCGTATTTCCGACCAACCGGACAGTTGGACGGGAATACGGAAATTATAGGCTTATTTAGCGAGCAATGAGATGGCGAAACCACCACCACGTGCTTCGTTAATCTTCAAAACATCACCCTTCTTCACAGTCTTGTGGATGATCTGATAAGATTTAGGGTTCTTCTCGTAGTCAGCAGTCTTGCCGTCCTGATAGATAGCGCAAGCATACTTCTTGCCCTTATCCAGGAAGTCGAGCTTTACTACGGCTGTGCGGGCTGCATCAGTCTTACCGCCTACAAACCAGTTGTCGGTTCCCTTTGCCTTGCGGGCTACGGTGATATACTTGGCTGGCTCTGCCTCCAGATACTTGGAGTCGTCCCAGTCGCAAGCTACGTCGCGGATGAACTGGAAGGCATCATCGTACTTCTCATAATGCTCTGGAAGATCGGCAGCCATCTGCAGCGGACTGTACATTACGAGATAGAGAGAAAGCTGACCACAGAGAGTGGTATGAACATAACTCTTATTGTTGCTCCACTCAGAAAGCTTGGTCTCAAAGATACCAGGAGTATAATCCATCGGACCACCCTGCAGACGGGTGAATGGCAACATTACGGTATGATAAGACTTGTTACCGCCAAATGCCTCATACTCTGTACCACGTGCACTCTCGTTGCCAACCAGGTTAGGCCAGGTGCGGCAGATACCTGTAGGACGGGTTGCCTCGTGGGCATTTACCATGATATGATGCTTGGCAGCGGTCTCGATGACACGCTGGTAGTGATTGTTCATCAACTGGCTGTAGTGATACTCACCTCTTGGGATGATATCTCCCACATAACCGGTCTTCACGGCATCATAACCATATTTGTTCATCAGGTTGAAGGCATCTTCCATGTGGCGCTCGTAGTTGAGAGCTGCAGAAGATGTCTCGTGGTGCATCATCAGCTTCACGCCCTTAGAGTGAGCATATTCGTTGAGCATCTTGATATCGAAGTCTGGATATGGAGTCACGAAGTCGAAGACATCGAGCTTCTGGTGACCGAACCAGTCTTCCCAACCTTCGTTCCAGCCTTCTACCAATACTTCCTGCAAACCGTTCTTGGCTGCAAAGTCGATGTAGCGCTTCACTTCCTCGTTGGTTGCACCATGAGTACCGTTAGGCTTGCACTTGCGGTAATCAGTAACACCGAGACGCACAGATGGCAGATCGTTGGTATAGCTCCAGGTCTTGGTACCCACAATCATGTTCCACCATACACCGCAGTACTTGGTAGGATGAATCCAGGATGTATCCTTAATCTTGCAAGGCTCGTTGAGATTCAATGTCAACTTGCATGAAAGCATATCACGGGCATCATCACTTACCATCACGGTACGCCAAGGGGTATTGAATGGAGTCTGGATGAATCCCTTTCTGCCCACGGCATCAGGAGTAAGCCAAGACTCGAAAGTCAATGTTTTCTCATCCAGATTGAGGTGCATGGTAGGATAATCCAGACAGGCAGCCTCATGGATGTTGATGTAGAGTCCGTCCTGGGTCTTCATCTGGAGAGAGGTCTGAACACCGGTATCAGAGAAGACGGTGGTAGACGAATTACTCTTGTAAGCTTCACGGTTTTTCGCAATAATTGGGCGAATGCCTGTCAATGGAGTAATGTTGTAATCATACTCCTGTGTATCATAATCACCAGGAATCCAGTAAGCGGTATGATCGCCTGCCATGGCAAACTGGGTATGCTCCTCCTGGATGACGAAATAATTCAGACTCTCCTGCTGTGGAAACTCATAGCGCAAGCCCATACCATAATCATATACACGGAAACGGATGGTGATGTTACGCTTAGAAGCAGCCTGATTCAGGTTTACCTCCATCTCGTTGTAATGGTTGCGGATGGTAGCGGTCTCGCCCCATACCGGCTTCCAGGTTTCATCGAAGGTCGATGTCTTGCTGCCAGTTTCAGTAAAACCATCCATCAGGCTGGTTTCCTCCATGCCCTTAGAGGCATGTTTATCCTTAGCCAGTTCCAATCCTAAGTGGGATGGCTTGCATACAGTCTTTCCCTTATAGCTCATCTCATAGGTAGGCTGTCCCTTTTCGGTCAAAGAGAATGTTACCGAGACGTTGCCGTTAGGCGACTTTATGGTCTGGGCTGCTGCCAACATAGGAAGCAAGAGCCCCATCACTAATACATTCAGTTTTTTCATACTGTTCAGTTGTTGTTTATTCTTTTTTTGTATCTTCGTTAGTTTATCTCAATCATTATCTGTTTATTCTTAAGATAGTGCAAAGATACAAAAAACAAAAATACCCTCCACGTTTTGGGAGGGTATTTTTCTGCAAATGAGTGTGCAAACGTTTGCACTATATATAATTATGTTAGTTAGACTCTTCCAGACTGCGAAATCATTTCTGTGATATTCTGCACGAAACGCTTATCTGCAGCCAGATCCTCTATGTTGAGGTGCATGCGATAACGCCAGTAATGCTTAGGGTTAGCCGGGATATTGATACGCTCGGCATCGGCATCCGGCAGACGGAGAGCCTCATCGGTAGCCAACCAGTCCTGAATGCTCAATATGCAGAGCATGGATGGAGAGGTGAGATGGCGGCTGATGATATCACTAGCCAACCAGCCTGGGAGTGGATGAGGTGCTGGTCCCTGACGGTAGAGCATCGTATTGTAATACTCCTGGGTACGCTGGATATTCTCATCCCACCACATACGCAGAGTAGGCATATCATGGCTCGAAATGGTACATACCGAACGGTATGGGTTACGGCTCAGATGTCCGAACTTAACCGAAGGATCCTTTGGCATGCTCTGGAGTTCCAGACTCAATATCTTCAACTCGTCCATTACCCAAGGCACACAGTCTGGCACCATGCCGAGGTCTTCGGCACAAACCAGCATGCGGGTAGCCTGAACCAGCTTAGGCAACTTCTTCATCGCCTCCTGATACCAGAACTGGTTGTTACGGCGATAGAAATAGTCGTTGTAAAGGCGGTTGAACGCAGCCTTGTCATTATCATAGAGCGACTCGTAGATAAAGTCAAGCTGGGCTGAGATACGTGGATGGAAGACGCCAGGGTTGGTATGATCACGTACGAAGAGTACATCGCTGATCAGGGCATACAAGCCATCACGCAGCCAGAGTTCCTTCTCATCTGTTACATCAGCAAAGAGAGCCTCAACCTTGCGCTGGGTATCTACCTCAGGCTTCATCTGATAACGCTCGTCATCCAGACGGTCGAGATACTTCTCCTTTACCTCGCCGGCACGCTCATGGAACACACGATCCAATACCCAATCGGTAATGAACGGACGGGTAAAACGGTCATCCTGGAAGTGCAAACCATAGCTTTCTATCTCTTCACGGCTCATGGCAAGCGCCGGTGCAAACTGTCCGAGCAATCCATGTACGCTATGTACCGGAATCTCCCAGATACGGAAGAAGCCCAATACGTGGTCGATGCGGTAAGCATCAAAATATCTTGCCATGTTCTGGAAACGGCGGTTCCACCACTGGCAGCCATCCTTCAGCATCTCAAACCAGTTATAGGTAGGGAATCCCCAGTTCTGACCATTGACAGAGAAGTCATCAGGTGGAGCACCCGCCTGACCATTGAGGTTGAAGTATTTAGGTTCCGTCCATACATCGCAACCATTGCGGTTTACGCCGATTGGAATATCACCCTTCAAAATAACACCCTTAGCCTTGGCATACTCGTGAGCCTCCTGCATCTGGCGGTCCAGTACGAACTGTACGAAATAGAAGAACGCCACGTTCTTGTAAGCAGCAGTCTTAGGGTCGGCAAGCGCCTTGCGCTCAGCCTCATCCCATACCTGATGATCTGGCCACTGGTTGAAATCAGCCGTACCATTCTTATCACGCAGGTATGAATACTGGGCGTAAGGAACCAACCACTGTTTAGTATCCTGGAAGAAAGCCTTGTATTCGGCTGTCTTCATCATCTTTTCACCTTCCTGATTGAAGATTTGGCGCAAGTAATTTATCTTGAAATCATTTACCTTTTCGTAGTCTATCTTATCCAGTGCGTTCAACTCAGCACGTGTCTTCTCAGCCTCAGCACGAGCCTTTGCATCCTTCAACTCAGGAAGAGCATGAAGGTTGGCATACTGCGGATGAATGGCGAAGACGCTGATGCAGCTATATGGATAACTGTCGGTCCATGTATGAGTGATGGTGGTATCATTGATAGGAAGGAGCTGGAGCACCTTCTGACCGGTAGAAGCCACAAAATCTATCATGGCCTTCAGATCACCGAAGTCACCGATACCGGCACTCTTCCTGGTACGCAATGAGAACACTGGCACCAGCGTTCCGGCAAGTTTGCGGTTATACAGAGCGAAAAAAGCCTGGTCGAGTTCATAAGATACCAACTCACCTGCCTTCATCTCCGGCAAATCCACGGTTCTGTTCATGCTGGTTTCCCAGAGAAGCTCGTTCTTTGCATTTCTGAAAGCCACGAACTTAAACTCCAGATGACTGCCCTCAAGATGAGCCGCATCAATATCAGCAACCCATTCATTATAGGTATGCTGAGTCATCGGAAGAATCTTCTGCACATCCCAAGCGCCCAATGCTTTATCTGCACCCAATACACCCAGGCGCTCACCATCGTGAAGCTGAGGAGCACGGACTATCAGACGCACAATCTTGCTGCCCGTTTCCGGCTTCATCTCCTGTGGAACCTGATGATTGATGCAATCGGTAAAGGCGCTGCTGTAGAGGAAAGCATCCTCAGGCATAGCCTTCCAATGATCGTAAAGGGTATAAACCGCAGCCTTCCTGGCATTTACATCGAGCTGATGCTTAATCATAAGCCATTCGGTCTTGACTGCTCTTCCTTCACGTTCTACACTATAATAATAGGTATACGATTTCTCTGGTGATTCAACACCCCAGTCGCATGCCCATCTTTCACCATCTGTTGTCTCGAGAGGAAGTTTCAGTTCACCTTCCTCCGTCTGAATGTTTACGACGATCTGTTCGCCGAACATTGCTTTATATTCAATATTAAACTGTACTGTCATAAGACTCTTAAAGGCTCTTGAAAATGTTATAATTTATGTTTGATGCTACAAAGGTAAGAAAAACGAGCGAAAAACGTATCTGAAATTTGCATATTTTTTTCTCACAAATCGTGCAAACGTTTGCACAACCCTCACTCCGTAGAAACAATCAATTAATCGTTCATCTCATTTTATTCTGATTTCTTATCCTTGATGATGCTCACAGACAGCGCACCCGCAATCAGCAGGATACCTGCCACAATCATCATATCGCTCTGATGAGAACCCACCAGACTCAGGACAGTTCCACCGCAGATGGCAGCCACAATCTGAGGGATACAGATGGTTCCGTTAAACAGACCGAGATAAGCACCCATGTGACCATATCCCTGCAAAGCATTGGTAACAAAGGTGAAAGGCATCGCCAGCATGGCTGCCCAACCGGCACCAATCATCAGGAACGGAACAAACTGCAGATACTGGTCATGCAGGAAAGGTATCAGGGCAAAGCCCACACCGCCGATAACCAGACTGACAGCGTATGCCACCTTCGTATTCTTAAACTGAGGGAGAATCACAGCCCAGACTACACTACCTACCGCCTGTACGGCAAAGAGAATGCCCACCCAGTTGCCTGCCTCCTGAAATGCTTCAGAAGCAGGGTCGGTAGTATTCCATACGGTTTCAGCGATGGCTCCCGTAGAATAATTCCAGAGATAAAGGAAACCAGCCCAGCAGAAGAACTGAACCAGTCCCACCTTCCAGAAGGTAGATGGCGCCTTGCGGAGCAAAGTAATCCAACCGGCCTTGTCTTCAGAAGCCTCAGCATCAGGATTCTTCACTCTTCCCTCTTCACTCTTCGCTTCATTATACTCCGCATACTGCTGTGGATTCCACTCCTTCACCTTCATCGTGGTGTAGATAACACAGAGAATCAGGATAGCCGCACCGATATAGAACGACCAGATGACAGAATCAGGAACCACACCCTTCTCAGCATAATTCTTGATACCGAGGAAGGTAAAGAGGAACGGGAAGATATATCCGGCTACAGAACCGGCATTGCAGAGGAAACTCTGGATAGAGTAAGCCTTTGCCTTCTGTTTTTCATTTACCATATCGCCTACCAGCATCTTGAACGGCTGCATCGCCATGTTGATGCTCGTATCGAGGAACATCAGCGCTATCAGTCCGAAGAGCATCGCACCACTCACGGTCAGTCCGAGCGAACCGGCATTCGGCAGCAGGCACATCACCAGGACGGCAATCGTAGCACCCACAAAGAGATAAGGGATGCGGCGACCGAAGCGGCACCACGTCTTATCGCTCAACGTGCCCACGATAGGCTGAACCAGGATTCCCATCAGAGGAGGGAGAATCCAGAAATAACTCAAGTTGTGTGGGTCAGCACCCAACGTTGCAAAGATTCGGGAGATGTTGGCGCTCTGTAGGGCGTAGGCAATCTGTACTCCGAAAAATCCGAAGCTCAAGTTCCAGAGCTTCCAGAAACTTAAATCAGGTTTTTGTTTCATCGTTATATTGTTTTTATATTTTTATCTTGTTGTTCCTCTCACCACGAGTCGTGTTCTCACCACTCGCTTCTCCACCTCATCTCTAGGGATGGAGCCTTCCACCTGACCAATCAGGATATTGGCAGCTTCCTCGCCTACAGCTACACCTCGCTGCTCAACCGTAGTAAGCATCGGGTCGCACGCCTTGGCACGGTCGCCATTGGTGAATCCGCAGATGCTGATTTCTTCAGGCACCTTGAATCCCATCCGCTTGGCGGTATAGAGGATACCGATTGCCGTATCATCATTGATGGCGAAGAAAGCATCCGGACGATCTTCCTCTATCAGAATATCCGGCGTTATTGCCTCGGCACTGGCACGGTCATCGCAGATCTTCACCCAGTCAGGGTTTTCCGTCAAGCCATGCTTTACCAGCGCATCATGATAACCGTTATATCGGTTCTTGGAGATTTCCAGATTCATCGGCGAGCCGTAGAAGGCAATCTTCTTACAGCCCGTATCAATCATGTGGGTAACGGCAGTAAAGGCACCCATATAGTCATCTACCACCACTCGCGAGCAGTTCACGCCCGTACATATTCTATCATAGAAGATGAGCGGCACCCCATTCTGCAGCAGTTTTTCGAAATGGTCATACTGCTTGGTATCCTTCGCCTGTGAAACGATGATGCCACAAACCTTGTTCTGATAGAAGTCTTCACAGATGGCCACCTCCTTATCGTAGCGCTCGTTACTCTGCGCCACCATCACACGGTAACCTCTGGCTCTAGCCTCTTCCTCTATGCCCGAAAGCACCGACATGAAGTAATAGTGTACCACCTGAGGTACAATAACTCCAATCACCTTCATTGGCTTCACCTTATTATGTCTTAAAGCTTCACCCAGGAAATTAGGAAAGAAGTTATGTTCACGCGCGTATTTCTGAATACGCTCCTTTTGGGCAGTACTGATACGAGAACTGTCCTTCAATGCTCGGCTCACCGTGGCAACACTTACGCCCAGGTCGCGAGCAATATCTTTCATTGTTATTGTTTCTTTATCACCCATTGCTATTAGTTGTGCTGCAAAATTACGAAATATCCTCAATATCAGTTCAAAGTTCTTGACTTAAATCAAGTAATTTCTGTGCAAACGTTTGCACAAAATAAATAACGGAATTAACACAAAAATAGTACAACATTAGAGAAAAGAACTTAATTTTGCACACAGAAACGACAAGTTTATGGGCAAGTGCCCCATTCCTACCTTATATAATAATAAGAAGGATGCCAGAAAGACCCCGAAAAGAGCCAGAACGGCATTTTGAGTAGGAACGACAACAACTTAAGCCAAGAAGAAAAGAAGAAAAAGTAAATAAATAAATATAATACATTAACTTAAAAATCGAGCAAATGATGAAGCAGGTAAAAATTAAATTGCCCCTCAGAGCGTTGACCCTAGCAAGCGGTCTGCTTCTGACGGTGAGTTCCTTTGCGCAGAGTAATGCAATTAAGGGACATGTGAAGGATGCTTCTGGTGAACCTATCATGGGTGCTACCATTACAGTTAACGGTAAGGCAGTAGGCATTACCGACATGGATGGTAACTTCTCAGTTGATGCAGCGCCAGGTGCCAAGATTACATTCACCTATCTGGGTATGACACCACAGACAGTGAAGGCATCTAGTAACATGAACATTACCTTGGAAGATGACTCAAAGGCTTTGAACGAAGTCGTTGTCATCGGTTATGGTGTGGCTAAGAAGAACGACTTGACAGGTTCCGTTACAGCTATCAAGCCAGACGAGAAGAACCATGGTATCATTACTTCTGCACAGGATATGATTCAAGGTAAGATTGCCGGTGTAAATGTCAACTCATCAACGGGTGCTCCTGGTGATGGTGCACAGATTCGTATCCGTGGTGGTGCTTCTCTTACTGCGAGCAACAACCCATTGATTGTTATCGATGGTATGCCTATGGATAACAATAATACAAAAGGTGTAAACAACCCTCTTTCTCTTGTCAATCCTAACGATATCGAGAGCTTCACCGTATTGAAGGATGCTTCAGCTACTGCCATCTATGGTTCCCGTGGTTCTAATGGTGTCATCATCATTACAACCAAGAAGGGTCGCAGCGGCCAGAAGCCACAGGTTTCTTACAATGGTACACTTTCGGTAAGTACTGTTGCCAAGAAGATGGATGTGATGAATGCTTCCGAATATACAGACTTCATCAAGAACTATTATGGTGAAGATTCTTCTGCCTACAAAGGTTTAGGATGGAAGAAGTTCAATGAAGATGGAACTCCAGATTATTCTGCCGGCACATACGATACCGACTGGCAGGACGAGATTTACCGTGCAGCTGTCAGCCATGAGCATAATGTAAGTTTAACAGGTGGCATCAGCAAGAAATCATGGTCAATGCCTTATCGTGTCAGCATTGGTTACACCGGTCAGGAAGGTATTCTGAAGGGTTCTGACTATAAGCGAGTTACTGCCGGTTTCAACATCAATCCATCATTGTTCGACAAGCACCTTAACATTAATGTCAACGGTAAGTATTCTTACTCAAAAACAAATCCAGGTGGACAGGATGCAGTAGGCGCAGCTGTCTCTATGGATCCTACTCGTCCTGTTAAGAGTAATGATGAGAAATTCAAGAACTGGGGTGGCTATTGGCAGTGGGCATTACCTACTACCTCATATGACCCTACATTCCCATATAACCGCAACGACGATGCTCCAACAAACCCTGTAGAAAAAGTAGAAAACTACGATTTCTACAAGAGTGCGCATATTCTCTTAGGTAATGTAGAGGCAGACTATAAGATACATGGTTTCGAAGACCTTCATCTTCACGCCAACATAGCTGGAGAATATAGCACTGGTGGAGAGTACAACACCAACAATCCACAATCTACATACGGATTCTACTATGGTGGCAACAGCGAAAATAAGGAGAAGAAGTATAACGTTGTAGCTACTGCCTATGCTCAGTACACCAAGGACTTCAACAAGGCTAACCACTTCGACATCATGGCTGGTTATGAGTATAGCCACATGAAATATTGGGGAGACCAGTGGAGCAAGTCTATGTATCCATCTACCTACGAAGGTAAGAATGATGCAGGCGAAGCTCTTGCAGGAACTGTGAAGTCTTACGATACAAGCAACTGGAAGGGACAGACTTACCTAGTGAGCTGGTATGGACGTGCCAACTATTCTCTGTTGGATCGTTACCTCCTTACATTCACTGCCCGTTATGATGGTTCAAGCCGCTTTGCAGACGGACACCGTTGGGGTTTCTTCCCATCAGCAGCCTTCGCATGGCGTATCAAAGACGAAAAATTCCTGAAAGATGTTGATGCTATCAGCGACTTGAAACTCCGACTTGGTTGGGGTAAGACCGGTCAGCAGGATACAGGTAGAGAGTACTACACCGCTACCTATAAGAAGAGTACAAGTAATCACCACCTTTATCCAATCGGTGGTATTGCCAACAACCCAGGAATACTCTACCGTCCATTGGCATACAATGACGAATTGACTTGGGAGACGACTACTACATGGAACGTAGGTCTCGACTATGGTATGTTCGACCAGAGACTCACCATCAACCTTGATGGTTATATCCGCAAGACAACCGACTTGCTCAGCACAACAACCATCGCTGCAGGTCAGAACTTTGACAATGCGCTCTTGATGAATGCAGGTACATTGGAAAACAAGGGTTTTGAGGTAGCTATCACAGGTCGTCCTATCCAGACCAAGGACTGGTTTGTAGAATTGAGCGTCAACGCTGCTTACAACAAGAACGAGATTACCGAACTTGCAGGCGGTCGTGATTTGATGGAGGCAGGAATGAAGGTTGGTCAGGATCAGGCAATCACCTATCATAAGGTAGGAAAGCCAGCCAACTCATTCTTGGTTTACCAGCAGGTTTACGATGAGAGCGGACGTCCAATCATGGGTTGCTACGTAGATCGTAATGGTGATGGTTCTATTGACGAGAACGACAGATATTTCTATAAGAATATCGTGGCTCCTTGGACTGGTGGTTTCAGCTTCAAGGTTGCATACAAGAACTGGGACCTCGGAAGTAATTTCCGTGCAAGCTTCGGAAACTATCTCTATAATGGATACGCAGAAGGTGCGATAAACACAAAAGAGGTATGTAGTGCAAAGGGATATTATAAAAATACCACAAAGGAGTTAGTAGCTCTTGGCTGGACTTCGTACAACTATCCTCTTACCGACTACTTCGTACAGAATGGCAGCTTCTTGAAGTGCGACAACATCACACTGGGCTATAACTTCAACAATCTGCTGAAGGGTGGCAACTACAAGGGCATCTCTGGCCGTATCTACGCCTCATGCTCTAACGTGTTTACTATCACCAAGTATAAAGGTATCGACCCTGAAGTAACATCAGGTAAGGACGACAACATCTATCCTCGTTGCCGCACATTCCTGCTCGGTCTGAACCTTAACTTCTAACATTTTAAAATAGATTTCGATATGAAACTCAATAAATTCAACATAATTGCCCCAGCAGCAGCTCTTCTGCTTTCAGCAAGCTTGAGCTCTTGCATGGATGACTTGAACAAGGGAAACATTGACCCTACTGTTGATGCCAATCCTAATATTACGGGCTTATACAGCAAGTGCTATGCTGGTCTTATCATGGAGGGTAATGACGGTAATGCCGATTTCACTATCGACGACGCTGGTAAGTCAACCCTTCTACGCAACCTGTTCAACTTCAACGAGGTACCTACCGACGAAGCCGTCTGCTGGTGGTCAGATGGCGGTATCGCAGATGTTGCCTACAATAAGTTCGATCCGGGTAATGCTACTCTGAAGAACCTCTACTATCGTCTGATGTCGAACATCTCTTACGAGAATCATTTCTTGAGCCTCGACGCAGCCAAAGAGGATAAAACTAAGTATGCAGAGGTACGTGTACTTCGTGCCTATAGCTATTTCTTGATGCTCGACTTCTTTGGAGACCCTACATTCATTGACAAGATTTCTGCAGAGACACCACGTCAGGCACACTCTTACAATTCAAAGTTTGAGGAAGGCAAGTCTTACACTCGTGCAGAGCTTCTTCAGTTGGGCCGTGAGTTCCTGTTCAACTGGGTAAAGGACGAATTGCTCGCTGCAGAGCCAGACCTGTTGGAGGCAAAGCCTGAGACTGACAACGACCCAGACTATGGCCGTATTGATAAAGGCACATGCTGGTTGCTTTTAAGCCGTCTGTACCTCAATGCTGGTACATACCTCAATAACGATGGTCAGAACAATCAATATTGGGATAAGGCTCTCGAATATGCCGAGAATGTTATCAATTCAGACTACAAGCTCTTCGATGACAGCAAGATGTCTAATGAGGCTAAGGCTAATGGCTACAAGCCATACGACCTGCTCTTCATGGGCGACAATGGTTCAAATGGTGCAAGCTGCGAGGCTCTACTCCCATTGATGCAAGATGGAGAAAAAACTCAGGGATACGGTGGTTCTATGTTCTATGTAGCTGCTCTTTGGGATGCTACGATGCAGACTGTTACAGCTAAGGATGCTGCCACTACTGCCAACACATGGTCAGGTATGCGTGTTCGCCCACAATTCGTAGAGAAGTTCTTTACCAATCCAGAAGTTGTTGTAAACAAGTCAGCTTCCGAAATCCGTGCTATGAACGTTGATGACCGTGCTATCCTTTGGGGTAAAGGCAACAGTGACGGCGATCGTACTTTGGAGATTGGTGCTAACGATAAGTTCGTCAAGGGTATTGCAACACCAAAATGGAATAACAACTATTCTAATGGTGGTACTCCTCACGACAGCTACAACGTAGACATCGACTTCTTCCTCTTCCGTGTAGCTGAGGCTTACCTCAATGCAGCAGAGGCAGAGATGCACATCAATGGTGAAAGCTCGGCTAAGGCAAAGAAGTATATCGATGCTCTTCGCAATCGTGCCCACGCTGCCGTACGTGATTCTTATACTCTTAACGACGTGCTCGATGAGCGTGCCCGTGAGTTGTATTGCGAAGGTCTCCGCCGTACCGATTTGATCCGTTTCAACCAGTTTGGTGGCAGTCAGGCTACATACAATTGGGAACTCAAGGGTGGTAGTACTAATGGTACAACCTTCGCCAAGACCTATAATGTATATCCTCTCCCATCTTCAGAGGTTCTTTCTAACAAGAACTTGACTCAGATTGATGGATATAACGAGGTCAAAAACTAAAGTATAATAGAATTATAAAAGAAAACGCAATATGAAGAATAAATATATAATTGGTGCTCTGCTTGTCGGCATCATCAGCTTATTCGCATCATGTTCGGATGACAACGATTCAAACCCAACGCTGATTCAGCCTAAAGAGTTTGTGTTGAACACTCCTGCATATGCCAATGCGACTATTGATTTGGAAAAATCTACTGGTCTTGAGCTTACATGGTCACAGCCTAAGTACACAGCAGACAATGCCCCAATCAACGCAACATACGAGGTGCAAGTATCTCCAACCAACAGCTTCACAGTTTCTACTGATGAAGCTGCTGCAGACGAGAGTGGAGAAAAGGTGCCAGACTACGCTGTTCTTAGCAACACCACACAGAAATGTAATATTTCTGCCTCTGCAGAAGAAATGGACAAGGCATTGGTAAAGATACTTAAATGGACTGAAGGTAATGTTCCTGCCGAGCAGGAGATGTACGTTCGTATTAACGCTTACATCCTTGAGGGCACAAGCCGTCTGAACCCTGTCGCTTCAAACTCAGTAAAGCTCAACGTAAAGCCTTACTATATTGAACTGAAGGATGCTGTTCCAACAATGTGGTATCTCGTAGGTAACATGTTTGGCGGCAAGTGGGCAGGTGACAAGAATATTGGTGTTGATGCGCTTCCTATGTTCTTGAAGCCTAACTTCTCTTATGACAAGAAGACTGGTGCTGGTGAGATTGAATACACCAACTACTTCCTTACAGACGAATTCGACGAAAAAGCAGAATCTGCTGTAGCAGGTTTCAAGATTCTGCCTTCAAGCTTCGATTGGAACTACAGTATGGACGGCGGTGGAAAGTTGAAGGACAATATCGCCTATCGTGGTTCAACTAATAGCGATGGTGGCCATATCCTTGCAGGAGCAGACGGTTACTACACAATCACATTGAACACCGCCAACAATACAGCCACTATGGTGAAGTACGAGGGTAATGTAACCAACTATGGTACTATCCAGATTGCAACCTCATTAGACGATTTCGCGAGCGACACTCCAATGCTTCCTTACAACACAGAGGGCGTTGAAAACCACGCTTGGTACTATGTGATGGAAGTTCCTGCCGGACAGACAGTAAGCTTCAAGTTCAAGATTGCTGGTTCTTGGGATACCAACTGGGGATATGGTGCAGAAGATGGCGCTGTCAACATGTATGGTAAGTGCGAGGCTAATGGTCATAACATCGGTTTGACTGAAGGCAAGTATTGCATCTCATTCAACGATATCACAGGTGCATTCAGCATCGTTAAATTGTAAATCACTTAAAGTATAGACAATTATGATTAAGAAAATATTATTGGGAATGACCCTGCTGATGTCTATGGTATCATGTACCGAAGACTACACAGATTGGGGTACCCCACAGTCAAATCCTCAGGAGGAAGCCGTATCATTCGGAAAAGGTAGCGTAACTCCAGTTGATGTCATCAACTTGGCTGATGTTAAGACAGAGAAGGTAAAAGTGGCGAGCATTGTTGCTCCCACTTCTTCCAACGCTTCCTACACTCCAACCTACAAGATCAATATTGGTGGTCGAGCTTTCGATATTGACGCAGAAGGTAACATGGCAAAAGCTGACTTGGTAAATTATATTGTAGATAAGTTTGGCAAGCGTCCTACAGAGCGTGATATCGATGCTACTCTCGACGCATGGGTAAGCAATGGAGCTACAGCCGTGAAGATGGCTACATCAGAAACATTCCAGGTAAAGGCTATTCCTGAGGCTCCAGTTATCGAAGAAGGCTATTACCTCGTAGGCGACATGTTTACTACAGATGACGTAGATGGTTGGACTAAGGAAGTAGCAAAAGCATTCAACCACAGCGACAAGGATGTATATGAGGATCCGGTCTTCACCGTATCTTTCGAAACAACCAAGGCTGACCAGTATTGGAAGATTATTCCTAAGAAAAACATTGATGCAGATGACCTCTGGGCTGCCGGCGTAGTAGGTCCTAAGGTTGACGGCGACGACAGCATGACTGGTGCGCTGACCAACGGTGACGCTAAGGCAGGTAAGATTGCCAAGGCTGGTAAGTATAAGCTCACCATCAACATGATGGACTACTCTTATACCTTAGAGGAGGTTAACTACGATCCATTCATCTACTTCATTGGCGCAACTGACGGTTGGAAGAGCTCTGACCAGAAGCTCGCTCTCGTGGACGAGGCAAAGGGCGTATACACTGGTTATGTATATGTAGCCGATCCTAACGGAGCTGATCTCCAGTTCAAGTTCCAACGTGTAGCTGGAAGCTGGGACAACGAAATCAATGCTGGTGCATTTGTAAGCTTTGGCGGAGCTGCTACCAACGAAAATGGAAACATTGGCGTGAACGCTGGAGAGGGTGTCTACTACTTCGATGTTAATCTTTCAGAAGGCACTATCACAGCCACTAAGGTTGAGACCATGAGTATGATTGGTGGCTTCAACAATTGGGATGGCGACGCAGTCATGACTTGGAATGCTGAAGAGTATTGCTTCGAGGCAACTAATGTTGGCGTGACAGCCGACGGTTGGAAGTTCCGCGTAAACGGTGGTTGGGCTGTCAACCTCGGTGGAAGTCTCAACAACCTGACAGCAGGTGGCGACAACCTTACAGTTGCAGGCAACACAGTCAAGTTGTATCCTACAAGAAAGACTAAGGACAATATCTACTGCACAGTAGAATAAGTATTTGTTTCATCATAATAAAAATAGCATAACCAATAGGCGGCTCTCAAATCCGGGAGCCGCCTATTTTCTTTTTCTCCTCCCCCTTTTCAAGTATTTTTTCCCTAAAACCTTGGAAGTTACGAGGAAAAGTCGTATCTTTGCATAAGAAAAGCTGCACTCGGCAAATTGAAAACAAGCTTTCTTTGCGCTCGTTTGCATTTTCTTTGCACCGAATAAGTACAACATTTATATTTTTGTGAATATGAGAACTGGCGACAAAGTATTAATATCTCCAGACTTGACACATGCCAAAGACTGGACACAGGGCGAAGTGATTGAAGTTGAGAACAATCCTTTCGTAGGAATTGTCATTTCCGCAAAAACCGCAGATGGAAACATCTTCTTTGGATATAAGGACTTATTTGAACCTGCAAAGGACGATGAATGATGATTTTGCATTTTCTTTGCAGATTGGAACAAACAATCTTCTATATGAAACAAGAAATTGAACAAAAAGAATTAGGCATGGGAAACTTCCAAGGTTATCCGTCTTTGTTGAGACAAATCAAGCATCGTGTTTCTTTTGCCCAACAAAAAGCCATGTACGCAGCAAACGAGGAGTTGCTCCGTATGAATTGGGACATCGGTGAAATGCTTACCAAAAGCCAAGAGGCTGATGGTTGGGGCAAGAAGACTCTACAGCGCCTAGCTGTAGATCTTAAGAATGAGTATCCTGAAAGGAAAGGATTCTCCGTAAGAAACATGCAGTGCATGATGCAGTTCTATAATGAGTACAACAAGGAGTTGACCATGGCTAAAGTTGGAAATATCCCAATTACGCAATCAATGATTGCGCAATTAGGAAACGCCCCGACCGAACTACCTATCAAGCACTTATCTTGGACTCACAATATAATTCTCATACAGCAAGTAAAAAATATTCAAGCAAGATATTGGTACATGATACAATGCATTATAGGGCATTGGCAGACAAGATACTTAACAGAAGCCATCAAGCTCGATTATTATGGCAAGCATGGCGCTCTCGCCAATAACTTCGACACAACGCTCCCTGCTACAGAAGCACTAGAGGTTAAATCATTATTGAAAGACCCTTATATTTTCGACATGCTCACTTTCACCGACCAATATGACGAAAGAGACATCGAGATTGGGCTCATCAAACATATCGAAAAATTCTTGGTCGAAATGGGAGCTGGCTTCGCTTTTATGGGAAGACAATATCACATTGAAGTCTCAGGTGATGACTATTATATCGATATGCTGATGTATAACACCTTTTTGCACAGGTATTTAGTTATAGAGTTGAAAGCCACAGACTTCATGCCCGAATACATCGGTAAGCTCAATTTCTATTGCTCTGCCATAGATGACACGCTTTGCAGAGAAGGCGACAACAAGACTATCGGCTTGCTTCTCTGCAAGACCAAAGACAGAATAAAAGCAGAATATGCACTTCGTGATATACAGAAGCCAATTGGTGTATCCGACTATGAATTAGGTCAAGCTCTGCCAAAAGATTTTCGCAGCAGCCTTCCTTCCATTGAAGAAATCGAAAAGGGACTCAACGAATGGAATCAAGAATAACATCCAATAGGCGGCTCTCGTTTCCGGGAGCCGTCTATTTTTTCTTTATCCCCCTCTCAACATTTTTCCCTAAAACCTTGGAAGTTACGAGGAAAAGTCGTATCTTTGCGGCATCATTTAAAATAACATCAAAAGGAAAGCAATATGGATGTAGCTATAAATAATATAAAAACAACTATAACTGTTCCGCAAGTTGACTTCAACTTATTAAAGGAACTGGCAAAAAAGTTTGGCTGGGTTATTCAAACCGAAAAGAAAAGTGGTATTGAAGAAGCCCTAGAAGATGTTAAAGCAGGCAGAGTATATCATGCAAAAGATGCTCACGACTTAATCAAACAGTGCTTAGAATGAGAGAGTAAACTGCCACCATCATATAAATCGCATAAACTTCATGGAAACCTAGAAAGGCTTATAGTTGAAAATTCAGCAACATCAATCGCCTTATTCAAGTACTTCATTATGCTACTTCAGCCACTTCATTCAGCCAACGAAATTGACTCTTCCACCCAACGAAGTCGTATCTTTAACCCAACGAAGTCGTATCTTTAACCCAGCGCAGTCGTATCTTTAACCCAGCGCAGTCGTATCCGTAGACTCAATGAAACGTATGAACTTGCGCAATGACGTACATGATGCGAAAGAGGCTCACTTGATGGGAACCAGGATGCTTCTGAAATTACGTCCCGACGTATCTGTTACTGCGTCGGGACGTATCTGTTACTGCGTCGGGACGTATCTTTTACTGCGTCGGGACGTATCTTTTGCTGCGTCGGGACGTATCTTTTGCTGCGTCGGGACGTAATTTTCATTTCCTCAGTTGGCTATGATTCCTCCTCTCACCAGCCATTTCGCAAAGAAGCGGTCGCTAACCAGATAGCCAGTCGGAGTCTTGCTTACCAGCTGCTTATCTACCAATGCCTTTAATGCCGTTTTCACGCTGCTCGTAGATGGAAGATGGTGGGTGATGATAAACTGCTGACTCAACGGCGAAGATACCAAATGCTCACGAGCTATCGCCCCCAAAAGGATTGTTCAATCTTGCCATATCTTGTTATCATTCATTATACAAACGTTCATTGCGCTTTTTACGCAACGCAAATTACGCAATAAAAAACGAGACCGCCAAATGTTTTCTAGTTTTTTAATAATAATTATCTCCTAAAGCTACATATACCTTAATTATATATAGAAGAAAAGCGCACCGGAATGCAAACGTTTGCACAATTTATTCGCTTGATTTGCATCAATTTTTGAACAAGCTAATGAAATAAATCGTAACTTTGCCAACGTATAACAATACAACTTGCAATTAAACATAAAATAATAATCACAAAATACAATGATAATTATGAAGAAGATATACTTTACACTCATCGCTTTACTGGCAAGCATGAACATGCTGGCACAAGGTTGGCTTGCTAACTATAGTGGCGTCATGCTGCAAGGATTCTCATGGGATTCTTACGACTACTCCCAATGGACTGTTTTAGAGAAGCAAGCCGATGATATGAAAGGATTCATCGACCTTGTATGGCTTCCACAAAGCGGTAAATGCATCGAAACTACTCAGGTAATGGGCTATAAGCCATATTATTATTTCAACCAGAATTCCTCATTCGGAACTGAGGCTGAACTCAGAAGTCTGATTGCCAAGTTCAAAGCCAACGGCATAGGCGCAATAGCAGATGTTGTGGTCAATCATCGCAATACAGACGGCTGGTTCACCTTCCCTGCAGAGACATACAATGGAGTGACCTACCAGATGTTGTCTACCGACATCTGCAAGAATGATGATGATGGAAGTACGGCAATACAGGCAAAAAAAGACGGGGTTAGCCTCAGCAATAACTATGATGAGGGAACCGACTTTGGAGGATGCCGTGATATTGACCATAAGAGCGAGAACGTACAGAAGATTATCAAGGCATATCTGAAATTCCTGAAGGAGGATATAGGATATACCGGTTTCCGCTACGACATGGTAAAGGGTTTCAGCGGTACTCACGTGGCTGACTACAATGATGCTACCGGTGTAGAATTCTCGGTAGGTGAATATTGGGACGGAAACCCATCTATCATCAATTGGATAAACAGCACCAACAAGAAGAGCGCTGCCTTCGACTTCCAGTTCCGTTATAATGTACGTGATGCAGTAGGCGTAAAAGACAATAAGATTGTTTCATCACCAAACTGGTCGAAGCTGAAGAGCGATTACAACCTGATGCATGATGCAACCTACCGTCAGTATGCCATCACATTCGTAGAGAATCACGACATGCAATACCGCTCTAAAGATGAGCCGCTGGATCCTCTTAAGCGAGATACGCTTGCAGCCAATGCCTATATGCTCGCCATGCCGGGAACTCCTTGCGTGTTCCAGCCACACTGGAGAACCTACAAAAAAGAAATCAAGAGCATGATTGAAGCCCGCAAACTTGCAGGCATCACCAACATGAGCAATTATACCAACAAGATGGCACAGACCGCATGCTTTGCCAATGAGACTACTGGCAACAAGGCGAAACTCATCGTGGTTGTAGGAAACAACACCAAGGCATATACTCCAGGTGCCGACTATACACAGATTCTCGAAGGATACCACTACCGTTATTATCTTTCTAAATCTGCAGAAACCGCATGGTGCAATATACCATCAGGCGAATACGAGGCAGGTTTCAAGGCTAAGCTTACGGCTGTCAGTCAGAACAGCAATGCCAAACTGGTATACACTACTGACGGCACAGCCCCTACAGCCAAGAGCAAGCAGGTGGCTACAGGTAACACCATCAACATAGATGAGACCTGCACCTTGAAGGTTGGCTTGCTCAGCAACGGAACCGTAACAGGTATCCGTACCTACAATTATACCGTCAAGGCATTCGAGCCATATACCATCACCGTATATGCCAATGCCGACCAGGTAACCAACTGGGGTTCAGTCATGTATTTCTACGCATGGAATACAAGCGGAGAGCTCACAGAAAAATGGCCAGGTACTGCTGTCACAGCAACCAAGACGCTGAACGGTAAGAAGTGGTACTATATGGACTTCAAGATCAAGAGCAAGGATGCTATCGTAAACATCATCTTCAATCAGGGAAATGGAACAGGCAAGAAGCAGACCGTAGACTTGAATGCCGGCAACAGCACCAAGTATTATGAGATTACCACTGCACAGAGTAATGGCAAATACACCTGCAAGGATGTTACCGCCATCTGGGGACCAACAGGCATCACAGGAACTCCAACCATAAACAATACCACAACAGACAATGCATGGTATACACTTAGCGGTATGAAATTGAGTAAGAAGCCTGCTGAGAGCGGTGTTTACATCCATCAGGGAAAGAAAGTGATTATCAGATAAGAATATAACAAATAAGTTCAAAGAATAGTTTCAGTTTTTAGTTTAAGTTTTTTAGTTTTAAGCTTTTAGGTTTATTAAGGTTTTAGGTTTATTAAGGTTTATGTTTTTAGGTTTAGGTTTGTTTTAAAGGTAGTTTTAGTACATACAAGGTTACTAGTTAGTTGTTTTAGGTAAGAAAAAAGAGGTATACCCAAGATTCATCTTCGGGATATACCTCTTTTCTTATTTTAATTATTTTCTTATTCTACTTATCTTTCGCGCTGGTCAGCCCCCCACATCAGTTTCTCTCTCAGGGTAGAGAAGTAACGCTGGTTGCGCTGCTTCACAATCTTGATGCTATGAGGAGCCTTGCGGATAATGAGGCGGGTTTCCTCCGTCATACGCTCACTACGACCATCGATGGCTACCAGATAGTTGTGGCTGCGACTCTCGATATCGAGCGTGATGACTGCCGTATCGTTGATTACGATAGGCCGGATGTTCAGACTGTGAGGAGCCACCGGAGTAAGACAGATGCTGCCACTCTGCGGAATGATGATAGGACCGCCATTCGAGAGATTGTATGCCGTAGAACCTGTTGGCGTGGTAACAATCAGTCCATCAGCCTGATAAGTAACGAGAAATTCGCCATCTACCTGCGTTCGGATGGAAATCATCGAAGCATCATCACGCTTCAGCACGGCAATATCGTTGAGTGCGAACGGATTGCCAGCCAGAACGCCACCTTCTGCCTCCACCTGAATCACCGCATGCTCCTCTATCAGACATTCACCGGCATAAAGACTGTCCAGCGCCGACTCTATCTCGCTTGGCAGCACATCGGCAAGGAAGCCCAACCGGCCCATATTCACACCGATAATAGGCGTACCCTTGGCTCCCACACGGCTCGCTGCCTTCAGGAAGGTACCATCACCACCCATAGAGATGACGTAATCCACATCGAAGTTGTAATCCTCGAACACCCCAGCCGCCTTCACATCGAGATGCTGGTCGCGGGTAAGAAACTCGTAATAAGCATTCTCCACATAAACTTCAGCCTCCTTCTTTTCGAGATAAAGAAGGATTTTCTCTATCGAAGCCGACTTCTTAGCCTGGTATTCATTACCAAATATTGCGAATTTTAAATGTTGCTGTGCCATTTATTTTGTTATTTCAATAATTATTCTTACTTTTGCAAAGGTAATCATATTATTTGAATAACAAGACAAAAAACAAATAAATTATGGCTAAGGTATATGAATTTCTTGCCAATGGCTTCGAGGAAATCGAAGGATTGGCTCCGGTTGACATCCTCCGTAGAGGTGGTGTAGACATCAAGACTGTAAGTGTAACGGGTACTGAATGGGTAGAAACATCGCATGGTGTTACCATCAAGGCTGACCTGAAGTTTGAGGATATTGCCAGCTTTGAAGATGCTGACATGCTGATGATTCCGGGCGGAATGCCAGGCAGTACAAACCTGAACGAGCACGAAGGTGTACGCCAGGCGCTCATCGCCCAGCACAAGGCTGGTAAGCGAATCGGTGCCATCTGCGCAGCCCCAATGGTTCTGGCAAGCACAGGCATTCTCGAAGGAAAGAAGGCTACCTGTTATCCTGGCTTCGAGCAGTATTTCGGCGAGAACACCGAATATACCGCCACCCTCTTCCAGGAAGACGGCAACGTGATTACGGGCGAAGGTCCTGCAGCAACCCTCCCATACGCCTATAAGATATTGAGCTATTTCGTAAGCAAGGAAACCGTAGCTGCCCTGCAGGATGGCATGATGTATGATCATCTCATGAAAAGCAAATAATAACAATGAGTGAAGAAAGGCAGGATTAGAATTCTTCACTCTTCACTTTTAACTCTTCACTTAAAAAATGGATTACGTAATCATAGTAGCCGGAGGCAAGGGCCTCCGCATGGGAAGTGAAATTCCCAAACAGTTCTTGCCGGTAGCGGGCAAGCCTATCCTGATGCGCACCATAGAGCGTTTTCATGAATACGACCCTGCATTGAACATCATCCTGGTTCTGCCGGAGAGTCAGCAGGCATACTGGCACCAGCTCTGCGAGGAGCATCATTTCAGCATCAAACACCAGATAGCTAATGGTGGCGACACCCGTTTCCAGTCATCCAAGAACGGACTGGCACTCATTCCTGATGATGAAGATGGCGTAGTGGGTATTCACGACGGCGTGCGCCCATTCGTATCTAAAGAAGTCATCGAGGAATGTTTCGAGACGGCTCGCGAAGAATATGCAGCCATCCCTGTATATACCGTAACCGACACCCTGCGCTATATCGACCAGCACGGAGGCGGAAAGAATGTGCTGCGCAGCGATTACCGCGTGGTGCAGACTCCCCAAACCTTCGACATCGGTCTGGCAAAGCAGGCTTTCAACCAGGAATACAAGGAACAGTTTACCGATGATGCTTCGGTGGTAGAAAGTCTTGGCTGCCAGGTTGCGATGGTTGATGGTAATCGTGAGAACATCAAGATTACTACCCCATTCGACATCAAGATAGCTGAAGCGTTGCTGGGGTAAGGCGAAACAACGAGGCATAAAAAACAAGCAGGGAATTCCTCACGGAGTCCCCTGCCTTTTTTATAACTATAATAAACCTATTTTAATTAACCATTAACCTAAAGTGCAAATCTCTATTTTGGGTCTACCAATAACATCTCTCAAACTCCTTCAGAAGAGTTTATACTGCTACGGCTGCACGTAACTTCAACATGCCACGATGTACCAGATTGCGTACACTATGATAGTTCATCTGCATGATGTCGCAGATGTCCTCATATTTGCGCTGCTCTATATAATATAAGGTGAACACCTGGCGCTGGCGTGGTGTCAGCTCATCCATCAGGATCTGTACCTTACGAACATTATTGAGCGAACTTTCATCAAGGATATAAGAGTTTTCCACATCTTCTACAGTTGTAGAGATACGGATATCCTCCACCGCAGTCTCCGTCATATAGTTCTTGCGGCGAAACTCATCCAGCAATCTGTTGCGGAGAGAAATGAGCAGGTAAGAGGTTACCTTTGTAACTTGTAAATCCTGGCTTTTAGAGATGAGTTTGATAAACACATCTTGTACACAATCTTTTACAAGTTCTTTGTCTGATGTAATACACAGACCATAATTGAGCAACATTCCCGCGTACATATCATATAAAGACATGAAAGCGTTCTGGTCGCCTTGGCGATAGGCAGCGAGCAACGTCTGTGCTGCTTCCTCTCTTTCTCTGATGTTATTGTAGTTTGTTTTCATCTTAGGTATACTTTTGTTTGTTGATGGTGCAAAAGTAGCCTAAATGCAGCAAACTCTAAGGAAAAATCAGGTAAATGAATGGGAAAAATTGGTATTCAGTGTATTTTTCCTCCCATTTTAAGGGTACAAATGGCTTTTTATGCGATTTTTCAGTTCTTCTATGTCAGTTTCAGACAACAAGCCCGAAATCTCGTCAAGATGAAGAAGAACATATTTTGCCTGCTCTATTTCGGCAGGAAGATACATTTTCTCAAGCTTTCGAGAAGATGCCGGCCTCCCAGAGTTGGCATCCGGTTCTACGATAGGAGAACCGAGTACCGACTCCAGAAAGTCGGAATCCAATAAAAGATTTCTTACAGATTCTGTTATTATCATTCTTTTCATCTTCTCTACTTTTATTACATATTACTTCACATTCGGACAGGAGCCGCCGGCATCCATCACCGCCTTGCCATTCTCGGGTGCCGAAGCTCCACTGTAAATGACAACCTTCTCAGGATAAGCCTGACGATACTCGCTCACACTCTTGAAGACATCATCATAGGTAACCTTGCCCGGACGAAGACGACGCTGATACTGGCGAGGTGCCAGATTCTTGCCTCCTTCAGGAGCATAAAGTCCCTTCTGGGTATAATACCACTGTTCAATATGAATGATGTCAACCACCTTTCTCAACTCCGGATCCTGGAGGATGGCATCTTGCACATCCTTGTTGCACGACAAAGCCACCCAGACATGCTTGCCCGTCTTAGCCTCCCATTCGGCAACGGTCTGCAACCAGAACTTCGTAAAATGATAAGGTCCCGTATATTCCTCGCCAATCGACTGAATCACGTTCGGCTCATCAGCAAAGGCATCCAGCATCTTCATGATATACTGCTTATGCAGCTGGCGCATCACCGGATTATCTATATTATAGAAGTATTCAGCCATCCATACACGCTTATCACCTGCAAAAGGAACAGGTTCAGGGAACACCGTACCATTGATATTGTTGACTGGGCGCCATGGACAATCTACCCAATGGGCACCTGCCTCCAGGATATTATGCTGGAAATAGTGCTGGTTGATAACCAGCAAACCATTTTTGGCTCCCTTTTCTGCCAATTCCTTAATACGGCTGATGTACCACGGATTCAACTTTGTAAGGTCATACTTACTCAGTCCGTCCCAAGCCGTGCCCTGTCCGCTTCTGGCAAAAGGCTGTTCATAGAACGGAGCCCAGACATCTCCATCACGGCGGCGCACACGTTCGTGGTCATCACGGCGGCGGTCATACCACAAGCCGTAGTTCTGATTGAAGAGCACCACATGCTTATCACGAAGATGAGCCACCACACTATCCACACGGGTAGTAGTGCCCTGTCCCTCCATTCCCGGCACAAAACGGGTCACGGCATCGGCAATCTTAGGGAAAGCCGAGTAACGTACACGTCCGTTCCACCAAGGGGTATTCATTCTTGCACCCTTCAACAGCGTATCAGCCACCATGATCTTACCCTCCTTTATCGCGAAGACAGGCTTCCCGGCATGGGAAAGATCCGCCTTTTTCTTAGAACGTTCCTTGATCTTATCCACATCCATAGCCTTGACAGGAGAAACAGAAGCCATGAACCGGGCGCTGTCTGCTATCCACATCTGCATGGTGATGCGAGGTTTGCGAGCCTCCTCTACCATCTTCTGTGCCACATCATAGGTAGGATTGTTGCTCACATTGTTGCGTTCTCTCTCCAACACACGACATTGGGCAGAGACATCCCTACCCAGTCGTTTCTCCAGAAGAGAGGCAAAGTGGCTCCATGGTTTGGCATGATTGTTACATTGCTGGAAATCACCAGAGCCGTTAAACTGCGCCCAACAGGCAAACACATGGTTGTTGCTGCCATCAGGAATACTGTCGGCAAAGATGCCGGCAGCCGTACATTGGTAAGCGAGGCTGTTGGCTGTATTCCATCCGATGCCGTAGCCTTCGAGACCGAGATTGCAGAACTTGATGTCGTTGCCATCGATATTCACATTATCGAAGAGCAATCCTGTACACCAAGGTCCCACTGCACCACTATAACCCAGCGATTCATAACCATCGCATTGTACGAAGGCATTAGGACCCGCTGCACAGAGACCAGCCACAAAATCGTGCATGCCCTGTTCAGAATAGCAACGCTGGAACAGACATTGTTCACCCATACAGAGGAAGGTGCGACGACGGTAGCCACCGATTTCAGAGACAGGAGCCTGAGAAATGCAATCCTCTACCGTGATACGGGAAGCATCACGCTGGGTTACTACAGCCGAACCAGCCAGATGGCGGAAATTCACCATTCTCACCCAACCATCTTTCACCTTATTAATATATACACCCTCCCAGGCATGGTTTTCATCCTTCGGATTGGTAGTATCATATTCAGAATCTATCGTGAGATTTTCTACACCCACATTCTTCAAGCGCCAGTCATTACCGGCGATGCGCTGAACGAAGCATTCCGCATCATCCTGACCGAGCGACATGGATAAAGGAGCATCCAACTGCAATCCTCCCTTTCCATCAGAAACCACACTACGGGTCCAGCGCACATTGATTTCTCCCGGATGCCAGCCCCAATAGCCCAGATCCTTGCCTGCACCGAAGTCAGCACAGCCCATCTTCTGAATCCATTCCTTGGTAGAAGGACGTACTATCAGTATCTCATCGCCCATCTTGCAGCCGGCAGGCAGCGTCACCTTCCGCTCTCCCAACTTCCAGGGAGCAGACAGTTTCATGGGTTCGCCCAGCGTCTGCATCTGCTTTTCGCTTTCCAGATACACCACCGCTCCACGGTCTACACCTTTTTTATATAGCACCGTCTGATTGCGGTCAGTACCTCTGAGCACCACGCCCGAAGTCTGGATGCGAAGTGGCTGTGAGAGTTCGAATACACCCTTATCGAGCAAGACAGCCCCTCGTAGTCCCGTCTTCTTATCCATTTTGCGGGCAGAAACAAAGTCGATGGCTTTCTGTATGCGAGCGCTCTGGTCGCCTTCTTTCCATTTTACGAAGACCACAACGTCCGCATCCGGAATTCCCTTTTCGCTCTGCTGGTAGCCCACGTAGCTAAAATCAAACGCGAAGGGTTGCGCAAAGATTTGCACAACCCCTACTAACGTAAATATCCATATAGAAAATAATCTTTTCATACCTCTTGTTTCATCAGAGTTTTTATAACCTTACGGAAACTGTTTATTTTTTCTTTGCCGCTTCAATACGCTTATACCACCCCTCGCGCTCCGCCTTCAGGTCGTAGCCCCGTTTGGTGAGCCAGTTATTGATGCGTCCTTTGTATTTTCCGAACCAGCCATGTTTAGCCTTGGAATTTTCGGCATCAATGGCAAACTCGCGAGCTTCTTTCAACCAATTGAGAATTTGGAGTTTCTCGTTTTCTTTCAGAGAAGGAATCATCTCCAGATGAGCCTGATAGGTTTTCGGAACGACACCGAAGGTCATACCATCCTTCACCTGCTCTACCTGCTTCTCTGAGAGATAGTTTTCCAGATTGGCAGCAAATTCGAAGTGGTGCTTATAGAGTTCCGCATCACGCCCAACCTTATTCTTGCCGAACTTCTCATAGATATCGTTCAGCAGGAAATAACGGTTACAGATGATGTGGAGCACATTCTGCTTGCTGCTTTTATCAGTCAGTTGCAGCGCATCCACGATTTTCTGCGAACGGGCGATGATGTTGTTCACATACTTGGCATCACGCCCCACGCTGTCGAGCTGTACCTGTGCTCCTGCTCCCAAAGGAAGCAAGAGCAGACAGGCTGCGCCTAACAACTTATTTCTCAAAAGTTTTTTCATATTCTTGTCATGCATTAAGAAATGAGTCCAGAGAAACAACTCCGGGCATTCATTTCTGATTTACAGGAGTTTTCCCTTCTCAGCCAAGGTATCGTGGTTGTTCTTCATGTCAGTCCAATCCACCTTTTCCTTGGTGCTGATACCATTGATATACTTCTCGATATTGGTATATCCGTCACCCGTGCAATCCTTGTTGGCATCGCTAGGGTCGTTAGGATTCAGGCCGTTGGCAATCTCCCACTCATCAGGCATACCGTCGCCATCTGTATCTACATAAGGCTTCACCTTCTTATATTTAGGGAATCCACCAACCTGGCAGATGTCTGTGATGATACCCAACTTATAGGAATCCTTGTCCAAACGGCGGTACTTAAAGCTGCCATCTTCAGCCTTCGACTTGTCAGCCAATCCCCAGAAGTCACCATATGGATTCTTCTTAGGCAGTTTCTTTACATAGTAAGCCTGACCGGTACGAACCTCTTCTACGATGCGCTGGTCCACTATATCGCGGGAAGGAATGGTTGCACCCACACTCTCAAGCACCTTATCAAAAGTCTGGTCCTTAGGAATAATGGTCATGTGTGGCATGGCGAATGGTTCGTTAGAACGCATCAGAGTCTTTACATCTGCAGGTATTCCATTTGGAAGATCCTTGTCAGCAATCTGAATACCGCCGTTCCAGTTGTCCTTGGTTACAGCCTCGTTGCCTTCTACGATATTTCCTTCAGCATAAATACGACCATACTGAGCCCAAGGGAAGAGTTTGTTGCTTCGGCTTTCGCTCTTCACGATACGATAGCTGATGGCACCCTTCGGAGTAAGAGGTCCTGGCTTATAATAGTTGTTGATGAAGTTGCTCATGGTTGAGAACTCACCACCATCTGCTGTACGATGTACCCAGTTGTAAACGATGTTGTTCACGAAGTTGAACACACCACCCCATCCGATAGAAGGGTTACGGCCTGTATTATCCGCCCAGAGGTTACGCATGAAGGTAGAATTCTCTCCACCGATTGTACTGCCAAAGGCATGGTTCCAAGTATCGAGTGCCTTGGCAGAGATGGTATTCTGGATGGTTACATTCACCGTTGGCACCTTGCGTTTTGGCTTACCGTCGTGCAAATCGAACATATGGCGGTAGAAAGAGATATTCTCATCCAGACCAAACTCGCAAGAGCAGTGGTCAATCATGATGTTACCTACCGGATTACCGCCGAAAGAATCCTCACGATACCATACATGGGTATTACCACGGCGGAAACGCATATGGCGAACGATAACATCATGGGTATCAACCTGGAAAGATTCACCCGAAATCATTACGCCCTCACCCGGAGCTGTCTGTCCGGCGATGGTGATATAAGGAGCACGGACGATGATTGGAGTCTTCAATACAATATTTCCCGATACATTGAAGACGATGATGCGGGCACCACCCTGTTCGCAAGCCCAACGGAAAGAACCAGGACCAGCATCATTGAGATTGGTCACAGTCAGCACCTTGCCGCCACGGCCACCGAAGGTAAACATACCGCCACCCTCAGCACCTGGGAATGCAGGAATCTTAGCCTGGCGCAAATCGTATGGACGGGAAGCCCATGGCACATAAGGACGTCCTGCCATTGCCTCTTGTTTTACTATAGGGAAAGCCACAGCCCAAGCAGAATCAGAATGGGCAGTCCATGCAGCTTGCATAGAATCAATCTTCGCCTGAGCCTCCTTTGTGATAGTAGGATACTGAGCGAAAGTTGCTGCTGGCAAGATAGTCAATGCCATCGCAGCGAAAATCTTCTTACTTCTTTGCATTGTTTTAATATTGTTTGTTCATTATATCTTAAAGACGCCTTTCCCTTTCTTTTGTCCTCAATGAACATGCGCATTTTTTCGGGAACAGGTGGCGACATTTCATCCGCAGGAACGTCTTACACCTATAATATATAAACGAAAGTTACTTATCTATTATTTTATTGAAACATAAAACAAAAAACATAAAGTTGAAAAATGAAGAACAGAAGATGCTTCCCCTTAGTTGCCGCTTCGCTGATGGCGCTTTCAAGCCAGGCGCAGCAGGTTGACTTCAACATAGCCAGCAGAAAGGCTGCTGAAGTTACTGCCCTCAATTTCACTCCTGTTGGTGTGAAGCAGGGCAATACATACCAGTTTGCTCTGGGTGGACTGGAGATTACACTCGATACTCCCATAAAAGACCAGATTATCAAATCCAACTGGTTTAAGCAGGGCATACAGTTGGGCGACCGACTCACCAGCGATGGTATCGTAGTATATCCGTCAAAAGGCGATAATGCCCAGCTCCGCATCACCATCCGAGGTCTGAAACCGGGGCATCACTCTCTCCTTGCCTATCACAACATCGTAGACGGACTTACCGGCAATATTCCTTCTATCCAGGTTTCCAGAGAGAAGGAACAGATAATCACCGTGAAGAAGGGCAAGAAACGTATCCAGCAGAAGAGCATGATGCAGGAGATTCTTGCACAGGATATTAAGCAGACCGTAAGAGAGATGAAGGCATCGCAGAGCGGCCAGTCGTACATTGAATTTGATGTAACCGACGACCAGCCTGTAGTTATCCACTATCAGCTGCAAGGTGTGGATAACGCAAACAACACGCTCACCATCAATGGCTTGGTATTCGACAAAGCCAACCCGAAAGCCACCGCTCTCAACCCTTACCCTGCCGATGATGATCTTCATGTCAACGCAGAAGGAGGCAAGGTTGTTCTTCGCTGGCAAACCGGCGAAGGTGCCAAGCAACACCTTATTTATATAGGACAGCGCGCCGACCAGTTGAAGAAGGTTGCCACCACAGAAGAAACCGCTTTCGAAGTCACCGGTCTCAGCAGCGCCAACGATTATTACTGGCGTGTAGACGAGGTAGATGCCAACGACAAGGTTTCAGAGGGAGAAGTATGGAACTTCCGCCCACGCCGTCTCGCCTTCCCAGGTGCCGAGGGATATGGAAGATTTGCCATCGGCGGTCGTGGCGGTTCGGTTTATCACGTTACCTCTTTAGAAGATAACCCTGAGAATCCGCAGCCGGGCTCTCTCCGATACGGAATTACCAAGGTTAAGGGACCTCGCACCATCGTCTTCGATGTTGCCGGCATCATCGACCTGAAAGACCGTCTGGTTTGTTCCGACCCATTCATCACGGTAGCCGGACAGACTGCACCCGGCAAGGGAATCCTTCTCCGTGAGCATCCTTTCGGTTTCGGATCAGAAGGCATCTTCCGCTTCATCCGTCTCCGACTGGGAAAATATCTCGATAAAAACGGCAAGACCATTACCCTCGACGGACTGGGTGCTGCAGGCTGCGACAATACCATCATCGACCACTGTTCGGTAGGCTGGACCATCGACGAGGCTTTCTCCAGCCGCAACGGCAAGAACATTTCTTTCCAGCACAACCTCATCTCCGAAGCACTCAACCAGGCTGGTCATCAGAATTATGTCAATGCCAAACATGGTTATGCCGCAACCATCGGTGGTAATGTAGGCTCGTTCCACCACAACCTGCTTGCCAACAACGAAGGAAGAAACTGGAGTATGGGTGGCGGACTGGATGGAGCCGGATATTATGCCGGAAGGCTCGACCTCTTTAATAATGTAGTATACAACTGGGGCAACCGCGCCTGTGATGGAGGAGCCCACGAGGTAAACTTCGTAGGCAACTATTACAAGATGGGACCAGCCACCAGCATGAAATATATCCTCAATGCACAGCTGGAAGGTACTGGCCAGGGAAGTCAGGCTTACTACATGCATGATAATATCCGCCAGAACTACGTGGGCGATGTAAAGCAGAATGCAGGAGCTGTGGCAGGAAAGCATGGAGAACTGGTCAGCGACAAGGAAGGCGAAACCTACAAATATACTACTTCTCACGGACAGGTAGTTAACTGGAAGGTATTTACCGACAAACCATTCTTCCCATCCTATGCCAAGGTAGAAAGTGCCCGCGCTGCCTTCAAGAACGTATTGAGCGATGTGGGAGCCAACCAGCCTTGCATCGACCAGCACGACCAGCGCATGGTAGAAGAAACCTTGAACGGAACCTATAAATATGTAGGTTCCAAGACTGGCAAGAAGGGACTGATAGATGATAACCTGGATGCCGGCAACGATGCCTGGAAGGAGTTTGAAGCACTCACCGACCGTCGCCCTGCCAACTGGGATACCGACCAGGATGGAATGCCAGACTGGTGGGAGGAACTGGCTGGTACCAACCCGTCAGCTGCCGACAACAACGAGCTGACCGATGGCGAATATACCCAGTTGGAGCGCTATCTCAACTGGCTTGCAGAACCACATTTCATCACCTCAGCAGGCAGCAAGCTGGTCATCGACCTGAAGCAGTATTTCGCCGGTTACAACCAGCAGCCAGTCTTCATCCTGGAGAGCAGCATCCAGCCACAGGAAGGCAAGATGAAACTCAATAAGAAGGGAATCCTCACCATCAACCTCAACAAAAAGGCTGCCGACTGCCTCATCGACATCAAGGTGAAGGCAACCGACAAAGACCAGGTAGCTTCCCTGCAACGTACTTTCCACATCGCTATTACCCAATAGCGATGTGGAAACACAAAAGATGATACACCAAACAATATCTAATCCCGAAGAATCAATAAAAATGAAATAAAACAACTTTCAAACTTAAGGTAAAACATGAAAAGACAAGTATTATTCTCGATGGCTTTAGTCTCAGCACTGACAGCATCGGCACAGAGAATCGACTTCAATCTGACAGGTCGTTCAGAAGCACAGGTCAATGAACCCGAGTACACAGCATGGGCAGTAAACACCTGCGAAACAGAATCGAAGGAAGTAGAAGATGCTGACGGAAATCCTATCACCATCACGCTGGCTAATGATGATTCTTATGCAGGCAGAAGACTGAAATCATGCTGGTTCAAGAACGGACTCAGCAGTTCCAAGCTCATCGCCGACGGTTTTGCCATCTATGGTTACGAAGACGGTAACACCCCACAGATAACCGAAGGTGCCGTCCGCCTCAACATCACCCTCAAAGGACTGAGCGCCGGCAAGCACTCGCTGATGGCTTACCATAACAACAACGATGGTTTCAATGCACCGAAGCTCGATGTATACGTCAACGGCACCAGACAGCAGGAAGGCATCGCACAGACCAACAGAGCCCTGACTCCATCAGCCTGCGGCATGTCGTACGTAACTTTTGTTGCTGAAGAGGGAAAGGATGTCGTCATCTCTTACGTAACCACACCGAGTGCCAGCGATGACAAGAGCGGCAATTATACCACCTCGCTCACCATCAACGCCCTCATCTTCGACCGTCCGAATCCACAGACAGCAGCCACAGATCCTTATCCGGAGAACAGAGATTATCATGCCGATGCCGATAACGGATTGCTCACCATCTCCTGGACTTCAGCCGAAAAAGCCGTCAAGCACCATGTTCTGATAGGTACAGATGCCAACAGTCTTACAGAAGTAGCCACAACTACCGAGGCAAAATATACGTTCAACCAGGCATCTAACCTCAACACCTATTACTGGCGAATCGACGAGGAAGATGCTGCCGGTAATGTATACGAAGGCGATGTCTGGAGTTTCCGTCCCCGTCATCTTGCCTTCCCTGGTGCAGAAGGATATGGTAAGTATGCTACGGGCGGCAGAGGCGGAAGCGTTTATCACGTAACCACACTCGAAGATAATGGCGATGATGAGAATCCGATAGAGGGTTCCTTCCGTTACGGCATCAAGAAAGCTACCGGACCGCGCACCATCGTCTTTGATGTGGCGGGCGTCATCGACCTGAAAAAACGACTCACCTGCAGCGACGAATACGTTACCATCGCCGGACAGACGGCTCCAGGCAACGGTATCATGCTCCGCGGCTGTCCTTTCGGTATGGCAAGCGAAGGCATCACCCGTTTCCTCCGTATGCGTCTGGGACATAAGGAGACCAACGGTGGAACTATCAGCGATGAAGATAAGGTGAACGGACTCGACGGTATGGGAATGGCAGGCAACGACAATGCCATCATGGACCATTGCTCTATCTCCTGGACCATCGATGAGGCATTCTCAAGCCGCAACGCCAAGAGTCTTACCCTTCAGCGCACCCTGATTTCCGAAGCGCTCAATGTGGCAGGTCATCCTAACTATAGTGCGGGTACAGCCCACGGATATGCAGCAACCATCGGCGGCGGCGAAATGTCGGCAACACTCAAGGTAGGTTCTTATCACCACAACCTGCTGGCTCATTGCGAAGGAAGAAACTGGAGTTTGAGCGGCGGACTGGATGGTGTAGGAGCTTACGATGGTCATCACGATGTATTTAATAATGTGGTTTACAACTGGGGTGGCCGTGCTACGGATGGTGGCAGCCACGAGGTGAACTTCGTGAACAACTATTATAAGATGGGACCAGCTACCACCCAGAAAAAACTGTTCCGCCTTCAGCTTGAAGGCACCGGAAGCGGTACACAGATTGCATACGTTCATGGCAATATCCGTCAGGCTGCAGGCAATGGAGCCCTGACAGAAGATAAACTCAAAGATACCTATACTTACGAAACATCAAATGGTCAGGTCGTAAACTGGGAGCCATTCGTTTCGAAGCCATTCTTCGAGTCTCTGGCAGCCATCGAGAGTGCCAAGGCAGCCTATAAGAATGTGCTCTGCGATGTGGGAGCCAACCAGCCTTTCCTGGATAATCACGATACCCGAATGGTGAACGAGACGTTAGCCGGAACTACCACGACAGTAGGCAGTCAGAGTGGCAAGAAGGGACTTATCGACAGCGAGGAAGATAAGGGATGCGAAGGTTTCAAGGGCTTGAATATCACAGAGGCAAAACGCGAAGCCAACTGGGATACCGACCAGGACGGAATGCCAGACTGGTGGGAGGAAGTAAAAGGCGTAAGTGATGGAAATGCCGATGAAAACGCAGATGGCTACACCAATCTCGAAGAATATCTCAACTGGCTTGCCGAGCCTCACTTCACTCTCAAGCAGGACGAAAGCGTAACCATCGACATGAAGAAATACTTTGCCGGCTACACCAACAATCCTCAGTTTGAATGCGAAGCTAAGGGTGATGCGATGAGCAAGATGAGTCATGATACGGGTGCCAACGAGGGTGAATATATCTTCACCGCCAACGAAGATTGTGGAAAGGCGCTCGTAGATTATACTGTCAAGGTAAGCGATGATGACAACATCAGCACCTATACCCGCACCTTCCATTTCTATCTGACAGATGGTTCTGCAACAGGCATTCAAAACATTCAGACCTCAACCGCAGCCGATAGCTACGAGGTATACAATGCTGCAGGTATCAAGGTGAGAAAAGGCAAGAATCTCGATTCTCTCCCATCAGGTGTTTATATCATCAAGGCGTTGAAGGATGGCAAGGTAATCAGTTCGAAGAAAACTTGCATACAATAAGGCAATCTGCACCTTAGAAAGTGCATTTTTCATATAATTCAGCATCCTGAGAGATGCAAAAAAGGGAGCGCAACCATTAGTGATGCGCTCCCTTTTATGATTGTTTCTTTTATCTTAAAATTCTAACCGAATAACGTCAGATTACTTCTGAACGAACTTCTTGCCATTCTCAATAACGAGACCCTTGTAAGAAGCATTCACCTGTTGGCCAGCCATATTGTAGCGAACAGACTTCTTGGCAGAAGTTGAGGCATTGATGTTGACGATGCCATCGGTATCACCACCCTCAGGTGTGAACTCAAAGCCACTGAAACCAATCTGAGTATTTTTGTTGAATATATAGTAAGTTTCGCCAGCAGTTGCAGAGAAAGTCAAATATACCCAAACTGCCTGATTACCAGGACCTACAATATAAGCATCGTTACCTGCATTGCCCTTGACAGATATCTCATCTTGCAACATTGGATAACCTTTCAATGGGCTGTCATCAGCACCATCATTATTTTGACCATTAATATATCCTGACACCTTCACTTCTGTGCCCAAAGTTAAGGCTTTTGCGTCACGGCCCTTTGCAACATATACATCACGATTACCCTTATTAATCCAAACGCCAACCTTCAAAGTACCAGCTACCTTTGGGGTCAGAGTAATGTATGTACCATTGGTAGGAAGTCCATTGCTACCATCTGGAGCATAGTAAGCTGCATCCCATTTGGCACGGTAGTTACCTGTTGGGTTACCATCAGTCACAACCTCTTCAAACTCAACCTTATCCAAGTTTACAGGATTACCCTTACCCTTAACAAAGTAGAAAGGAGCAACAGATCCATCCTTGCTCAACGCCTTACTCTCGATGCCATTCCAGGTATTGTCAACTTTTGGCGTCAACTTGCCATTTTCGAGTGCGCCGTCATTATAGCCGGCAACAGGACCAGAGGTATGAGTACCCTCCACGTTGGCAGTTGAGAACTTAACAACAGACATCGCACTGGCATCAGCATTAGCAACATAGTCTGCCTTCAATGTACCATCCTCATTGTTAACATACCAACTCTCTGTCTGAGCGTTAATACTCATGGCAACAAGTGCCATAGAAATCAAAGTAAAAAATTTCTTCATAACATTGTCTAGTTAAATTAATATTTTTACGTTTGTCTTTATAGTTGTTTATCCATAAGACGCAAGAGCTAGGCTTTTGCACCCACAAATTTCCATTTTTATGTGAAGTCAGAGTAGAAAGAAGGTGGGATTAGCAGGAAAGTATAAGTTGACTGAACTACTTGCAAAACTTGAGTTACTGATATGTTGTTGAAAAAGATAGGATATATTGGTGGAAAAGATAGGATATGTTGGTGAGATAGTTAGTATCTCCGGTCGCACAACAGCTGTTGTGCGCTTGCATAACAGCTGATATGCGCATGCACAACAGGTGATGTGCATGCGGTGGTCAACTGTTATGCGCCAACTATTATCCAGACTTAGACACACCCTCCTACTGAAAATATCAGAGACAGAAAACGGGGTGCATTCTCTATCAAGAGAACACACCCCGCAACCTTAATATATTATGTTATGACAATATCGTCATTCCACTCTTGCCATTACTCAGCCAATGGGTCGAAGGTACCGTTGGCACCACCATTGTTGTAATCACCCCAACCGATGGTCTGAGGCAAAGCCTTGTTGGCGTTAGATGTACCAGAAGTGAAGCCTAAGAAGTAATACTTAGGACGGAAGTTCATGTAGAGGAGATTCTTGTTAGAATCGTAACCATCACCCTTCTGTACCTTCATTTTCAAGTTGTCCTTATACCATGTAGACAAGTTCTCGAGCTGAGTATTCAAATCATCCTCACGGAGATCAACACCCTTAGGACGCTCAATACCAGCTTTCAACAATGGGTCAGAATTGAAAGTTGTACCACCTACGCCATACTTATCTGCAACACGATACTGGATATTCTCACGACGCTGACCGTTCAAAGCCTTGAAACCAAGCCATGTGCAAGTATTGCCACCCCAACCAGTCAAAGTCCATGTAGAAGGAGCACCCTCTACCTTGCCAGTACCACCATCGAAGAGCATCCAACGGCGGAGGTCATCGAAACGCTTACCCTCGTAAGCAAACTCAATCTGACGCTCATAGAGAATCTGAGAGATACAGGTAGCCTGATCATTGTAAGCTGCAGGTGTGATACCATCATCCTCAGAATTAGCAGCAGAATAACCTGCACGCTCACGAATCTGCTTAACATATCCAACAGCCTCATCGAGATGACCTGCACCAGCAGCAACCTCAGCAAGGTTCAGGAGAACCTCAGCATAACGGAGTTCAATCAATGGTGCAGCAGAATAGAATGGAGCAGCACCCTTAGTATCAAGAGCTACGTACTTATAAAGAGGAGTAGAATTGACATCCAAATCATCACTCTTCTTGCGTACATATACACCCTGACGGCTCTTCAACAGGTTGTCTGCACCATAAGAATCACCACTCTCAGGGTTGCCGGCATCATTCATGCTGGTATACCATACATAGTTCCAAAGTACATAGTTGGCACCATCAGAAGGGTTGTTGGCATCACGCTCTGACGCATTACCATCGTAAGCCCAACGGAAGCCAGGGAAAGCGAAGGTACGATAGAAACGCTTGTCACGATTCAGGAATGGAGTCTCGCTATCCAAAGTCTTCTCAGAACGAGCCAACTTGGTATAAGTATCGCAACTCTCAGGAAGTTTACCATCTGACATTGGGAACACATTAATCAGCATCAGAGAAGCATTCTTACCGCCACCACCTGTATTAGCTGGACGAATCTGACGCTCCCAGTTGTTGTTCTTCTGATTATCGAGACCATCACCTATTACATTATTGTATAAGGTAACGAACACAGCCTCTGGATTATTACCGCCATCGGTAAACATCTTGGCAAAGGTAGAACCATTCTTATTGTCATTATCTGTATACAAGTGATAACCACACTTGTTGATACGCTCCAAATCGGACTTCATGGTTTCATAAGCAGTCTTCCAACGGTTTTCATCGTTAGTACGGTTGAAGAGAGGGCTACACCACAAAAGCATCAAACGACCCTTCAATGCTAAGGCTGTACCAGTAGTTACACGACCTTTCTGCGACCATCCAGAACCATTCTCTGTCTTGGCTGCCAACATATCAGCAGCCTTGTTCAAATCATCGAGAATAAACTCGTAAGTCTCCTTAGACGTAGCACGAGGAGTAACAGAACTTTCTACAGGATCCTGTGTTTCCTTAACCAGAGGCACACCGCCATACCACTTGAACAAGTTGTAATAGCACCATGCACGGAAGAAATATACCTGACCGAGCAATTCATTCTTCTGTTCCTCAGAAAGAGTGCTGCCGCTGATACCCTGGATAACATCATTGACATTACGGATTCTACCATATACAGATGCCTGGATATTGGCCTGGTCGCCCATGAAGAAATCAGGAACCGAATTTGTGGTACTGGTAGAGCTCAGCTCAACCTGTGGGTCTACAAAAGAGCTGAGACCACTGTATTCCTCAGTAGACTTACCAGCCTCATCCGCATTACCCATAGAAGGATACTTCCAGGTCAAATCGTTGGTTGTTGGCAAACACCAACTGTAGATATCGTTTACACGACCATCACATCCTTCATAATAGTTGTAGATGTCTTTATTTACATTGTCATAGTTCTTCTTTTCCTCCAAGAAGCTGTCACTACAAGAGCTGAAAGCCAAGGCTGAAACCAAACCAAGACTGAATAATTTTATTGTCGTTTTCATTGTTCTTTTCTTTTTAAGAATTATATAAGTATCTCATTAGAATGAGAGATTCACACCCACTGTCCACTTACGGAGGTTAGGATAGCTTCCGTATGATCCCGACATAGGATTCATGAAGTTGTCTGGATATGGATTGTAGAAGTTGATGAGGTTCTGACCGGTAATATTGATACGGCAACTGTTGATGCCGATACTGCCCAACCAGCTCTTTGGCAAAGTATAAGCCAAGGTCAAGCGGTTCAGAGCCACACGTGCTGTACTTACTCTCCAGAAGCTGGATGCTACAGCATTCACATCTGTATACTTCAGGTTAGGATAGTAAGCCTCACGGTTCTCCTTAACTACGAGATTTCCTGCTCCATCATATACATCCTGATAAGCAAACATATTGTCTGGATTCCAGAATGAAGGCATGTTGCAATACTCCAGATTACCTGTTGACTTCAATGCTGCACCAGGAAGTGTGGTATAACCACCCCAGCTTGCACCAATCTGAGCTGTCAGAGAAAGTCCCTTCCAGTCTGCACCCAAATTCATGGTCAAACCATAGAGGTTGCTGCTGCGGTGACCTAACTCTACCTGGTCGTTGTCTACATCTACGATACCATCAGGTCCGGCATAAGTACCGGTCTCAGAATCGTAAGCACCACGAACATCCTTATACATCAACATACCAGGGCGAACCTGGTCTTTGGTCATACCCATATAAGTAGAGATGTTGTACTTCGTGAAGTATTCCTCAATATCCTGGAAGCTACGGAACATACCGATGCACTGCATACCCCACAGACCTACGTCTGTACGATGTCCTGGAGTAATCTGACGGTAGAGATAATCTGTAACCCAGTCCATATTCAACACCTTGTTATCAGACCAACCAGTGTTGACACCGATACGATACTTGAAGTCCTTACCAATCTTATCCTTCCATGTAACAGAGAGCTCACCACCCCATGAATCCATCTCACCGATGTTGGATGCAGCACTCTGTGTACCTACGGTAGAAGGAACAGTCTGCTTGATATTCATCAGCATCTCGCGGTTCTTCTCATAATAGTAATCGAAGGTTACAGCCAGGCGGTTGTTGAGGAACTGGGCATCAATACCCACGTTGGTCTTGTAGTCTTTATCCCAATGAACATCTGTATTTACAGCAGAATTGTTCTTGTTGATAGTGATACGGTTGCCAGAATCCTTACCAGTCTCGAATACTGTACCACGGTTAGCATCCTGTGCATAAACCTGCATCCATTGCCATGCCGCTGTATTGTCTCGACCGGTCATACCCCAGGAAGCACGGAGCTTCAGGAAGTCAACTCCCTTCACCTTGTTGCGGAACCAGCTCTCCTCAGAGATTACCCAACCTGCAGAGAAAGCAGGGAATGTTCCCCAGTAGTTTTTTGGAGCAAACTTGGTTGATGCATCAGAACGAACCAGAGCCTCGAAGAGATACTTGTTGGCGAATGCATAGTTGATACGGCCGATATATGAAAGGGTACCGCTCTCACTACGGGTAAACATAGTAGTCATCTCACCTGTTGCAGAGTTATACTGACCGGTAGTGAAAGGATATGGGGTCAAACGCTTTCCCTGCAAGTACTCACTCTCTGCCTCAGACTTTTCAATAGAGAACAGACCACCCAGATGATGCTGACCGAAATCGCGCTGATACTGGGCTGTGAAGTTCATCTGATAATTATCAGTACGAACCATGGTACGAGCCAGATAGTCACCATTATTGGTTGTCACACCATTGAAGTTAGACGCTGCCAGGTAATCGAAATCTGCATTATCGCCGCTGGTAGGAGTATAAAGGTGGTTACCGCTACCATAACGAGTCAACATCTGATAGAGGGTGAAGTTTGAACCATACTCATTACCCTTATCGGTATTAATACTCTTGGAATAAGAGAAGCGCAACTTCAATCCCTTCAGAATCTTGCTCCAACCGAAATCATAATTAAGGCTTCCGCTGATATTCAGGTTAGAATTCATGTTCTTGCGGTAGTCGCCATTATTCTGCAGAGTAGCAAAGTTATACTGCTGGTTCTGGTTCTTCTGTGTATTGCTAGGACCATAAGCCAGGATATCATAACCATTTACTGATTCTGGCATGTAAGTAGGACGGGTCAGAAGGAGGTTGTAGTCCTTCTCATCGCCAGATCCACCCACCTTTACCAATGGCTTTTCCTTTGTAGCATAGTCACCGCTTACAGTCAGGTTAGCGCCCAACCACTTGCTTACTTTTACATCCACACCGGCACGATAGTTCCAACGGTTATAGTTGAGTTTACCGAGGTTACCATCCTGATCGAAGTAAGAGATACCTGCAAAATAGTTCACCTTATCGGTAGCACCACTTACATTTACGCTGTGCTTCTGAGTCATACCTGTTTCCCAATACTTATCGAGCAAATCATAGTTCAGGCTCTTCATAGCCTCCAACTCATCTGCCTGGAAAAGGGCAGTAGTCTTATTGAGGGAAGTATTGGTTGGATCGGCAGCAATAACTGCATTGTACAAACGACCATACTGGTAAGCATTCAGCATCTTAGGGCGAGAAACCTCATCGGTGAAACCGAAAGAACCGCTATAAGAAATGCGAGGTGCACCCATCTTACCCTTCTTGGTAGTTACGAGGATAACACCATTGGCAGCACGGGCACCATAAACGGCAGCAGAAGCATCCTTCAATACTGAGATACTCTCTACCTCAGAGGCATCCAGGTTATTGAAAGCCTCAGCACCGAGGTTCTGGTAAGTGTTACCAACCTTTACATCATTAGGATAGATATAACCATCGATAACGAAGAGAGGCTGCTGGGCTGTAGAACCAACTTCGCCCAATGAGTTGGTATCACGGATCATGATACGGGCATTCTCACCTGGACGGCTCTCACCACCACTTACGCTCAAACCGTTAACCAGACCGCCCAAAGAAGAAGCCAAGCCACCATTAGCAAGGTCCTGGATTTCATCTGTTGGGATGTTTGCTACAGAACCGGTCAGGTGAGCCTTCTTCTGGGTACCGTAACCTACGACTACCACCTCCTGAAGAGTCTTGTCGTCAGCAACCAGTTTGATGGTACCACCATTGGTAGTAGCATCCTTAAAACCAATATAAGAAACGGTAACCTTGCCACCCTTAGGAACAGACAACTTATAGTTACCATCCATATCGGTAATCACAGCAGTCTTGGTACCGGCAACCTTTACGGTAGCACCGATAACAGGTTCACCGAGGTCATCGAGTACAGTACCCTGCACTACTTTATTTTGAGCCATTGCAGGCACAGCACAGGTAAGTGCCATACCAAAGGCCAATGTCTTTATATATTTACGTTTCATCTTGTTTCGAGATTAGATAGTTTAAATTATTTTCTCCAACGTGGATCACCGATTGTACTTGAAATCGCACCGGTAGCCTTGAAATTAAGCCCGAAGTTAGACTGGGTGAAGTCAAGTTCCTTCTTGGTCTCAGCCTCAGCAAATCCAGCATCCTCTTCAGTAGCCAGCTTACCCTTATCTGTTCCATCAACAGAGTTGGCGATACCCCAGACTGTATTCAAATTCTGATGATATTCCAATTTACAGTTGCCCTGAATGAACTTCTGCAAACGGAAGCAGTCATAGAAGATGTTGTTATCATAAGTAATCACATATTCCTTACGATTAGGAGTATTGTTACCGAACTCCTTCTTGTCATATACACGGATAAAGGTATTATCCATCATGGTGCAAGAACCACCTGCTGTAGGGAAGACACGGTCCAAATCCTTGTTGTTGAAACGGAACATACGGTTCTTATCATTGCCTTCAACAGTATTGTAGATAGTAGAGTTCTTGATGGTAATACTCTTAATACCACCATACCAGAACTGACCGCCACTAGGAGCCTTGAAGCCATTAGAAAAGCCGCAGATGATAGCACCATTAGAGTTCTTCTTTCCGTCATTACGCATCTGAACCACGCTGTTCATCACACGTACATCAGCAATACCCCAAGAGCACTGGCCTACAGAGAAGAGTCCGTCGATGACATTCTTGAAGGCACAATCCTGAATGATAATTGGGTCTTGCAGGATATATACATCGGCAGGCTTACCACCATTCTTGCCAGCACCAACGCCCTGAGACTCTGCAGAGCAAGATGCAGGTGGCTCTGGAGACATCTCGATGATACCACCCTTATGAGTTGTGGCAGAGCAGTCGAAATTGATGAACTTCACCTTCAGCTGAGCTGAAGTATAGATGGCAGCACCTTCACCCATAGTAACCAAAGCATGGCTCAGTTTGTTACCACGAAGGGTCATCTTGTTGCCCTTGAAATCAATTGAGTTATTGCAGGTATAAGTACCACCTGCTTCCAACTCGAAAGCCTGCTCCTTATCAGATTCCTGCAAGTTGGCAGCAATGAATTCTGAAATATCAGAATTATTAGGAATGGTCTTAGCTGGAACCAATGTACTATATTCCAATTCTGTAGCCTTATCAGCCTCAGTATTGTTCTTTGCCTTGTTACCCAAGGTACGCACAGCTATCTTATAATTGGTATCTTCAGCTATCTTGAATTGGAAAGAGGTACCATCAATGGTATCACTCGCCACCTCCTCAGGATTGTCAGGATCATCCACATTATAAGCCTTACACTCGTAACCACCAGCGCCATAGACTACCTTCCATGATACTTGCAGCTTATCTGAACCATCAGAAGCAGCAACTGTCTTTGTCGAGAGTTCAGGTGACTCAAGTTTCACTCCAGACACGCCGTCGTCAAACTTCTCTTTGTCATCAAAACCATCAACGGCACACGAACCCAAGAACATCGCTCCTACGGCAGCAAGTGCCAGAGAGAAGAGTCCTTTCCGCGCAATGAAATGATTTTTCTTCATAATTGTCTTTTTTAGGTTTAACTATATTTTGATTTATTTCTTTTCTAACACGATTTACACTTTCCTAATTATAAAAAAGTAGTTTGCCAGTTATTCCCCGAAACTGTTACCGCTCTTGAAATACCTGTTTTAAGTAAGCGATGTTTCTACCGAAATTATATTTCACGTCTCTTACCCTCTTTACATCACGGCTCCGCTCTACCACCAGCCAGCCGCTCCATTTCATCTTGTCAAGCGTCTTCCTGATTTTCGGAAGATTAATCTCCGGGTCTTCCTGAAGATTTACGCTATCTGTATTGGAAGCATGTATCTGGACGATACGCTGGGCGCCCAACTTCCGGAGTTCCTTGCAGATATCACGATGATGATCGGCTGCATCCTGGAAATTGTAGTAGACCTTAATCTGACTGCTGCCTACTTTCTTCAGCAGTTTCTTATCAAACTTAGCTCCCATTCCGGTTCTGATACCGATGGTGATACCCTCCTGCTTTGACATCTCACCGGCTGTGCGAAGGCGAGAAACCATCTGCTGGTATGCTGCACAGCCTTCCTGCTGCCAGTCTTTTCCGCTACCTCCGAGTGGAAGGAAAGCCACCTTGCTGCCAAAGAGTTTCATCGTCTGGAAACAATCTTTCAAAAGGTCTTGATAATTATCACGAGTCAGGAAACTCTGAGCGAAGAAGCCACTCATCGCCATAGAAGGAACAGCTACGCCATACTGACGGGCTGCAGCCTGAAACTTTTCTGCCTGTTGTGGTTCTCTAAGCTGATTATCAAATAACACGCGTTTACCCAATCCGCCCATGTCAACCTCAACGCCATCTGCTCCTAATTCATGAGCCAGTTTAAACTCGCCCAGCTTCTGACGTTTCAGCATCATCCAGTCGCAAGCAGCTATCCTGTACCTAGGAGTTGCCGCCTGTGAGCATATTGGTAAAGTGTTCAACAACGTAAATAACAGAACCAATATAAACCTACTATGATAAGACAGTTGTTTCATTAGCCTTTTAGGTAAAAATGATTAGTTAACATTTAATTTGTTTGTTTCAATTGCCTAAAAGACGCACATTGGTTCACGCTGTAATCACCTTTTTTGAGATTTTTTATAAAAAACTTTATTTTTTTATTTCACTCTCCTGCTGTTGTGCTACATACTCTCTTGGTGACATGCCATATTTCTTACGGAAACACTTGCCGAAATAGCCTACATCGGTGAAGCCGCAACTGTAGGCAACATCGGTGATACTCTGGTCGGAATGCTTCAGCAATTCTACGGCATGACTCAGTTTGAAAACCTTCACCATATCGCTTGGCGAACAGCCCATCACAGCCTTCGTCTTCTTGAAAAAGGCAGAACGGCTCATGCCCAATTCCTGTGCCAGCATATCTATCTCGAAATCGGTATTGGTCAGGTTGGCTTCCATAAACCGGCGCACCTTGTCGGCAAACTGCTTATCCTGCTGTTCGGCATTAAACTTGCGCTTATACTCTGCCAGCTGGTTTTGGATGTAGATATTGTTCTTCAGCCGAATCTGATACTTCGCATAGCGGAAAGCATAGTAGCTGGCTACGGATATCAGAATGATGTAGATGAGATAAGCCCACCACGTAGCCCACCATGGTGGAAGAATGGTGATGGTCAGCTCTCTCGTGCTGTGAGAATCAGGATTGGTGGCATCCATTACCTCTACGATAAACTGATAGGTTCCCGACGGCACATTGGTATAGGAAGCCAGACGGTTCTTGCCGGTATAATGCCAGTCATGGTCGTAACCCTTCAGCCGGTAACGGTAGCTAATGCGCTCCGGATTGCAGAAATTCAGAGCAGCAAACTCCAGAGTGAACATAGACTGGGAATGACGCAGGGTGAGATGGTCGGTATAAACCATAGACTTCTTCAGGATGGCTGGCTGATTGTAACTGCGGATATCGCGGTTGTTCACCTCTCCACCTATTATATATATAGGATATTGCAGACGGGTGGTATGGATACGTTCCGGCTGATAAGCAAGGATTCCTTCCTTGCAACCCAGCCATATTTCCCCATTCCGGAGCAAAGCCGCAGAAGTTTCCTCCAACTGGACATCAGGGAATCCATCGGAATTGTCGAAATGCTGGATGCGGTCTGACTGATAATCATAGCACGACAAGCCATCGGCATTTACCAGCCAAAGGCGGCCCATCTTATCCTCTAAAATCGAAATGATGACATCATTATGCAAACCTTCCTTTGCTCCCAAAGAAGTAAGGATAGGCAGATGCGTCACTTCGTCAAAACCATCCAGACGACTCAGACCTCCACCAAAGGTACACATCCAAACCTGCCTGTTGTTATCCTTGTAAAGTCCGTAGATATCACTATTGGCACGGGTATTGATTTCGGTATTGCGATAGGTCTCGAAGCGCAGGTCGCCAACCGATTTGAAATCTGTCCTGAAAGACATCAGTCCGTCCATCGTTCCTACCCACATTCTCTGATGGCAGTCCTCTACCAGGTTGCGGGCATCCATATAGAGGCCGTAACCCGGATAGTTTTTCATACCATGATATTTATTGTAGAAGCGCACCTTTCCGCCCTGTTCCTGCAGCAGATTGAGACCTCCATCCAGCGTAGCCACCCAGATGCGATGGTAGGAATCCTGACAGGTCATATAGACATTGTTGCCGCTGATGGAATAAGGGTTTCGGGCATCATGACGGTAATGATCGATGCGATACCCTATTGGTCTGGAGGCATCGGGAGTCAGTTTTACCAATCCGTCTCCCTTGGTAGAGAGCCAGAGATTCTGCCTGTCATCATACATGGCATGATAAATGCTGCCGATTTGATGATGGGCATAATCGAATACCTGCTTCACCCTGCCCTTCATATCCAACAGATAAGCATTCTTGCTGCGGGCACCCACCAGCACATCACCATTCTTCAACTGGCAGATGGCTTTCACTCCACTCTTGTCGCCGCCAGGCAAAGGGATGACACGGAACTGGTTGGGGGTGAAACTGACACGGTAAATGCCATTATCAGCAGAAGTGAGCCACAACAGTCCGTCCTTGTCCAGGTTCATGTGCAGGAAGTGGCTGTCTGGCTTATGGTCTTGGAACTTAGGAAGGAAAGCCAGGTTGACGCCTTCCATCGTCTGCGGATCAATATAGATAATTTCGCCAGCACCGGAAAGATAGAAGTAACCATGATGAGAGGTAGCGATGAACTTAGGCTCCACCACATTACCTACGCCCGAAACCGGATAACGGCGCTCCCATCCGGTCTTCGGATTATGGCACACCAGGGCGGTATGCGATTCATCCAACTGCCACACACATCCGTTCGGGGTATGATAAACAAAATGTTCCTTCGACTTACGGGCGAAATACTGCTGCCACATGCCGAGCGTCCACTTCCTGGTTTTCGCAGTAACAGGAACGGAATAAATCTGATAATCCTTTCCTACATAGTTGGCACGTGAAGCCTTCAGCTGTACCACATCCTGGCGCAACTGATAATTGAACGTATTGATATACTTTCGGGCATCTACCAGCGTCTGGATACGGATGCTTCCATCCTTTAATGTTTCTGCAAGAAGCAGGTTCTTATCTTTGGTGAGCAGGAGAATCTTACCGGTACCATCTGCCTGAATCTTGATGACCTGCAGGTTACGGGCATAAGGTTTCAGTTCATCATAGACATCTTCGAAACGTTCGGTCTGCTTGAAGAAGACGCTGAGTTTCCAGTCGAGCGTCTTGATCCAGAGATTGCCCAGAGCATCTTCTGCCAACCATTCTACCTTACGGGGTGGCTGGTCGGAAGAAGAGATGTAAGCATCTGAATAATTGGCAAAGCGGGAGCCGTCGAAACGAGATAAGCCGAACCAGGTTCCAAACCACAGGAAACTGTCTTCCGACTTCAGAGAACAGTATACGATGTCATGAGGTAACCCTTCCTTCGTAGAATAATGAGCTACCTGCATATTGTTCTGTGCCATACCCAACAAGGCATAAAGCGAACAGAAAAGTATGGTAAAATATCGTTTCACGTATGCAAAAGTACAAAAAAAGTCTTGAAATCTCCAATAAACTTTCTGTTTTTTGAAGATTTCAAGACGATAACGATTACGTAAACGGAATCTTCTGCAAAGAACTCTCCGGTTACGCATTATTAATTATTAATACCGAAATCAGCCTGCTGGTCTTCTACCTCTTTCAGCATCTTTGCCTTCTGCTCGGGTGTAAACTCATGAGAAGAAGAAGAAGTGGCAGAAGAAGCATTCTGAACAGATGATGAAGTGGCAGACTTGGCTGTCTTTGTACCCATCATCATGGTTCCCTGATAAGCTACGCTCTCTATCTCCAGGTCGGCAGGAGTAGGAGCATGAGTACCCGGGAACTGAACCTCGGCATGAATCTTAATCTTGCCCGGCTTCATCGTGCTGCGCACCAGGATAGGAGCACTACCCCATTCTACAGCTCTCGGATTGGCATTGATGCTGGCATCACCAATGATTTCGCCCTCACCCTCCAGGGTAAAGCGGATATTCTCTTTAGCCAGACGGCGAACATGACCGTTATCATCGGTCACTTCGGCTACCACAACCACAAAGTCGCTGCCATCAGCCACCAGCGGTTTGCCCATCTCATCAACATAAAGACGGAGTTTGGTGCTGCGGCGGGAAGGCATGCGCTGGTCGGTACAAACCACCTTGCCATCCTTGTATCCCTCTGCTACCATCACTACCATCTGAGGAGATTTCTTCTTATAACTGTATTCGCGAGCCTCCCAAAAATCCCAGGCATTCTTGAATACCACAGGGGCATTAAAGGCGGCTGCCGTAGGATGAAGAACTGGCAAAGTATAGGTATGAGCACCCTGATAGGTGGTAAGACGAACGCTGTCACAATTAGAGAATACCGTCACATCGGCACCGCTGAACTGGGTCATCTCGTGAGCGATATGCACAAATGGCTGGTCGCTGCGCTGTGACTCAAACATATAATAAGCAGTCTTCTTCTGTCGGAATGCATCATAGATACCGCCCCAGTAAGGATCTGGATGATAGCCGCGCTGATGATCGAAAGGATGCCATTGGCAACCACCGATAAACTGTCCCGGTGTGTGCATCTCCTCTGTTGTCTTTGCCAGAGAATAAGCCTGGGTCAGCATCGGTTTCTCACCCCAGCTGCGGCTGGCACGGTTCAGGTTGTTATGCGCATACCAGTCATCCACATACTCACCAAACTCTCGGGTAAAGACACACTGGCTGATGCCGCTCATATCCATATCCGGCCATCCGTAAACCACATCATAATTTTCCTTGACACCTGCCGAATTCCAGTCGGCAACAGCCACAGGACGGTATGGATAAGGATACTCATCCTTGGTCAACTGCAGCGACTTCAGGGCGAAATCCTTAGGATAGCGGGTCTCATTCAGGATAGGCTCCCACATCAGAACCGAAGGATGGTTGCGGTCACGACGGATGATTTCACGGGTATTCTGGAACACACGCTCAGCAAATTGAGGGTCCTTGTTCCAATACTGCCAGCCCGGTGTAGCCACGATGATGAAGATTCCGAGTTCATCGCAGGCATCCATGAACGACGGGTCCTGAGGATAGTGGGCAGTACGGATGATGTTGAAACCGGCATTCTTCAGACGGAGCACATCTCTCCATTGCTGACTGTTGGGAAGTGCATTGCCCACATAGGCAAAATCCTGATGACGGTTGGCACCGATAAACTGGCGGTATTTCTTGCCGTTGAGCCAGAAACCTTCCTTGCCTCGGAACTCGAAACTGCGGATACCCAACTTGGTCTTTCCGCCGTCCAATACTTGCTTACCGTCCCTGATGCGGGTAACCACACTATATAAATAAGGTGTCTCCGGCGACCAGAGATGCGGATTCCTGACAGAGAACATCTGTCTGACGGTCTGATGTGCATCGCCTGCTGCCAGGAGCACATTCTGCGAAACGGTTTTGAGCACCTTGCCCGAAGCATCCAGCAGACTCTGCTCCACCTTCACCTTGCGTGCCTTTCCACTCACATTCTGCAAGTCGACATCAACAAACACCTTCGCCTGCTTCTCTGAAATATCCGAGAAATGAACGAAGATGCCGGCATCACGGCGGTCGGCTTCAATCACATTGGTGATAGAAACATCCTTCTTATTGATAAGCCACACATCGCGATAGATACCACCATGATAAGCAAAGTCGAGTGTATACTGCGGTTTGCCAGGAGGATAACTCTTGTCATTAGAGTTGTCAGCCATCACAGCCACCACACACTTATCGCCCTTCTTCAGTCCCTGCTCTTTCAGTTTGACGATAACAGGCAGGTAACCGCCAAAGTGCTCCTTAGCCAGTTTGCCGTTCACATAAATCTTCTGCTTGCCCATTATCGCCTCGAAATAGATTTCAGAGCGATTGCCCGGCACGATAAAGGTTTTGCGATACCAGGCTATACCCTGATAGTTGCGGCAACCCGAAGCCTCAGCAGGTTCCAGTTTCACACTATGAGGGGTAGAAACTACCCCCCAGCTTGTATCATCATAGTCGGCACGTTCTGCGCCCTGCACATCCCCCAGATGGAACCGCCAGTTGGGATTGAAATTCCACACCTCGCGTCCCTGGTTGCTGACAGGGAACAACCCCGCCACCGATGTATCATCGTAAGCCGATGCCTTTGCCGAGCCTACACCCAGCAAAAGCATCATAGCCATCAATATGTAATATCTCATCTATAAACTATTAACTATAAACTATAAACTATTACTTCACTTCCCAATCGTCGGTACGGAAAGAGCTGACAGGCAGACCATCGTGGAAGAGATCGCCCACAACCCAGTTTTTGAATGCATAGCGCACAGCCACAGGTTTCTTCACTTCCTCGCTCTTCACATACACCTTGTTGCGTGAAATCCAAGCCTGTGCCTTGTGGAATACCTGGTCATCGCCGGCAATCTCGAAGTTGTCGCTCTTAGGACCATTGTTGAAGTAAACCCACTCCTTGCTGCGGTCGAAGCTGACAACAGCGGTATCGCCCTTGAACTCAACACTCTTGTAGACAGCGAAATCAGGCAATCCCTTCTGACCATAAGTATTGGCAAGAGAAAGCAGAGCCAGACGCTCGCCCACCTCCTTCTTCTTACGTGGATGGATGCCATACTCCAGACCGGCATCAAGCAATACAGCCATACGGCAGTTGCTGATGCGCTTCTCTGCCTCCATCTGCTTTTCACGAAGCAGGGCACTGTTGTTTTTCCATTTTATCAGACTATAATCGTAGGGTGCAATCTGACAATAATAGAACGGAAAAATCCCCTGCTTCCATTCCTTGCGCCAACTGTTTACCAGGGTCTGCATCTGGTCGGCATAAGTAGCATAGCGATTGCAGTTATCCTCACCCTGATACCAGATAACACCCTTCATGGTGTAACCGATGAGCGGATGGAGCATACCATTATAGAGAGCTGAAGGACAGCGCTGCTGATATTTCTTCACATCAGCCTCATTCCAAGGTGTATGAAGTTTAGGGAATGCCTTGAGCCAATCGCTCTTGATGAGATTGCCGTTGATCCATGCCTCACAGGCACTACCGCCCCAGGAAGTAACAATCAGACCTACTGGTACACCCAGCGATTGGCGCAACGTCTTACCATAATAATAAGCAGCAGCACTAAACTCACGAACGCTTGCTGCATCAGCTTCCTTCCAGTCGCCAGCCACCGTATCAACAGGATGCAACTGGGCATTGCGCTGAACCGTAAAGAGGCGCAACTGCTGGTCTTTACACAGCATCAGTTCTTCCGGAGTGCCCGCAACAGGCTGTGCCTTGAATCCCTTCATCGGCATCTCCATGTTACTCTGACCCGAACAGATCCAGACCTCACCAATCAGGATATTGTGAAGTTTCAGTTCCTTTCCGTCGCTCAGACTCAGTTCATAAGGACCGCCAGCCTGAGGCGTTTCTATCTTCATCGCCCATTTTCCCTGGGCATCGGCTTGAGTCTTATAGGTCTTGCCGTTCCAGGAAGCACGCACTTTTACCACCTTGTTGGCATCAGCAGTACCCCAGAGGTTGCATTCCGTCTGCTGTTGCAATACCATGTTGTCGCCAAAGATTTTTGGCAGTTTCACTTCTGCCTGCGCTGCCAGAGTCATGGCAAGCAGCAGAGCTGAACATAACAGTTTCTTCATTTTATTCAATGTATTCAATGTTAAATGTTAAATGAGCAGTCTTGCTATGAACTATTAACTATCAACTATTAACTATCAACTATAAACTAATACACGATGTTAATCGTGGAGAGTAATCCGGCAGGCAGAAGCGCCTTGCTCTTGGTGCGATATTTGGCATTGGTCCAGATTCCCTTAAACGGAGCCTTTCCCTCGCCAGCACCCTGCAGCGCATTGTGCCAGGTATTGGCTACAACAATCTGTATTTCGTTGCTGCCATTCTTCAGGTCGCGCTTCGGAACATACACCTCGTAAGGAGCTGTCCAGGCATAACCATATTGCTTGCCGTTGACCAGCACACGTGCCACATCACCAATCTTGCCCAACTGGATTTTGATGAATCCGTCATTAGAAGGAGCCGTCTTCGTTTTCTCGGCTGGAACTTCCATTTTCTCTTCTGCTGAAACCGGAACAGAATCGCCCCATTCAAAAGAAGAGGTAAAGGTTACGTGACCGCTGTAGTACTTCAGCTTCTCATCTGCCGACTTCGACCAGTCGAAAGGAAGCGTTACGGTGGTATCTTTGCGGATATCATCGAAATGAACCTTCCACTTATCGGCTACAGCCAGCACAGAAGGATAGTTTTCTGTAAAACCTGCACCTTCTTCTTCAACCAGTTTATGACCTGTCTGACTGATAACCTGCATGTCTTCCTTGTTCGAGAGGATAACGAAAGCGGAACCATAAGCAGGCAGACTCAATTTCACAATCTGGCGGATTTTGGAAGTTCTGGTACGGAAGGTTGCCGTAATCTGGCGTTCCTTATCCTCCTGGTTAGTCAGGAAATAGATGTCCTTTCTGCCTGTTGCCTCCAACACACAGCGGTGAGCATAATCCATATTCTCGGGCAGAACGACATCCGGTTCGATGCCATACTGAGAGAAGTCCTTTGCCTGATAAGGCTTGTCGATGATAATGATGCCTTCCTCGCGCAACTCCTCTATCTTCGCCTTTACCTCGGCAGACAGGGTATTTGCCGGCTGCGGAACCACCAGGATGCGGTAGTCCTGGTTTCCTGGCAACTTGCCCTTCGGACTGTATTCGAAATTCCATTTCAGCAAGGCATCCTTGTTCATCGAATCATATTTGTAGCCATGCAGGGCATTGCACCAGTCTTTCAGATCGAGAATATTCGCCGAATGAGTTACTCCCACAGGCGATTCTTCCATCGGAATGCCCACATTAGCCATACGTTTCTGTTCACTAGCCACCCGTTCTGCGCCAAACACACCCGGAAGCATCGGAACGAGTTTATCCGGAGTAAGCGAACGGCTCGGAATCTCTTCGCCTGTAAACACGGCGATGTCTACCACCGGTCTGCCCTGCTGCAGATAATTCTGACACAGGGTGATGTAATCCACAAAACCGCGTGCCTCAGGATACCAGGTATTGTCGCGCTGGAAGAAGAGACCGATGCCATCAAGCGTCATACCAGGCTTGCGGTCCATCCAAGGATTATGGGCAGTTACATGGAAGAAGAGTTTGTTCATGCCAAGCGCCAGATTGCGGTCAAGCATCGGCTTGAGCATGGCTGGTGTCTCATTCCATACACCACGAACCTCGGTGAATCCCTCTGCCTGAACGATGTTCTTATTATAAATATGTGCACCGCTCACGGCATCGAGCATGTCGTTGGGTTTATCGTGAGTAGGCGAATTGAGCCAGTATTCTCCCATTGGATTGTCGGCATACTGATAATGCTGCAGACCATCGGCAGGGAAGGTTGGTGCAATACTCTCGTGAGATACTTCTATATCCTGTTCATGAGCCAGATCGGTAAAGGTCTTGAAGAACTTCTCGTTTACCAGGTCATTGATGGTGAGACGGATATCCTTCAGTACCTGTTCGTATCTGGAAGCCGACTCCATCGGAACACCTGCCATAATCGGGAGGTATGGGATGAGGTCGTAACCGCGGCGTGCCTTGAACTCCTCGGCAAACTGATAGCCCCAGTTCTGACTGCCACACTCCCAGGAGTCGATGTGCAGATACTTCACCACATCGCTGTGCGGACGGTTCAGGAACAATGCATACCAGGAATTGAAAAGTTTCCTGACGGCTGCCGGTGAGAACTTATCCACTTCGAGTCCCTTACCGGTTCCGGCTGTTGCATTGGTCTGTCCTGTTGAGGTATGTCCCATTCGCAACAGGCGCCAGGTGCCCTTAGGCAACTTATTCATCAGGTTGCCGTTCACCATGACACCCATCACCATTCCATTTTCCAGTTTCAAAGGCAGTACATCTGCCATCGCCACGGTCTCGCTCTTAGCTGCCGCATCGGTTTCGATACGCCATACGGCACCCGTTTTTCCCTCATACTGGTTAATCATCGGCTGATTGCTCAAGATGATATTCTCCAGTTTCAGCAGCGGTTTCCATTTAGCTGCATCCAGGTCTTCTGCTCCCGGCTCTGTACCTTCCGGCGTCCATGAGAATCGGAAATAGCGGGCGGTGGTAGTCGGCAAACTGAAGGTATAATCACACATCGTGTTCTGCCAACCCTGACGGGGAGGCACCAACTGCTTGATATCTCTGAAGTTGATGCCGTCATCAGAAGCCTGCACCAGGAGGCGCTGCGACTGGATGTTGTTGCCGTTAGGCACCACACGCATGCTGCGCACCGTGACGGGTTTATGAAACGAATAGATGATAGAGGCAGGTTTCGCTGCCAGATAATAGCCCTTGGCGGTAGAAACAGCCTCGGTATATTCTATCTTCTCCGGTTTGAAGAGTTGGGGTTTCTCCTTGCATCGGATGGCAAAAGCCGCGATATCCTGATAATATCCACCCTCGCTTCCAGCAGGCTGCAACTTCCCGTCCTTATAACTTTCGGGTTGCCACATCTGCATGCCTTCTATCTTCTTACCGCCACCCACAATGGTATCGGTCCATACCACCTTCTGCATCGATTCGGCAGGAAGGATAGACGGATTGCCTGCCAGGGCGAAACCGTCGCAGATATGAATGCCCATGTCAAGGCCCAGGGAGTCGGCTTGCTGGAAAGAGTAATCCACCATCTCCCAGAACTTAGATGACAACTGTGCCGCCTCGCCCTGATACTCCGGACGTTCGCTGACACCACGGATTGGCATCAGATAGGTACCGCCCAAACCAACATTCTTCATACCGACCAGATCGGCATGAATACCAGCCTTGGAAACGGCGCCATACATCCAGTACCAGAAGGTCCAGGGCTTAGCCTCGTCATTATGAGCCATTGTCGACGCTACCAGAAGCGCCGACAATGCCATCACCGTATATCGTTTTTTCTTATTCATAACAGTTCATAACAGTTAAAAGTTAACAGTTTAAAGTTAACAGTTCAAAGCTCAAAGTTCAAAGTAAACACAGTTTTACCCTTACCGTTCAGCCATTTTGGCAGGGCTGAAGGTCCGTTGAGGTCGGTGGTATTTACCTTGTTTCTTACTGAAGGTATCACCTTGAAGACTGCCAGACCGGTTTGTGGCAAGGTATAGAGCAGACCATCTCTACCATCACGAGGGGTATAAACGCCCATGTGCTCATCGGCAGTCAGACCAGAGAAGCCGATCTTTCCTTCATCAGTCTTGAACTGCATCCACTTCACGTTGGCAAAGTAGCCTTTAAACTCTGGATAATCCCAGCTTTCGGCTGGAATCGGGTCATTATAGTCGTTCTGCCAATAGCCGTATTGCGGACCCTGTTCGCGGTTCTGCCAAACCCGGTAAGGACCATTGCCCACCCAAGCCTTGCTGCGAACCTTGCTTTCCGGATAGTCGAAAGCCATGCCCATCATATCTACTACGCCACCGAAATTGTAATGACAGGTTACAGCCACCGAACCGTCAGAAAGGAACTGCCAGTCTACCTCATCGAGTGAGCCATGCTGATATGTAGCCACCAGCTTTGCCTCCGCTTCCTTCCATTCGAAACCGGCAAAAGCGCCCTGGTCAACAAACTCGGTATAGAGTGTCTTTTTCTTCTCAGCCTCTTTATCGTCGTGATTATAGAACTGGTCCAGACTGCGGTCGCTTCTTCTGGCAGCCATGAACCGAGGTCCGTTGCTCAGCGAGATTGCCTTACTGCCAACCTCAACACCCATCAGTCTGCCATCTTTCTTGGCAAAGCGATAAGTTCTGCCACCCGCCTTCACTTCAACAGCATCAACCTGGTCAGCATAAGCAGCAGATGAAGCACTTGAAGTACTTGGAGCACTGGAATTTTTCACTCTTCGTTCTTCACTCTTCACTCCCCTGCTCCATGTCATGATTTCCTCACCTTCATGGTTCACAGCCTTGATTTCTACCGCATCAGCATTCGCCATCATCGGTATCTTCACCTGGGCTTCCTTGCCCGGAGCTACATCCGGAGAAGAGAGATTGCCCTGCTTCAATACCTTGACCTGAGTGCTGCCCATCGCTGGCATCTGCAACAGACGATAAGAGAAACGGCAATCCTTCAGATTCACGAAGTTATACTGATTAGATAAGGTGAGTTCACCTTTCTCCACATCATTCCAAGTCAACTGTACCGGGCACCATACCTCTTTAATCGTATAGTAAGAGCCTTCCTTCTCGGCATGAGGACCCACGATACCATCGGCTCCGAAGTTACCCATACAGTCTACATAATTGTTCTTGTCGGTACGCACCACACCCTGGTCCATCAAATCCCAAAGGAATCCGCCGGCACAGCGAGGGTTTGCCATCATCATGTCCCAGTAATCCTTCAGTCCTGCTCCGTGTCCGCCGTCATACAGACCATGCAGGAACTCGGTAGGCATGAAGATTTCCTTCTGTCTCATATATTCCTGGGTCTCGCCATAAGAACGGTAGTGCTTGGTTTCAAAGCCGTTGCGGTTAGCCCAAGGATAGAGTACCACGCGCTTCTGCTTATCCCAGAGAGCAAAATCTGGCTCCAGTTCATAATTGAAACCACCCTCGTTACCGTTGCTCCAGAAGATGATGCTAGGATGGTTCTCATCACGGGTAATCATCTCCTTCACGAGCTGCTTGCCCACGATGGTAGGATGTGCCCAATGCCAGCCACTCAATTCACATTCTACATATAGACCGAGCGAATCGCATGCCTCCAGAAACTCAGGATCGGCAGGATAATGACTCAATCTCACGGCATTCATGTTCATGCTCTTGATGAGTTTCACATCTTCTATATTCTTCGCCTTGCTCAGCGTTCTACCGGTCTCAGGACGGAAGCTGTGACGGTTCACACCTTTGAAGATGACTTTCTGACCATTGATATAAACGCCATCGCTGGCATGGTATTCGATGGTGCGGAAGCCGAACTTCTGACGCTCTCTGTGGAGCGTCTTGCCTGCTGCATCCTGGAGTGTGAAAACGGCAGTATAGAGATGTGGAGTCTCAGCAGTCCACTGCTTAGGGGCTTTCGTCTGGAAGTCGACATGCGCCTCATCGCTGTTTCTGGCATCAGCCACATTCGATGCCACCACCTTTCCTTTCTCATCCAGAATCTCGGTTTTCACCTTCGCACCCTTGACGGCACGGTTCAGGTAGCAGTCTGCCATAAAATGACCATCGCCCTTGGCATCAATCGCCACACGGTCGATGTTCTGCGCAGGTTTCGCCACGATGAATACAGGACGGAAGATGCCGCCGAAGTTCCAGTAGTCAGCACGGCGCTCCGCCATGTTCACCTGACTGTTGCTGCTCTCCTTGCTCACCTCCACTTCGAGTCTGTTCTTATGTTTTCCGAAGAAGATGCGGTCGCTCACATCGTAAGTAAAGCGATAGAAACCGCCCTGATGCAAACCGTTTCCCGCCTTTCTGCCGTTGATGGTTACCTTGGCATCGGTCATCACGGCTTCGAAGACGAGTTCTATCTGTTTGCCCTCCCACTCCTGTGGCAGCGTAAACTCATATTTATATTTTCCTTTTTCGTCAGCAATACCTTCCGGAGTAGCCTTTCCATAGAATCGCATACCATACTGATAGGTACCGAATCCCTGGAGTTCCCAGCAGGAAGGCACCCCAATCTTCGTCCACTTGCCGGCATTTCTACCACCTGTGCAGTAGAAGTCCCAGTTCACCATATCATCACATCCATGTCCCGAGAGATACTGGCGCTGTGTATCAATACTAGCCTGTGCGGCAGCAGTCATCGCCATCGCCCCCAAAGCTATTATTAAAAACGTTTGTTTTAGATACATATTGTTTATTCCGTATTTGTTTATATTCATTTTGTTATTCCCCAATAAAGACTCATAACCCTCGGTTTTGTAACTAGATAAGTAGATGATTTCATCTTGAATTACGCTTTCAGTATCACTCAGGTCCAGGCTTTGGCAAGCGTGCCGAGCGAGACCTGGGCTTTTTTGCCTTGCTATTTTCCAAACAAATCATCCATGGTTAGCTTAACGATAATCTGGTCGCTATACATACCTTTGGCAAGTCCGAATGTCGTAATCATGGTAGGTAAGATTGTACTCTTTGTTTGGGTTTCTTCTTCAAAAGCCTCTACTCTGTGATTTATCTTGAAGAACTCGTCCTTGTCAAGTTGGTATTCGTGGTCACAATACTTTACCTCACAGAGATTGATGGTATTGTCGGCACGGTCGATGATGATGTCTATTTGTGCGCCATCTGTCAGGGTCTTGCTTTTCCAAGAATAATGCTCTGTTTTGACACTGGCGATGCCGAGGGCTTGCTTTATTTGTGGCAGATGTGCTTGGCAGACTCTCTCGTAGGCTAGCCCATACCAGCTTTTTATTTCCGAAGAAGTGGCATTTCTGCTCCAATAATGTTCCTCGGTGCTGTTTTTTGAGGCAAATGTGTTGTAAAAGATGGTATAGAAATCTACAAGTTGGTAGAGTGCCGAGTTCGTTTTTATCTTTTTGTCCCTTACATTATACTTGCGGATAAAATCACAATAAATCAAGTCGGTAAGCATGTCTCCCAGTTTGCCGTTGTTGTCAACATTGAGGGCTTTGCTTATCTCTTCTCTTGTCATGCCGCTCGACTTCTTTGCCAAGACAGAGATGATGTCCTGGTAAGGTTGGGCATTGCGAAAGAGAGAGTAGAACAGTCGGCGATATTCCTTTTGCAGTTCTGCGTTCTCGCTAAAGAACAAACGGTCTAGTCCGATGGCAGGACTTTCTTCTGGCAGAAATAGGCTCATATAATAAGGTACACCGCCTACAGCCATATATACTTGCAGCAGACTCAAACGTTTCCATCTGAATCCATTTTCCTGGAAGTATTCTTCCGTTTCCGCTAAGGTGAAAGGATGGAGAGGCATCTCATGGGTTACTCTGTCGTGCAGCCCCCCATGGTCGTCTATGATATTGCGAACCATCCATGACGTAGCAGAACCACAAACGATGAGCATGATTTGGGATTGCCAGTTTGCCCAACTGTTCCAGAAATGTCCCAAGGCATGAACAAAACCTGCCCTAGGTGTATCGAGACAAGGTAGTTCATCGATGAATATGACGCATCGTTTTCCATCTTGGAGTTTTTCCTCCAAGAGTTGACGTAAGGCGAAGAATGCATCTAGCCAAGTGTTGTTCTTCCTTCCTTTGTAGCCATAAGTTTTGAGTGCCATGTGGAAAGCAGTCATCTGCTCGTTCTTGTTACCCTCCAATACTCCTGTCATATCAAAAGAAAACTGATTTCTGAAGTATTCCCGAATCAGGAATGTCTTGCCGATTCTGCGTCGCCCATACATAGCGATAAACTCCGCTTTCCCAGAGTTGTAATATTTTTCCAGGAGAGCCTTCTCTGAATGTCTTCCGATGATTTTCTCTGCCATATTATGATTCTTTAAGTGATGGTGCAAAGATACGATATTTTTCCGAAAATACGCCGATAAGCTGCGAAAATATATCAAAAATCATCAACTTTCGCAGATTATAGAGCTAAAATTGTCGGAAAAGGGAGTGTAGAAATGCACTTTTCCTTGTTTTTGACGGAACAATCAGTATTCTATTTACAAGAATTGTACTAGAAGTCTCCTAAGGTTCCATTTTGTCAATTCGTGTCACCTTCACTCTCTTCGGGATATTATTCACATCACATTCTATAGAATATTTATCAAAGCGAAATATCAGCTTCTTCGGAAGAGGTTGTCCTTTTGGCACACAGAACAAACGATACATATAATGAGCATCTTCTTCTTTGCTATAATATTCACCTCGCACCTCGACCGTCATCCGATTCAAATAGTTTTGGAGTTGCCGCACATTTAAACAATAATGGCAAGGAAAATCTTTTGATCCAATTCGCCCCCACAACGTTTTGACAGAGTCTTCAACAAAAGAGCTAACCGGTTTTAAAGAATTCGCGACATCTTCATTTTTTCCATCAAAAATTACTATATTACATACAGAATCCAAAATTCCACCACCATAAGGGATGCCGCCAATTCCAAAGTATTCATTACAATGTTTCAGTTTTATTTTCATTAAATAGAACTTATTATTACTACCTTGCCAACCATCCAGGCTAACATTCTGCATACCAATATTATCTATTTGAAAATTATGTACTTGGTTAGGAGTACATGCTCCTAACCAAAACAATACAAGCAGATAACAAGCCCATGTGATTTTATTGATATTTTTTTTCATTTTTTTTACTATAAAAATCATTTGAACCCCATTTATAGAAGTTTGCTTTGCTTCATAATTACCTCCCCAAGACCAATAGCTAATTTTACCATTAGTCAATTCATCGCAACCACCTTACGCTTTCAGCCACAACTTCATCAGTTGGTCATCAATATAGTACGTGCCCAAGGAAGTAGATACCAGATGATACTCCAGCAATTTCTTGATGGCAGACTGAACGCTGCTGGCAGAGCGTAGATTATGCCGTTTTACAAAAAACGTGGAAGTAATCTGCTTGGCAATGCCATCCTTGGCTATTGCATAAAGCAATTCCTTCTGAGGGAGCGTGAGACGCGACAGGATTTCACTAAACTTGCGGTCGTTGTCCAATATCATCATGTGGATGATGGCTTCCGCCATCGCCTTGTCAGCCTTGCCCTTTACATCCGTCTGGTTGAAAGCTTCATGAAACACCTTCTGCATATAATACGTATTTCCTCCGAACGTATCATAGACATCACGCACAGCCTCTTCCTCCACGTCCTTCCCGAACCTGGCAAACAAACTTTTCGCAAATTCCAAGTACTTATCGTATGGTATCACCTCCAAGTTCATCATGTCGGCACTATTGTAGAATGGATGCGCCTTTTCGGAGAACATCTTCGTAATGAGATGGCGCTCGCTACCTGAGAATATGAAGTTGGCATTGCTGCATTTCTGCACATAAGTGCGTAATATTGCTTCCATGTTCTTCTCTGGATAATAGCCAATCTGCTGGAACTCGTCTATCGCCACGATACATTTCTTGTCGGCATGCTCCAAACAGGCAAATATCTCATCCAGGGTATAGAGCGGATTGGAGATATCACCTAGCGAAAGGTTAAAGGTCGGCGTGTTCGAGATGGGATCATAGCCGAAACACCCATTGATAGATTTCAATGTGCTGACCACCATCTTGAGCATCTTCTGACTGCGATGAGCCGCCTGTTCGAAAACAGCCTTACCTAGTTCGAAGGCAAACTCCTGGATGCTCGAAGTACGGAGTATGTCGATAGAAATGGCGATAAAATCATTCTTGACCATCGGCGAGTCAAGACAAAAGTCGATAAGCTTACTTTTGCCCACACGCCGTGCAGCCATCAACACAATATTTTCACCCGAAGTTACCTTTCGGATGATTCTTTCTGCCTCCACCTCTCTGTCGCAGAAGTACTCTGGCTTAATCTTGCCTGTGATAATAAAAGGATTCTCCATACTCTTTACCTAATTAAATCAGTAGTTATGGCGGCAAAGATAATAAGATTTCTCGAATTATGCAAATTAAATTATGCAAATTGCATAATGCAAAACAAATAATTCGAGATAAGCTGCGAAAATATATCAAAAATCATCAACTTTCGCAGATTATAGAGCTAAAATTGTCGGAAAAGGGCTTTTACACACCTTTTCCGACAAGTTATTAATTTGCCTCAAAACGGCATTTCCATACCTGATGCCTCACAGTATTCTCATCTTGAAATGCAGGGTATAAGTCTTGGTTTTGTCGATGGAATATTTCTTCAATACACCAGGTCCGCAACTGCTGTTACCCAGGCCCAGAACGGCACAGTCGAGACTGAGACAGGTGTAGCGCAGGTTAGGATTACCCGACTGCTTCAGTTCGAAATCGTGACGGGCGGCACAGAGGTCTGCCACGCTGTATGGCAAGGCAGAGAAACTCAAAGGTGTATCGCCGGCAGCGACAACCTGCAGGGCATTCTTGCCATTTTTATTGGTCAGTTCGATATACGAACAGTCCTCGTGGTTGCCGTTGTCCTGCGGACGGGGATAGTGGGTAAACTGATTCTCCACGCTACTCTCATACCATCCTATCGGACAAGACTGCTTGCGGTCTGGATAATTCTCCCAAGGTCCTCTGCCATACCATTTCACCAGGTCGTAAGCCACTCTTGGCAGCTTCAGCATCAGACCCAGACGAGGAAGTTCAGGCAGATTGCCCTCAAAACTATAGGTAGCCTTCACGTCGACGAAGCCGTCCTGCTGAGGAGATACCTCCAAGCGGAGACGGATATTGCCGCCAGACTTAGCCGATGCCGAAGAACCAGCCTTATCTGATGCTCCATCCTCACCATAATGATATACATACTCCCCATCCTTCAGCGGGATAGCGGAAAGTGTGCTGTCGAGATGAGTCTTCTTCCAATCCTTCGCTATCCAGTTGCCGAAACTCTTGTCGTTGTCGGTTGGCGCACGGAAGAACTGAGGAATCACGGAGAAATTGCGTGCCAGCAACTCGGCAGTTGACAGAGTTGCCAAACGGCGGGAAGACTTGTATCGCTTCATGGCATCCGCAGCCAGTTTCCTGCCAGCTTCATACAAGTCATCGCTGAGGGCTATCTGCTCCCTTCCTACCTCTACACCCTGTTGGGAAGTGACAGAGAGATTCAATCGGGAATCTGTATTTTTATACGCTTTGAAGTCACGCAAGCTGCATAACTTTGCACTATCACCCGGCTGTACTGATGGCATTTTCAGTTCTCCCTCCTGAACGAGAGCACCATTTTTCGTCACCTGATACTGACAGCTGAAGCCCTCCAACGAGAGATGGGAATGATGATTCTTTACCCAGATTTCATCCCCTTTCTGAGTTATCCACACCGGTGCATAAACATGCTTTACCTCCTGATACTTAGCCGATACCGAGCGGTCGGAGAAGACCACACCATTCAGACAGAAGGCTTTGAGATTAGGCTTATCACCGAAATCACCGCCATAGAGCACATGGTTGGTTCTCGGAGCATAGATGCCCTGGTCTACCCAGTCCCAGATAAAGCCGCCAGCCATACGGGGATGACTGTATATCTCCTCCCAATATTCCTTGAAATTACCCAGCGCATTACCCATACAATGGGCATATTCGCTGGTAAGCACAGGACGATTATCGTTCTTTCTCATCGCAATATCCAGCAGATGCTCCCATCGGGCATTCTCCGCTCTCTCCTTGTCAGAACCTTCGGGAACGCCCGGATTCAAATACTCTGCCTTCACACGGGGATAGAAACGGCTCATGACATCCACACAGGCTGGGTCGGTCTCACCAAAATCCTTCTCGCTCAGGCCCTTCGCTGGCTGATAAGGCGTCTGAGTACCTTCATAATGTACCAGCCTCGTTGGGTCGAAGGTATGAAGCCAGCCTGCCATGGCTGCATGATTGGCACCGAAACCGCTCTCGTTGCCCAGGCTCCAGAAGATGATGCTCGGGTGGTTCTTGTCTCTCTCTGCCATTCTCACGGCTCTGTCCAGAAAGGCGGCATTCCAGTCGGGAGTAGAGGTGAGCGTACCACGGAGTCCGTGAGTCTCGCAATCTGCCTCGTCCATCACATAGATGCCGGCGCTGTCGCACAGCTCATACCAGCGTGAAACATTCGGATAATGACTGGTTCTGACGGCATTCACGTTCGCCTGCTTCATCAGTAGGATATCGCGCTGCATCATCTCCTCGGTCATCACTCGTGCCAACTTCGGATCATGCTCATGCCGGTTCACGCCACGCAGTTTGATAGGTTTTCCGTTCACCATCAACTGTCCGTTTTCTACCGAAACCCATCTGAATCCGATGCGCTGCTGCACCTGTTCCACCACACTTCCCTGCTTGTCGAGAAGTGCCAGTTTCAGGGTATATAAATAAGGTGTCTCAGCAGTCCAGGCATGCGGTTTTTCCACTACTCCCTCCATACGTTCGAATTTTCTTCCACCTCGCTGCGGATACCATTCGTTCATCAGGGCTGCCTTATGATTCAGGTCGAGAATCTCGTCGGCAGAAGCCTGCAGAGAAGCCTCCAGTCTGTCAGTTCCCGGCAGTTTCAGCATCACGCCTTTATCTTCAGCATCCTCCAGCCACGCCATCAGCCGGTAACCTTCTCCCTTCTCGCCTGCTGCCACCGCCAGTTGCGGATTGATCTGCAGGGTGAAATCACAAGGAGAGGATGTAGCGGAAGAGAGCTGCGGCAGGGTGCGAACGGCGAAATCACGGATGCGGACATTCGGTGTGGAATAGAGCCACACATCACGGTGGATGCCACCGAAGCGCCAGAAGTCCTGATCTTCCAGATAACTGCCGTCGCTATACTTGTAAACCTCCACGGCTATCTCGTTCTTGCCAGCCTTCAGATAAGGAGTCACATTAAATTCGCTCGGCTCCATCGAACCCTGCGAATAACCCACCTTCTCGCCGTTCACCCATACATAGAATGCGCTCATCACGCCCTCGAAACGCAGGAAGGTTTGACGGTCCTGGCGGAACAGCAGCGAGTTTGCCTTCAGCTGGAAGGTACGTTTATATTGTCCGGTAGGATTGCGTTCCTCGTAGGTGGTCCAGTCCTTCTTGGGTGTAGTCATCACATAAGGAGGATTGATTTTAAAGGGATAACCTGCTGATATATAGATAGGTGTACCATATCCATTCACCTCCCAGTTGGCTGGTACCGCGAGCGATTTCCAGCCCTTGCAGCTATAGTCAGTACGATAGAAATCCACGATTCGTTCCTCCGGCGTCTTCGTCCATCTGAACTTCCATTCACCGTTGAGCGACATCTGGCTATCTCCCTTCTTTGCCTGATAAGGCATGAATGCAGCCCGTGCCGGTTCCCGGTTGATGGAAAGCACATGCTGGTCTTCCCAGTCATGGTGCTCTGCAGCAGCTGAAGCCTGAGGTGCAAGGATTGGCAAAACCATCCCAGCCATCATGATCATGATTTTCCGTTTGTTCATCATATTATTTATTTTTTAAACAGTTTACCAGTTTATCGTTTTTGTCCATACAATAAAGACGCCCCACCCCATTTTTTGTAACTGAAAAAGAGTACTTTTTAGATTTACCGTCACTCGCACGCGCACACTTAACAATTAACAATGTTTTTTCACGAAAAAAGTCTCAAAGTCTCATTTTCCCAGGTAAATATCAGTTTATATATTTGATATCTAACTATTTATAAAAATGATACTTTTCAGAAAAAAGCAAGAGAAGTATCATCGAAGTATCATAAAATAGGGAGAAGTATCATAAAAACAGGCAAGCATCATACAAAACAAGCGAAACTGCATACAAAACAAGCGAAATATCGAACGAAATGCATCAATTATGCCCACGTACGTGGTTACTCATACCCACGTACATGGGTACGGATGACCACGTACGTGGGTACGAGTGACCAAAACGAGGGGTATCCATGCCCAAAGCCTTGGGCAACAATGCCCCACATAATTGGACACAAATGCCCAAAGGCTTAAGCAAGTCTGGGCATATAAAGACAGGCTTCTTTGTTATAATGTTCGCCCTTGAAATACAGTACTCTTGTGAAGAGGTAGTATGACTCCATTGAGGGTGAGCCTACGAGAGTTGAAGTTAGGCAGAATCTCCACGCTGGCTTCATGGCTTCCCTTATACATGGTAATCCAGATTTGGGCAGAAATACCAATACCGGTAACACTCATACTTACTTGTGTAGTCCCTTTCTTGTCCGTTTGAATCTTGTATCCACTTATGTTTCCCTGAACCGTAACTCCACCAATGCCATTAGGTCCGGAGAAGGGAACATTAAAGGCAACCTGCACAACAGCATCATCCTTATTGACGGAGACGAAATTGGTGTTGGAATTAACATAGGCAATCTGCCCATACGGGAAAACTACCTTGTCAGCTTCAAAGGTAAAGGTAGTATCCTTAATTGCATCCAATGCTTCATCCCAATACACACTATCTATCCGGTTTTGCAAGTCACGCTGATCTTTCCAGAGGGCTTTCTGACGTGACTTAAGATCATTGACCAACTGCTCGTTGGCCTTGTTTTTTCCCCATTGATACATATCATCTGACTGGCTTGACTGCGCACAGGCAAAGGCTGACATCAGACAGAAAACAAGTGAAATAAATATTCTTATCATCCTAGATCCTTTCCTATATTAAATTCATAAATTCAAAAAAGGGCCGGCCCCTATTATCAGGACTAGCCCCTCAGTTTTAATTATTTTCCCGATGTAATCAATGTCATCTTGAAAGCTGATAGCACTTAAAAAATATTACTTAACCTCAATGTGCTTAACATCATCTTTCTTCTCCTCCTTGCCAGTCTTAGGAATCTCAATCTTCAAGACACCATCACTGACCTCAGCAGAAATCTTCTCCTGATCAGCATCCTCTGGCAAAGCGTAGCTCTGAGAGTAGCTGCTGTAAGAGAACTCACGACGTAAGTAATGCTCTTCCTTCTTCTCATCCTTGTTCTCGATGGATACATTCAGATAGCCATCCTTGTCGATGTTCATCTTGACCATATCTTTCTTCAAACCAGGAGCTGCAACCTCCATAGTATAAGCTGTAGCACTTTCCTTGACGTTGACTGCAGGAGCTGTCGCGTTCATGTGTGGCATCAAGCTTGTATTAAAGAAGTTGTCATTAAACCAACTGTCCAACCAATTTGAAACACTGTTATTTCTACGAGCTAACAACATAATGTAAAACCTCCAAATTCTATTTTTCTTATCCTCTCTTCGCCTTCCGGCTCTGTCGGGATTTCTCATTGTTTTTTATTTATCCTTCTTAATAATGATTGCTTCGGCTTTCGAGGCTCAAGGATTTCAAGAAACCCTCAAATGTCATTACTTAGGGTTCTTATCGTTCCCCTTGCCCTTCCGGCTTCGGCTTTCACTCTATGTTGAAGCAAGTTACGTGCCAACCCGTTTTGTATATTGGGAGTGAACAGTTTTTGCCAATCTTGGCAAAAAACTCTGTAAGATTGGCATTAAGGGATAATTAATTTAAACTTTGCTGCCAAAACACAGTAGACACTTTTTTACTTTATAAACTAGAAAAGTAGACACTATCAATTTTATAAGACTGAGATAGTTGACGCTACTACTGATACTAAAAACTGAAATAGTTGACGCTTCTTACTAGTCTTTTACAATAACCCATTGCCGATTTCATGATACTTCTCCCTATTTTATGTAAGCGGCTCCGCGTTTATACCTTGCCCTTTATCGTAA
>NZ_QSAV01000089.1:0-2902 GCF_003465495.1 Segatella copri | reverse complement strand
GTAACCATCTATATTTCCATACACCCTCTGAACCACCTTTATGTAAAGGCGATTCAAGAGATGTTAAAAATAAAAAATGATTGGATTTAACATTTATTTTTGCATAAAGCAAGGCAAAAGTGCCACTTTTTCTGCTGTACAAACAGGCTTGGCAGTAAGACGACTAACTAGCTCCTTGATGTAACACCCAGGAGATAACTTGTTCATATTACAGCTTTCTATGACAGAAAACATGAAGGCATAGTCAAGCGCAGAATCTTCACTGCCGATGTTCAGACAGTTTTTAAGATTCAGCTTGATGTGTCTCATCATTTGTTCTGCCAGGTTGTTAGACAACTCAAGGTTGCCATCCTGCAAAATGGTTTGCATTGCCGACCATTCAGTCTTGATATATTTAAGAGCCTTCTTTGTCAAAGCGCCCAAGCCTTTGTAATTCGATCTAGCAAATCGCTCAAACTTCTCTTTGATTCGGTCCATGATAGGCTTGCTCCTTTGAAGCCTTTCCACAAGAACCTGGTCGGCTGTTAAACCTGCCTTCTTGCAGTCATGCTCGATTCCAAATAGTCTACCTATCTCATCGATAAACCACATAGACAAGGAATGATTCTCTTCCAAGGACTCTACGAACTTTCGCCTTATATGTGTCAGGCATGCTGAACGATGTTGATCAGGATGAAGTTCATCATCGTCATATACTTTATATACTACATAACCGTCAGTAGTAAAGAAGCCGATAAAGTTGTCCAAGAACTGACGGATTGCCTTGAGGCCACGACTCCCATGCTCGTATATAAACCACACGAGCTTCTGGACATTAGCCTTGATTCCCCAAAAATAACGCTTCAAGTATTTACGGACACCTTCATCTGTCTTCACACCAACAAGACCTGAGGTCTCATCAATCATCCAATTGTGAGTCTTCTTGATAGTCGCCTCCCAGACATCTTTCATTTCCTTGCGGATATAAGAGATTATCTTATGTACGATGACTCCCAAGGTTTTCTCGTTCATATTCAATCCCATATGAGATAGCTTCTCTACAATTCTCGTAAATGGAGTATTGTAAGCGAAATGCTCGGTAAGAACATAAGTTATCAGTTCCAAGTCAAAGGAAACACCTTTAATCAAGCGGGTATTAGGACGAGTGACTCCACTTCCATGCCCAGGAACATAATAGCTTGCCACCTCGTAGAAATGCTCTTCGTAATGCTCAGGAATACGAATCAACTCACGATACCACCAAGTCTCCACTTCCCCATCGCGTTTCACAAAGTGTCCTCCTTCAGGAAGGGTAAAATACTCATGAAGCATATGATAGATAGGAGCAGTCGTATATGGCTTGTTCTTCTGATAATCTGTGCGAGTAGAACGCTTGTCCAATGCTTTTTTCTTCTTTTTTGCAGGAGTCTGGTCACCTGATGCAGAAGACGGAGTAGATGGAACGTCATCATTGGAATCTTCAGGCCAATCAGACTTTTCTTCTTCTCTCGTAACCTCTTTGCCAGACTTCAGCAAATTCTTTTGCTCCGCATTACGCTTGAACCGTTGGCGCTGGCGATAACGGGCCAGCCATTGTGCCTCCGATGCAGAGAGCGAAGACTTTTCAAGCATCGAAGTGAGTTTTGTAATCTTCTCATTCAAGGAAGCTATCAAGTTATCCGATGCCTTCTGGTGGTTAGCGCTATCCTTCATAATACGCTTTACATTTTCCAGGTTCTCCTCTCGCAGATGCTTAAGTTCCTCTTTATGGCGCTCAGCCTGTTCCTTCATCTGCTGCATATAGAACTCCTTCATATTGTCCTGCTGAGCCTTGAAGAACTGGCGATCCTCCTCACGCTGACGTTCGAAATCGGCACGCAAGGCTTGATCGTGAGTTATCAAATCTACCTGCCCACGATTCGCTGTTGCCATCTCATCCTTGAGACGAGCTATCTCAGCATAAGCCAAACGTAACTTCATTTCGTCATTCATGCCTACAAAGGTACTACTTTTTTCTGACATATGCAAGTTTTTTCGAAGATTTTTTATTACTAAAACACTAATAACCAGATAGTTAAACAATCAAACAACATCTTCTTTTATCTGCATTTTAGTGACTTGAACACCCTCTGTAAGCGTAACGAAGTCGCTCCAGCAAATTTTGTAGCAGGAACGATGTTCGTCGAATACAGGCAAAAAGAATTTTTCATCATCCAAGCGGATTTTTGTCAATTCAAAGCGGCGGCGACCACGATAGAGAATCTTCATTGTACGAAGATTCTTCGACATAAATATAAAAACCGATTCCTCGATATAAGGATCAAGCCCCATTTGGCTACGAACTACTTCTGAGAGAGTATCGATATCCTTACGCATATCCATAGGACCAGAATAAAAATAGTACTTCTGTCTACTTGTAAAGGATATCATTTCAGCCAACTATTTTGTGCAACAAAGCTGTAATCTCATTTACATTTGTCTCGCAAAGTGACAACTCCATCCCATTGCTGAACGATATGTGCATCGAGACGATACTGTATGTCGGGATAGAAGGAGCAGCCACAGGCATGGTCGGTTCTTCTGGCTTGCAAGAGTCCACACTTGAAGAAGCTGAGTTGACACTTGCTGCCGACTCAATCTCCAAGGGAACAAGAGACTTGTCACCATCAGGAGAAGCTGCCAACCTAGACTTGCTATTCCAAAAACACTTACGATAGTATCGAAGCACATTAGGATAAACATAACTACTGTCATCACAAAATTGTTTGAGAGAACGACCACGACCATACATCTCGAACTCACGAATGATGGCTGCGTAATCAACTTTTGCTTTCTTCTTATTTTCCATCTGTTACCATTTTTTAATCGGCAGCAAAGGTAATACTTATTTTTTAGCGGGCAATATGGAGAAGTAGATGGTTAC
>NZ_QSAV01000088.1:0-3035 GCF_003465495.1 Segatella copri | reverse complement strand
AACCCGTTGGCGGAATTAATTTAGCGCATACTTAACCCTGCCAATCGGTCTGTTGTTTACATAATTAATATATTGCAAGACTGTAAATGCGCTAATTTTCCCGATGATTCGGGTAAACAGTCCTGGGGTTTGCTTAGCATAGTTTCGGAAGAGCATGAAGTGATCACAAAGTTGAGAGAAATTTGTCTCGATTCTCTTCCTTGCCTTAGCATAAGGCTTAAATGTTGGTCGCCAATTCTTCATGTTCAAGCGATATGGAACTTCCAACTTGATGCCTACAGAAGAAAACAAGTCTTGCTGTAGTTCCGCACTGAGGTAAGCACGATCGCCAAGGATGCAACAGTCATAGAATTGAAACTTTACATCTTTAAGAAAATGAATGTCATGAACATTAGCTGGACTCAGGTCATACGAGTGGATAACTCCACTTAACCCACAGACAGCGTGGAGCTTATACCCAAAGTAGTATATCTTCTGAGTAGCGCAATAGCCAAATGCAGGAGAGTTTGTTACGTCTGTTCCTTTCATCTTGCAACGCAAGCCTCTGGACAAGCGACACACCTCTATTGGTTTGGAATCTATGCAGAAATATTCTTCTGCGCCATCCATCTTTGACGCTATGCGCTTACGAATCTTCTCACATAGTTCTGCAGTGAACTTTCGCCTGTCATTGAACTGGCGTCGAGAAATCAGATTTGGCATATCTGCCTTATACTCCTTCAGCCTATCGAACAAGTTGTTTTCACTGTCGATGCTAAGATGCTCGGCTGTCAAGCTCAAAGCAACAACTTCGAGGTCTGAAAAACGTGGTACGACTCCAGGGCGAGGAATATTTCCTAGCTCATTAACTAAATTTTTGGAGAATTCCTTGCATATCTCAAGAATTTTTACGAAATTTGCATACAAGTTGTGCATAGCGTGAAATATATAACTTTATAATTGGACACTACAAAGTTACTAAAAATCAACGAGATGCACAACTTTTTTCTCCATAAAAATATACTAATTTTCAGGCGGTTTTTTAATTCCGCCAACAGGTGTACTTTATGTAATAACAATAAAGCGATATAAAAAGATGAAACAAACCGATAAAAATATAAAAGAGATACGAATATACCATAGCCTTTGGAAGAATATTCTTCTGACTGTTGGTTGTTTCGCTTTTGCTGCAGGTGGATATTTCATACTCCATGATGCTAATACCTCATGGCCAACAAAAGTATTTGGCGGTATAGGAAGCATGGTGTTTTTTGGTTGTGGCGGAATGCTTATGTTTATGATGACTTTGTATAACATAACTACTCATATACCATTTTTGATAATCCATGACGATAGGCTTGACATTTACGAACAGCGCAAGAGAACATATCGAACAATCTATTTTAAAGATGTGGAGCAATTTCGCCTAATTAGTATATATTCTAACAACTACATAGCCATTGATTATTGTACAAAAACTTTGATGCGTAAGATGGAAAATGCTTCATGTCTAACCCAACGTATGATGGAATTTAATGTGTCTGTATCAGGAGCAATAGAAAGTATCCTCGTGCAAAATCTGACAATGAGGGGTAAGGAAATATGCAATACTTTGAACTATCGAATGAAAATATGGAGGTCGAACTGCAATTAATAATTGTGCTGTTGAGTTTTTATAGCACAAGACAAATACTTTATTGAAAAGCGGATTAGGAGAGATTCCGCTTCAATAAACAATATAGTCCTTGGATACTTTTACATTTTACTAATATCATCATCAAGTTGTTTCCTCCAGATTAAAGTTCCGATACCTGAAAAGATGAACGTGAAAATTAAAGCTGCTTGGGCATAACCGACAGGCAAATAATCTCCTTCAAAAAAAAGATAATCAGTTTTAGAAGAATAGTATAATTTAGGAAAATACCCTGACTTTATCTTGTCCAAAATTCGATCTCCCGTATGTAATGCATATTGTTTTGATTTATATGTTATTAAAATTGTATTTGAACGTTTATAATTAAGTTTTTCTTCATATCCATTATACTGATAATCTACAATAGACTTCTGAGTTCTTTCGATCTGGTTACCATGTAAATATAACAAATATAAAGCAAGAGATAAAACTAACCCTGCACAAAAAAGTGTTTTAAATAATGTTTTAATTTTCATATTGTTTCCAATTCAAATTTAAAGTGCTTATCATATCAATGTTTGCAAAAATAAACATTTCACTTTTTGTTTTTACCATTATCTTAATGAGCATTACATGGCAAAATGTTCTTCACCACATCCATTCCGAGGCAGCCTTGTTGTGCATAATCATTTTTTTTGTATGTCTATTATAAAAATCTGCGTAAAAATATAATTAAGAATATCACAAAAAGCATAAAGCCACATCCCCATGCCCGATTTGACATTTCATTCTCAAAATTAGATAATTCTGATGTTTTTTTCGATTTACTACCTTCATAAAGGGTTCGGTAAGAAATCTTGCGATGCCTTACAAAGCGTAGCCATAGATAGCGTAAGCCTGTACCGATACGAAGAATAATAATATTCCCCAAATAATATCTGAAAAGTTCTTCCATACTCAATAGAGAGCTCTGATTTTTTCTTATTCCCTGTTGATTCTTTCCTCCAATTCGTCTGGTGTAAGTATCTCCATCTTGGAGAAACCAAACCACTTTTTGCCTAAGTCCTTAATGGATGCACCTATGTGATATACACAGTTCGCTGCTCTCCCTTTTTTCTATTTTATCTGTCATATTTATATTCATTTTTCCAAAATCACAAATTGTGACTTTGAACATTACCATATTTAACTGCATTCAAAGGTAGTGCTTTTAGCCTTTAAGCCACTATTGCACAACCCCTTTTTTGAAAAGAACGTAAAATTAATAGTTTTATTGCTATGATTGTGTATTTTTAATCGCTTAACTCGTTGCACCATACTCACGCCCCTTCCACTTAACTTTTGCCACATCCCGAATGGAATACCCCTTGCGGAGTAAACTAATTAGTGCCTAAAGGGTGTTCAGTATTCAGTATTCAGTTTT
>NZ_QSAV01000087.1:888-3170 GCF_003465495.1 Segatella copri | reverse complement strand
ATCAAGATAAAGGAGAACTGGTCGCAAATTGCGACCGGTTCAATAGTTTGAAGCACTCAACAGTTCGTTCAAATGTTCATTATGTAGGCTCCATAAAAGATCCGAATGGTGGATATGGCTATCCAATGATTAAAGATTATTCTGATTTTTTGAAGGGTCAACAAAAATTGAAAAATAAATGAGATTTATATTTTGTATTTTTTTGTCAGTTATAGGATTGGTTAGTTTTGGTGAAACATCTAAAAAACTTGAAAATGGTATCTATCATAATGAAACCAGTTCAAAATTGATAGAAATTAAAAATGACACACTAAAGTTCTATTCCTCCTCTTCTATAGAGGGGGAACAGAGTTTTCCTTTGGCTATTTGTCAAATAACTAAAGTCAGCGATACTTTTTTTGAGATAAATTCAATAGAAGGACCGATGCAAAGTGCTTTTAAAAACATTTTAATTATCGAAGAAGTTTCTGGTAATAAAACTCTTGCTGAAATACTTTTCAAAGTTCCGAATACAACTATGCCTATAAAGTTTAATGTTTATTGTGGAACTATTTCGTATTCTGGGATTACTGAAAAAGGGACATGTACTATAGTATTGAATCGTAATAGAATTAATTCTCCAAAAAGTTTCAGATTTACATTGCAACCAATGTATTATACCGAAAGTAATCCCGCAGGCCAATACTTTGGTGTCTTATACTACGAGTATCCGTATAAAGTGGATTTGAATACTGAGAAAAGTATTATTATAAATCTACCTGATGTAACAGATAAACTTTTCAATCAATATTATTTATTAGGAGAGTATATACAAGTTACACCAAATGGTATAAAATGGAGAGGTGAATACTACAAAAAACAACAATAATCTTAGTGTGTTTACTATTCAATATGTCTTTGTAAACAATAATTTGTAAAAGTCCATCTTTGGTTCGAGTGTAAAATAAGCTGTGTTCTACTACAATGGGTAAACACAGTTTATTTACATTTCATTTCTTTATTAGGGCATAGTTTTCCCGATTTTCTTTTTTAGGTTCGTTACCAAACGAGTCAATCAAAATAATATTGTTGCCATCCCTCACCTTGTATAATATATTGTCACCACTCGAAGGAGGTATGAACATCAAGATATTTCCGTCAAGCACTTGAAATGTTCCCCTTAACTTTTCCTGTTCATTTTGCTCTTCCTTGTATGTCTGTATCAACAAATAGGTTCCGTTAATATTTAATGTGAGTATTGTCTCAACATAAGGCGGTAATATTCCGCAATATATTCCAATAACGGAATCTATACCAATATTAAAGCACTTTTTTGATTAATTCAACAATTCCATACAATATTCTCAAATTCCTATCGTTCTTTAGCTATAACATAAAAAACGAGCAACATGAAAGTATCAACAAAACAAGGTTATAAACCGCCTTAAAATTCAGTTGGGCTTATCTGAGGATAATTCCGTTAGCATCTTTGAAACATTTTCCATACTACGCCATACAGCGTTTTGTCCGTGTCACCGACACGGAGGGCAATGTAACGACCTCTACTTACGACATGGGTGAAATGTGAATGAAAGACCTCAAACTGTAAATGTAACCATAAAATGAGAAATTACATTTGTTTAATTACGCTTTACGCTTTTACCTATATTTTATACTCTTGCTCTATGGAGCAAGAGTATAATTCTTTCAATATAATATATTGTAAAGAAGTTTCCTCAGGATTACAATATAATAATTCTTGTGGAACGATAGAATATAGAGGGGAGAAATATACTATAAAAAAGAGTGTTTATTATGTTAAAAAGAAACTGCAAAATGTAGATGTGTATAGGAGTGATGGTATAATATCCTATACTAAAAGTGAAGTAGAATCTGATAAAAAACTCGCAAACTATTTAGGGATTCCTTTGGTTAGAATTGTTGTGATTAGTAAGGATAAACTTTTGGATAATAATACATTATTTTCTTATGAAGCAAAAGGAGATTCTATATTTGTCAATCAGGCAAAAAATCTTGTCATTTACGTAAATTCTATTCAAAAGTAAACTCTATGGGGAGTTTTTTATTATGGTTCTACAAGAATTAGTGTGTGTTAACGAGAGTGTAAGCTGGTGAGTTAATAAAACGACAATCACCGCAATAAAACTATTAATTTTACGTTCTTTTCAAAGAAAGGGGTTGTGCAATAGTGGCTTAAAGGCTAAAAGCACTACCTTTGAATGCTGTTAAATATGGTAAAGTTCAAAGTCACAATTTGTGATCTCAAAAATAAAGATAGAAAT
>NZ_QSAV01000087.1:0-878 GCF_003465495.1 Segatella copri | reverse complement strand
AAAGTCACAATTTGTGATCTCAAAAATAAAGATAGAAATATGGCAGATAATATAGAACATCAAGATAAAGGAGAACTGGTCGCAAATTGCGACCGGTTCTACAGCCATCGCCTCAAAGCGTCATGTGCCACCAATGGCTACTTTTATAAGCTCTATGCACCATTACAGGCAAATTGTCCGCAGCTTGCGGACAATTTCAAATTGCTTTTTCTTATTCCTTGGGACCACCATCGTCGTATCATAGATAAGTGCAAGAGCAATGGCGCAACAGATAACCAAAGACCCTTCAATGCCCACCTCCATGCCTATGTGGTATATAAGAAAATTTACGGAATGCAAGCCGCAGTGGTTCTCAACCTTATGCATAAGGGAAAGGATTTGCTGGCTTTAATGAAGTAAATATAAGTGAGATTTTCCGCCTCACTATGTGTTTGCGAACTCATTTTGGGGCTAATTACTAACCTAAAAATAAATACCAAAAAAAGTATAATTTGATAAAATCGGAGACCAACTGTCCCCTAAGGGTGTATTCCCTTATAGCTCTCCTGGCATTTGCTTGTACCAGCAAAATTGTTAGCGCAAACAAATTCTAACGTCCTCTACTAAGGAACGAGCGACAAAGAACTTAATTACTAACTATTATAAATTTCGAATTATGAGGAGATTTATAATCAAGCTCGTGAGCCTGATACAGAAGCATGGGCGATTCGGCCTTTTTTGCGTGGTCATTCAATTGAATGGCAACAGCAAGTATATTGAGTATGTGGACAATTACTATGAGAATGGTATCGCCAGAAAGTGGATATAAGCGGACACATACACTTACTGGTAGATGTCGCCATGCAGGAAAGAGATTATCATGATGCGCTCGTAGTACG
>NZ_QSAV01000086.1:0-3305 GCF_003465495.1 Segatella copri | reverse complement strand
GTAAATGCCTCTTATGAGTAACATTTACCTCCTACCCGATTAGTTAGTATACTATCTTCTGTCCCTTGCTGGTGATGTAAATCTTGCCCTTTTGTGGAACGGAAACCTTTCTGCCTTCCAGATCAAAATAGGCTGTCGGTCTGTTTTTACCGATGATGACCGAAGAGATTCCGGTAGGAGAGAAGTTCTTGAGATAATCGAAGGTTACCAGACCGGTTGCTTCATCCTTTGTGATGTTGTAGAGCGGATGACTCGTATCAACACTGTTGTTCAGGGTGATACTGGTCAGACTGTTCACCTCGTACTCTGTAGCAGAGCCCGCCTTGTAGGTCGGGAACGGGTCGTTCTGAAGACTCGTGATAATATCATTGTCGCTGACAGTTCTATTATAGCTGTTGTATACCATTCCGTCTGCAGGAACAATCATTACCCTTGGCTTACCTGTCGTGTTGTTGGGATTATCCCCCAGATTAACCGAAGTCTTGTCATCGTAGTCGATGCGCCATACCAGCATTCCGTAACCCAGCGCCTCCTTGTACCATCCCTCGTTTCTGATATTCTGCAGCAGCAGGTATTCGCCCTGGCTGTTGGCTATAATCTTGTATGCATCCGATGCCTTGTCGTATGGTTCCAGCTTTATCTGCTGAGCCTCGGTATCAGAAAGGAGGGTAGGCTGTTTCCATCCTACGATGCTCTTCTCCCATGGTGAATAAGGGATAGGCTGGTAGCCGTTAGCCTGATAACTGCCCATATCCATGACGTCCCAATATTCAGGACTCTGGTTATGGTTTGTGAGGTTGTTGGTCGGATAGATGTCTGGCAAACCGAGGGTATGCGAAAACTCATGGCAGAAGAGACCGATACCATTGATGAAGTATTTGCCGTCTTGGGTATCTTCAGGTTTATTGTTCAGCTCGTTGTTAATGCCGAACCGGCATACCTTTTTACCGTCATAGGTTCCCAGTCCTCCTACGGTACCCGATTTCGGCCAGAGACAATCGCTTGAATTACCTGAGATGCTTTCAGAATAGCCGGCATAGATTACATATACGAGGTCTACATATCCGTCGCCGTCGCTGTCGTAATTGGCAAAGTTAACCTTGGCGTTTACCTGCTGGCAGGCTTCCTTAATCATCTGAGGAAAGTTGGTGTCACTGCCGTCTCCACTTCCGTTCTTGCCGTAATAAGCTGAATTCTTGCTTACCGTAACAGGACCCACTACGTCAAACTGTGGTATAAACTGGTTATCGCTCATATCAGCGAAATACTGCTGTACGCTGCCGTAGTTCTGGCAGTATTTCTCGTTGGTGATAAACACTTCTTTATCAGCCTCAGGCATAGCTTCTCCCTTCTTTCCGTTGAGGTAATGGTTGAATGTTGCAACCGGATCCTTACTCTTGAACTTCACATCCTGAAACTGCACCAGGAGTACCAATGCCTTCGGACTTCCCTTATGAGGGAAATAGCTTGGGCTCCATGTTCCTATTTCTGAAGCTCTTGTAAGATTCTCTGAAGAGAAAGCACGGGTCTTTCGGGTGTTCAGCTCTTCAGCAGTTATCTTTTCGTATTTTCCGTCTTGGGTTTCCCGCAGGGGTGTACCGTCCAGCAGCATGTAGTAGTGGAAGGTTTCGTCGCCATGCAGGGTAGCACATGCTACGGTTCCATCAGCCAGCATAATCTTGGCGATGCCCGGTTTAGCCTTTACGGCATAGAGATTGGCGATGCCCAGGAAGGCGAGCGCCAGAGAGATGATTGTCTTCTTCATAAACAGTCAGGGTAGATGGGGATTATTTGTAAAAGTATTGTCCTTTCTTCTGAGTCTGGCGTCCAAACTCGATGGCGTGATGCGGACAATGGTGATAGCAGGTAAAGCAGGTGAGGCAATCCTTGTGATGCAGCCATTCCGGGTATTCTCCATGACCGCCCTTGATATCGCCTACAGGACAGACGTTGGCACAGATGCCACACTTCACGCACTTGTCTTTCTCCACATGAAACCGCTTGTCGGTGATGAGCACCTTCTCAAAGAATCCGCCCACAACCTTGGTGAAGAACCAGGGGATAGGACCTTTTACCAGACGGTTCACGCCCTCTTTCCTGTCGAATATCTCTTCGCAGATAGCCGCCAGTTCCTGTGCCGATTTCGATTTCTTATGAACTTCGCGCTCCTTCGGATCAACATCCATGAAAGGAAGTCCTACATAAGATTCCGGCATGATGAGTGAGTAGGAAGCAGAAACCTCCGTGATGCCCAATGCCTGAAGCGATGCATTCTGCGAAATCGTATCGTTGAGGTTCTCGATGGTGAGTCCGATGCTGTCGCCTGCAGTACAGACGCAATAGGCGAAAGGATGCTTTCTGACCATCTTCTTATTACCTTCTGTAGTAGCATCAGAAGTTATCTTCATCTTCCTGATAAACTCCCTTACAAGGCGTGGAACTCTCCAGCCATGTATGGGGAAAACGAATCCGAGCCGTTCATTCTCTTTCAGAATAAACGGCTCGGCTATATTGTGGCTTGAATCATCCGCCCGCATATAAGGGGCGATAGGAATCAAGTCTTCGTGTGTAGCCGCTGCCAGTCTGGCTGCTGCCCACTTGGTATTTCCTGTTCCTGAGAAATAGAAAATCATGCTTACTTTTAAATATGTATTGAGCTAGATTATTTCTTTTCTGTCATAACACCTTCTATATAGAGACGTGACATTTCTACATTGCCGTTAGAACGGACGGTGATGCTCTTCTTGAAATGACCAGGGAACATGCCCTTGCCGTTATAGGTAACACTAATCTGTCCCTTCTCGCCTGGAGCGATAGGCTTCTTGGTATAAGAAGGTACGGTGCAGCCGCAGCTGGCAATAGCCTGGTTGATAATCAAAGGCTTGTTGCCCACATTGGTGAAGGTAAAGGTAGCCTTCTGTACCGGATTTGACTCTTCGAACGAACCGAAGTTGTGTATCAGTTTGTCGAATTTAATCTCTGCCTGAGCAGATGCAGTAGCTACAAGAGCCACCAGCATTGTGAGTGTCAATATGATTCTTTTCATCTTCATATCCTTTCTTCTTTTTTATATTTTCTCTTTAATTTGTTTCTTATTTTTATATAATTCGATGCAAAAGTACATATAAAGTTTAGTATTACGCTACTTTTTTACATTATTTAAAACAATTATGCCTTATATTTCATGTTACAGCCTTCTTTTCTGTGGAAAAGTGGGGGCGCAATACTCCTCATTATGAAGATGTTTGCAGATTCCTGAACAAAAGGAGGGTGTGTCATAAGTCTATGGCGCACCCTCTTTTATG
>NZ_QSAV01000085.1:0-3517 GCF_003465495.1 Segatella copri | reverse complement strand
AAAGAAAAGGGTGCGCCATGGACTTATGACACACCCTCTTAGTTTACACTCTCGATTTTTATTTTATTTTTCCCTTTCAAGCAAAGTTATTTAGTTGTGTTTTAAGCCATTAGAACTCTTATTTCTTAAAATATTCTTCCTTTAATTCTCTCTCTACGCTTAGAGGTGGATGATTATATATCTGCAAACGACATACTTCATTCGGTATTTTTTCATAAGATGGTGTATTTTCTATCCATATAAGGTGATTATCATCTATAGAATAGAGGTATTTTGTATCCGGTGTAGTTATATAATCACTAATATTTTTAACATAAAGTCTATTTGCTTTTTCATTATACATATAAGGTAATATGACACTTCCTATTTTTTGTGGCGGAATAAAATATAATAATCTAAAAGAAGTTTTCTTACGAATTTTATAAAAACCAGTACATATATCTCCAACGATGTCTCCAACTTTTAAACTGTCTAATATTACATTTGATTTGCCAATAATATATGTTTTCTGCCATTGCCAAATTCTTTCATTATCCATATATTTATTTAAAGAGTTTAAAGCTACTTTCGGTAAAATGAAATAGTTTTTGCCTTTATATACTTGCATTCTAAAATGAATATTCTCAGAAGGAATATCTATCTTTAACTTTGTCTTTGAATACCTTTTAGAAAACGATTGGAAAAAAGGAATAGACATTATGCAAAGAATGATTATCACTCTTTGCATAATGTCTATTTTATTTTTGGGGAGAAATATTAACATAAGCAGATATGTTAGAATTACTGAGCTCTCTTAAAAAAGGGGCTCTGTTAGTGTAATGTAAATAAAATAAGGTGTACAAATCTGTGAGCTGGAACATGGCACCATTGTTCTTGTTGCCGAAAGCATTGTATTTTCTGATGAAGTCACAACTTATCAAATCATTGAAGGCTTCGGTCAACTTTCCACCAGAAGTGAGTTTTTAGGATTTCATGATGTCCTCACGGCTCATTCCAATTTTCTTCTTGGCTAATCTCCAACAAGTTGATTTCTCGCTTTCTTCCTATTATATTTTGCTGCATATCTTTTGTCGTTTTGATGATGGGGCAAAGATACTATAAAATATCGAAAACTGAGCAGAAAAAGATAGAAAAGTGCCGATACTGGTGCCAAAAGTCGATTTTTTTAAGCACTTTTGGCACCAGTATCGGCACTTTTTGCAGAATTGTTGTTGCTTTTGTGACTTCTATAGTGTTGGCTTCATAATGAAAATTAGCATTTTTTCTTGATGCTTTTGCATGTCATCGGCATTCCACTCATACCCAAATTCTCGCTTGCTGCCAGTCTTGATGCCTTCATCGTAATTGTCCTTGGCATACCTGTAGCATGATTCTGAATTTCCATGGATCTACGTTTATCACTGCATCCCAAAGTAGTGAAGAATCTTTCTCGAAGAGATGAACTTTATTTTTATTCTTTTTTGTGACATAGTTACCAACATGGTTACCGACATAGTTACTATAGCTCTGTTACTAGCTCTGTTACGATTTTACGAAAAGTAACAGAGCTTGAAATGTCTGACTCTGTCGTTGACTCTGTCGTTCAGTACTAAAAAAGCGACAGAGTCGTATTGTTTATATTGTCTCCAAGAACAACAAACCCTTTTTGGTCGTTCTGTATTGCTGCTTAGGACTTGTCGGCTTGTCTGGTACCGTAAGTTCCAGATAATCATGAAGTAACAGTGGCTCGATGAATGCTTTGAAGTTCCATTGTTGATACGTAACACCAATTAAATCGTATATTTCCTTTCTGTATTTTGGTTCTTTGCAGAACTTAAGGATGGATACAACTTTGTCTGTTGCATCTGTATATGTATTATCACCTTCAGCTCTGTTAGTAGCTCTGTTAGTAGCTCTGTTAGTAGCTCTGTCATTATCCAACCAAAAAGTGACAGTGCTGGTACAAATATCACTCTCAAAAGTCACGTCATTTCCTGTGATTTCCTTCCACTCATTCATCATGTCGAAACCATAACCGATGGTTTCTGATAGATTTACCAGTCTGAATATCTTGGCGATAATCGGGTTGCGAGGATTGGAATAGAGATGGTTGCCCAGTTGGGATATAGGCACAGGATAGCCACCGGCATTGAAGAACTCGACTCTGTCGGTATAGATATGAATGCAGGAGTGAATGGTGCTGAATGGATCGAAGTGAGAGAGCATATTGACTAATGCTTCTCGCAAAATCTTAAACTGCGAGCGGTCTTCCACATTGAAGCCCTCGTCGTTCATCATGAATGGAGTATCCACGATGAGGCGCAGTCTCCTATTCATAATCTGAAAATACTCCCAAAGGTTCTCTTGCTCAGGAATGCGATAGGTATAGCGTGTTCGGGCTTCTCTCACGCTTCTGCCTGGAATCTCCACCAAATCCATCCAGAAAAACCTGTGTCCATCTATATGATAAAGCATGCTCTTTGCATCGACTGGCTCATTGAATTTCTGAGAACGCAAGGTGCCCAGGAAGTCTTGTTCCAACTTCTCTGCATTGTCAACTCCGGAGATTTCAAACTTCTTGCCATTCTGCTTCACTCCAAGCACTATCCATCCGCCAGAAGTGTTGGCGAATGCACTTACGGTCTCCCATATATTCTTGGGTAGTTCACTCTTGGCTTCCTTGGCCTCGAAGTCCTCCCATTCGATGTCGTTGATTCTATCTATCAGCTCTTCCTTTGTCATAATAATGATGATTAAATTGAAATATAGAATTTCTTCCTCCCTTCACTTCAAGAAATAGATAGGAGCATGCTGGGTGCCTTCCTTCTCCATGATGCCTTTCTCGCAGAAATGGTTGAGCCACTTTTGTGCCATGTAAGGAGTCAAGCCAAAGAGGATGCGCAGGATGCGAGTGGTGATATAGCGGTTCTCCTGGAGATACTCCTTGATTTTCGCCAATAGCTTTTCCTCAGAGTATTTTGTGGATTGGTTGGAATAGCGAGAGCGGACAAAGTGGACGTTGCGCTGTACTTCCTCCATTAGCTTACCTTCTGGTCGGAAGTTGATGCCGGTGATGCGTACTTCCTTGCCCGTAATCTTCTTGTCTGGATTCTCCTCTGGCATCTCTAGGCTAGCCGACATGGAGAAGTAGCCTATCTCTGGGATGTAAAAGCGGTGTCCCAGGGAGAATTCTTCCACCATAAGGTCGTGAAGCTCTGCCAACACCGCAGCCACATCTCCCTTGGTGAGTGAGCAGCGGTTCTGGATTTTCTCTTGCAGTTGCTTCTCGGTCATAGGTTCATGCTGCACGATTCGAACGTATTGGCGCTTTTCTCCTGTGCCCTGGGCATTGTTGAGAGTGTAAATGTCATATTTCAGTTCCATATTTCTTGTTGTTTGATGGTTCGTTGTTTTCTATTTTCTTTGTCTTCTATGAAAGATGATGCAAATATATATAATAATGTGATAACTTGTATCTTTTGGTGTAAACTATTAGGCAGGGCAAACGCATTAAATTGCGCTGCCCTCCAAAAGTTTT
>NZ_QSAV01000084.1:0-4180 GCF_003465495.1 Segatella copri | reverse complement strand
AAAAATTGCGGTCGAAAACAAGAGGAAAAGTGAAAAATTGCGGAGAGGAAAAGTGAAAGATTGCGGAAAAGGAAAGTTAAAAGTTGAAAAAGCCTTTTTTATTTTCACTTTTTATTGTATCTTTGCACCCGAAAATAACAATAAAACGTTCAAAGATATGAAATCAGACAGATTAAACAGCGAAGTGGTGCTGAGTTGGGAGGAGTTCTCTCAGCTTCGTGCAGCTATGCGAGAGCATCTTTCAAAGACTGCTCTCGATGAAGTAGAGATTTTCAACGAGATTAATAACTTCAACTTGTAAAGCCATGGCAGAAGAAAAGAAAGAAATCATCAAGATACCTTCATATCAAATGGAGACCAAGAACCTCACGCTTAGCAAATATGACTATAGCGAGGTTCAACAGAATGTTATCACGCTCATACAAGAACAGCTGAAGGAGTATATGACTAAAGATGCCAAAGAAGCAGCCGTCCGCATAGACTCCATGGGCGAGCCGTATATAACAATCGACTGCAACGAAGCTTCAAGGCGAAAGTCGAAAGACTATGTTATACAAGAGATTGAAAAAATGTTTCTCAAGCCTATCTCTTTTCGTTGGAGACATGAATCTTGGGGCAAGGACATTAAGACCATTTGCCCGATAGTGACCGCAATACACGATGTTAAAAGCACATCTTTGGTCAAGGTAAACTACAACCGTTGGGCGATTCCTTTTCTTATCTGGTACGGCAAGGGTATCGGTGGAACTATCTATGATAAGACTATTGCGCTCACGATAAACGGCAAATACACAAAGCGCATCTATAAACTTATATGCTCTTATCGAGACCAAAACAAATACGAGTATGAACTAGATAAATTCAGAGAAGACTTCGCTATACCAAAGTCATACAACACAACTAGAATCAAAGAGAATATTCTTGATAAGGCTAAAGAAGATATAGACAATAGCAATTCAGAAGTCAAGTTTGACTATGAGTTTAAAATGACCAAGGAGGGGAAAAAGAAAGCAAAAGCAACTGCTATCATTTTCAAGATTCAGTGGAAGAAGACCAGGGAGAACCTGAACGAGCAAGAGAATAAAGTCTATTATGACGCTTACACAAAAGTTAGCAGACTAGATGTTGAACCGAGCAAGGTTGTTGGCATCTGCGACCTATTGATGGATAAGAATCTCCTTCAACTCGTAATCGAGAAATACAATTTCTACGATGACCTTGTAGCGTCTGGTGCCAGAATGCAGAACGGACAGCCGTACACATTTGCCATCCTCAAAAACGTGATGAAGAAGCTCATCCGTGAGGAATTGGAGAAACAAGGTGTTGACCCTCGACAAATCGCTTATCTCTACCCAAAGAAGTAACGATTTTTCCATTGAAAAAAATCTCTCCAAAAATTTGGTTATTTGCCGAATTATCAGTAACTTTGCCCCCGAAATTTAGGTACTAGATTGAGCACATTCAAGCAACTGCGTTGCTTATGTGCTCTTCGAGGATGGGGGGCAAGCCCCCTCAACCCCCGTGGCTAGCGCATTAAAACGTATCGATATGGCACAGACATCTTTCAACATTCAGCCGTGCAAGGTCACGGCTTCAGAGCGTCACAACAAGCGAGAGAAAGCTCTCTCTTATGTTCGTTCCGACCTCTCGCACCTCAACGAATGGTGCGACTTTCTCAACGTACATCTGGTTGCATACGATGCCCAGATGCGCACACTCGTAAAGGCAAAGACTGGCAGAAAAATGCAGGAGAAGAGCCGTGCACTTTACGAAGGGATTGCAGTGATCCGTCCAGACACTACAATCGAGGACATCAAGAAACTTGCTGATGCGATGCACCAGAGGTGGGGCTTTCACTTCGTTCAACTCGCCATTCACAAGGACGAAGGATCATGGCAAAAGGACGGAACTTGGAAACCCAACTTGCACGCACACATGGTGTTCGACAAAATCGACCACGAGACAGGAAAGACAATCAAGACAACAGCAAAGGACACTGCCGAAATGCAGGATATGTGCGCTCGCATTTTGGGCATGGAGAGAGGTCGAAGAGGGTCAAAGAAGGAGCATCTGGACGCACTCGAATACAAAGTCAAGGTACAAGAGAAGAGGGCTGCGTTGGCCGAGCACGCTCAGAAAGCGGCAGAGGAGAAGCAAGAAGCAGCTTCAGAGAGAGCAAAAGAAATCGCTATCAAGAACGCAGATGCAGTCTTTAAACTGCAAAATAAGAATGCAGAACTCACTAGAACCGCAAAAGAGGTTGAAAATTTGCGCTCTCAGATGCAATTTTGCAAAGGCATAGTAGATTCTAGAACAAAACGCATTGAAGCGCTCAGAAGCGAAATTTCGGGGCTTTCTGAGCAAAAAAACGAGGTTCTGGAACTGATTGGGCAAAAAGAACAGCTCAAAAAAGACGTTTTGAGCCTTGAATGCAGTCAGCAGGAGACACAGATGGAACTTGACGTGCTCAATGGTGAAGTATTCATGAAAGAGAAGTCTAGAGACATCCTTCAGGGCGAAGTCCAGGAGCTCACTCAGGAGCGAGACAAGGCAAAGCAAGAAACGGCTGCAGCCAGAGCATCTTTGCAGGAATTGACTCGCAACAAAGAGAACGTCAAAACATGGAAATGGGCTTATCAAGAACTGCTTCACATCATTCAGCCAGTTCTTGATGCCATAACACGTCTGGCACACTACAATGGTCGTGGCGGCATGTTCACAGCATTTGAGACCTTTCAAATCAATATGGCATTGGGCAAAGACGATAAGAGGGAAGAACGTGCAGCACGTTACACCAGATGGGCAGAAGAGGACGAGGAAAAGCCACAGTTGTATGGTGGCTACCGCTATCAGTGCGCAGGGGAAGAAATGCAGAAGATAGCAAAGAACGCTTCTGCATACCTCAATAGCATCAAAGAAGGTCAGTCCAGAGGCATGGGATATTAGTCTTTCTGGGGATTAGGGGGCTTCACATACGTCAGCCCCCCAGACCCCCCGACGTAGGCGGACCGCCGCCAGCGGGTGTTTTTCATAGTATTTGTTGGCATTCCAGATATTTTTATTATCTTTGCACCCAAAATCAAACTTCAAAGATATGGGACAGAAAGAAGACATCGAAAAAGTAACAAGCAAGATAATCCTCATTCGAGATACACAAGTTATCATCGATAGGGATGTTGCCGAACTGTATGGAGTGACCACAAGGGAAATCAACCAAGCATTGAAAAACAACCCTCGAAAGTTCCCTTCTGATTTCGTTATCGAGCTGACTAACAGCGAGAAACAAGAGGTTATCAAAAATTTTGATAACCTCAAAGGGCTGAAATTTTCAAGGGTTGCACCTCATGCCTTCACCGAACAAGGCTTATATATGCTTGCCACCATCCTCAAAGGCGACTTAGCTACAGACACTTCACTTGCTATCGTCAGAACTTTCACCAAGCTGCGCCAACTCTCCAGAGCTATGCAACAAGTAAATGAAGAAGTCGCCAAAGGAGGAGAGATTCCAGACGAAAACAAGCAAGGAGTATTCAAGAACCTCATGAACGAAGTTTTTGCAGACCCTCTTCCTGTCAAAGTCCAGAAAATGACCTTTGGAATAAACATCGGCATTTTCAAATGGGAGTTAGAGACAACAAGAGAGCGAAAAGATTAAACCGCTGTTGTTATGTGCTATTAAGTTAGTGTTAGTCTCTTCATTGAGGCTGGACGTCCTCAGCGGAAGCCTATCGTTGTTGTGTGCGATTAAGTTCGTGTTTGCCTCATTACTGAGACTGGACGTGACAGATAGGCTGGAGCCGGAGATTAGAGAAATCTTTTCTTCGGCTCTTCTCATTTCAGAAAAGTGCTCTGACGTTTCCGGATTTCCGTTCAAGTCGTTCTTTGCTTGCAAATTCACAAGTTTTGACAGCCAAAAGTAAAAAGTTTTGACAGCGGGTAAAATCTGCCTTTTATTTATATCGCCTTTCGGCTCTCTTTTCTTTTCTTCTCTTCTTGTTCCCTTCCGCAATTTTTCACTTTTTGTTTTGGTCGAATTTGAGGATGCGAGGGCTTGTCCCTCGCCCCTAAAAAACAAAAAAAATGACCCCAATTTGCCTATTTGTAACCTCTATTTATAAAGAATCTCTTTGTAGGAACGCTATAACACTCTGATTATCAATAGCTCCACGCGCAGAAAAGT
>NZ_QSAV01000083.1:0-4767 GCF_003465495.1 Segatella copri | reverse complement strand
GCTTACGAGCATGGCATCAGTAATTTTATTTCGGGATTCGCCATCGGTATTGACTTGATGGCAGCCCAGATAGTGCAGTCGCTGAAACCTTCCTGCCCAGGAATGACGCTTACCGCAGCCATTCCTTTCAGAGGTCAGGCAGACAGGTTCAAGCCCAGCGATAGGGTGGTTTATGATGGATTGATGGCTTCAGCAGATGAGGTGATCGTCCTTTCAGAATACTATTACACCCGATGTTTTCTTGATAGAGACGAGTTCATGGTTGAGAATGCGTCCCTTCTCATTGCCTTCTATGATGGGAGAGAGAAGGGTGGAACCTACTACACTTTCAAGAAAGCCAATAGTTTGGGCATTCCCGTGGTGAATATATATTGAATAACTCGTAAAATATCAAGCTTATGAATGAATTTGTTGACATCATCGTTATCTACATCGTTTTCCGCGTCATCCTCGCTTTCCTGGGCGCATGGTGGCATGGTGACGGACGCAACGATTTCAGACGAGACCGATAAAGGGATTGGTCTCGATAGTATTGCCAATCATCGTGGTGAAACCGCCTGGCAGACCGAAGAGTGTAGAATACCACCATTTATGCATCCATCTGTTTCCCTTATCTGCGATGCCTTGAAAGATTCATTTCTACGTTACATTGGCTTTTCTGAAAAATATTCTTAAATTTAATGCCGAAAAGCTGTATATTTCATCTTTTCTTTGTATTTTTGCAAAAGAATTACGAATTTAAGCACGAAAGATATGATATTACAATTTAAAGTAAAGAATTTCCTTTCTATAAGAGAAGAGCAGACGCTGGATTTTACGGCTTCTGCTGACAAAACGTATGAAGACTACGCTGTTGTTAAAATAAAAGGTGTTCGCATTTCCAAATTGGGCGTTGTTTACGGACCAAACGCATCTGGCAAGAGCAACATCCTCAAAGCTTTGGCTTGGTTCATTTTTTATTTGGTTGCAAGTCGTTCCAAGAAACCTGGTACAGGCACAGGACTGACACCATTCATGATGGATGAGGATAGCCGAAACCGAAACTCATCATTTGAATTGATTTTCTATATTGGTGATGTCAGATATGAATATTCCGTTGTCTTGAACAACCAAAAGATTTATAAGGAAGAACTGTACTTCTATCCCAATAACCGCCGTGCGCTCTTTTATGAGCGTACTTGGAATGAGGATAAGAGCAATTCTTCAATTTCTTTCGGACCATTGCTGAAGTTGTCTGCAACACAGAAACTGTTCATAGAGTCAAATTGCATTTCCAATGCTACGGTACTCACAACCTATAAGAATGCAAACGTTGAAAAGAATGTTGAACTTGACAAAGTCTTCAATTATTTTGAAAGCGAGTTCATGCCTTTGCTCAGCAAGAATGATAATCTTGGACAGTTAGCTAACGATGTGGTAAGATTGGATGCTGACAGCAAGAAGTTTATCTGCGAGATGCTTGAAAAGGCTGATTTCAACATTTCCGACATATACATCAAGGAAGAAAAAGGTGAGGTTTCTGAGGAAGCAATGGAGAAGTTCAGAAAGATAGCAAAAATCTTACATATCTCGGAACCTCAGGACAAGAGCATATCTACAGAAGAATTGTTCTTCACCCACAAGACTCCTTTCTATACGGGAAGTCTTTCTAACATGGTGGAATCGGAAGGTACCAACCGTATGTACGGTTTGTCGGCATTGTTATTTACACTTATCAAAAACAATCAGACATTGCTGTGTGATGAGTTGGAGAACTCGCTGCATTACGACCTGTTCACCCATATTATCAAGACATTCCTTGTAAATTCAGACCGGGCACAATTGATATTCTCTACTCATAGTCTTATGCTTCTTGACGAGGATTTTATCCGCAGGGATATGGTGTATTTTGCCAGCAAAAACGAATCGGGAGCGACAGAGATTTATCGTGCCAAGGATTTCGGTCTCCATAAGGAAGTGTCCATCCTCAATGCTTACAGAGCTGGAAAGTTGGGAGCGAAGCCTCAGTTGGGCAGTATATTTATTGACGAATAAGAAAGGAGGTTGACATGGAACAGAGACCGCTTGAATATACCGTCAAAATCTATTGTGAGGGTTTTACGGAATGGTACTACTTTGAATGGTTGCGCACCAACAACCGTTTCAAGTTCTCTATGGAGCCGGACATTCCCAAGAACAGCCGTAGCTCATATAAGCAGAACTTGAAACTCATAGACAAGGAACTTCGCAAGAACCCACAAGAACGTGCCGATGCGATATTTCTCGTCATCGATACCGATACCTTGGTCAAGAACAAAGCGCAATACGCCATTTATCAAGAAGCAAAGGAGAAATACAAAAAGCAAGGAGTTATTTTCATCGAGAGTCACCCTTGCATCGAAATTTGGTTTCTTTATCACCTCATGGATAAGTTTGCCCGAACAAACTTCGAGACATATGAGGCTTTGCGTCCTGCCATTGAAAATGTCCTGCCAAAATACGAGAAGACGGCTCGCTATTATCAGAAAAATAGCCTATTCCGTGAGAGCATATTGAAAAGCCAAACAAACAGGGAAAAGGCAATAGACTTCTCTATCAAGGCATGTAAATACGAGCCTATTGAGAATGAGATTGCCAATTACACAGAAGTGTTCAAGGCTATCCATTTCTTCCGCTTGCTACAGAAGTTTGCAGAAATCAGGTTACTATTGGCAGAAAAACTACGTACCAATGTTGCCATTCAACCAAATGTCGCGAGCCATAAATCTTTAGCTATCATGCATAACGAATATATGATTTGCACATTGAAATATTCGGGTACAATACTCAAATGTATTTTTGGGGATGGACAAACTTTTGACGTTGATGATACTAAACCATTGGATATAGAAGATTCAATAATAGGGTATATTGCAGAAATCATAAAATAACTGCATATTTCTTCGAGCAGTTCCAGAAGATTACCCATCTTACTCCTGCAGAATATCGCAGGGAAATCAATGGGACTGCTAAGTGATGGCCAAAAATGCAAAGATACTCTATGATATTGCAAACATACAGAACTTGGTCAAGCGGAAAAGTCAGTAACTTTGCATCGTCAAAAGAATAGTTGAAATTTAAAAGATTAGTTTAATTATGGAAAAGGAAATATTATTGAATAATGGAGTGAAGATTCCTACACCGGGTTTCGGAACGTTTCTTACTCCTGATGGCGCAACCTGCGTTGAAGCTGTGAAAGCTGCCATCGCTGCAGGCTACACCCACATCGACACCGCTGCTGTCTATAAAAATGAGAAAAGCGTGGGCGAGGGAATTAAGGAAAGTGGAATCAAGCGTGAGAATCTCTTTGTTACCAGCAAGGTTTGGAACACAGAGCGTGGCTACGACAAGACCTTGAAGGCGTTTGACAAGACTTTGAGCGATTTAGGTCTTGATTATCTTGACCTCTACCTCATCCATTGGCCAGCCAACGAGTTGCAGTTTGGCAAGGATGCAAATCAGCAGAATGTAGATACTTGGAAAGCGATGGAGCGTCTGCATGAAGAGGGCTTGATTCGCAGCATCGGTCTTTCTAACTTCATGCAGCATCATGCAGAGCCAGTAATGGCGAAGGCAAACATCTGTCCGATGGTTGACCAGATAGAGTATCATCCTGGATTCACCCAGAAGGAGTGTGTTGAGTTCTGCAAGAAGAACAACATTCTTGTGGAAGCATGGAGTCCGTTGGGAAGAGGTAATGTCTTGGATAATCCTCTCTTGAAGTCGATTGCTGCCAGCCATGGCAAGAGCGTGGCTCAGGTAGTTATCCGTTGGGTGATGCAGACAGGCGTGCTGCCACTGGCAAAGTCGGTTACTCCAAGCCGAATCAAGGAAAACATCGATGTGTTCGATTTTGAACTCTCTCAGCAGGAAATGTTTGAAATCGCATCGCTGAAGGCAGACAGAATAGGGTCAGACCCAGATACATGTGACTTCTAATATGGTATGGTTTGGAGTGAAATGCTCCCAAAATATATAAGATGAAAATGTAAAAAGTTACGGAGATAATTCATATTCTCCGTAACTTTTTACATAAACCACTCACTTTTGGTGTTATTGAGTTTCCCTCAGTTCTTCTATGAGATTTTCAAGAATATAATCATCGCTCATAAGCTGTAAACCATATTTGGGGTCAGACATCTTGAATAACCGGAAATCCTTAATGACCGTGACCTTAATGACCGGAAAACGCCCCTAAACATTCATTTGTTTTTCTGATGAAACTCCTTCCTTGTCTTAGCCATTGCTTCCGTAGCCCTATCGTGGGTCTCTATCAGCAATGGACTTTTGTGATATTGCACAATCTTGACTCCGACAGAGTTGTGCCTTTTCTTTTCCTCGATGCATTGAATGATCAAGTCTGGATTGGCTGATTTAGCCGTTGGAGTCTTGTCAAAGTTCTGAATATAGGCAGCGTTGGTCAGGAAGAGAATGTCGGAACCTTCCGGTATTTCCTGCATTACCTTCACCATGAGGGTTAGCATCATGCGGAACTCTGTGGTGTGCAAGTCGCTGATTACATCACGGCTGATGATATTGCCGTTATGCTCAATCACAACGGCAGCACCACCAGCTCTCTCTTTATGGCCATAATCACATGAGCCACCTATCCAAACGTAATATGTAGAAGTATCTTGTACCATTATAGTTCTTTACTCATAGCTTCACTTGTAGATAATTTTCCAGGATATTGCCAACACGCAATTGTCTGGCATAATCCATTAGTTTACTGATATTTCTTTCTGGTCT
>NZ_QSAV01000082.1:0-4919 GCF_003465495.1 Segatella copri | reverse complement strand
AAATGAATAGCAAGTATTCCTGCTGAGTTTATCAAATCAGGGCCATTGTTGTTGATAACGACTCTACCATCAGCTCATATATACCTTTCCGACACAAGCATATAGTGTTTTCATTTGTACTCCGAGTGTGTACAGTTTCAAACCATGATTTACATTCTAACATAAGAAACTGAAGCCGTGACCATTTGTGTATTTTTGCCAAACTAACTCCAGTACATACAACAGATGTAAAAGATTTCTGCAAAATCGACCGAAATCATAAGAAAAAAACACCAAATCAGCAAATTTCTTAAAGATTATATCTGTTTATTAAGATTATTTTTGTATATTTGCAGCATTATTTTGGTGGTAAAGCCTGTTGGCCTGCCACGTGACAATAGGACTTTACGGAGCAAGCCTATATCACAATTCTTCTCCGTAGTAACAGTCCGTTCTCTCTCACTGGTCTCTCCCTGCGCGGCAGAGGCATACGTTTTTATATTTTTCAAACACTCCAAATTGACAGCGCATGAGAAAGTTTACTTCTTTGTTACTGTTAGGCTTCGCTATCGGCAGTTTCGCGCAAACGCCCGGAGGAGTCAGCGGAAGCGAACTGTGGTTCAAGACTGCGCCATTGAACTCAGACCTGCAAGGTTATTACCGTTGGCAGGATTTCTCTGGGGATTCCATACGGCTGATGCTATTGGACAGCCGTGGCGTCAAGTCTGAACTTACTCTTCCGAACAGTTCAGTCCATTACTTCAATTTCAATCCGAGTCTCTGGCTCGCAGACGGATTTCGTAGTCTGAGTGCCAAACTCAAACACGGCAACCTCTCGCAGGCTACCGTCATCGGTGTCTTTGCACCGGAACTGACAACCATCGGCAAGGATATGGTTGTCTATGCTCTTGACGGCCGCAAGGGCGACGGAGCCATTCTGAGCAAGGACAAAGCCGTAAGGGGTAGAGGGGTTGAACCACTGGACTATGGTTCAGCATCGGGTGAAGACCTGCTTTTTCAATCAAGTGATTCTTTGTCCGAGAACGGTTTTAAGGAAAGCGCTCTGCGCGTTGTGTCCTACTTCAAGGTAAGCAATCCTTCAACAACATTGTGGGGAGACAACTCCAACACCACATTATTCATCGGAACCCCTTCCACCTCTGGCAGTTTCGGTACGGATTTCCCGACCTCGCTCTTCGGTAATGCTTCCATCCGGGGATATGCCCCTGAGCTTATTGTTTTCAGCAGGATGCTTACACCCGATGAGCGCAGAAAAGTGGAGAGCTATCTGGCGGTAAAGTACGGCATCACCCTCAAAGGCTCGTATCTTGACAGCGACGGAAACTTGATTTGGGACTTGGCTGAGAACCAAGCCTATCATCATCGTGTGACAGCCGTTGGAAACGATATAGCAGGAAGTCTTTTACAACCGCTTTCCGCTACCTCGTATGAGGAAAGTCCGACTTATGCGGCATTGCAGGACAATGACACCTATTATGATGCCAACCCTTATAGTCTTTCATCTGCCTCACGTCTGCTTGTTATGGGACGTGAAAGCGGCAATCCGATGCCAGACAAGGGATATACATTTTGGGGTGATGATGATGCGTCACTTGCAACCTACACATCCCCGACAGATTCCCTGTGGCACATCATGAAACGTACATGGATGGTCAAGACCAATGTGCCGTCAACGTCTGACAGTACAATGACAAGATGGACTGCACAAGGATTTGAGGTTTCGAGGAATGGCTTTACCGACAACATCATTCAAGAGGAAGCCGCTTCTGGGGCTTATGCCATTACTCCTGCCTTTGTTGAGGGTGGCGGCGCATTGGAGTTTACCTGTCCTACAAGTCACCCGACTTTTGACGTTGGCTTTGGAAGCAATGGCGGTAATACTTGCAAGTACGGTTTCCGAATCTCCAACGCAGGGACTGTTTACCCAATCATCAATGGCACTGTATCAAATTCGTACATTGCCACGGATGTTGATGGAACGGACATCTCTATCCGCAAGGAAAGCAAAAACATCTATCTGCGTGTTGACGGAATAGGAAGTGCCACAAGAACCATATCCCTTTCGGATGCGGCAGAAACAGATACCAGCGTAGGCATTATCCGAACGGAAGGAACAGAAGCCGCATTGAATCTGACAGGCTTGAGGACAGGAGGAATAGATGATGTCGGTTATATGGCAGAGTTGAGCTATGACCTCACACCGGACAGGGAGTTCTCGGACTATTGCCGCAAGCGTACCGTCATGCTCATAGACCCAAGCGGTGAAGGTGATTTTGACATCAACAGCAATAGCAACATAAGATGCTCCAAGCCTGATATGACAAGGGGCAAGACCATATTCCGCAATATCCTATGGGATGCAGACGGAAGCGGAAGCGATGTGTTCACATTCGCCTATTATGACGGCATTTCCTATGATGCCACTCCTACGCCGTCAAGTTGCGAGAATGGAGTTCCACGCAATGACGGGTATATCGACATCGGCATCAACATCGGTACACCAGTCTATTCCTATGTGCTCAGCGTTGACACCGTTGCAGGAAAAGTAAAAGGAGAAACCATTGCCAGAGGAACATTCTTCGGTGACACGCACAGAATCACGAATCTTGCCCCCGGCGCCTATGCGCTGTCCGTATCACAAGGTGGAGGCAACGAGATTTATGCCACTGGCAACGCACTCTACACCTCATACTCACATGACACCAGGACCTATCTGTCTGGCGACATCTCATGGACGGTGAACGATACAAAATCAAACTACCGTGTGGGATTGGAGCCAAGCCTCACGGACGAGATCACCCAATATGGCTTCGACGTGCGAGGCGACAAGGCGCATATCATAACCGGTGGATATACAAGCCTAACCAAATATGTCACCATCAAGCCGGGCGATGTGCTCAGTGTTACAGTCCGCAATATGCAGGTCACATACAAGTTGAACGGACAGACCGTGCATCATGAATATGTCTGGTCACTTCGTGCATGGCGGTTCTGCATCAAGTACGGAAAGGGCGAGACACATATCACAGATCTTACCGTAAACGGTACGCCTGTAACCTCATTCACCACAAGGGGCAACGTGCAGATAGAAACACCCAAGAAGTGTACGACAACGATGACCGTCTATGTCGGCAGCGAGTGTGATGCAAGTATGCCTAACGGAACACAGGCAAGGGAGAACCATGTGGGCAGCTCGGACAGACAGGCAGACAATACCTTCATATCTGGAGAAGACGAGAATTTCACTGTCAAGGGCAACGGTTCTACGACAGGCATCTACGAGGCTAAACTCACACAGGACAAGCCTGCTGCAGCCACATTGATGGTGTTTGACGTATCAGGCAAACTGGTAGTGTCACGCCAAATGACAGGCGAAAGCGTCAAGCAGGCCGACTTCAAGGTTCCCGCATCGGGTGTGTATGTCGTGAAGGCAATCTCCGAGAATGGGGAGCATACAAGGAAAATCTCAGTAAAGTAACTTAAAGGAAGATACGCATGAAGAATTATATACAGAAGGTGGCGTGGGCATTTGTTTTACTGCTTGCCGCCACACTGTCCCTTTCGGCAAAGGACGGGACAGCCGTGAGAAAACTCTTCAAGAAGGGTGTCTCTGACAGTATCTCCGTAGGAGGTAGCAAACTGGTCGTTCTTCAGAAAGACCTCATTCGGAACAGAAGCCTTTCCGTGAACTCTATCGGAGAGGAGAATGTTCCTGAGCTTGACTTTGCCATGACCAATGTCACAGCAGGAGGACAGGGCTACCGTTTTCTCCCTCACGGAACACACTTCACAGGCGAGGGTGCGACTGTCAAGATAAAGTATGACCGCACGAGAATACCAAGCGGCTATACCGAGGACGACATCCGTACCTATTACTACGACCCGGCCGAGAAGCATTGGGTTGCGTTGGAGCGTGTGCGTGTGGACAAGAAGGAAGAGTGTGTCGTTTCAAAGACGACCCACTTCACCGACATGATCAACGGTGTGATACAGGCCCCGGAGTCACCGCAGACCGAAGGCTTTGCCCCGACGATGATGAACGACATCAAGGCGGCAGACCCGACGGCGAAGCTCAATGTCATTGCGCCTCCAAGCGCAAACAACCGTGGCTCTGCCAACCTGCAGTATCCGTTCGAGATGCCGCCAGCACGAAACGGTATGCAGCCAAGCCTTGGCTTGCAGTACAGCAGCGAGGGCGGTAGCGGTTGGCTTGGCGAGGGTTGGAACGTCAGCGTGCCAAGCATTACGCTTGACACCCGGTGGGGCGTGCCTCGTTATGACCAGTCAAAAGAGACGGAGACTTATCTCTTGTCCGGTTCAATGCTCTCCACTATGGATGACAACGGACAGATGGGAGTCGCACACCGTGGCGAGAAGATGAACAGAAAGGCTGACCGCCAGTTCTACACCCGCCAAGGCGGTGATTTCAGCCGTATCATCCGCAAGGGTGACAGTCCTGCCAACTATTATTGGGAGGTTACAGACAAGCAGGGTGTCAAGTACATCTATGGTGGTGACGGAGCTGTTGTAAAGGGCAATGTCACCGATGCTTCGGGCAGTACCCGTGAGGTGATTGCCGAATGGAAGCTGAAACGTGTCGAGGAACTCCACGGTGACTATATAGAATATGTGTATGACATCGTGGATGAGGATGTGCGTGGCGGCTTGAAGGCCAAGGCTGCATATCTGAAGGAGGTTCACGCAGGTAATGCAGGACAGGAACCGCACACCGTTGTACTCTTTGAAGGCAACAAGGTAAAGCAGGTAAAGACCAACAATGCCCGCTATGGATTCCTCGCCTCCTCCAACAAGCTGTTGGAGAAAGTGACCGTGAATTTCCAGGGCGAGACATTGCGCAGCTATGCCTTTGACTACAAGGAAGGTGCATTCCACAAGGAAATGCTCACAGGTGTCAGACA
>NZ_QSAV01000081.1:0-5384 GCF_003465495.1 Segatella copri | reverse complement strand
TTTTTGAATTATGCAAGGTATAAACGCGGAGCCGCTTACACTCACCTCAATTATATTGGTAAAAACAATGGAGGCAATCCAAATCTTGCATGGTTCAACAACATTACAGAACATTTCAAGAAGAAATTGTTTCCCAAAAGGACTACGCTCTATGATTATGATCTCATCAAATTAAGACAGCACATTGCTGTTTTATTTACTATCTATGATTTATATGTGTCATTTCCTGATACTTTCAAAGAAAGATTGATTGAAGAATGCGAAAAATGTAGAATCAGCTTTGACGTATTAATTGCTTTTAGGAAGCACTACGAAGAAGTTTTAACTCAATTCAAAAAAGAAGTTTACAGTTCAAATTACAAAAATATTAGAGATAACAAAAAACTACATTTTTGGATGAATAGTGGTACTATAAAAATATCTACTATTAATTCATTCAAAGGATGGGAAAGTGAAGTTGTTTTTCTTGTTCTTGAACCGAAATATGACAAATCAACAACTTTCAACCTATCTTTTGATGAATTATTATATACTGGGATAACTCGGTGTAAACGGAATCTTATTGTTATAAATTTTGGCAACGAAGAATACGACATAAAAATTCGTCCTCTGATAGCCAAATTGAAATAAATTAGAGAGTGTAAACTAAACTCTGTGTCAATTTACCATTTTAGTTTACACTCTCTAATTAAGAAACACACATTGAATCTCCACAGATTGTTTCTGTCGAAAATCTACGGGGGCAGATACATTAAGTCATGAATATTCGATTAAGTGGGCTATATCCTTTAAAGAGTAATGTGTATTACTCTTTGCTGCAACAAAGCCCTTGAATGCTATATATACAATAAACGAATTTTTAACAGCATCATTTATATCCGTAGTAAAGACATGAGTGTGCCATTGAAAAAACAGCATGGTATCTGAAATTAAAAATACGACATAAGTCAACAAGACCAGCATATTTACCAAACTCTTGTCTATCAGTATTTTTCGTAAGTACATTATTCTCCTATCCCTAAAAGTCGCAGGATATATTTCGTTTTCTGGCTCTCCTAAACCATAGATACAAATAAGAATAAATCTAGTAAAAAAATTATTTGCATAAACGACAGTGAAAGACCCAATAATCAGAGAACAAAAAATCATATTTGCATACGATATAGATGATTGAGTAAAACTTCTCAACCCAATCAATATTGCAAAAGGAACACCACAAGAAACAAATAACGAGACAACATAAGGTAAGACCAACATCAAGGGAATCTTAAAATAAAAATCAAAACAACGCAATAATCTATCACCAATTAGACCATTTTTTAGAAATAAGACACCGACTCCCATACTTCCCCATACAAATGCCATTAAAAGCATTAAGCCATAGATGCCTTTCATATAGCCAACAAAGAGCACCAATATAAGATAGATTAGTCCTAAAGCTATATTTGTCAGCAATTTGAGTACAGAAGCATCTAACTTTGTACCTGTTTTGACAGCATTTAACGTTGGCTTACGGATGTTTTTGTTACATTTCAATGTATCTAAATCTAACAATAGATGTATCTTGTCAGGAAGAACTTTAACGACAACACATTTAAACTCATAAATTCTGCCTTCAGATAAGAATATAGTATAATTCCATCTCATATCAGAAATTTCAATACATGAAGCCACACGGCTGAGTTTCCTTTCAACAACTATGCCTTTTGATATGTTTAGAACTCCTAATATTACTGAATCAGAAAGAATACATCTTAGCTTATTTTTTACATTTCTAGAATATCTACGGATTTCTATAATAAAATAAATTAAGCAAAAACCTATAAAGTCGAAAACACAAGCCATTATGGTAAACCCCAACATTAAATCTGGTAAATAAACCTTAGTTAATGAGTAGATAGTCATCAAAAGTTGGCAAATGCCAATAACTATCAAAGAATAATTGGGCTTAAGTTTGGGTATGTCAAAAAATAAAACATTCTCCATTGTCTCTTACAGATTAATACATTTCATAAAATCAAAAACCTTAGCCTCCCCATGACACACATACCCAAGTTGATTTGAAACACAATGGGTATTACCTATCACCTTATCTATGTTTCGATGGGAATGACCATAAATCCAATAGTCTATGCGACTATAAGCAATGAAGTTTCCAAGTTCCGCAGTGAAGGCTCCATTTATCGGACTTCCTATGAAATCTGGTGATACCAATTCATACGATGGTACATGATGGGTTGCCACCACGATGTGTTTAGCTTGACTTTCGCCAACTGCTTTTTCTATGAAAGCACGGCATTTCTCATGCTCTTGATTAAATCGCTCACTATTTATCACAACACCACCATCCTTGATACGATAGAAGTCATTAACCATGCGCTCTGTCGCAAAAGCATCCTTAGGCTCAATATGTCCCCAGAGCGTTGAGACGATGAGGTCTATATCATCTGAGAGGTGAACAACAGCATTATAATAACATTTTACATTAGGACGTATGCCCAGGCACCAACCATCATAGAGCTGTCCGAGGTCATACCCCTTGTAAAACTCATGATTGCCTGGTGTAACTATCACTTGCTTGAAATTCCCTGAAGCCCAATCCCAGAAAGGATGCTTGAGAAAACTTTCATCCCCTAAATAGCCAGTATCACCTGCCAGCACCAAGATGTCTGCTATAGATTGGATTGGGTTGTTCTCCAAGTAGCGAGTATTCGCTACAAACTCCAGATGCAAATCAGAAACATATTGTATTTTTACCATAACTACAACATTGATTTCTTTAGTTGTTCGACAATCTGTTGACTCGTCACATTACCAAGTCCTGCCGACTTGATAAAGTCAGCGTTTGGTAAATCCTGCATGATGGCAGTACAAAAGTTACCAACATCTGCTTTCAATGTGTCGGGCAGCTCATATTTACTTGCTGGAGTAAGCATTGCAGCAAGACGAAAGATGTCTTTCTTATGCTTCGCTATATGTTTGCTGTCCACACTTTCACCTATAGCTTTCCTTTGACTTAAATCCAAGAAAGCTTTGCTTTTCAGACATATAAGGCTCTCAATGTTAGCAATATGCACTTCGTATTCAAGCAAGCTATGCTCTATCGTAAAGTGATAATAGTCGTTATCCATAAGGATGGCTGACAAACTCGACAAGTCTTCATCCACAGGAATCGGTGTGATACGAGCCTCCTCTGGGAAATTCATCAAGCCAAGGCTTCTGGAAAACAATTCCACTTGATATGGAAAAGCAGAATCGGCAGGCTTCATAAAGCGGAAATACTCATGTTTGGGTTCCACACTTTCATTCACTCCCTTGTTGCGCTGCCCATAATTGCCTTTCTTTACGAATTCCCAAAACTTAGCGACAAACTCAGCAGACAAAGCCTCAACTATCAAGATGATGTCTATATCCTTTGTCGCACGAGGCACTTGGGCATACAAATCCTCATGGATTTCACATGCCGTACCACCGATTATCACATAGTTGTCTTCAAAACCTTTGAAGAACTGCTTGAATGTATCTATACCTCTTACCATGGCATTTCACTTATTAATCGTTCCAACTCTATTTGTATTCTCTCATCTTCATTGTCTTTCAAAGAAAGATAAAGCGATAACTTATCAACTACCCCTGTTGAACTCAGTATTTGTGGATTATACTTCCATACCTGTATCTCGTTTTGACCAAACTGCTTATCCACCGCAACGTTTAAAGCCTTAAAATCTTTTTTCGGCATGGCAAGACATTGCTTGTTTTCTTCGTTAAGCATCGTATAGGAAGCCAAGGCATTCATTCCACTCATCATCTGTCCTTCAAGAAGAGCATCCGTATAATAGACTTTTTCTATCGGAGACACTAACAATGGCAATGCTTTATCCCAAAGTTCCCTATTGCTGAAATCTATTTGTATGGTCTTCGTCTTAGCTCCCTCCAACCTTATAAGGTCTTTGGATACAAGCCAACGCAACGCCCGATTTACAGAAGCGTATGATACAGCCAACATGTCAGCAAGTTCATAGCTTGTCTTTCCCGAAATTGATTCTATTTCCAAATGATACAGTAACAAACATTGCGTCAAAGGAGTAATGGCATCCTTCTTATCTTCTCCGCCTATTGTATTAATAGACTTCAAATCTAACAATAAAGAAGGAATAAACATCTGCTTATTTGGGACTATAAAATTTACTTTCTGAGCAACCAACCTATTTATATTATAAGAATATAAATGTTCAGATACAAGTATGGCAACCATACCTGTCTTTCGCTGAATAATGTCTAATTGCTTCTTAGTCTGAGCAGGAGCTATCACGTTGCCATCTTCAATAAAAGCAAAAAGAATATCCTTTCCTAATATTCGCCCATTATATAGTTCAAAATTACCAACAACGGATACAGGAAGTATATCCTGCACACTTTTGCACACAGGTTTCGCCACAATATTGTCCTCCAAAACTGAAGCAACATAGTTAGCTGCGTTTTTGATATATTCATTGTTTTTGCTCATAATCATTATATAAAGATTATGTGCAAAAGTAGTGATTATATTCTGAATACCAACAGAAACAATGAAATAAATAAGATTTTTTAAGATATATTCAGTGGAATATTCCAAGATTATATTGTACCTTTGCACCCGAAGATAAGCGTTCTGTAACACAAGAGTTGGAATATTCTCGGATTCAGTGCTTTGCACTTGTTTTCAGAGATTTACAATTTGAGGCTAAAAAGAAGCGGTACAACTTTATCATTAAGGCATTGAGAATAAGCACATTGCATTTGTCGCCCATTTTCTGTGCACTTATAAAAAGGGTAGTTGTACCGTTTAAAAGATAAAAGCTTAACTATCAGCAACATCCACATGTTGCATCGGAAAATAAGTATAAATAGGGAACGCAGAGCGTTCCCTATCTGTTAGCCCCACTCCTTCTTCACATCAAAGCAGGGACAAGCCTTGTTGGCAAATTCATTATGACCATGAATCGTGGCTAATGGATATTCCTCTTTCAGCTGCTCGATGAGGGCATGAATTAAAGGGCAAAATCGGCTATTCATGGGCTAAAAAAGGGTTTATGTAATCAGGAAACTCTAATTTTTCCGTTTTTCATCGCTGAAAACAGGTATTGGAAGAATGCATAAAAAGCGAATGCTATGATTAAAAAAGTAAATATAAATTCCTTTTATAAGCCAACATATAGACTTTACTTCACACACGAAATATACATACTAAATAGCTATACAACAACAGATTACATTTTTATCGTAGTATTGTTATTATGTAGTTTCTAGCTTTTCAGACTATTGCTACGTCAATATTTTATTAATTGCTATCAAAGATGTTAACCTCAAATCCGCAACCTATAGGGTTTAGTGGGATTTTGCTT
>NZ_QSAV01000080.1:0-6613 GCF_003465495.1 Segatella copri | reverse complement strand
AAAGGTGGTTCAGAGGGTGTATGGAAATATAGATGGTTACCAAAGAGGTTATAGCACAATTAATATTTTGGCTTTTTACAGCAGGGTCTGATACTTATACTGTTCAAACTCAAACTGGACCTGTTACAATACAAAGAGCAGAATTTGATAAAAATAAAGCACTTCAAGATTCTGTAAACAAGATAGCTTCTACTGTTGTTAATTCAGATAAAATAACCAATATGTCTCTCTGTTACAAAGACGCTAATCATCAAGAAGTAACAATTCAAATTAACAAAAAGCAAATGACAGGTCTCATAAAAGAGATAGATGATAGTACATCTTGTTATGATATCCCACGGGTTACAGTTCAAATCGTATCACCTACACTTGAGGCTAAATCTGTCCAATGGAAAGTTCGTTATGAAGGAAAAGTTAGGCCAATGAAAATGAATGACATTGCATTTTTAACCTTAATTGATCATCGTGATATTTCTTTTAGAAAAGGAGATGTTTTAATTTGTGATATTCAATTATTAGAAACTATAGAGTTGGATGGAAGTGTGAAGCAAAAGTATATTATAACAAAAGTATATGATTGGCCACATTACCATCGTTTGGAAGAAACAAAAGAGCAAGACTTGTTTGAATAAAACAAAACTTATAAAAATACTATTCAATACGAAAGAAATGACGAATGAAGAAATATTAGAATTTAAGACATTTTTAGCAAAGCTATATGCTGAATTGTTTAGTGATCCTTCTTTAGAAAAAAGGGTTCAAACGTTAGCAATGATAATCGATACAAAAGTTGAATCAAATAATTTGGAAGTTCAAAATGCCAAAAACTCATTATACTTAGATATCAAATACTTTATTTCTGTCTATCTTCGTAATAAAAGAAAAAAAGACTATGGTTATGAGGATTATAATAGAGATCTTTTGTTGGAATATGTGTTATCACCCTTTCTAAGCGTTGAACAACAATACAGGTTGTTGGTATATTTAAAATATTTGCTTGAAACTCTTTCTTATGAAACCGCTTGGCTTTCGAATAAAATATTCGAAAAGAAGCTGAAAATAGCAAAGAAGAACAAATCAATAAAGTATTTACTATTACTTTCATCGCGAAATCTATGGACGATATTGATTTCAATTCTTTCGCTATATTTCATAGAATGCATAATACTTCTTCCTGCACCTTTATCATGTATGGAATGGTATACATTTCAGAAAGTTTTTATTTCAAGTAATGCTTTTATCAATCATTTAGCTAATGTTATTACATTGCATTTTGATTGTATAGATAACTCAGCAAAGATTTCATTTACGACATTAGGGTTAGTCTCTTTGGTGCTTTGGAATGTTGTTTATGTAGTAGTTGGTGTTAATTTCTTGTTCAAAAATTTATTTGCTAGTTTCAATGTCGATGAATTGGAAAAATAGATTTATATTACAAGCCAATAGGCATATGAGATCTATATATTTTAGACTTATATTGGTCGGTTATGGAATGATATTGTCTATGATTTATGATGATATATTTCCTGGCTATGTATATATGTTGTTTTTTTTGTTGTATCTTGTTATACAAGCAAAGCTTTTTGGGACAACAACAAGAGCACTAGCATTGTTGCGTTCTGCTTTAGATTTTTCGATGATAGCTTTCTCGTTGTATGGTAAGCCCTTGGATAATATCACGACTATTTCAATGTTTTTTATTCCTATTGCAAATGCGATTAATCATACCGGAAAGAATAAGGGGTCAAAGATGTACATATTAATATTGTGCATTGTCTACCTGGTCTTGGCTTTTGCTAATGGTGGTACAATCTTCACAATAAATATTCTTTATGTTGTTCTACCGTTTTTTGCATTTTTTTTAATCCATCTTAATACGGTAAAGAATTGGGTGTCGGCAAGCCAAAATTCTGAATTGCAGGATGCGATAGATGATTATTACAATCATGGCACTAAACATGAAGAAGTTTATAAGAGAATAATTGATATTTGTTCCAAGTATAATCTATCTTGTAATGCAATATATTGTTTCATTACTCATGATTCATACAAGAGTTTATACATAGTGAATGCCTCCCAATTTGTATATACATATAATGTAGAATTAAAAGCTAAACAGATTGAGCATTTGAGTAAGGATCAAATAGATTTAAATGCGGATATAACAATAGAAGGTCGTAAGATAGACTCGAATTTATTAATTCCAGTAAATAAAAAGTCTTTTCGTAATAATGAAGACGATTCTGAATATCTTTTTGTTGTGACTTCCTTAAACGATTCTGAAAATTTTGAATGGATAAGTCTAGCATTAGAATCACCATTGAAAAAATTTGCAAAACTTCTTTATACTGAACGCATGATGAAGAAGCGCCGTAGAGAGTATAATGAACAGATAAAAGAAAAAGGTCGATTTGTGGATAGTGCAATAAATACAATGCATTTTATCAAGAATCGTTTAACGTCTGTTCAAGCTCTGACGGATGTCATTAATGATGCAGATTTTACTGATGATTATCAAACAATAATCTCTTTTGCTAAAGAAACAGCTAAACGCTCTCAAATAGACATAGATAGTATTAGAAGTAAAGCTAAATATTTACTTGATAAAGATAATAATCCGTTTCATTATCAGAAAATAGAAATGGTTAAACCGAGGAAGGTTTTTGCCATATTACGTACAGTATGGGAGACAACCTTTAACCATCAGAATCTTTTGGTTGATAACGTTGATTTCTTGGAAGATGAAAGTCAAGCTGTTCAAACCAATATGGAAGGACTTGATATTTTATTTTCTGATATTATAGGAAACATGTTTAAATATCGGGTTAATTATAGCGCGTGTAAGGTTTCTTGTTCAACCGAAACTTTGAAGGTCTGTTTTTCAAATGATTTTCTAGACAAGACAATAGTCAATGAACTTATCAAAAGTTATAATGATAATAGTAAAGAAGAAATTACCAAGAGAAAAACGTATGGTGTTTCTAATGTGAAATCATTTGTTTCAGACACAAATTTAGGTCTTGTAGCTTTTACTAAAGTCGATGACGACAAAACTCTTTTTTGTTTGGAATTAACTTTTAAACTTTTTCGAAATGAAAATATTGACGATAGAGAATGAATATGCTTCAATACTGCCTGTCTTTAGTGCAATTGAATGCATGGTATTTAAAGAAGAATTAGACAAACAGTACTGTGATAAGTCTCAAGATATACCTTGGGAAGTTTTAAATACATTTGATGCAATTTTTATAGACATAAGCCTTGCTACGAGAAGCAATCTTGATGGTTATGGCATCTTAGAAAAGATAAAGAAGGAATATCCTTCGCTTTTGCCAAAAGTTGCTATTATTACGGGTAATGATAAGATAAGTGAAATGTTGAAAGAAAGAAAACTTGACGATTGTCATATACGTATATTTGAAAAGCCATTGAGATATAAAGAAATTGCAGCATTTATAAAACAGTCTTCTTAAAAAGTACTATTTAAACAGATTGGGTACTTATAGCTTACTGTTGAAAACTAAATAGTAGCAGTACTGGTCTTTGATTCTCTATGATAAGTCATAGTTTGGCGGTCCCATCCCGCATAATCTGGCGAGACCTTTGATGGTCCGCCAACATTATAGCGAAGCGGTTCCGAGCACCGGAGGGCGGTTACATCCTTCCTTTCTGAGAAGGGAAGGCTTGGTTAGGATGTGGAGCTCCCTTTGGCTAAAGGGAGACGGAGGGATTCGAAAAAAGCCTTTTTTAATGGGAAAAAGCGATGCCAATGAGTGCAATGAAAGCTCGCTTTCAAATTGCCGAGTGCAGCTCGCTTTATCAACAAAGAAGGACGAGATGATTTTAGAAATTCTTATTAAAGAACATAAGTTAAAACAATGAATATAGTAAAAACAGAAATAGAAGGCGTTCTCATTATAGAGCCACGCCTCTTCCGCGACTCTCGTGGCTACTTCTTCGAGAGTTTCAGCGAGCGAGAGTTTGAAGAAAAGGTTGCCCCAATCCTGGGACACAGTGTTCACTTCTGCCAAGACAACGAGTCTATGAGCAGCTATGGCGTAATGCGAGGCCTGCACTTCCAGCGTCCACCTTATACCCAGAGCAAGCTGGTACGCTGCGTAAAAGGTAGAGTGCTTGATGTAGCCGTAGATATCCGTAAAGGATCACCAACCTATGGCAAGCACGTGGCTGTAGAACTGACAGAAGACAATCATCGTCAGTTCTTCATCCCAAAGGGCTTTGCCCATGGTTTCGCTGTTCTCTCAGAAACAGCAGTCTTCCAATACAAGTGTGATAACTTCTATCATCCTGAGGCAGATGGAGGTATTTCTATTCTCGATGATACCCTCGGTATTGATTGGAAAATCCCAACAGAGCATGCTAACCTCTCTGAGAAAGATACAAAACATGCTATGCTGAAAGACTTTGATAGTCCATTCGACATCAATGTAGATTTATACAAGTAAACAAGATACTAATCATTTAACATTAAGGCAATGAAGGGAATAGTATTAGCAGGTGGTAGCGGAACACGCTTGTACCCAATCACCAAAGGTATCAGCAAGCAGCTGATTCCTATCTTTGATAAACCGATGATATATTATCCTGTCTCGGTTTTGATGTTGGCAGGTATCCGTGAGATATTGATTATCTCAACTCCATTCGATCTGCCAGGTTTTAAACGTCTCTTAGGTGATGGTAGCCAGTTCGGAGTGAAATTCGAGTATGCAGAGCAGCCATCACCAGATGGCTTAGCCCAAGCCTTCATTATCGGTGAGCAGTTCATCGGTAATGATTCGGCTTGTCTTGTATTGGGTGACAACATTTTCCATGGTGCTGGTCTTAGCCAGATGCTTCATCAGGCAGTAGTAGATGCAGAGCAGAATAACAAGGCAACCGTCTTCGGTTATCGTGTAAGTGATCCAGAGCGATATGGTGTCGCAGAGTTCGATGAACAAGGCAATTGCCTCAGCATTGAGGAGAAGCCTGAGCATCCAAAGAGCAACTATGCTGTGGTTGGCTTATACTTCTATCCTAACAAGGTAGTAGAAGTAGCTAAGCATATTAAGCCTTCCGCTCGTGGTGAGTTGGAAATCACAACCGTTAATCAAAAGTTCCTGAAGGATAAGCAGCTGAAGGTACAGACCATGGCAAGAGGATTTGCCTGGCTTGATACCGGGACCCATGATTCCCTTTCTGAAGCTTCAACCTTTATCGAAGTCTTGGAGAAGCGCCAGGGCTTGAAGGTTGCTTGTCTGGAAGGAATTGCATACCGTCAAGGTTGGATTACTGCAGAACAGTTGAGAGAGAATGCACAGCCTATGTTGAAGAACGACTATGGCAAGTATCTGCTTTCAATCCTTGACGAAGCAAATAGTACATTAAAGAAGAATTTAGAATATTAAAATATAAGATAGGTGAGGGAGAGGATAAGAGCATTTTTTAAGCTACTTTTCGCTCTGTTCTCAAACTCATCTATCTCTCTTTAAGTAAATATGAACATACTAGTAACAGGTGCTAACGGTCAGCTTGGTAATGAGATGCGTATCGTTAGCCAAAATACAACAGATCATTATATCTTTACCGATGTCAATCAGGTAGAAGGTTTGGAAACTACTTTCCTTGATATCACCGATATGGATGCCATCCGTAAGATGGTAAAGGAGAATGATGTGAAAGCCATCGTGAATTGTGCGGCGTGGACCAATGTGGATGCTTGCGAGACAGATGAGAAACTGGCTGCATTGGCAGAAAAACTTAATGCTGATGCTCCTGAGAATCTGGCTAGGGCGATGAAGGAGGTTGATGGGCTGCTCATCCAGATCTCAACAGATTATGTCTTTGGTAAGGAACCTTATAATGTGCCATGTAATCCTGACCAGAAGGGAACTCCTACTGGCGTGTATGGAACAACGAAGCTTCATGGAGAGCAGAAGATCATGGCCACTGGCTGTGACTATGTGATTATCCGTACGGCTTGGTTGTATTCTGAGTTTGGCAAGAACTTCTGCAAGACGATGCTTAATCTGACGGCAACCAAGCCACTGTTGAAGGTTGTCTTCGACCAGTGTGGTACTCCTACATACGCACTCGATTTGGCTAATGCCATCATCACCATATTGGATAAGATAAAGGCTGCCCAGAGCAAGGATGAATATGTTGGAGTTTATCATTTCTCAAATGAGGGTGTCTGCTCCTGGTATGATTTCACCCAGATGATTGCAAGAATCGCTGGTCATACGGAATGCGATATCCTGCCATGTTATAGCTCGGAGTATCCTTCTCCTGTAACTCGTCCTGCTTATTCCGTATTGGATAAGCGAACCATCAAGGAGACCTTTGGTGTTAAGGTTCCTTATTGGGTGGATTCTCTGGAGAAGTGTATTGCTAATCTTAAGCAGGATTGTTAGAAGTCTGCTCAAATATACTAATCATAAAGTTTAAAGTTCAATTTTCAAAGTTCAAAGTAAATGAAGAATATCATTATCACGGGCGGTGCTGGTTTCATCGGCTCACACGTAGTAAGACTTTTCGTGAACAAATATCCTGAGTATCACATCATCAACCTCGACAAGTTGACTTACGCAGGTAATCTGGCTAACCTCAAGGACAT
>NZ_QSAV01000008.1:0-97841 GCF_003465495.1 Segatella copri | reverse complement strand
TACTGCAATGCAATGCGGGAGAGTAGGTAGCCGCCTCCTTTCAATTTCAGAAGCCTCGATTACGAAAGTAGTCGGGGCTTTTCTGTTTTTCCTACAGTTCTGCTTTCTTATCGCAGCTTTATCCCATAGATTACGCGGCTCCTTTTATCTTTTTACCTATTCGGTCCTGGATTTTGTAAATGTGTATAGATTCAAAATAAAAAAGGCTGACCAATAAGGTCAGCCCAATTTGATATTATTTGTTTTTACGGTGATTTCGTGTCTTCTGCTTTGACTTTTTCGCTTTGCTGGAAGAAGTATTAGCTGCAGGCTTTTCCTTGCGTACAGGAGCCGAATCGCCGGCTAGGGTGAAATCTAGTTGTTTCTTCTCCAGGTTGGCTTGCGCCACCTTAATGCGGATAGCGTCGCCTAATTGATATTTATTATGGTGACGACGACCAATCAAACAGAAGTTCTTTTCGTCGAAGTCGTAATAATCGTCAGCGATGTCGCGCATTGGAATCATTCCTTCACAATGGTTTTCGTCTATGGTAGCATAAATTCCGTAAGAAGTAATACCGCTTATGTGGGCATCGAATTCCTCGCCGAGTTTATCTCCCATGAATTCTACCATCTTATATTTGATACTGTCACGTTCTGCATTCTGTGCAATCTGTTCCATTTCAGAGCAATGCTCACAGAGTTCTTCGTAATGTTTCTCGTTGGCACTTCTGCCGCCATCTGCGTACTTGGTAAGCAAGCGATGAACCATCGTATCCGGATAACGGCGGATAGGTGATGTGAAGTGGGTGTAGTATTCGAAAGCCAGTCCAAAGTGTCCGATGTTGTGAACGGAGTACTTTGCCTTCATCATGGCTCGGAGTGCAACCATCTGGATGAGGTTGTTCTCTGGTTTGCCTTCGCAATCTGACATCAACTTGTTGAGACTTCTTGCTGTAGCGCCCTTAGTACCCTCTGTTTTCATCTTATAACCAAACTTCACAACGAATTCACGCAAGGTTTCCAACTTCTGTGGGTCAGGATTGTCATGAATACGATAAGGAAGCGTCTTTGGCTTCTTTCCTTTCTTTACCTTTCCGATACTTTCTGCCACCGTACGGTTGGCGAGAAGCATGAATTCCTCGACGAGTTTATTGGCATCCTTAGAGCGCTTGTAGTAGCAGCTTACTGGTTTCCCCTTTTCGTCAACGTCGAAATGCAACTCTTCGCGGTCAAACTTAACAGCACCATTTTTGAATCTTGCGGCACGCAGTTTCTTAGCCAGTCTGTCAAGCGTAATGAGCTGAAGTGCGTTTTCTCCCTGATAAGGATGTTCCTTGGTTTCGGCTGGAGCAGGTTCGCCAGTACCATCAATCACACCATTTGCTTCGAGGAGTTCCTGTACCTCTTCATATTTATATCGGCGGTCGCTCTCGATGACGGTATGTACGATGCGATAGTTCTTGACTTCGGCATTGTTGTCGAGTTCGAAGATGACGCTGTACGCAAGTTTTTCCTCATTAGGACGAAGCGAGCAGATAAAGTTACAGAGACGCTCTGGGAGCATCGGGATGGTGCGATCTACAAGATATACAGATGTTGCACGTTTCACAGCTTCCTTGTCGATGATACTGCCCTCTGTGACGTAATGTGATACATCTGCGATATGAACACCTACCTGCCAGTTACCATTCTCCAATCTCTGGATACTGAGGGCATCATCAAAGTCCTTGGCATCCTTCGGGTCGATGGTACAAGTGAATACCTTGCGGAAGTCCTCTCGTTCTTTGTAATCCTGTTCTGTGATTTCGCCGCTTATCTTGTTGGCTGCATCTTCTACATTCTTTGGATATTTATAAGGTAATCCATATTGAGCAAGGATAGAATTCATCTCAACATCATTATCACCCATCTGACCAAGAATATCAACAACCTCGCCAATAGGACTCTTGTTTTCTCCATCAGGCCACTCAATAATTCGTACCACTGCCTTGTCATCGGTCTTTCCTCCCTTCACCTTTCTTCTAGGAATGATGATGTTGTGAGCAAAGACATCGCCAGGTGTCACGAGGTAAGCCAGATCCTTATCTACTTTCAGACGTCCTACGAAGGTATCTTTAGCGCGTTCAAGGATTTTGTTGACCTGTGCCTCCTTGATGTGATTCTTACGGCGAGCCAGGAAGGTGAATTCCACCCTGTCGCCATTAAGTGCTCCCATCGAATTACGTTCAGAAACGAAAATAGGCTTCTCGCTATCATCAGGGATAACAGAGTTTTTGCCATTTGCCTTTCTAACGAATTTACCTTCCATCACCTGTATGCTTTGATTCAGGCGATAAGAATTATCACTTACCTTAGCCAGGTAGTCATCCCATGCCATTTCCTCCATAATGTCAATCGCCAGCATCTTGAGCGGATGTGTAGTGAGACGGAGGGAACGGAATATCTCTTTAAAGCTGAGCGTTTCGCCCGGTCTTTCGGCAAAGAATTCCTGCAGCATCTCAGTGAGCTGCGCTTTGTTCATTCTTTTGCCACCTTTTTTACCTTTTCCCATAAATTATGACTATTATTAGTTTTATAAGGCAAAGAAACAAAAAAAAAAGGAGAAAACAAAGTTTCTTGGCATCTTTTTTCGTTTTTTATTAAATATGAGGCAAAACTGACCATAATATTTCTTCATTTTTCGTATTTCAGAGCAGAATATAGCTTATTGATTCTTTTTGTCTATTCGTAAATGTAGTTCTTCCAAAATTGTGTTTAGGGGGTCTTGGATGTTACAATACTGTTACAACTTGAAATATCGGTAACAAATATTTCGTAATAACGGAAATTCTTATTATATTTGCAACCGAAACGTAACAAACATTTCCACAAATACAAATGAATATGGATACAAGTCAATATCTTGTGATTTTTTTTCAGATTCTCGGTTCTTTAGCTTTGCTCATCTATGGTATGAAGGTGATGAGTGAGGCCTTGCAGAAGATGGCAGGATCTCAGTTGCGCCACATTTTGGGCGCTATGACAACCAACCGATTTACGGGAATGCTTACAGGTACCTTTATTACCTGTGCCGTTCAGAGTTCCTCTGCAACTACCGTTATGACGGTTTCTTTTGTAAATGCAGGTTTGCTGACTTTAGCCCAAGCTATTTCCGTTATTATGGGTGCCAACATTGGTACCACGTTTACGGCTTGGATTATGTCGCTGGGTTATAATGTAGATTTAACGATTGTCGTATTCCCTGCGTTCTTCCTCGGCATTATGCTGATTTATAGTAAGAAGCGCCGTTATTTCGGAGATTTCCTTTTTGGTATCGCCTTCCTCTTCTTCTCGCTCGTTCTGTTGAGTAGTGCGGGTAAGGCTCTCGATCTGGAACATAATCCGGCGGTTATCGATTTCTTTGGATCTTTTGATACAAAGAGTCATTTCACGATTGTAGTCTTCCTCCTGATTGGTACACTTATAACCTGTATCGTACAGAGTTCGGCAGCTGTGATGGCCATCACTATCTTACTCTGTTCTACAGGCGTACTCCCTATCTATCTGGGTATTGCCTTGGTGATGGGTGAGAATATCGGAACTACCGCTACAGCCAATCTTGCCGCTTTGGGTGCTAATGCCCAGGCTCGTCGTGCAGCCTTGGCCCATCTGGTATTCAATGTCTTTGGTGTAATCTGGGTTCTCTGCCTGTTCTATCCATTTGTAGATTTCGTTTGCTCTATCGTGGGGTATGATCCTGATGGTGGTATGTCTGCGGCACAGAAGACGAAGTTGTTGCCAATTGTCCTGGCGATGTTCCATACCTGTTTCAATGTTTGTAACACGGGCGTTCTGATTTGGTTTATCCCACAGTTGGAAAAAGTTGTCTGCAAACTTATCAAGCCTAAGGCAGATAAGGAGGATGAAGATTTCCGTTTGCGCTTTATCCAGGCTGGCATCATGAAGACCCCAGAACTTTCTGTCTTCGAGGCACAGCAGGAAATCGGCAGTTTCGGCGAGCGTATCCATCGTATGTTTAGTATGGTGAGAGAGTTGCTGGAAACTCAGGATTCCAAGACTTTCGACAAACTCTATGAGCGTATCGAGAAGTATGAGGGTATTTCTGATAATATGGAGATTGAGATTGCCAAGTATCTTGATCAGGTGAGCGATGCTCATCTGAGTGATGATACCAAGGCGAAGATCCGTGCGATGTTGCGTGAGATTTCCGAGATTGAGAGTATTGGTGACAGTTGCTTCAATCTTGCCCGCACCATTAAGCGCAAGGGTGAAAACAAGGAGGAGTTTACTGCCAAGCAGAGTGAAAACATTCATCAGATGTTTAAGTTGGTAGATGAGGCGCTGACTCAGATGAACTATATGTTTGCTCATGAACGCCATTCTATCAATCTCAACCATACGTACAATATCGAGACTGAGATTAATAATTATCGTACTCAGTTGAGAAACCAGAACCTGGATGATGTGGATAACCATCTTTATACCTATGGTGTAGGTACATTGTACATGGATATCATTCAGGAGTGCGAAAAACTGGGTGATTATGTGGTTAATGTCGCCGAGGCTCGCATGGGAGTCAGAACATCTGAGGCTGTGTAATGCAGAATGTTATTGATAGAAAGAAAATAAAAGTAATAAAAGCAAACGGGGAAGTATCAATGGATGCTTCCCTGTTTGCTTTTGTTGTTTATGTATTCTGAATGTTTTTATTTTTCCAATATTTCCTTCAGTTCCTTCATGCCTTCAGAAGCCCCTTTCATGATGTGCTCTATCTTGTAATATCCATTGGTGTTTACAGCACCCGGGTCTATCAGATAGATAGGAATGTGAGGCTTGGTATATGAAATCAGACCTGCAGCAGGATAAACGTTGAGTGAGGTTCCTATAATGACGAAGATATCGGCTTGCTGTACAGCTTCGGCTGCCGGCTCAATCATAGGAACGCTTTCGCCGAAGAAAACGATAAATGGACGCAACAGGCTTCCGTCTCCAGCTTCGGTTCCCGGCTTTACCTCGCAATCATCCTCGGGTAATTCCTTGATGTAGCGATAGTCGTAAGGGTCGCGTGACGAGCAAACCTTTGACAGTTCGCCATGCAGATGAATTACATTCTTGGAACCTGCCTTCTCATGCAGATTATCTACATTCTGGGTGATTACCGTCACATCGAAGTCTTTTTCCAGTTCCTTGATAAGTTTATGCCCCTCGTTAGGTTGCGCAGCATAGAGTTTATGGCGCAACATATTATAGAAGTTTGTTACTAGGGTAGGGTCAGCTTCCCATCCCTCATGGGTAGCTATCTGTTCTACAGGATAGTTTTCCCATAATCCATCATTGCCACGGAAAGTTTTGAAACCACTCTCCACAGACATGCCTGCACCGGTTAAAAATACGAGTTTCTTCATCTTATCACGTTTTAATTATTCATATTTTCTTAATCTTTATATTAAGAATGCACAAATTTAGCAATTTTTCTGCAAATAACATCGTTTTAAGCGAGAAAAATGTTATCTTTGCACTCGTTTTAAGGACAAAAAGTACATTTTAAGATTATTAATACATTTTTATAAATAGATTTTATGGATAAAGTAAGTTATGCTTTGGGCATCGGCATCGGTCGCCAGTTGGCTTCAATGGGTGCAGAGAGTTTGAATATTGATGATTTTGCACAGGCCGTAAAGGATGCCATCGCAGGTAAGCTTCAGCTCGGCGAGCAGGAGGCTCAGGAGTTGGTACAGAACTTCTTTGCAGAGCAGGAGGCTAAGGCTCAGGCTGCTGCTGCCGAGAAGGGCAAGGTTGCTAAGGAAGCTGGTGAGAAGTTCCTCGCCGAGAACGGCAAGAAGGATGGTATCATCACTACTAAGAGCGGTTTGCAGTATCAGGTTTTGCGCGAGGGTAATGGCAAGGCTCCTAAGGCTACCGATCAGGTTGAGTGCCACTATGAGGGAACGCTTATCGACGGTACTAAGTTTGACAGTTCTTACGACCGTGGTCAGACTGCTACCTTCCCATTGAACCAGGTTATCGCTGGTTGGACAGAGGGTCTTCAGCTCATGACCGAGGGTGCCAAGTTCCGTTTCTTCATCCCTTATCAGTTGGGTTATGGTGAGCGTGGTGCAGGTGCATCTATCCCTCCATTCTCAGCATTGATTTTCGATGTAGAGCTCGTTGCCGTTAAGTAATCGTTAGTAGATATATTTAAACGAAGTAAAGGCAATCCTGGAATATAATAGATAAAAATAAAGATTTAAAATATAAATAAGGAAATGAAAAAGTTATTTTTCGGAGCCCTCGTGGCTTGTGCTGCTGCTACATTCGTAGGTTGTGGCAATTCTACTCCTAAGGCAGATCTCAAGACTGATGTAGATACTATGAGCTATGCTATGGGTATGTCTCAGACTCAGGGTCTGAAGGAGTTTATGGTAGAGCGCATGGGCGTTGATACTGCTTACATGGATGATTTCATCAAGGGTCTTAACGATGGTGCCAACGCTGGTGACGACAAGAAGAAGGCTGCTTACTACGCAGGTATTCAGATTGGTCAGCAGATCTCTAACCAGATGGTTAAGGGTATCAACCATGAGGTATTCGGTGAGGATTCTACAAAGTCTATCTCTCTGAAGAACTTCATGGCTGGTTTCATCACAGGTACTACTGGCAAGAAGGGCTTGATGACTGTTGAGCAGGCTGCTCAGATAGCTCAGGCTAAGATGATGGCTATCAAGGCTAAGAACATGGAGAAGGAATATGGTCCTAACAAGGTTGCTGGTGAGAAGTTCCTCGCTGCCAACAAGAAGAAGCCAGGAGTTGTTACTCTGCCTTCAGGTGTTCAGTACAAGGTAATCAAGGAGGGTAATGGCCCTATGCCAAAGGATACTTCTATGGTTAAGGTTAACTACGAGGGTAAGACAATCGACGGCAAGGTATTCGATTCTTCTTTCAAGCGTGGTCAGGCTGTAGATCTCCGTGCTAACCAGGTTATCAAGGGTTGGACTGAGGCTTTGGTTCACATGCCAGCAGGTTCTGTTTGGGAGGTTTACATTCCTCAGCAGTTGGCTTACGGTGAGCGCGAGCAGGGTCAGATCAAGCCATTCTCTGTATTGATCTTCAAGATTGAGTTGATTTCAGTAGGTGGCAAGTAATTTTTGTGGGAACTCATTTTTATAGAGGACTTATAAATGAAGAAAATATTAATGACAGCACTCGTCCTCGTGGCGGGTGCTTCTTTGTTTACAGCTAGTGCTGCAAGCAAGAAGAAGGTTAAGAAGGCGGCTACTCTTGTTGAGTTGAAATCATCAGCCGATTCTTTGAGTTATGTAGCTGGTATGAATGCCACTCGTGGTCTGATTCCTTATATCCAGCAGAGTTTTCAGGTAGATACTGCCTATATGGAGAATTTCCTTCGTGGTTACAAGGATGCGCTTGCCATGGGTATCAATCCTAAGACCGTAGCTTATTCTGCAGGTATGGAGGTTGCCAAACTGGTTGAGAAGCGTGTATATCCTGGCACAAAGGAAGAGTTGAAGAGCACAGGCGATTCTATCAGCCATGCTATGTTCCAGAATGGTTTTATCGCAGCTTTGGCTAATGATACAACATTCTTTACTACTAAGGCTGCTGCCGATTTCCAGAAGGAAGCTTTGGCTGGTGCCGGCGAGAAGTTCCTTGCCGCTAATGCCAAGAAACCTGGTGTAAAGGTGTTGCCTAGCGGTTTGCAGTATAAGGTGATTACCGAAGGTCATGGCGAGGTGCCTAAGGCTAGCGATGAGGTAGAAGTTATCTACGAGGGTCGTCTGATTGATGGTACCGTTTTTGATGCTACATCCAAGCATGGTGGCAGCAAGACAGATAAGTTCCGTGCCAATGGCTTGATCAAGGGTTGGACCGAGGCGCTTACTCTGATGCCTGTGGGCAGTAAGTGGCAGGTTTACATTCCTTACGAGTTGGCTTACGGCGAGCGTCAGGCTGGTCAGATTCCTCCATACTCTACTTTGGTGTTCGATCTTGAGCTGGTTAGCATCGTAAAGCCAGAGGTTAAGGCTGAGCCTGCTGGCGAGTTGAAGGAAGATGTAGCCGTAGGAGCAGAGAAGAAGGTGGCAAAAGCGCCAGCTAAGTCTGCTGCCAAGAAAGCTGCGCATTCAAAGAAGAGAAAGTAATTACGAAATTCATTTCATCAAGTAATTACTACTAAAATATAATAAGGTAAGAGCCAAGGATAGAGTGTTATCTTTGGCTCTTTTTCACGGGTGATAAAGTGGTGAAACCTTTGCGTGATCATTACTTCTCCGAGGTTATCAGATAAGCGTATGTTTTTTCTACTAAAAGTAGTAAAATGCCAAGGTTTTTAACATTTCAATAGTTTTTTTGCCTAAAATCAAAGACTATAAAAGCGGTCTATCAATTTCTTGCGATAGAGGCGTCCCACCCTTACATAGCTTATGTTATCAAACGGCGGATAGAAGTGGCATACGTTGTCAACCACCTCTATCAGATAATTCATATTGATGATAAACTTTTGGTTGACTTGTATAAACTGCTTGTCCACTTCCAGGAGGTCATCACCCTTGATGGTTCGCTTCAGACGGACAGGAGCCTTGCTGCCCGCTACCACAGCCTCCCAGCAACGCACTTCATGATTATACTGAAAGAGAGCGATGTCGCGCTTGTCAACCAGTTTGAAATCTATGGTATTGGTATAGAGCAGAAACTTGCCGTTGTCGGACATGAGTTTGTCCTTATCCTGCCCGTCGGATTGTGGGGTTGGTAAAAGGGGGTGTTCGGCAAGTCGCTGCATAATGATGTCCAACTCCTTGTCATCAATAGGCTTCAGAAGTACATCGAAGGCTTTCTTTCTGAAAGCTGGCAACACAAACTCATCGTAAGCTGTATACATTACCACCCTGCAACGGCCATGGGTAAAGAAATCCAGTCTGTCCAGGAAATCCAAACCGGAAATATCGGGCAACTGCACGTCAAGGAAGAGCAAGTCGGGCTGTAACTCGCTCACCCTCGCCAGGCCGTCTAGTCCGGAGTGCTCTACTGCCACCACTTCTACCTCGGAGAATCTGGCCAGCCTTTCGTTCAGGTCTTTGACTGCCTGCTTATTGTCGTCTATAATGATTGTTCTCATCTTGCGGTTCTTTTGTCAAATAAATAGTTTGATATTATCTGGAATAACTATCGTTGCCACACATCCTACGGCTTTTCCATTTTCCTGTTCATTATTGAGCGAGAAGTTCATCTTGTTCTTATTTCGCTCGTTGACGATGACGATAGTTTGGGTGATGACGTTCAGTCCGGTGCGCTTCTTTCCCACACTACGGATGTCAAATCCCGGTCCATTGTCTCTGACCTTGATACAGGTGTTTTTTCCTTCCTTGCTTATCCCGATATGGATAATCTTATGTCCATCCCATCCCTTCAGACCATGCACGAAAGCATTCTCCACGAGAATCTGCACAAACATGGAAGGGATGCGCACCTGATCTATATTCACACTTTCGGCAATATTGATAGCAAACTCGAAGTCATCGCCCACCAGCTGTTTCTCCACATCAACATACCGTTTCACGAAGTCCAACTCTTCGCGCAACGTCACATCCAGACGGCACGACAGGTCGAGGTTAGCTCTTATCAACTTAGTCAGGTCGAGCAAGTCATTGGCATCATGCTCATCCGATTTCAATATTTTACCATTAAGCACATTAAACACGAAATGTGGAGAAATACGGTTGCGCACACAAGCTAGCCTCAACTGCATGTTGCGCATTTTATCTTGCGCATTTCGCTTGCGGGAGCGCATGACAAGAAGAGCAAAGATCAGGATGATGACAACGACCAGCGATACTGCTGCCACCGTGATGGCATAGGCACGCTGGACAACAGCATTCTTATGCTCCATCTCCAGGTTATGGTGCAAACGAATGGTATCTTGCGCAAATCGGTCCATGATTTCTGATGCACGCATCTTGATGCGGTTATGCTCCAGAGAGTCGTTCTGTTGGACATCCGTCCTCAGATTATCGTAGGCTCCCCGATAATCGCCTATAGCCTCATAATACTTGCGAAGATAACGATTACGAATCTGGCGAAGACTAAACTCCATGCTATCTGACCCCTTCTCGTGTGACAAGATATCCTTGACCTTTGCCATATTCCCCTGCTTTACCGCCTGTCCGATACGGATAGAATTGACATAATAAATAGATACCTCATTACCATTTTCGGCAAACCAGGGTTCTATCTCGTCGAGATACTTCTCGGATAGCGCCACTTTGTCCAAATTGAGATATACATCTGCGAGATTGAGCTTGCAGAGGTACATATCGAAGGTATCTGTCTTATGATGTTTCTCGAGAAAAGCCTTCATGGCAAGAAATTTCTGGAGAGATGCCTTGTAGTTCCTGGTATAATAATAGTAGTTGCCATAGTTATTGAGGTAATAAGCCTGCATGCCTACAGACATCTGCGAGAAATACTTCTCTGTCTGCTGATAATACTTCAGCGAGGTATCAAAATCGTTGAGTTGCAGATAGATGGTGGCAAGTCCGAGATAGAGTGTGATGTTCTCACTAGACGGCAACCCGAGCGAGTCTACCAGAAACAGGGCACGCCGGTAACACGCCGCAGCCTCAGGCAACTGACTCTTGAAGATATAAGCATCGCCCAGATTGGCACAAACCTTAGGCAGCTGGTCTTTAGCATCGCTGTTAGCCAACAAGGTTGTGGCGTCTTTATAGAGTCTTATCACCTCATCCGGATTCTTGCGATAATTATGATAAGCAATAGCCTTGCAATTGTATGCGTATGCCAATAGAGAGTTACGGCGTTCTGTAGCTGGCTGGAGTTTGCAATAAGATATGGTTTGATCCAAGATGGGATACATCGAGTCTGGGGTGGCAGACAGACAGAAGTACTTTGCCTTGCGAACATAATATTCATAATAAGTCAGGCTATCCGTTGCCGAAGCCAAGGCTTTCTTTATAATTTCAGGAGCATGAACCGACATGGCTTCCACTGAGTCATCAATGCAAGCTAACACTTTTCGTTCTTCTTCTGTCTTACCCGATTCCGCAGGTCGTTGGCAACCCAACAGTACGACCAACAGCAGGCATATACACCAAACAAATCTTTTCATCTTCTATATTCCGTTAAAACTCTCTTTTTATGGCAAAAATAAGCATTTTACTACACATCCACAAGTTTTTTGCCAAAAAATCTTCCAGAAAAGCACAAAGAGAGTGCATTTTTCAATAGAAACACACTCTCCCGTTCTTTTATTTACTCATATAAGTATAATTTCTTGTTGTCCAATATCTACTGTTATTGTATTTATACTTGGAAGCCTTTACGGAACCATCGTCATTAAATTCGTAGCTATACCTGAAAGTAGAAGTTTCGCCATCACTATCATGCTGGGAAGCAGACACTGGATGATAATCGCCAGCTACACCAAAATACCCTACATAGAACAAGAACTCCATATCTTCTATTATATCTGCCATATAGTTGTCTGTCCATTGCTTGGTGATATTAGGATAGGTGTTGTCACCATACTCAAATGTAGCTGTATCGGTAAATTTCTCTCCATCTTCGCTTCCATTGCATACGATTTGGGTGAGTTTACCATTAGACCAAGACAAATTATACTCCAAGGAATACTTCTCTGTTACCTTCTCGCCATCCTCATAATATACGTCTGTGCCTGAACTGGCAATCTTAGTCAGGTGTCCCTTGGAATCGTAAGAAAACCACGCCTCGCCATTGTTTTCTTCATTATCCGACTGATATGTACTGCGGGTTTTCATGTTAACGATATAACCATTTTTATTCAACGCTATATCGTAATACTCTGTCACATCTGAATAACTGCCATGAGTATCGGTATAAGAAATCTTGAATGGATTGTAGGAGAAAATATAATCATCACTACCATAGGCTCTACACTTTGTGATTTTTCCTTCCGAGTTGTAGTTGAAAGTATTGTCACCTACAGAAGTAATATAAAGTTTCTCACCATCGCTGCCAGTTATCTGACCTGCGGTATCACTTCCTCCAGCCGAAGGGGTAAAGCCATCGTCATCACTACTGCATGAAGTAAAGAAGAAAGGTAATGCCATCAAAAGCATACCTATATAATAAAGAGGTAATTTCGCTGTTTTCATGATTCTAAGTTTTTTAATGATTGTAATAATAAGAGGGATGCAATATCCTTATAGCAAATATTGCATCCCCTTTTATCAAGGTTCAACGATGTATTATTAGAAATTATAACCTACGCTGAACATCCAGTTTTTGTTCTTGAACTTAGTGTCGCCTGAGTTCTTGGCAATGTTAGTGAAGCCAAACTCATATGCTGCACCGATGTAATAGTGTCCTCCAAAAGTAAAGCCTGCACCAATCTGAAGACCACAATCGAAGTTCTTGGCACCGCCATCTTCGCTAAAGAAATCTACCTTATCCTCTTCACCTTCATCTACGTCCTTAATTTTACCACCAATACCATAAGCAAAATAAGGACCTACGTTGATCTGCAACTGGGCAGCATCGCTGAAGTTGTAACGATAAGAAGCCAATACTGGGATTTCCAAATACATTGGATTTGCTGTCGTCTCCCACTCATCTCCAGACTCCTTATATCCCTTGTTCTGGAGATAGAGACCTGTCTGAACATAGAGACTCTCCATCATAGGAATATCTGCAATAACACCTACATGCCAGTTGGTCTTGGCATCACAAGATACAGAAACATTATCTTCCTCAATTGTCATATTAGCCACATTGAGACCACCACGGATACCAAACTGAACGCCGCCATCAGCCTTCTCTGTTGAGAAGAATGAAGAAGATGAGCTACTTGCACGCTGTGCTGAAGCTGTAAGAGCGCAGAATGCGCAAACTGCTACAATAATAATTTTTTTCATAATCTTAAAAAGTTTATATGATTAATACTCATAGATTTACAAATAGATAGACTACATACTGAAATCCATGCGCCATACATTATAGTTCTTTTCTGCTGAGCCACGCTGAGACAGGAAGAAGATACTCTTTCCGTCTGGTGACCAAACTGGCGACAAATCGTTACCTGGATGGTAAGTAAGCTGAGTAAGTTGGGTACCATCGGTGCGAACTACAAATATGTCAGTATTGTCAATCTTCTCTTTTTCAGACCTGCTAGATCCTGTAACCAACAGCCATTTGCCATCAGGTGATAACTGAGGCGTACTGAAACTCTTGCCTGGCTGGGAAAGGATAACTTCCTCCACACCCGTCTTGAAGTTTACACGCCAAATTTCACTTTCCTTGTTCGTTGTAAAACGGGCGCAATAGATGGCATCCAGATCATTAGGAATAAGACAAGCCGTCATACCTCTACTATAATTGGAGAAAAGGTTGGTCTTGCGATCATAACTCCAAAGGCTATAAGATGCATATCCCTCTCCACGATGGAAATAAATTGTGTTTCCATCTTTACTGATTACACCGCCGAAGTCATTGTCTGTTCCGTTTGAAATCTGACGTACCACAGTACCCTGATTGGCATCTACCAGATACACGCCATGATGATTGCCTCTCACCTCAGTAAAGCACAGGGTCTTGCCATCAGGACTCCAAGTGAAGCCCTCTACGTTTGTACGGAATGTGCGCTGTACACTGGCGCCACCTTTAGCAGCATTCTTAATCATGATGTTGGTGGTTCCATTCTTTTCGTTGATGTAACCTATGCGCCTTCCATCAGGAGATACGCCAATTTGAGGAATTACCCACCAATCGATAGTATTGGTCTTGCGAGAGCCAAAGACGCCAGATGTCTTACCCACGATATTACCTTTATAATCAGCTACGCAGTCAGCGTCATCTGTAATTTTTTCGAACTTCACACCACCCTCCTCTGGTACGAAGACGAGGGAAAAATCAAATTTCACCTTTGCATCTACACCTACTGACAATAAGAGTAAAGATGCTAAAAGCCAATAACTTTTCTTTTCCAGCATTTTCATATTCTATAATTTTAACTTATTATATTATTTTTTTTCTGTTTGCAAAGGTAAATAAAATATTTTGATCTCACAAACAGCAAAAATCGCATCCATGCCTATTCGTCGATAGGACATGTATAACCCTCTAAAATTAATGCCTATTTGCTAGAAAATAAAGAGGCCAGAGCCCCCTACCAATAGGATCTCCTACCTCTTTATATAATATATTATGAGATTTTTTTGCGTTTTTTGCAATACTCTCATTTCTGCTTTCACAAGATTACTTCTTACCGAAACCTTTGCGTGATCATTACTTCTCCGAGGTTATCAGATAAGCGTATGATTTTTCTACTAAAAGTAGCAAAATGCCAAGGTTTTTGGTTAAAAACAGTATAAAAAACAACAAAATGCACGGATATTGCAAAATATTCGTGCATTTTGTTTGCAGTTTCAATAGATTTTATTAATTTTGCTATCTGGTATAGAAAAGTACCTTATAAATAGAATAATATAAAACAAAACGAAATGGAGAAAATAGACAATCTAGACAGAAAGATTCTCGGCATCCTTTCCAAGAATGCCCGTATTCCTTTCAAGGACGTAGCCGCAGAATGTGGCGTGTCTCGTGCAGCCATCCATCAGCGTGTTCAGCACTTGATGGAGGATGGTTTCATCACCGGTAGCGGTTTTGATGTAAACCCTAAAAGCCTGGGTTATTCTACCTGCACTTATGTAGGTTTGAACTTGGAGCGCGGTAATATGTATAAAAAGGTGGTAGAGCGCTTGCAGAACATTCCTGAAATTGTAGAGTGCCACTTTACAACCGGTTCATACACCATGCTGATCAAGCTTTATGCCCGCGACAACGAGCAGCTCATGGATTTGCTCAACAATAAACTTCAGGCTATCCCTGGTGTGGTTTCTACCGAAACGCTTATCTCTCTTGAGCAGAGCATCAAGCGTGAGATTCCTGTACTTCTCGATGAAGATTAATATAAGAGTCTCCATACCTGAGTACGATTTTTAGAAGATCTTGAATCATTATTTTTTGAAAGATAAACAAATGGAAACATTTGACTTAGAGTCGCATCTCCAGGATGCATACTCTAGATTTCCCGAAGCGAAGCATCAGCCTGTAATTGGCCTTACTGCCAATTATGAAGGTATCGATGCTACGCTTCGCGATCGTTATTATAAGCAAGTAATAGCGGCTGGCGGTACGCCAGTCATTATTCCTCCTGTTGCCGATGCTCAGGTCATCGTCAATACCCTGAAGCATCTTGATGGATTGATTCTGACGGGTGGCGGCGACCATAATCCGCTGTGGATGGGCGAAGAGCCTTCTCCCCGTCTTCATAACATCAATCAGGAACGTGATGCTGCTGAACTGATGATTACCCGATTGGCTTTCAACCGCCAGATTCCGATGCTTGGCATCTGCCGGGGCATCCAGACCCTCGCTATTGCGCTGGGCGGAAAGGTGTGCCAGGATATCAAGCAGCTGGTAAAGCACAGCCAGGATGCTGACCGTACTGAACCAACCCACATCGTAGAAGTCAAGAAAGATTCCACCTTATATAATATATATAATAAGGAGAAGATCTTTGTCAACTCGTTCCACCATCAGGCGGTAAGCAAGCCAGGCAATCATCTGCGCACCATCGCCAAATCTTCTGACCATATTATAGAGGCTGTAGAGAGTAGCGAGTATAAGCAGATTCTCGGTGTGCAATGGCATCCGGAATGGCTGGAAGAAGAAGGATTGAAGATTTTCCAATGGCTGGTTAATCAGGCTAACAACTTTTATGCAGCCAAGCAGTTGCATAAGCGCATCCTTACGCTCGATACCCATTGTGATACTCCGATGTTCTTCCCTCAGGGCATCAAGTTTGATCATCGCGATTCCCGCATCCTGGTTGATCTCCATAAGATGACCGATGGTCATCAGGATGCTACCACGATGGTAGCTTACCTGCCACAGCCTCAGATAGGCGAGAGCTTCAGCAGCAAGGTGGCTTTCGATGTAAAGGGACCTGCGCAGTATGCCGACCTCATCTTCGACAAGATAGAAGAGATTGTGAGCAAGAACAGCCAGTATCTCAGCATAGCCCGCACTCCTGCCGATCTTTACAGCGATAAGCGGAAAGGCAGAAAGAGCATAATGCTCGGTATTGAGAACGGCCTTGCCCTGGAGCACGATATCAGTAACGTGAAGCATTTCGCTCAGCGCGGCATCGTTTATATCACGCTCTGCCATAATGGTGATAATGATATCTGCGATAGTGCCCGCGGCTGCAATACCCATAATGGTGTGAGCAGTTTTGGCGAGAAGGTGATTCAGGAGATGAACCGCCTGGGCATCATGGTAGATTTGAGTCATGGTGGCGAGAAGAGTTTCTACGATGCACTTGATATCAGCCAGACGCCTATTGTCTGCAGCCATAGCAGCAGCCGTGCGCTCTGCGATGTGCCTCGCAATCTGACCGATGACCAGATGCGTGCCCTTGCAGCAAAGGGTGGTGTGGCTCATACCACGCTCTATCATGGATTCCTGCGTAAAGAGGGTGAAGCCGACATCATGGACGCTATCGCCCATCTTGAGCATGCCATCGATGTGATGGGTATCGACCACGTAGGTCTGGGTACCGACTTTGATGGAGACGGCGGCATCAGAGGTCTCGCCGACTCTTCTGAACTCATCAATTTCACCCTCCAGCTGTTGCGCCGCAAATATAGCGAGCAGGATATTGTCAAGATTTGGGGAGGCAACTGGCTCAGAGTGATGACGCAGGTGCAGAACTTTAAACATTAATGTTATGACGAAGAAAATGAAGATAATTTTAGGCTTGGTAGTTGCTGCCGGAGTGGTAGCTGGAGCTATCAGCTATAAGAATGCGAACAGTTCGAGTTCGCCTGAGGTTCAGGAAGTAGAGGAAGCAGAGAAACTGAATCCTGTAGGTCCTGCCTTTAATGCCGATTCGGCGTTGGCTTATTGTGCCGCACAATGCGATTTCGGCCCTCGCGTCATGAACAGCGAGGCGCACGACAAGTGTGGCGAATGGATAGTGAGCAAGTTCAAGCAGTTTGGTTGCGAGGTAGAGACCCAGAAGGCTGACCTCAAGGGCTATGATGGTACCATCCTGAAGAATACCAATATCATCGCCCATTACAACCCGAAGGCAGAAACCCGCATCTTGCTCTGTGCCCATTGGGACAGCCGTCCTTGGGCAGACAACGACCCCGACAGTACCAACTGGCGCAAGCCTGTAATGGCTGCCAACGATGGAGCCAGCGGAGTAGCCGTCATGTTGGAGATAGCCCGCCAGCTGCAGGCAGACAAGAAGCTGAATCCTAACATCGGCGTAGATTTCGTATGTTTCGATACTGAAGACTGGGGAACACCTCAGTGGGCTGATGTTCAGGACGATGGCGATACTTGGGCATTGGGTGCCCAGTACTGGAGCGAGAACAAGCCTGAGGGATATAATCCTCGTTTCGGAATCCTCCTCGATATGGTGGGCGGACAGGGAGCCAAGTTCTACCGTGAGGGCATGTCTATGCAGTATGCCGGTGGCATCGTGAAGAAGGTTTGGGCTGCAGCCCGTCAGGCTGGTTTTGGCTCTTACTTCCCTAAGAGCGATGGCGGAATGATTACTGATGATCATATTCCGGTCAACGAGAAGGCTAAGATTCCTACTGTAGATGTGATAGCTTATTATCCAGACTGCCAGCAGAGCAGTTTCGGTCCTACCTGGCACACCGTGAGCGATGATATGGCTCATTTGGATAAGAATGTGCTTAAGGCGGTTGGCCAGACTATGATTCAGGTGCTTTATACTGAGGAATAGGTCGGCATCTCATTCGAATATAAAAGGAAATGTTCCTAGGAAAAGTTGTTGCTTTTCTTAGGAACATTTCTTTTTTCAGTCTGTTTAAATCTTCGTTCATAGACATTGAACCGCCGTTCAAAGACATTGAATGTCGGTTCAAAGACACTGAACGGCGGTTCAATGTCTATGAACGGAGATTTCTTCTGCTTGTATCAACAAAAAAACTTAGGTATAAAAGCAATTCCTATTGACTGGAAATGCTTTTATACCTAAGTGTATGGGCTTTCTGAATAAGATGAGCTGGTTAAATCTGCCCCGATTCTACCTGTCTTACCACTCTTTCTGTTAATCTGTCAACGCCGTTCGGGTCGTACTTCTTGTTGAGGCTGGCACCGAAGAGGCTTGCAAATGCCTGATAGAATCCGGCACGGATAGGACCCAGAAAGGCTTGAATCAGGTGATAGGATGAGGAATTGCATTCGCGATACACCAGTTTGATGCAGAGTTTACCCTGTGCATAGGTGAGTTTCTTCATTCTCGGGGTATATTCCTGTTTAATACCTTTCTCCACCAGTTTCATGTGTGCGTCCTTTGCCTTCTTGTTAGGCAGCGTTTCCAGATAATCACCCGTTTCGATGATAATCCTTCTTACCTCTTTGGCTATCGGCAGCACCTTCTTGATGTTGTATACCAAACGGTTGTAAGCCATTCGCTCCTTGGCGTTCTTGAATACCGGCTGCGGATAAACGTACACGTTGTTCACTTGAACATATTGCACGCTGTCATGATCCAGGAGCACTTTTCCTACCTTCACCATCGGTTCAAAGGTAGGAGTATCCATGTCCACCTCCCTGTCTTCAGGGTTGTCGCCATTGGTCTGCGCCATGGTTTGCAGGGTGATGCAGAAGAGCATCGCCAGTAAAAAGCATATTTTCTGTTTCATGTAAATCTCCTCAATGTTCTTTGTCCAGCTCCTTTTTTTTCGTGGAGCTTCTTCTATATATAAAGAGGTGTAAGCCCCTTTGTGTTACTAATTACGCCGCAAAATTACAGATTATTTCTCAAATTGAGAAAGATTCTTGGCTTTTTCTTTCTCTTTTTCGTATTTTAGCAGTAACTTTGTCTTAATTTAATAAATGAAGTGCCTACTGCAGATGAAGCATGCTCATTCCATAACAGCCCTCTTGTTGAAACTGTTTCTCGTAGGCAGCTCCCAAATCTTCTGTGTCTTATGGGCTCAAGCCCAATCTTCCTCTCTTTCAGAACAGAGCGCCGCGCCTGAAGATTCTCTTTCCGCTTCGCCACCCTGGCAGCAACTGCTGTCCTACCTTTCTTCATCCGAAGATTTCGAGCATGTAGCCTGGCAGGACTATGAAGAAGATTTGGAGGAGATGGCGCAGCATCCCGTCAATCTGAATACGGCAACGAGAGAAGAACTGGAGCGCATGCCGTTTCTTACTGCATCGCAGGTAGAAGACATCCTGTTCTATATCTACCGCTATGGACAGCTGAAGAGTATGAGCGAGCTTACCCTGATAAGCAGTATCGACTGGTACCAGCGCCAGCTGATGAGTTGTTTTTTCTATGTGGCCGATGACGGGAGCAAGCCGGCTTTTCCCAGTCTTAAAAACATCGCCCAGTATGGCAAGCACGAAGTGATGGGCATGCTGAAGGTTCCTTTTTATGAGCGCAAGGGCGATGCAAGCGGAACCGACGGCTATCTGGGTTATCCTTACAAGCACGGACTGCGCTACCAGTTTCGCTACGGCAATTCCGTCAAACTGGGATTCGTAGCTTCTCAGGATGCCGGCGAACCATTTTCCGGAGGCAGGAACACGATGGGTTACGACTTCTATTCCTTCTATCTTCAGGTAAAGAATCTGGGCAGATGGAAGAATATCACCCTGGGCAGATACAGACTGAATGCAGGATTAGGACTGATACTCAATAATGATTTCGGCTTCGGCAAACTCTCTGCCTTAACCTCCTTGGGCAGATCATCTTCCTGCATCATCCGCGGTCATTCCTCCCGCTCCTCTGCCAATTATCTGCAAGGCGCCGCCGCCACCTATACCTTATTGAAAGGACTGGAACTGACCGGCTTTCTTTCTTATCGCCAGATAGATGCTACGCTTTCTGCTGACGGCGGGGGCATCAAGACCATCCTGAAGACCGGTTTGCATCGCACGGTGAATGAGATTGCCAAACAGAAGATAGCATCCAATACACTTGTAGGAGGCAACATCAGTTACCGACATCAGGGCTGGCACATCGGAGGTACAGCCTTTTATACCTCTTTCTCCCTGCCGCTCACGCCCAATAAAAGCCAGCTTTACAAGCGTTTTGCTCCAGAGGGGAATGCCTTCTGGAATGCCAGCATCAGCTATGGTTACATCTCCCATCGCTTCACCCTTTCTGGCGAGACGGCTACGGGCGATTGCGGTTCCATAGCCACGCTCAATGCCGTCTCCTATCTCTGTTCCGACCATTTCACGCTCATGGCTCTTCACAGGTTCTATTCTGCCCGATACTATTCTCTCTTCAGCAACAGCTTTTCCGAGGGGAGCGATGTGCAGGATGAAAACGGCGTATATCTGGGCTTTACCTGGATTCCTGCCCATCATTGGAGCATCACAGCCTATAGCGATTTCGCCTATTTCGCCTGGCCTAAGTATCAGACCAGGGAGAGCACTCAGAGTTGGGATAATCTGGTGAATATTCTCTTCCAGCCCTCCAGAGTCCTGACGGTAGGAGGAAGGTTCCGTTATAAGGATAAGGCGGGAACCACGACCGGCCGTCTGCGCCTCTATGCCACAATAGTCCAAAAACGATGGAGCGCCAAAACCAGTTTAGACTATACGATGAGCCAGGCGGAAAGCACGATGAAGAATGAGGGCGATGAGCTTAGTAAAGGCTATATGGTGAGCGAGCATATAGGATGGGAATGGAAATGGAAGAAGCAGTTGAAAGGAACGTTGAGAGGCTGCCTGGGCTATTTTCATACTTCCGATTTCGCCTCCCGTATCTACGCTTATGAGCCTGGTCTGCTCTATCAGATGAGTTTCGGCAGCTACTACGGCGAGGGCATCCGTTACGCCTTGGTGGCACGCTCAGAGATAGGTTCCCATCTGCTGCTTATCGCCAAATTGGGTACAACCGATTATTTCGACCGCTCTCACATCTCTTCTGGTTTGCAGGAAATCTCCCGCTCTTCACAATCTGATCTGGAGATACAGGTAAAGTGGAAATGGTAAGAAAGAATGGAGAAAAACGGGAAAAATATATCAAGAATAAAAAATATTAACCGTTTTTCTTGTTTAAATAGAAAAAATGAGTTACTTTTGCATCTTGAATAAATACTGGCTTATAAATGAAGATATTGATAGTTATCCCTTGTTATAACGAGGAAGAAGTGCTGCCTAAGACCTTAGATGTGCTGGGGGCATTGATCAGAAAAATTAAGAAAGAGACTGATGCCGACACAGAACTGCTGCTTGTCGACGATGGCAGTCGTGACCATACTTGGCAGATGATTTCGAATGCTGCCAAGGAGCATGGGTATGTGCATGGTATCAAACTGTCGCATAACCGGGGCCATCAGAATGCGCTTTGGGCAGGTATGGAAGCTGCGGTAGACCATTGTGATGCGATGGTAAGTATCGATGCCGACCTGCAGGACGATGAGAATGTTATCGTGGATATGGTGCGCCAGGTGCAGGAAGGCAAGGATATCATCTATGGTGTGCGCAAGGAGCGCAAGACCGATACCTTCTTCAAGCGCTTTACCGCCCAGGCTTTCTATAAACTGATGCAGAGTGTGGATAAGGAGACGGTTTACAATCATGCCGATTTCCGCATGATGACCAACCGCACCCTAAAGGCGCTGATGCAGTATCCTGAGCGCAATCTTTTCCTCAGAGCCATCGTCCGCCAGTTGGGTTTTCGAGAGGGGTTCGTCTATTACGACCGCAAGGCTCGTGAGGCGGGTGAGAGTAAGTATCCGTTTACCAAGATGCTGAGTTTCAGTATAGATGGCATCACTTCGTTCTCCGTGGCACCATTGAAGTTTATCACCTTCCTGGGTTTGGCGATGACTTTAGTAGCAATCATCATGATTATCTTTGCCTTGGTAGAATATTTCCAGGGCAAGACCATTCAGGGCTGGACCTCCCTGCTCGTCTCCATGTGGTTTATCGGAGGCATCATCACCACGGGTGTAGGCATCACGGGTGTTTATATCGGCAAGATTTATACCGAGGTGAAACGTCGCCCACGATACTTCATCGAAGAAAGAGTATAATCTTATCGAAGAAAGAAAATAAGAAGAATATCAATTTGATAGATACAAAAATAGCATCGGTACTTATAATCCCGATGCTATTTTTGTATCTAATCACTAATAATTAATCACTACTCATTTGTTAAGTGCAATATTGGCACTAGTCTTCACGAATCGGTAGAAACCTACCTTGTTGTGCCATTCTACCGTCTTTCTTACTTCCCAAACCTTCTGGAAGGTATAGTCCTTGCCGAATTTCTCAAGGAAATCAGGCATGTCTTCTTCCGGAATCATCAGCACGCCATCCTGTGGCAATACCTTGTCAAATTGCTGGATCTTATCGCCCAGATAGAAGTTGAGGCTGAAGAAATGCAGCATATCTACCGACATATAAGAATAGAGTTTGCTGGTATCAAACTTCTTCTCGATAACTGGCGCCAGATGCTTATCGGCCTTCGTGTTGAGCACAGGTGGCTGCAGACTGGAGTCGAGCATCAGGAAGAGCCCCACGATGGTGGCAAGAGTATATGAAACAATATTGTCTGGATTCTTCTTCTTGAGTGCCCGGAAGATGAGGTAAACTCCCCCCAAAGTGATAACCATAAAGATGCTGCATGGGATGAGCAAATCGTTGTTTTCGAGCGCATGGAGCATGGCGATATTGTCTATGGCATGCTTGCCGTGGAAGATGCTTTCTGGCACCCATCCTTTTTTTACCACCAGCAGGGCGATATTGAGAATCAGGGTTATCGAAGCAATCACCCCGGCATAAACCTTCAAGGCTCCCATCTTCTCCTTCATCATCCAAACGATGTATTCGGCGATGAGATAGGCCATGAACGGATAGCATGGCAGCAGATAAACGCTGCGCTTGCTCTTTGGGATGCAGTAGAAGAAGAGTACCAGGAGGAAGGCGAGCCAGGTGAACACCTGCAGCGGAGTAGCCTTCTTCGCATTCTCAAGGAAACGGGTCTTCGAGAACTTCTTCCATGGCAGAATGAAGAGCGAGAACAATAATAAAAAGGTGTAAGGCAACCAGCCCGTGATGAGCGTGAGAAGGTTGTACCACGCTGGGTTCTCGTGCGATTCGTATGCCATCTTGCCCATGAATCGGTCGATGTTCTCTTCCTTCACCAGGCGCAGAAACTCATCGCCGCCTTGCAGATAGGCTGCATAATACCAGCAGAAAGGAATAACGAGCGAGAGCAGGGCGGTTAGAGCCATGCGCCATACGATGCCCCAGAAGTTCTCACGTTGGGTAAGCATGAATACGCCCATCACAAAGCAAGGCAGAATGATGCCCACCGGTCCTTTGGTAAGCGTAGCGCCACTCATGCAGAGGATAGCGAGCCAAGGCAACTGGTGCTTTCCTTTCTCCCACCAGCGGTAGAGCAGATACATGGCTCCCACCATAAAGGCGGTGTTCACCATATCTACACGGCAGTTCATACCCGCACGGTGCACCTCGAAGGCGGTGAGCGTGAGGATGGCTGCGATGAGACTGGTTGGGGCGTTCTTGCGCTTGGCATAGAATACGAAGCCGCCAATGGTCATCAATACCAGCGATACGGCGGATGGAAGACGTGAGGTGTACTCATTCACATGGCCGATGAAGAGGCTGAAGAAGGCGATGCACCAGTGGAAGAATGGCGGTTTGTAAGGGATATCACCTCCGTTGTTGATAGGCAGAATCCAGTTGCCATGTTCCAGCATGGTGTAGGCAACCACCGCTTCGCGCGGCTCTCCCTTGGTATTGAAATCTATGAGTCCGAGGAATGGAATCATCATCACGATAGCCAGGATGATGATGAGCCATAGGGCTTTGTTGTACTTGATGTTCATGTCTTATCGAAGTCTTGTTTTGTTATTTTGGCTGCAAAGTTACATATAATTATTTGTTTATAGACAGAATAAGGCTAGAAATTTTGCTTTTATTAGGATATAATTATTAACTTTGCACCCGATTTCTAAAGTAGAATAAAAATGAAACGATATTTTAAGGCTTTTGGGTATCTCCTTTCGGTGCATGTATTGGCATTGCTGGTGATGACTTTGTTCAGATTGGTAGAATTTATCGCCCTGCATGGCATGATTGTAGATGCAGAGGCGAGTAGGGTAATGGCGTTTGTCAAGGGTGTATGGTTTGATAATGTCATAGCTTGTTATATTTCGGTATTGCCTGTGGCTGTGCTCCTGATAGCAGCCAGCCTGGGGTGGTGTCATCGCCGTTTGCTGCGTGGCATCAACATCTGGTATGCGGCATGGTTTGCCATCGCCTTCATGCCTTCGGCAGCCAATACTCCTTATTTCCAGTATTTCTTCAAGAACATCAATTCCAGCATATTCGGGTGGTTCGGCTATGTAGCCACCACATCGGGCATGCTCTTGCAGGAGTCTTCCTACTGGCTCTATATCGCCCTCTATTTCGTGTTTACGGGGTCGTTTATCTATGCGCTCGTCCGTCTGCGCCGCTACTTCGAGGGGCTCTTCCTTCTGCCTAAGGACAATATGCACCTGGTGCAGGTAGTCAGCCGTTTCCTTATTTCTGCTGTGATGATAGGTGCCTGTCTCTTCGGCATCCGTGGCAGAATGGGCTATAACCCTATCAAGGTGAGCCAGGCTTACTATTGCGAGGATTCTTTCCTCAACCAGCTCGGCATCAATCCGGCATTCAATCTCCTTACTTCTGCGCTCGACGATATGCGCAAGGAGAACAAGGAGTTGCATCTCATGCCATACGCTGAGGCTATCACGAATACCCGCCAGTGGCTGGGTATTACGGGAAAGGTGGATAGCACGAATATTCTGAAGCGTGAGGTGGTGAACGATTCCCTGATGATGAAGATGGGTCAATCTCCTGCGAAGAAGAATCATCCTAACGTGGTGGTGATATTGATGGAGTCGATGTCGGCAAACCTGCTGGGCACATTCGGCAATCAGCAGCCGCTCACTCCAACGCTCGATTCGCTCTATCAGCATTCTCTGGCGTTCACCCACTTCTATAGTTCCGGCATCCATACCAACCATGGCATGACGGCTACGCTCTACAGTTTCCCTGCCCTCATGTTCCGCAACCTGATGAAGGGAACGGTAACTCCACGCCGCAAGGGTATCGCCACGGTGTTGAAGAAGTATGGCTACGAGAACATGTTCTTCATGACTCACGAGGCACAGTATGACAACATGAAGGCTTTCTTCCAGACCAATGGCTACGATGACATCTTCTCTCAGGAGAACTATCCTAAGAGCGAGGTGGTGAACAGTTTTGGTGTGAGCGACCATTTCGAGATGGACTATGCCCTCAACACCATCAACCAGAAGGCGAAGACGGGCAAGCCTTTCATGGCTACCATCCTCACCGTGAGCAATCATCCGCCATATATCATTCCTGATTTCTTCAAGCCGAAGACCAAGGAGAAGGAAACACAGATTGTGGAGTATGCCGACTGGGCGATAGGCGACTTTCTGAAGAAGGCAAGCCGGGAGCCTTGGTATAAGAACACGATATTCGTGATTCAGGCAGACCATGGTAAGCTGGTGGGTAAGAGCGAGGGCGAGTTGCCTCAGTCTTACAACCACATTCCGCTCATCATCTTTGGTCCTGGTGTTCCGCAGCAGCAGTATGCCGGTTTGGGTATGCAGGTAGATGTAATGCCTACGCTTTTCGGTCTGATGAATCTGAATTATGAGTACGAGGGCTTCGGCGTGGATTTGCTGAAACAGGAGCGCCCGATGGTATTCTATTCGGCAGATAACCAGATTGTGGCAAGAGACCATCAGCGTTGCTTTGTCTATAATCCGTCGATGAACCGCAGTTTCTGCTATGATGTGTTGCCGAATGGTAATCTGAAGGAAACCAAGCAGGAATCTAAGTTCCAGGATTTGAAGAACTATGTGTTCTCGAATATCCAGGCTGCTGAATATATCGAGCGACATCAGCAATAAAAAACGATTTTATCAGAAACAGTAATCCCCCACCACGCTTTGGCTGCGTGATGGGGGATTAACTGTTTATATAGTTTTTCTATTCTTCCGTTACTTCCTCGCACATTACCATTTCTGCTCCTCGGTAGATAACTACGAGTTTGTGGAGCTTAGTGGTCTTGACCGACTCCTTGACAATGTCGCTATTGGCATAGCGGCAGATTTGGGCAGAGGCTTCCTTGAAGAGAACTTGCAGCTGCTCATCGGCGGTATTGGTCTTGCAGTATTTCAGTTCGATGATGTAACTGTCCACCATGTCCTTGTAGATGTCGCAGAGCGGAGAAAGGAAAATGTCGGCATAGCCACCATCGTTGTCTAGCTCTGAGATAGGGCGATAGAACTGGTTCTGGCTGGTCATCGCCAAGGTGAAACCATGCACGAATGCTTCTCCCTTCTGCTTGTCACGCTGAGAAGAGTAACGCTTCAGACTGTCGGCGATGAACTCAAAGTATGCCTTGTAGTTGCCATCGTATGCCAATTGAGACTCTAATTTTCCCTTATTGAAATTATCATAGGTCAAATCGTTCTCCTTGTAGGTGTCTAAGAGATATGTATACATCTGGTCTCGTACTACCTCGTTTGGAATGATAAACTTGGTGACTCCCTTGTAATCACCATCTATCGTTACCATGCCGAAATAGAAGAGCAGACTCAGGAAGTTGTCTGGGTCGTTGATGCGCTCGGCAGGGAAGTTCTCTACGAGCTTACCTGTGACGAATCCTTGGGTTACCAACTGCTGGATGATGCTGGCATCATGAGCAAACTCCTTGTCATGACGGATAAGCATGCGTACCTTGTCATAGTCGATGCGTACATTGCTCTCTACCATATTCTTAGGAATGTCGTAGTTGTTGCGGATGTACTTGTCTAAGAAGTTAAGTACCATCACAGAATTGTACATTGTAGTTTTTCCGTACTCCTCTTCAGCAAAGCAATAGTTGTCATACCATGGCTTCATCACCTTGATGAGTTCATCCACGCTGTGATTGAACGGCAACACACTGGAGTAATAGCCCAGCATATCTCTTACTTCATTCTCTGTGAATCCTGTCATCTCATTGAATTCTGGTGCCAGAGAGTAATTGGTGCCGATATTGAATCCGCTTGTCAGGTCATCCATCGTTACAGGGCTAACGCCTGTTACGAAGACACGTGCTAGGGTATCGCCTGCTGCTCCTTTGATGGTATCAAAGAATTTTCTTAGATATCCTTCGCCATGGGTCTGTATGCGGTATCTCTGTTCATGCTCCTTGTGTGCGAGAATCTGGTTGGTGAAGTGGTCGTACTCGTCAATGAAGAGATAAATTTTCTGACCAGATTTTTTGCTTTGGGTGCAAAGATAGTTTAATTGGTTGACGGCATCTTCCTGTTGGTTGAGGCCTTCTTTGGTACCTTCTGGTAAGAGATGCGAATATACATCCACGAAGTAATTAAACTGCGTCCTGCAATAATTGTCCATGCCATGCTTGTAGTCGTTTAGGTCGCCTACAATAATGGCAAAGTTGAGATGGATGATGAGATAACTATTATGTTCGGGAGTTGGATTCTCACCAATATAGAGCTTGCCAAAAATTTCATCAAACTTGTCTTTCTTGTTGATGTCATAGTAATTTTCAAGCATGGAGATGGTAAGGCTCTTGCCGAAGCGGCGAGGCCTTATAAAGAAGAAGTACTTGTTAGAGTCTTCTATATCTTCGATGAATGGGGTCTTGTCTACATAGTAGCAATCCTCTTTTATCACATCCTCAAAATTCTGCATACCATAAGGTATTCGCTTGCGATAGATTCGCTTCTTTCTTTCTCTTACCATAGTTCTTTACTTTTTGCAATGACTGAGTACAAAGTTACGAAATATTCTTGAAAGTCGATATGCTAGTGGCATTTATTTATGAAACTTTATCAAAGATAAGATGCCAGCACTTGGGCTGGCATCTTATTGTTACTTAAAGAACCTGTTAAGCTGTTTGATGGCTTTGTCAAGTAAATGCTGCCCCCCTCCATATCAAGATGCAGGCAGGTGTATACAGACGAGCGTATTCCTTGGTGTAATACCAGGGTTTGCTGTTTTTTCCGCTATGGAATTTATATTTCATTTTTTGAATATTCATAGGATTTCTTTTTGTTTATGAAAACGATGATGATGTTATTGGGTACGAAATATACTTTAATCTTGCAAGAAAATGGATAAAAAAAGCAAGTATCAATGAAGGAAGAAAGATAATCTTCCTAAAATTTGGTGTTTCTGATAGTTTTTCGTATCTTTGCAATCTATGAGATACCAGGAAGGTATCTTGTTAAAGAATATAATTGTATGTTAGAAGTACGTGATAGATTAAACTTCGAGGATTATCTGGATTCACTCTTGAATAGCGTAGAGAGTGATGACTTGGAGTTTAAAAGTGCTGCCGGTGGATTTCCTGGTAGCTTTTGGGATACTTACTCAGCTTTCGCCAATAGCGAAGGAGGAGTTATCGTGCTTGGAGTTATAGAAAGAAAAGGTAAGTTCTATATAGATAATCTATCTGATGAACAGGTAGAGAAATATACCAAGGACTTTTGGAATAATGTGAATAATCGAGCTACGGTTAGTTGCAACCTGTTAAAAACAGAAGATGTCGTGGTAGAAGATTACAATGGTCACAAACTTATGTTATTCTTTATTCCTCGTGCATCCAGAGAACAGCGTCCTGTTTATAGAACATCCCAGCCCTATAATGGTACTTTTAAGCGCAATCATGAAGGTGATTATAAATGTACGGAGCGAGAAGTGCAGCGTATGTTTTCAGATGCGAATGTTTCTAATCCCGCTGATAGCCGCATTTTGAGAAATTATTCATTGGATGATTTAGATATGGAGTCTGTTGCTCAATATCGGCAATTATTTAAGTTAGCCAAGCCAGATCATCCTTGGTCTGTTTTGTCTGATTTTGAATTTCTTAAAAAGATAGGTGCTTATCGTACTGATCGTGGAACGAAAGAAGGAGGTTTTACTGTGGCAGGAGTTTTGATGTTTGGTAAAGAAGATGCCATTACTGATAATGAATGTTGCCCTGACTTCTTTCCTGATTACCAAGAAAAGCTGTCAGATAATCCTGAGATACGATGGACCAATCGTATTTGTCCTGATGGAACTTGGGAGGCAAATTTATTCCAATTCTATCTTCGTGTTCTTCCAAGGTTATCAGCGGTCTTGCCAAAACCTTTCATCTTGGAGGGCAATATTCGTCGTGATGAAACTCCTGCGCATGTGGCTGTTCGCGAAGCTCTGGTGAATTTTTGTATTCATACCGATTATTCGGAAAATGCAACAATGGTAGTGCGATTGTATAGCAATAAAATTGTTTTTACTAACCCGGGAACTCTGTTGGTTTCTAAAATGCAATATTATGGAGAAAGTGCTAGCGTATGTCGCAACAAGACTCTTCAAAAGATGTTTATGTTGATTGGCTCTGCTGAAAAAGCGGGAAGTGGAGTTGATAAGATATTGGCTGGTTGGCGATTTGCAAATTGGAGAGCACCTATGTTGAGAACATTAAGTCAGCCAGACTTAGTGGAACTCACAATGATGATGGAGTCGATGATGGATGAAGGAACAAAGGAAAGATTGGTTCTGATATTTGGAACAGAAGTTTTTTCTTTGGGACATGAACGCCTGTTGACTCTTAATGCAACTTGTACAGATGGATATATTACAAATGAGAGCTTAAGGGTTGTCCTTAACCAGCATAAGGCAGAAGTTGCCGATTTGTTGAAAGATATGTGTAAGCATAAATTGCTGGTTCAGGAGGGATATGGTAGAGGAACCAAGTATCGGTTGCCTATGAATGCTAAGGTTGCAAGTTCCGAGTCTAATATTGCAAGTTCCGAGTCTAATATTGCAAGTTCTGGGGCTAATATTGCAAGTTCTGGGGCTAATATTGCAAGCTCTGGGGCTAATATTGCAAGTTCTGGGGCTAATATTGCAAGTGCTCGTGTAAAACAAAGAATGTCTTATCAAAATTTAAAGACTTTGATTTGTTCTGTTTGTTCTGAGTGGCTATCTTTAGATGAATTATCGGCAATTGTAAGGCGAGATAAAATTTATTTAAGAAATTTTATAATTCCTAAGATGTTAGAAGATAATAGCCTGGAAATGCTATTCCCTGGTGTTCCTAACCATCCTAGGCAAAAATATAAAAGTACTATAAAGAAATGAAGATAAAGATAAACCCAAAATACGAAGAGATGAGAAGTTTCATCGAACGCATCCCGGATGTGTTCGAGAAGGAAGGACGTGTGATTTACACGGGTCGCAATCTTATTAAGGTGATGGAAGCTCCTGATGGAACTGTTATTAATGTGAAGCGCTATCACGTGCCAAAGGGACCCAACAGTCTGATTTATTCCCTAGGCATCAGAAAGCCTAAGGGAGAGCGTGCCTTCGAATATCCGATGATATTGGAGAAGAAAGGCATCGGAACCCCTACACCTATTGCCCTTATCGAAGAGCGTAATGCCATCGGGCTTTTGGGATATACCTATCTCATCACCCTGCAGTGTGACAACCTGCATACGCTTTACGAAGTGGGCGATGCAGTCCCTGGCACCTACGAGAAACTGTCTAAAGCGCTGGCGCATTTTGCTGCTGATATGCATAATAAGAAAATCCTGCATAAGGATTTTACGCCAGGCAACGTGTTGTGGAAACAGGATGATGAAGGCTTCCATTTCATCATCGTGGATATCAACCGCATGAAGTTTGGAGAAATCAGCGTCAAGGAAGGACTCTATAATCTCCGAAAGTTCTGGGGACCTAAGGAATTCATCCGAATCCTGGTCTCTGAATATGCCAAGGTAAGAGATTACAGCGTGGATGAGGCTGTAGATTATGTGATGAAGGAACGCGCCAAGTTCTGGACCCGCTATGGCAAGAAGCATCCTATTAAGTTTAAACTGGAGTTATAGGAAACGAATTAAGTTTAAGCCATAAGCAACTTCTCAAGTTTAAGCCTGAGCTATAAGTGCTAAACTCTTGCAAGTAAATTCCACACGCCCTAAAAGGGCGTGTGGAATTTACTTGCAAGAGTTCAATTATTTTATATATACAAATTTCAAATTACCTGGTCCTATGTCTCTTTTGCAACGTGCAAGAAGCATGGTTGGAGATTCCTGCATGTTTGCGGCTGGTGAGGCAACAATCTTATCTTTACCGTAGTATCGGGCAATTCCCTGATTGATCCAATATCCTGGATAAATCATGATGTCATTGAATGCATCCGAAGGCATTTTTACCGTAAGAGGCTTCAATGTTATGGCACTTTGGGTATTCGTCTTCAATGCCAGTTCACGCTCGTTCATTTCCTTGTCAAATTTCACGGCAGTTCCTTTCAACATAAGTGAAACGGTTCTGTTGGTTGTCCTTTCCTTGAGACTTACGGATAATATCAAGATGACAATGGCACAATATGGCGCATACTGCAGCGAGTTGGCATATTTCTTCTTAGATGCCGTTACTAAATCTATAATGGCAGAGCTTAATGGCGCTTTTGCCTCAGCCTTTCTCAGAACAGCTCCAGAAAGATAATAAATATTGATGCAGATGAGCCACAGGTGTATATACGAATAGATGTTCTGTACTCTGCCCGGTCCTCTTGTTCCCATGGCATAGCTGTGGGCGAAGAAGAATGAACTGTAAAGCGTAACGGTAATCAGGATGCATAGCCAAGGGTGAGAGAACTTGAATCTCGAGCTACTTGCCGCCTTGACAAGGGTAGGGCTAAGAAGCATCAACATCAGAATTTGAGCGATATTGATGGATTCTGATAAGAACTCGAAGCTCTTTCCTATTGCCATGAAGAATGCAACGACAACATTTGGCTTGCTTTCTATGGTAACTTGTCTGAACGCATTACCAGGAGCCAACACGCTGAAAAGGAAGGCGATGCCATAGATGGTGAGAATAGTAATATATAAACGTGGCCATTTTCTTTGTTCCATCTTCATGATGAGAATGGCTGCAAACAGAATCGCTCCCATGCCAAGTCCTGACACGAAGTTTCCGCCGGCAATGATGATGGATAGAACGATGGACGCCCCTCCGATAAGGGCTTTCTTGAACTTGGAACTACTTAATTGATATCCTATGAGCAGAGATGCTAAAAACAGAGACATGCTATAGAATAAAGTGTAGTACATCGCCCCGTTATACCAATAGAATGCATCGTAGTATGACCATGTAAACTGGATGGTCATCAGAACGAAGAGGGTAGATACGAAGAGATATTCCAATCTGGACGAATGGAGTAATTTTCGCATAACCATATATAATAAGGTGTAAGTGGAGGTCACCAAACTGAAAATCAAGATGAATGTTCCAAGCCAATATTGGCCGAATACTCCTGGTTGTAGAGCCATGAGAAAGCAGGCGGAATAGGTGCCCTGCCATGTATGATACATCGTCATAGCTACATTCCAGGCTGTCTGAACGCAAGCCGGAAATGAATGGGTCTCATTCCAAATCTTATATACTTCTGCACCGAAGACATAATCATCCGCAAATGGATGAAGATACTGGCTTATCCATAACATGGGAATGATGGATATGATTAGAACAGCAATAGCTACTCCTGTTACAATTTTCAATTGCTTCTTATTCATAACTGCTTTTATCCTTTTATATTATTTTCTTTTTACTTCTTGTTCTTTCTTTACTTCTTACTTTCTTTATATTATAACATCCTTATTGCCATAATCTTGCATGCAAGATAAACAATAAATGTTAAAGCTTATATTGTGTATAGGTGCAAAGGTACTAAACATAATTAAGTATCACAAATATTTCTTGTATTTTTTGCTGTTTTAGCGTTTTTTTTCGTATCTTTGCAAAACAAATAAATTACAAATGATACATATTGCGCTTACCATAGACGAAAATTATGTACGTTATTGTACAGTAGTGATGGCTTCTATTTTGGAAAATAACAAAATGGATGATATCACATTCCATATTGTTGCTAATGATTTAACGAGTAATAGTAAAACAATTATATTTAATCAAGTTAAAAATAGTAAAGCTTTGGTGAGTTTTTATACTGTGCCATCGCTTTTACTCGAAGCTTATGAACTTAAATGGGGGCATAAGCGTCTTTCTATGACTGTCTTTTATAGATGTTTGTTAGCTACCATATTACCGGAAACTATAGAAAAAGTAGTCTATATGGATTGTGATGTGTTGGTGTTGCAATCATTAAGAGATTTGTGGAATACGCCAATGGAAAATATTGCAGTGGCAGGTGTACAAGACTTATTGGAAACTCCTAAGGAATATTTCAGCCGTTTAGAATATGATAGTAAATATGGATATTTTAATGGTGGTATGTTGTTAATCAATTTAGATTACTGGCGTAAACATAATGTAGAAAATCGTCTTAAAGAATATTTTAGAGCCAATTTAGATAAAGTTGTTCGTAACGATCAAGACATTATGAATGCGGTTTTATATAAAGAAAAACAGATGTTGGATATGAAATGGAATGTCCAAATTGATGTGTTCTTGACAAAACATTATTCAGATATAAATTTGAGGAATAAATGTCTTGCAGTTGCTGGTGATATTGGTATATTGCATTATTGCTACCGTAAAAAGCCATGGCATTATAATTGTATTCATCCGATGAGAGACTTGTTTTTCAAATATCAGAAGTTGACTCCATTCGATGATTATTCTCGTTTGCAGAAACCATTATCGAAAATACATCGTTTCTTGCATAATTTGCCTTATACTTTAGGTATTAAGGAGTCTAAAATCTTAGACAAGAAAAAGTTTGAGAGATATTTGGAGAAAAAGGATAATTAGATATAAGCATAAAAGAATATGATACCAAAGGTAATACATTTGTGTTGGTTCAGTAATGGCCCTTATCCTGTAGAGATAAAGGTTTGTTTGGATACATGGAAGTGCCTGATGCCCGACTATGTAGTTAAAGTTTGGGATTATGCTGCGGCAAAGTCTATTGGCTGTGCCTTTATCGATGAGGCCCTGGAGGCTCGAAAGTGGGCTTTCGCTGCCGATGTGGTGCGATTCTATGCCGTATATAAGGAAGGCGGCATCTATATGGATAGCGACATCTATCTGCATCGCCGTTTCGACGAGATTCTTCCAGAGGATGGCTTTGCCACTTTCAACGAGAAGGATAAGGAGGAGTTTGGCTTGCAGGCTGCCTTCTTTATGGGTACTGCTGGCAATGCGTTCTGCCAGAAGATGTTTGAATATTATCAGAACCGCCATTTCAAGAATCCGGATGGCTCTTTCAATGATACGATTTCACCTTATACGATGTCGGCTGTGGCGAAGTCTTTCGGATGGCAGATGAAGGACGAAAAGCAAGTGATGCCTGGCTTGACGGTTTATCCTACGCATTTTGTTGCTCCCAACAATCATTATCCGGTGGATAGCGAGACGATAGGAGTGCATCGCGTTGCGGGTAGCTGGCGAAAGAGAAAACTGGGACGATTCCTTGAGATTAAGGTCAAGCATTTATGGCATGTAGTAAAATATGCCCTTTTTAAAAAGTGAGAAAGGCATATCTTACTATGTGTAATTATTTGGAGAGTATAAACTATACTATCGATCATTCCTGAATAGCCTTTTTCAGATTCTCGCCATTGTTGATGGCTATTGCCATCTGTTTTGTTTGGGTAAGCATACCGGCATATTCTTCTTCCGAAATGCTGGCTAGGCGCCCAGGAAGTTCTTTCAGGGAGTTGATGGCAAATCCCACTCCCTTCTCTTCTACAAGCGGAGCAATGGCAGATTCTTTCCATACGATGATAGGTAATCCTGCACGCAGGTAGAAGGATGCCTTGTGCGGGGTGTTGTATTTCAGATAGCTTCCGAAGTCGCCATGGCATTCTTCCAGGGAATCTCCATCCCATACCAGACCAAAATTTCCGCGCACTTGCTTGATGAAATCGTCGGCATTCATAAAGCCATGCCATATGATGTTCTTGTCTTTTGCCACGGCATCATAATCTTCCATGTTTCCATAAAGATGAAACTTAAACTGGTAATCCAGTTCCTGCATCTTCAGGATAAAGGCGTTTTTGCGCAGGTTGAGTGAGCCGGCATATACGATATTCCATACCTCGTTGGGCTGGTGCTTCTTGTCTGCTGCAACGGATGGCGACAGATAATCATGGAATCCCAGGGCTCCGATAGGCTTTTCCAAGCCTTGCTGTTCAAGCCACAGCTTCATCGCCTGGTTGGTGGCGATGATATAGTCGGTGTGGCTCAGGCGTTTCAATTCCTGGGCTATGGTTAGTTTCTTTCGTCGGAAACTGCCCAAATCATGAATTAGGGAAATGGTTTTGGCTCCTTTGAGGTGTGCCATCTTGCAGATGAAGGAGAAATATTTCTTTACGGGATATTGCAGTACGATGACATCTCCTTTCTGAATGCGAGAGCAGGCGATGAGGGTACTCGCCAGGTTATAGAAGAAGGCCAGGATTTTATTGTTGTCGATTTTGCAAGGCAAGCCGATGCTTGCTGCCCCCATCGAGTGCAGTACCTTTTCGTAATCAGTCTTTGCCTTGTTGCCAGCACTTGTCTGATTGTAATAAGTGCGGCTGATATAACATAATCTTCTTTCCTTCATATAGCCTATTGATTAGATTCTTGTGATAGTATCGAATTACATCTCTTTTGGCACAACTTTCCCCTTCACCACTTCATATCGCTTGTCAAACTCCTCCTTGGTTCGCTTCCATCTGTTATGCGTCCATAAATAATAAGGTGGATTCTGGCGAATGGTGGCTTCCAGCATCTGGAAGAAGCGGCGGGTAATCTCATGCTCCGGCAGGGAGTTCGGATTGCGGGTGATGAGTTTGTAGGTTGCTGTATAGTAGCCGCGCTTAGGGCGGGACATCTCTACATAGAACACGGCATCGTTCATCTTCCTCATGATTCTCTCGCCGCCAGTAAACACTGGGGTTTCGGGATGGTTGAGGAAAGGAAGCCACAGGTGGATGTTTTCCCACTTGGGACCCTGGTCGCTGATGTAGCCGAAGATGCTGCGGATGTTCTTGCGTTTGTAGTCTACGAGATAGCGGAGGATGTCCTTCTTTGGGACAGGCACTCCGTTTTCTTCATGAGAGCGGATGCGCTTGAAGAGTTCATCGAAGGCTTGGTTACGCAGAGGATGATAGATGAGGCCTATGATGCGGGTTTTAGGCAGTTTGATGCCTACACATGAGAGCCACTCCCAGTTGCAGTAATGACCGAGGATGGCTGCCACATCCTGACCTTCCTGGAAACATTGTTCCACTTCTTCGCTGTTATATACCTTGAATCGGCGGCGAAGTTCCTTATCGCTGATGCTCAGAAGTTTAACTGCCTCGAAGAAGTAATCGCTGAACCAGCGGTAGAATTTCTTCTCGATGTCAACAATCTCTTCTTCTGATTTCTCAGGGAAGGAGGTGATGAGATTCTTACGCACAACGCCTCTGCGGTACTTGATGACGTAATACATCATGAAGTACTCGAAGTCGGCAATGCAATAGAGCAGCCTGAAAGGCAGCAGCGATATTGCATAAAAGAATGCATACACAATCTTAACCATCTGTAAAACTATAAATTCTTAACTATTAACTATTTACTCAATTACACCTGCTGCATATCGTGCAACTTTTTGTAATATCCGTCTTTTCTAATCAGTTCATCGTGGGTACCGCGCTCCACAATCTTACCCTCGTGCAATACGCAGATTTCATCGGCATGCTTGATGGTACTCAATCGGTGAGCCACAGCCACGGTGGTACGGGTTTTCATCAGTTTCTCCAAGGCATCCTGAACCAGGCGCTCGCTCTCGGTATCGAGGGCTGATGTTGCCTCATCGAGGATGAGGATAGGAGGATTCTTGAGGATGGCACGGGCGATGCTGACACGCTGGCGCTGACCACCGGAGAGTCTGCCGCCTCGGTCACCGATATTTGTATCGAAACCATGCTCCGACTTGGTAATGAACTCGTAAGCATTGGCTATCTTAGCTGCATTGGCTATTTCCTCATCCGTAGCGTCGGTCTTGCCGAATCGGATATTGTCCTTGAAACTTGCATTGAAGAGGATAGCCTCCTGGTTTACATTTCCTATCAGCATGCGAAGGTCATGTACGGCAAGGTCTTTCACATTAATGCCGTCAATCAGCACCTCGCCTTCCTGTACATCATAGTAACGTGGAATCAGATCTACCATCGTACTCTTACCGCTACCGCTCTGACCAACAAGTGCAACAGTCTTGCCTTTTGGTATCACGAGATTGATATCCTTTAATACATAAACCAGTTCGGCGCTCTTTCGGTCGGTATAGGCGAAGGAAACGTGGCGGAACTCTATCTGATGTTCGAAGCTGCTGATATGCTCAGGGTTCTCCTTGTCCTTGATTTCCACCTCAGCCTGCAGAATCTTGTCGATACGCTCCATACTTGCCAATCCCTTTGGAATATTGTAACTCGCTTTGGAGAATTCCTTCAGCGGGTTGATGATGCTGTAGAGCATCACGAGATAGAAGATGATGGTAGGACCGTCGATTCTGCCGTAATCCAGAACCAGGATACCGCCAAACCACAATACCACTACGATGAGGATAGTTCCCAGAAACTCACTCATCGGGTGTGCCATCTGCTGGCGGATATTTACACGCATGATGTTGTCGCGGTAGCTGCTGTTAACCTGATTGAAACGCTTGTTCATCTTTTCTTCAGCACAGAACGCCTTGATGATGCGCAAGCCGCCCAGCGTTTCTTCTACCATACTCATCGTATCGCTCCAAAGTGCCTGTGCCTCGATACTGTGTGCCTTCAGTTTCTTGCCCACTACTCCCATAAACCAGCCGAAAGGTGGTACAAAGAGAATGGTGAAGAGGGTGAGCTGCCAGCTGATGCAGATGAGTGTAACGAAATAGAAGAGAATCAGGACAGGATTTTTGAAGAGCATGTCGAGCGACGACATGATGCTGTTCTCCACTTCCTGCACATCACCGCTCATGCGGGCAATGATATCTCCCTTGCGCTCCTCGCTGAAGAAACCGAGCGAGAGACTGTTTATCTTCTGGTAAATCTGGTTGCGGATGTCTCTTACGATACCTGTACGGATAGGTATGATGGTGGCTGACGAGAGGAAATAGGCTCCCGTCTTGAGGAATGTCATGAAGGCTAGGAATATGCCGATGACCAAAAGGGCTGTTGATGCACTATGGACAACAATAAACTCCTGAATATAATAATACAGGTTATTGGTTGCAACCTCCTTGATGCTACCCCAATCTCCATTCCAGTGCATATACTCGTTGACACGGATACCACCATCTACTTGGAACAGGATTTGCAGGATTGGTATCAAGGCTGCAAACGAAAAGATGTTCAATACCGCAGACAGGATATTGAACAGGATTGACAGTCCCAGATACTTCTTGTATGGAGGGACGAATCGGCGTAAAATTTGCAAGAATTCCTTCATAGGTGCAAATATAGTGCTTTTTAAGAAAACCGCCAAACTTTTGGCGGTTTTTCTTGTTTATATTCTGTTTTTTCTTTTAGAAGAGTCTTTTTATTCAGAAAAAGCTGTTCTGATGAGTTTGGGTTTACTCCTTTACTTCTTCTCCGAAGAGAGTAGCAGAGGTAGAACCGGTGATGCGGACCTTTACGAACTCTCCGATGTGGTGGTTGCCCTTGTCGATGACCACCGCCTTGTTCTGCTCGGTACGGCCCATCATCTGCTCGCGGCTACGCTTGCTGAAGTTCTCGATGAGAATGGTGAATACCTTGCCTTCATCCTTCTTGTTCTGCTCGGCACTCACCTCGGTCTGCAACTTGATAAGTTCGTTGAGGCGGGCTATCTTGGTTTCCTCAGAAACGTTGTCTGGCAGATGCTTGGCGGCATAGGTGCCCGGGCGCTCTGAATACTTGAACATGAAGGCGCTGTCGAAGCCTACTTCCTTCACCAGCGAGAGGGTTTCCTGATGGTCTTCCTCGGTCTCGTCGTGATAACCCACGAAGATGTCGGTGGTGATGCCGCAGCCTGGAATGATGCGCTTGATGTCGGCGATGCGCTGCAGATACTCCTCACGGGTGTATTTGCGGTTCATCAGCTTCAAAATCTTGTTGCTTCCGCTCTGTGCAGGGAAGTGGATGTGCTTGCAGAGGTTTGGTTCTTCGGCAATGGCGTGGAGGATGTCTTCGGTCATATCCTCTGGGTTAGAGGTGGTGAAGCGTACACGCATATCCGGTACAGCCTGGGCTACCATATGGAGGAGCTCGGCAAAGGAAAGACTGCCTTCCTCGCGCTTGCCCGATGGTGAGAGACCATAACTGTTTACATTCTGTCCAAGCAGGGTAACTTCCTTGAAACCACGCTGCTGCAAATCGCGAACCTCACGCAGGATGCTCTCAGCATCGCGGCTGCGCTCACGTCCACGGGTATAAGGCACGATACAGTAGTGGCAAAAGTTGTTGCAACCACGCATGATGCTTACAAAACCGCTCACTCTGTTGCCACCGATGCGCTGAGGCACGATGTCACGGTAAGTCTCGGTCTTAGAAAGTTCTATGTTGATGGCGTTGGTACCCATCTCGCACTGCGCAATCATATCCGGCAGGTTGAGATAGCTGTCTGGTCCGCAAACCAGGTTGGCATAGTGGTTCTGGATGAGGTCATCCTTTACTCGCTCTGCCATGCAGCCCAAAACGCCGAGAATCACCTTTCTTCCCTTCTTCTGCTCTGCATGCAGGGTGTCGAGGCGATGATAAATCTTGTTCTCTGCATTCTCGCGGATACTGCAGGTGTTCAGGAAGATGGCATCAGCCTCTTCTTCTTTCTCACAAATTTCGTAGCCAGCCATCTGCATTACAGAGGCAACTACCTCACTGTCTGCCACGTTCATCTGGCAGCCATAAGTCTCAATAAATAGTTTCTTCATTGTTCTAGATGAATTCTATTCGTTTATAATGTTATTGTAATTAAAATATGTAACTATCTGAATCTCAGTCGCGAAGAAGGAGTATGGTGCTCTGTCATTCCCTTCGATACTGCCATCAATACAAAATAGATGACGACGGCAGAGATGAGGCCGGCGATGGCATCGATGAGATAATGCGCCTGAATATATACGGTAGCCAGACACAGGAAGATGTAGAATGGCAGCATCACGTATAGCTGTTTTCTGTTGCCGGTATGCCAGACCAGGAGCATGCAGATGGTGCTCACGCCCACATGCGAACTTGGGAAAGCTGCTGTAGGACGCTCGCCGGCGTTCTTGGCGTCTTCTACAAGCTGGTAGAAGATTCCATCGGTGTAACCCGGTGTCGGCAGGCAGTTGGTATGGGTGTTGAAGTAATCGCCCAAAGCCGGGAAGATGCCCTTGGTTATTTCTGATATCCCTACTGCATCAAAGTAGAAGGTCGGGCCCACTACCGGTACATAGATGTAGATGAGATAGTAGATAAAGAAACTGGTGAGCATGACGAATGCAGCTCTTTCAGCCTCATAATATCTGCAGAAGAAATAATAGAATGAAACCAATGCAATCATCGGATAATACATAAAGTAGCCCATCGACATCAGTTCGCTTACTACAGCCCAAGGCAGGGCTTTGGCAAAGAGCAGGGCGGGCTGACATCCGAAAAGATTCTGCTCCCAACCTGCAAAGATATGGTCGAGGTTGGGGAACATACGGTTGATTTCGTAGGTGTCGGGATACCACCAGGCAAGCAAAGCCATCTGGGCAATGATGCGCACCATCTTGGTGATGCGGCAAGGTATCATGCGGTATACTGCCCAAAGAGCGATGGTCATGACGAGCGCTCTCAGTCGTCCCCAGAGCATAGCTTCCGGGTTTACGAGTTTGGTGTAGGTAAAGAGCATGGTGATAATGGTGATTGCCATATATCCCAGCATGACCCATTCCAGTGTCATCAGTCCCTTCTTCGGGTTCTTGTCTATCTTGAAATAATCTTTTATCACGCTTCTTATTAGTTTATAATTTACAGCCATCCGTTATCCTTGTACCACTTGATGGCGAGCTTCACACCTCTTTCCAGTGGATAATGAGGATGATAGCCCAGTTCATCCATGGCTGGCTCAATATCACATCGCCAGTTGCGCTGTTTCAGAATGTTGTACTTATCATTGTTCAGAGCCGACATCTTGCCCGTCATCCTTCCGAGATACTCTCCGAAGAAGGTTACGATGCGCAACACCCAGACAGGTGCCTTGATGCGTAGCATCCAAGGATTGCCTAACTCCTTTTTTATCAGGTCGCTGAAGGCAGCCGACTGATATACTTCTCCATCGCTGAGGAAGTATTTCCTGCCGTTCATTCCATGATCCAGAGCCAGGAATACAGCCTGCACCACATCCTGTACATACACGAAGGTAATGTCCTGGCGCTTGAATCCTACAGCAAAGTCAACATGTTGCTTGATGCTCTGTGCCATGAGAAAATAATCTTTCTCCCTAGGACCGTAAACTCCTGTAGGGCGGAGGATGATATAAGGAAAGTTATTGCCGATGCTGTCCAGATAGCGTTCTGCCTCCAGCTTACTCTTTCCGTATGCAGTATTTGGCTTAGGAGTATCATGTTCTGAGATTTCCTGATAAGGCTGCTCTTCGCGGATGGCTCCAAAGATGCTGAGCGAACTGACAAAGACAAATCGCCTGATAGGCATCTGGAGGCGCAGAAGGACGTTCACCAGATGTTTGGTTCCCTCTGTGTTTACCTTATAAAATTCCTCTGCATGCAGGCACTTCGTTGCGCCGGCTGCATGCACTATATAGTCGAACTCGTGCGGGGCGAGTTCTTTCTCCAACTCTTCCTCTGAAGAAAGATTGAGATTGATAAAATGGATGCGCTCGTCTTGCAGATACTTTCTGGAACTGGTAGGGCGTACTGCCGCCCAGGTTTCCATGCCCTGTCTCAAGGCCTCTTCCACGATGTAGCTGCCGATAAAGCCCGACGCACCCGTTACTAGAATCTTCATTAATTATTTATAAAATTGCAATTTCGGCTGCAAAATTACAACAAAAAATCGAGTTATCCTCTATGTTATGCCAAAATTCTTTCTTTTTCTTTGTGAAATCACTTCTTTATGGCAACTTTGCTGTTGTGAATCAAGTATCTTGCTTAAAACATATCTGTTTGTCCTATTTAATATAGGTAGAAAATAAAGATAGGGCATGAAGCCCACTAATGAACTTCATGCCCTATAAACTGTTAACTATAAACTTTAAACTCTCTCTAAGCTTCATGCTGTCTTACACCCATGCGGGCCTCTACTACGTTTACTACATAGTCGCCGAGCTTCTCGCATTCCTGGATGATATCCATATACATGGTACCGATGGCGTAGGTATAGAGATGGTTGTTTACATCGTTGATGTTCTGGCTCTTCAACTGATTGCGATAGTTGTTGATTTCGTTCTCGATGTTGAAAGAGAGGTTGGCATCGTTGTCTCCCTTATGACCTACGAGGGTGATGTTCATTTGGGTAAGGGCATTGTCGGTAAGTTCCATCATCTGGTGCATGTGCTCATACTGTGAAGTGATGAAGTCTTCCTTGCCCTTGAAACGGCGGTTCAGCGTGCGTGCGATGTTGAAGCAGCTGTCACCGATACTCTCTATCTCAGAAATCTCACGGAGCATGGCGCGGATTTTTGCCTTGGTCTCGTCAGAAAGATGAGAATCGCTCACCTGGTCGAGATACTTGGCAATCTCTATCTCCATGTTGTCAGAGATACCCTCGTATTTCTCGATGCGGCTATAGAGTTTTACAAACTTTTCTTCATTGGTCTCGCCAAGAAGCGTCTTCACCATGCCGAACATGCGCTGGATGCGCTCGGCAAAGCAATGAATCTCTTTCTGTGCCTCCAAGACAGAGATTTCCGGTGTCTTCATGATACCGCTCTGGATAAAGCGCAGGCGGAAGTCGTCCTCATCGGTATTCTTCTTAGGACGGATAATCTTGCATACCAGCTTCTCTATCTGTGGAATGAACCATACCAGGATAAAGGTATTGGCGAGGTTGAAGGTGGTATGGAAGGCGGCAAGCACAAAGGATAGCTTGGTTGCATTGGCTACGAAATGAGGATCAGTCTTCTCCATGGCATCGTCGAAACCTACCCAGCCGCAAACCAGATGGATGAACGGGTGGAATATGCAGAGTATCCAAAGCACACCGAAGATGTTGAATACCATGTGCGCCATCGCCGCTCTCCGGGCCTGGGTGTTGGCGGTGAGCGCTGCTACATTGGAGGTTACGGTTGTTCCGATATTCTCACCCATCACAAGCGCAATACCCTGATAGATAGGCAATACGCCGGTAGAGCAGAGAATCATCGTAATCGCCATGACGGCTGCCGAACTCTGCACGCACATAGTGAGTATACTACCAATAATAAGGAAGGTGATGGTAGTCTGGAAACTGTGAGGATCGAAACTTGCAAAGAATTCAAGAACCGGCTGATTATGAGCCAGATCCATGTCGATACCGGTTTGTCGTAAAGTACCCAAACCGAGAAACATAAAGGATATACCGAAGATGAAGTCGCCGATAATCTTGCGCTTCTTGCTGTAAATCAGGATGATGGCGATGAAGAACGCCGGCCATACAAAATCTGTGATGTTAAACGAGAAACCGGCACTCATGATCCATGCGGTGAGCGTGGTTCCGATGTTGGCGCCCATGATAACGGAGATAGCCTGGGCTAGGGTAAGGAGACCAGCATTCACGAATGATACGGTCATCACCGTTGTGGCTGTAGAAGACTGCACCGCTGCGGTGATGAGCGTACCCGAGAGGATGCCCGTCAAACGGTTGGTGGTCATTGTTCCTAACACATGGCGGAGCTGTGGTCCTGCCATCTTCTGCAAACTGTCGCTCATGGACTTCATACCGAACATCAGTAGGGCGAGTGCTCCAATAAGCTTAAAAAATATCCAAATCGACATATAATAACTTAATTAATGTTGTCAAATACATCAAGTTTCCGAATTTCTTCGTAACTTTACACTCTGTAGGCGTCTCTCTTCTAAAAAGAGTAAGCCGATGCTCAAAAAGCACCTTCGGGGGCTTCGAGAGCGGGTAGATTAGTTTAATTTTGTAACATAGTTTTAATACAAATGAAACAAGTAATTCAAATCCGTTGCAAAAATAATAAAAAATCTCAGAAAGTAGAAATCGGAAGCACACTTTTTGATATTTTTTCTGCATTTGACCTCAAAATGACCCACGGACCGGTGTCTGCAAGGGTAAATAACAAGGTTGAAGGCATGCATTATCGTGTTTATAATTCTAAAGATGTAGAATTCCTTGATATGACTTCTTCATCCGGTTCGCGTGCATATACCCGTACCCTCTTCTTTGTTCTCTGCAAGGCGGTACAGGACATTTATCCTGCTACAGATGTGGTGATTGATATCCCCGTATCGAATGGTTTCTACGTAGATATCCGCCTGGGCAGACCTGTTGTAGATGAAGATGTGAACATCATCCGCCGTCGCATGCAGGAGATTATCGATGCCAGAATGCCGATACGCCGCTTCACCGTGCCTACCGAAGAGGCAGTTGCGCTGTTCCAGGAGAAAGGGGATGTTGAGAAGGTGAAACTGCTCAAGACATCGGGCTCTATCTATACTACTTATTATAAAATAGGTGATTATGTAGATTATTACTACGGCACGCTGCTCACCAATACCTCGCAGCTCTATCTCTTCGGGCTGGAGAAATATTATGATGGCATGCTCCTGCGCATTCCTTCGCTCAAGAACCCGGATGTGCTGGGCGAAATGACCCGACAGGACAAGATGTTTGAGATATTCAAGGAGCATCATCGCTGGCAGAGTATCCTGGGCATCAGGACTGTAGGCGATTTTAACCAGGCGATAGATGCCAATCATGCTACCGACATCATCAATATCAGCGAGGCGCTGCAGGAGAAGAAGATTGCCAAGATTGCTGAGGAGATTGCCAGCCGCAAGGGCGTGAAACTGGTGCTGCTGGCAGGTCCTTCTTCTTCAGGCAAGACCACTTCGTGCAAGCGCCTGAGCATACAGCTTGCCGTAAACGGATTGAAACCGCTCCAGATTTCGCTCGATGATTATTTCGTGGATAGGGAGAAAACGCCGAAGGATGCTTCGGGCGAATATGATTATGAGAGCATCTATGCCCTGGATCTTGACCTGATCAACGAGCAGTTCAACGCCCTCTTCCGTGGTGAGGAGGTGGAATTGCCGAAGTATGATTTCCAGAGCGGAAAGAGTAAAAAGAGCGGTAACAGGTTGAAAATGAACGATAACAATGTGCTGGTGGTAGAGGGCATTCATGCATTGAACCCAGAGCTGACGGCCCACATCCCGCAGGAGCAGATCTTCAGAGTATATGCTTCGGCACTGACCACGATTCTTCTGGATAATCACAATTATATCCCGACAACAGACAACCGTTTGCTCCGCCGTATCATCCGCGATAACAAATATCGTGGTGTCTCTGCCCAGGAAACCATTCATCGCTGGCCTTCGGTAAGGGCAGGTGAGAACAAGTGGATATTCCCGTTCCAGGAGAATGCCGATGCGATGCTCAATACGGCGATGCTTTATGAACTGGCTGTAATCAAGATGCAGGCAGAGCCGCTGCTGCAGCAGGTTCCGGAGAATTGTGAGGAATATGCTGAGGCTTACCGGTTGCTTAAGTTCCTGAAATACTTCAAGGGTATACCTTATAATAATCTGCCGCCTACTTCGCTTCTGCGAGAGTTCCTGGGGGGCAGCTCGTTCCATTATTAAAGGGTAGCTTATCAAAAAAGTCCAAAGATAGTTTTCAAACCAGATTTCTTTCTTTGGACTTTTTCTTTAAAGACTATGGCTCTATTATTTGGTATTGTAATTTGATGTTTGGCTTATCCTCTCTGTCGATAAGATATGCGACATTCCATCTTTGCATCACATTTGTAAAGTTCTGTTCTATATGGATGGATAGAATTTTGCAATTTTCTGTTGACGCCAAGGAACTCTCTAGTTTGGCTATCCCATGTGTTGATTCTCCTTGTATGTAGATTAGCCTGTATTTTAGAAAGTTCACTTCTGGTAGTTCTATTTTTGTGTCAGGTTTTGCGCTACTTACACAATTTTTGAAATACTTTTCAAAGTCATCTTTCGTGTTTATGGTAAGAATCTGATTGTCTGGAGTCTCTATCATCACATCGGTAGGAATCTCATACTTTCTATATGACGCAGTATTTTCATCGTTGTTAGAACAACTTGCCATTAATGTTAAAATGCAGCTTAATATTGCTGATATTATTGTACTTCTCATAATCTTTTTCATACGTTTGACATTTTTGTTAATAATTAAATTATGGGTGCAAATATACAAGATTAATTTAAAACGAACTTTGTCTTATGTAACAAAAACTTTTCCTATTTTATCGTCTGTGCGCTTGACGATACAATTTTTGTTCTAAAAGAGCGCACTTATAATAATATGCCGCCTACTTCGCTTCTGCGGGAGTTCCTGCGAGGTAGTTCGTTCCATTATTAAAGGTTTTATCTTTCGGAGATAAGTTGGCAGTTTGAGTATGACAGCCAACTGGCAAAAGCCGGACAGCCGACTAGCGCCTTATTCGCTAGTCGGCTGTTTGTCTTTAACAGTCCTCGGAAATGGGTTTATCTGATTTCCTTTTAGGCGTCTGATTTTCTTTTTTATGCAATAGACGAAAAACTCTTCACTCTTCACCAAATGCTCCGAAACCTCTGTGTTTATCGGCATTCCGAGTGGTGAAGAGTGTTCGGGCACTCTTCACCCACTCTTCACCACTCTTCACCTTCTGTTCCGTCGCCCTCCGTTCCGGCGAATTTGCAATCAGCCAGAACGGAGCGGTGAAGAGGGGTGAAGAGTGGGTGAAGAGATACAAATAACTCTTCACCCCTCGGAATGCCGATAAACACAGGGGTTTCGGGCCGAAAGGTGAAGAGTGAAGAGTATTTCAGAGTATAGTTGCTATACTTTTTATAAAGCCTGCGGCTTAGAGCTTGCTGCCATAGCACAAGTCGCCGGCATCGCCGAATCCTGGCACGATATACTTATGCTCGTTCAAGCCCTCATCAATAGAGGCACACCAGATGGTAGTCTTGTCCTCTGGGAAGGTTTTCTTGATGTGCTCAATACCCTCAGGTGCAGCGAGAACACAGGCAATGTGGATATGTTTAGGATTGCCCTTGGTGAGGAAAGCCTTCATACCCATCTCCATGCTGATACCTGTGGCAAGCATAGGGTCGGCAATGATGAGCACCTTATCTGTAAGATCAGGTGTGGCGAGGTATTCGATATGTACGCCCACCTCAGTATGCTCCTTGTTGGTATACTCGCGATAAGCACTCACAAAGGCATTGCCAGAGTGGTCGAAAATATTGAGGAAGCCTTCGTGGAAAGGAAGTCCGGCACGGAATATAGTACCGATGACAATCTTTTCGGTAGGAAGATTTACCTGGGCCACACCGAGCGGTGTAGTCACCTCAGTCTTTTCGTAATTAAGAGTCTTTGATATTTCAAAGGCTTCATACTCACCGATTCTCATAATGTTGTTGCGGAAGAGCAATCGGTTCTTTTGATAATCGCAGTCACGCATCTCTGCCAGATAGCGGTTGATGATGCAGTTGTGCTCGCTCAGATTATTTATCTTCATATAGCTGTAGTTTTTCTGCAAAGATATAATAAATCTTGGAAACGGCAAAATGTTTGGGCAATTATTTTCTCTCTGGAGGAATGAAAGAACATGTTACTATCTTATTTTTCCTTCAAATACCCTCTTATATATAAATAGGTGTAAATCTCTGCTTGTTTTTCTCTAAGCAGAGATTTTTTGCAAAGTCAACGTGGCAAATGTCGGTCGAATCGGCTTTTTTTAAAGTTCTTTAACCTAAAAAGCTTTTAAAAAGAAAGAATAATACCTAAGAATCTTTGCTATAAAACATATTTTTCGTAACTTTGCGGCGGTTTTGGGAGAATGATGATTTCTTCTGTCAACCAAGGTAAATAAGGTAAAGAGAAATTATTCACAACTTAAATACATTTAAAATAAAATGGCAAAGTTTGATAAGTCAGTTTTAGCAAAGTACGGAATCACAGGTACAACTGAGGTTCTCTACAATCCTTCTTATGAGGTATTGTTCAATGAGGAGACTAAGGAAGGTCTCGAGGGTTTTGAGGTTGGTCAGGAGACTGAGCTCGGTGCAGTTAACGTAATGACTGGTATTTACACTGGTCGTTCTCCTAAAGACAAGTTCATCGTTGACGATGCTACATCTCACGACACAGTATGGTGGGATTCTGAGGAGTATCACAACGATAACCACAAGGCAACTCCAGAGGCATGGAACGCCGTTAAGGAGATCGCTAAGAAGGAGCTTTCTAACAAGAAGTTGTTCGTAGTAGATGGTTTCTGCGGTACACACAAGGATACACGTATGAAGGTACGTTTCATCGTTGAGGTAGCATGGCAGGCACACTTCGTAACAAATATGTTCATCCGTCCTCAGAACGAGGCTGAGTTCGATCAGGAGCCAGACTTCATCGTTTACAATGCTTCTAAGGCAAAGGTTGAGAACTGGAAGGAGTTGGGTCTCCACTCAGAGACAGCCGTTGTATTCAACGTAACTTCTAAGGAGCAGGTTATCATCAACACATGGTATGGTGGTGAGATGAAGAAGGGTATGTTCTCTATGATGAACTACTTCTTGCCATTGAAGGGTATGGCTTCTATGCACTGCTCTGCCAACACAGATATGAACGGTGAGAACACTGCTATCTTCTTCGGTCTTTCTGGTACAGGTAAGACTACATTGTCAACAGACCCTAAGCGTAAGTTGATCGGTGACGATGAGCACGGATGGGACGACGAGGGTGTGTTCAACTTCGAAGGTGGTTGCTACGCTAAGGTTATCAACCTTGACAAGGAGTCTGAGCCAGATATCTACGGTGCTATCACACGTGACGCTCTCCTCGAGAACGTAACTGTAGCTAAGGATGGTAAGATTGACTTCGCAGATAAGACTGTTACCGAGAATACTCGTGTATCTTATCCTATCTACCACATCAAGAACATCCAGCGTCCATTCTCTCAGGGTCCAGCTGCTAAGCAGGTTATCTTCCTCTCAGCAGATGCATTCGGTGTATTGCCACCAGTATCTATCTTGAACGCTGAGCAGACTAAGTATTACTTCCTCTCTGGCTTCACAGCTAAGTTGGCTGGTACAGAGCGCGGTATCACCGAGCCTACTCCAACATTCTCTGCTTGCTTCGGTCAGGCATTCTTGGAGTTGCACCCAACTAAGTACGCTGAGGAGTTGGTAAAGAAGATGCAGAAGTCTGGTGCTAAGGCATACTTGGTTAACACAGGTTGGAACGGTACAGGCAAGCGTATCTCTATCCGCGATACACGTGGTATCATCGACGCTATCCTCGACCACTCAATCGACGCAGCTCCTACAAAGACTATCCCATTCTTCAACTTCGTAGTTCCTACACAGTTGGAAGGCGTAGATCCTAAGATTCTCGATCCACGTGATACATACGCTGATGCTTCTCAGTGGGAGGAGAAGGCTAAGGATTTGGCTGCTCGTTTCATCAAGAACTTCAAGAAGTATGAGACAAATGAGGCTGGTAAGGCTCTCGTTGCTGCTGGTCCACAGCTCTAATTCGACACTTCGAATTTATACTAAATATGGAATCCCGTTTCTTGCAAAAGAAGCGGGATTTCTTCGTTTTTACGCCTCGAAATCACTAAAAAACTTAAAAAATGCGCCTAAAAATGAATAATTTGCATAATAATAAGGAGAAAAGGTCGAGTTTTTAAAGAATTCTCAGTAAATTTGCAGCTAAAAATAAAATAGGATAGAATGAAAAGGAAGTTTTTTGCTTTCATAGCGCTGATTACAGCTACGCTCTCGCTCTCTTCTTGCTTGAGCAGCGATGAAACAACAGTAGAATATACACATGATACAGCCATCACGGCTTTCTCGTTGGGTAGTCTTGACAGATATACCAAAACGAAGGCAGGTAAAGATACCTTGCTCAAGGCTAATGTGACGGGCTCTGACTATAAATTTTACATAGATCAGGCACAACGCTTGATTTATAATGTAGATTCCTTGCCTTGTGGGGTGAGGGATACTGCCATATTGGCTACTATCAGCAGCAAGAATAGCAGCCCTATTCTCCTGATGGATATCAACAAGACTGATTCTGTCGCAGCATACTATTCAAGCTCTGATTCCATCAACTTCTCAAAGCCTCGCTTTATTAGAGTTTACAGCAGCGACTACTCTGCCTATGCCCAGTATAAGGTTACCGTAAACGTACATAAGGAGTTGCCTTATGAGTTTAAGTGGCATGAGCTGGTTCAGAACAACAGTCAGTTGGCTGCATTCTCTGATCTGAAGGCTGTAGCTTGTGGTGATGACATCTATGTATTCGGCAAGACTGCCGATGGTACTAAGGTGCTGAAGTCAGCCATCAATGATGGCAGCGCCTGGTCATCTATTACGATGAACGTAGGCTTAAGTAGTGACGCTTACCAGAGTGCAGTAGCGCTGGATGGCGAACTCTATATCTCAGATGCCGGCAAGGTTTATGCTTCTGCCGATGCAGCAGCATGGACATTGGTTTCTGAAAACGCAGATATCAAGCAGCTCATTGGTGCAAGCAGCAAGAATCTCTATGCTTATACAGCTACAGGTATCTCTGTTTCAAAAGACAAGGGTGTCAGCTGGGAGCAGGAGAAACTTGATACAGATGCAGACTATTTGCCAAAACAGAATATCTCAATGAATGTGGCTGGCGTACTCTCTGCTAAGGATGTAGAGAATGTAATGCTGCTGGGTACTCGCGACAAGGCTTCGAAAGATACGGTTGCTACCACATGGTTGCGCACGGTTGACTATGCAAATGAAGACGGACAGTGGAACTATCTGGAAATCGAAAACAATAAAAGTGGAAAGATGCCTTGGCTGGATCAGGTAATTACCTGTGCTGCCGATACAGGCTTCGTTGCTTTAGGCAGTAACGGCAAATGGTATAAGAGCCAGAATGCCGGATTGACTTGGAAGCAGGATAAGATGGTTGTTCTGCCTGCTAAGTTTGCTACTGAAGGTCGTTTCGCTTTCTGTCGTGACAATCAACATTACTATTGGATTATCAGAAACGGATACGTATGGAGAGGACGTTTCAATATAGATGGCTGGAGGAGCAAGGAAGATTAATCATCCTGCTTGCCTTCTTAACTCTGGGCTGTATGGCGGTTCGTGCACAGGACGATCCGCAATATCGCATGGAGATAGGCGCCGGTGTGGGAGTAATGACCTATGAAGGCGACTTTAACGGAAATGTGCTTGGCGACATGCAACCTGCCGGTTTCCTGGTGGGAAGATATAATTTCGACCCCTACAAGGACTTGAAACTGAGCGTGGGCTTTGGAAAAATAAAAGGTTCTTCGGCAAATGTGGATACTTTCTATCCTGATTATGCTGAGAATCCCTATTCCTTCAATCATACGCTGGTGGATATGAATCTGGTGTTTGAGTACAACTTCTGGCCCTACGGAACAGGCAGAGACTATCGCGGAGCCCAGCGCCTGGTTCCTTATATACTGGGTGGCTTGGGAGCAACCTATGTAAAAGGTAACGAAAAAAATGTATTTACAGCCAACGTGCCTTTAGGCATCGGCGCAAAATATAAAGTAAACGAAAGGTTGAACTTGGGACTGGCCTGGACTTTCCATTTCTCGCTCAGCGATGAACTGGATGGCGTGAAAGACCCTTACTGGGTAAAGAGCAGTGGCATTTTCAAGAATTCCGACTGCTATTCTACCATAGCTGTTTCGGTGACCTATAGTTTCAGTGCAAAATGTAAAACTTGTAATAAAGAAGAATGATGGACAACTTAGATATGAACAGGATTCCTGAGCACATCGCTATCATTATGGATGGCAATGGTCGCTGGGCAACAGAACGGGGCAAGGAGCGTAGCTACGGCCATCAGGCTGGAGTAGATACCGTGCGCCGAATTACATCGGAGTGTACCAGGTTGGGGGTAAAATATCTCACCCTCTATACTTTCTCTACAGAGAATTGGAACCGTCCGGCCGATGAGGTTGCTGCCTTGATGGGACTGGTACTGACTTCGCTCGAAGATGAAATCTTCATGAAGAATAATGTCCGCTTCCGTGTGATAGGCGATTTGAAACGCCTGCCACAACAGGTACAGGACAAGCTTCAGGAGACCATGGACCATACTGCGAAGAACGATGCTATGACTATGGTTGTGGCATTGAGCTATTCTTCACGTTGGGAAATCCTGAATGCTACAAAGAAAATGGTAAAAGAAGCATTGGAGTCAGGTTCAACCTATGAGCAGATAGAGGATAAACTGACAGAGGAGAACTTCGAAAAGCATCTTGAAACCAGTTTCATGCCAGATCCTGAACTTCTGATACGTACAGGAGGTGAACTCCGTATCAGCAACTATCTTCTTTGGCAGATAGCTTATTCAGAGTTGTATTTCTGTGATACCTTCTGGCCAGACTTCAATGAAGAAGATCTGCACAAGGCAATAGCAAGTTATCAGAACCGCCAACGTCGATTTGGAAAAACCGAGGCACAGGTGGAAGAGGAGGAGAAATAGGCAAACCTCATACAAGCATAGAAAAATCATATTATATATAATAAGGTATAAATGAATAGATTTAAAAAGATTTTCATCCTGCTGTTCGGCGTAATGGCATGCATGCAGATTCAGGCACAAGATAAAATCGTAAACCCTGATATCTCGTATGCTGGTACACCTCGTACCCTTAAGATTGGTGGTATCAATGTTTCGGGTGTTGAGGGCTACGAAGACTATGTTCTCACAGGTATCTCAGGCCTCAGTGTGGGCGATGAGATTACTGTGCCTGGCGACGAGATTACCAATGCCGTAAAGCGCTACTGGAAACATGGACTCTTCTCGAAGGTGGCTATCGCTGCTGACTCTATCGTAGGTGAGAAGCTTTATCTCCATATCTATCTTGCGGTTCGTCCACGTATATCTAATATCAACTATGTTGGTTTGAAGAAGAGCGAGCGTGAAGATATGGAGCAGAAGTTGGGTATGGTAAAGGGCACTCAGGTAACTCCGAATATGCTCGACCGTGCCAAGATTCTTGCCAAGAAGTATTTCGATGATAAGGGCTTCAAGAACGCTGATATCCAGATTAACCAGCGCGATGATATTGCCAACAAGGGACAGGTAATCCTGGATGTTGTTGTTGACAAGAAAGAAAAAATCAAGGTTCATCAGATAACAATCGATGGAAACGAACAGCTTTCTGACCGCAAGATTAAGGGTGGACTCTTCTCGAAGGGTGCTTTTGCCAAGACGCATGAGGCTGGTAAGTTCGCTACTTTCTTCAAGTCGAAGAAGTTTACCCCTGAGAGATGGAAGGAAGATAAGCAGAAACTCATCGACAAATATAATGAGTATGGTTTCCGTGATGCTCAGATTCTGGAAGATAGCGTGAGCAACTTCGATGAGAAGCACGTTAATATCTACATCAAGGTAGATGAAGGTAAGAAATACTATATCCGTAACATCTCCTGGGCAGGTAATACCGTTTACTCTTCAGCTTATCTCGAAGCATTGCTCGGCATGAAGAAGGGCGATGTATATAACCAGAAGATATTGGGTAAGCGTCTGAATGAAGATGATGACGCTGTTTCTAACCTCTACTATAATAATGGTTATGTGTTCTCTCGTATCGAACCGACTGAAATCAATATTGATGGCGATTCTATCGATTTGGAGATGCGCGTAACAGAGGGACCTCAAGCTTATCTGAGCCATGTACGTATCAATGGTAATACCCGTCTTTACGAAAATGTAGTGCGCCGTGAACTTCGTACCAAGCCAGGCGACCTTTTCTCTAAGGATGCTCTGATGCGTTCGGCTCGTGAACTTGCTTCTATGGGACACTTTGATCCTGAGAAGGTTAGCCCGGATGTAAAGCCTAATCCTGAAGATGGTACGGTTGATGTAAACTGGAACCTGGAGCAGAAGAGTAACGACCAGATTGAGTTCTCGCTCGGTTGGGGTCAGACGGGTGTCATCGGACGTGTGGGCTTGAAGCTCAACAACTTCTCTATGGCAAACCTCTTCAACAAGAATAAGGAACATCGTGGTATCATGCCTATCGGTGACGGTGAGGTGCTGAGTATCGGTGCACAGACCAATGGTACCTACTATCAGAGCTATAACGTAAGCTACTCTACCAACTGGTTTGGCGGCAAGCGCCCTATCCAGTTCAGCGTTGGTGCATACTACAGTAAGAGTACCGACGTGTCAAGCAACTATTACAATAGTGCAGCCATGTACAACTATCAGAGTTACTTATATGGCTATGGTTCTAGTTACTATAACAACTACGAGAATTATTACGATCCAGACAAGTATATCCAGATGGTGGGTGTAAGCCTCGGTTGGGGTAAGCGCCTCCGTTGGCCGGATGATTACTTCACCTTGTCTGTACAGTTGGCTTACCAGCGCTACATGATGAAGAACTGGAGCTATATGTTGATGACCAACGGTAATGCGAACAACTTGAACTTGACCATCGCATTGAACCGAACATCAACCGATAACCAACTCTTCCCACGTCGTGGTTCTGAGGTTGAGGCAAGTGTCAACCTTACTCCACCATGGAGTGCGTTCGACAACAAGGACTACAAGAATCTTGCCAACGATTCTAAGTCGCCAACCTATTCTGCTGAGCAGCAGGAGAAGTACAGATGGATTGAATACCATAAGTGGAAGTTCAAGGCAAAGACTTATACTGCACTCACAGAGGGTCAGAAGTGCTTCGTATTGATGACCCGTGTAGAACTCGGTTTGCTCGGTTCTTATAACAAGTATAAGAAGAGTCCGTTCGAGACCTACTATGTGGGTGGTGACGGTATGAGTGGATACTCATCATATTATGGTGAGGAAACAATCGGACTCCGCGGTTATGAGAATGGTTCTGTATCTTACAGTCCTACAACCGGTTACTATGCTTATGCATACGACCGCTTCTCATTGGAGCTTCGCTATCCATTCCTCTTAGGTAATACAACCATTTACGGTTTGACCTTCGTAGAGGCTGGTAACGCCTGGTATGAAACCAAGAAGTTCAACCCATTCAGCATGAAACGTAGTGCCGGTGTCGGTGTACGTATCTTCTTGCCAATGGTGGGTCTGATGGGTATTGACTGGGCTTACGGTTTCGATACAGTATGGAATGGTAGCTCATATAAGAAGGGTGGAAGCCAGTTCCACTTCATCTTAGGTCAGGAATTCTAAAAATGGGTTTTATGAAGAAAATAGTATTGATGCTGATGATGGCTGTAGCAGTCATCTCAGCACATGCACAGAAATATGCATTGATAGATATGGAGTACATCTTGAAGAATGTACCCGCTTATGAGCGTGCCAACGAGCAGCTGAATCAGGTAAGCCGCAAATGGCAGGCTGAGGTAGAAGCTCTTAACACAGAGGCAAGCACCATGTATAAGAACTATCAGAACGAGGTAGTGTTCCTTTCCCAGGAGCAGAAGAAGGCTAAGCAGGATGCCATCATGCAGAAAGAGAAGGAGGCTAGCGATTTGAAGAAAAAATATTTTGGTGCAGAAGGCGACCTTTATAAGATGCGTGAAGCATTGATGGGACCTATTCAGGAAGAGATTTATACAGCCGTAAAAGAGATTTCAGACCTGCGCGGATATTCGCTTGTTCTCGATAGAGCTAGCAACAGCGGCATCATCTTTGGCTCTCCTAAGATAGATATTAGCAACGAAGTGCTCCAAAAATTAGGTTATTCCAAATAATAATTGTATATTTGCAGCCGGTAAGTACATCTGCCAATGGTTGGCAGCATGAAAACTTCATTTAGAAATTAATAATTAAAAAGAATAGAACAATGAAAAAGCTTATTTTAATGTTGATGCTCTGTGCACCAATGACTATGATGGCTCAGAAGTTTGGTAAAGTAAATACTCAGCAGATTATGCAGTCTTTGCCAGATGTAGCTAAGGCTAATGGCGAGATGGAAGCTCTCCAGAAGCAGAAAGAGAATGACTTGAAGTCTATGCAGGATGAGTTCCAGCGTAAGGCTGACGAGTATCAGAAGGGTTCCAGCACAATGAACGCTACAGCAAAGCAGCAGAAGGAAACTGAGTTGCAGACTCTCCAGCAGAAAATTCAGCAGGCTTACCAGGATGGTCAGCAGGAGTTGCAGAAGAAGAGCAGCGAACTCATGCAGCCTATCGTAGCAAAGGTACGTACAGCTATCGAGGCTGTAGGCAAGGCTGGCAACTACACCTTCATCTTCGAGGATGGTGCTGCTGTATATACAGGTACTAACGTAGTAGACGTTACTAAGGAAGTACAGGCTAAGATTAAGTAATCAAGGCAAATAAAAAGAATATAGATTGAGGGCAGGCAGAAGTGCTTGCCCTTATTTCTCATTTTTAATAACGAGGTATTTATAAGGTATTCATCATAAACGGTATCACTCATCATGAAAAAGAATCTCTTATTTCTGGCTTTTGCTTTCATCTCTTTGACTGTTTCAGCCCAGCATACAACGCCTGCAGCAAAGGTTCAGCAACAACAGATTGCTGTATCTGCTCCTTTGCATTTTGGCTACTTTAGTTTTGATAAGGTTTTTCATACTATGCCTGGTTACGCTATAGCCAAGCATAATATGGATGAACTCCGTGAGAAATACGATGCAGAAACGAAACGTGTAGAAACTGAGTTTAATGCTAAGTATGAGGAATTTCTTGATGGACAGCGCACTTATGCCAAGACAATTCTGGAGAAACGTCAGGCTGAATTGCGTGAATTGATGGAGAAAAATATTGCCTTCAAGGCTGAGGCTACCCGCCTGTTGCAGCAAGCAGAGAATGATGCTTATGCTCCGCTCAAAGCAAAAATAAACGAGGAAGCTAAAAAGATTGGCAAGCAGAAGGGCTTTGCCTTTATCATCAATACAGACAATAATGCAGCTCCTTATCTCAACGAAGAGATGGGGGAGGATATTACAGCTTTGCTGGAGGAGACTTTGAAATGATGTTGCCTTCTACTCCCGGACCAATCGGTGTTTTCGATTCTGGTTATGGCGGACTGACCATCCTGCATGGGTTGCGCCAGACGATGCCTCAGTATGATTATATGTACTTGGGTGATAACGCTCGTGCTCCTTATGGCTCGCGTTCGTTTGAGGTGGTTTATAAGTTCACACGCCAGGCTGTGCTTAAACTTTTCTCTATGGGGTGTCATCTCGTTATCCTGGGATGTAATACGGCTTCGGCTAAAGCACTACGTTCTTTGCAGCAGCGCGATATTCCTGAGTTGGATCCCAGCAGAAGAGTTCTGGGTATTATCCGCCCTACTGCCGAAGTAATTGGTACTATTACCAAGAGTAATCACGTGGGACTTCTGGCTACAGAAGGTACTATTAAAAGCCAAAGTTATAATATGGAAATTTCGAAACTTTGGCCAGAGATTCAGGTGAGTGGCGTGGCTTGTCCGCTTTGGGCTGCCATCGTGGAAGCCAATGAAGCTGATAGTCCGGGAGCTGATTATTTCGTAAAGAAACGCATCGACCAGCTGATGCTGAAGGACGCTGATATTGATACCATTATTTTGGGTTGCACGCATTATCCGCTTCTTATGAGCAGCATTGTGAAGAATCTTCCTGATGGCGTAAGAGTGGTTCCGCAAGGACAATATGTAGCAAACAGTCTGAAAGATTATCTGAAACGCCATCCGCAGATGGAACAGATGATAACCAAAACAGGCTCTTGCCGATATCTCACAACAGAGAGTGAGGATAAATTCAAGGAATCTGCACAGATTTTCCTTCATGAACAGGTGGAGGTTACACATGTAGATCTTGAATAGTTTATAGTTAATAATTTATAGTTAATAGTTATGCAAGAAACAAGACAAAACCGTATATCAAGACTTCTCCAGAAGGAGTTGAGTCTTATCTTCCAGTCACAAACTCGCATGATGCATGGTGTGATGGTAAGTGTTACTAAGGTTAGAGTAAGTCCAGATCTCAGTATCTGTACAGCTTACTTGAGTGTGTTCCCTTCTGAAAAAGGAGAGGAGATTTTGAAGAATATCAATGCAAATGAGAAGACGATCCGTTTCGACTTGGGTAAAAAAGTGAGAAACCAGTTACGTATTATTCCAGAACTCCGTTTCTTCCTTGATGATAGTCTCGATTATTTGGAGCACATTGATGAACTCTTGAAAAAGTAAAAGAGTAAGGAAGTAAAAAGACAAGGGAGTTAAGACGGCAATTCTTGACTCCCTATACTGTTATATAAATAAGGTAAGATAGAATTATGAATTTCCCATTCTTTATAGCTCGCAGGTATCTTTTCTCAAAGAAGAGTACGCACGTCATCAACGTCATCAGTTCTATTTCTGTAATAGGAGTGGCGGTAGCTACGATGGCTCTGGTCATCGTTCTGAGTGTTTTTAACGGCTTCCATGACCTGGTAGCTTCACTCTTTACGAGTTTTGACCCACAACTCAAGGTTGTGCCTGTTGAGGGAAAGACTGCACCTGCAGATGATCCTATTCTTACTAAGATTCGTCTTTTGCCGCAGGTAGATGTTGCGACAGAAACCGTAGAAGATCAAGCTCTTGCAATCTATAATGATCATCAGGCTATGGTGAAAATCAAGGGTGTAGATGATAATTTTGCAGAACTTTCTCATATTACAGATATTTTATATGGTGATGGCTCTTTCTCCTTACATGCTGCCAATCTGGAATATGGAACCGTAGGTATCCGTCTTGCCCAGAATTTAGGCATAGGAGCACAATGGGATGGTTTCCTGAAAATCTATGCTCCTAAAAAGGAAGGACAGCTGGATATGACTAACCCTGGTGATGGCTTTGTTGTTGACTCGCTCAACTCTCCTGGCGTACTTTTTGCCGTCAAACAGGCTAAGTATGATAAAAACTACATCATCACTTCTATTTCATTTGCCCGTAATCTCTTTGGACAGCAAGGTATGCTCTCTGATTTGGAATTACGCTTGAAACCGGGTAGCAATCTGGATGCTGTAAAGGCTGAGATGCAGCAGATAGCTGGTAATAAATATAAAGTGCTTGACAGATTTGAACAACAGGAAGATACCTTTAAAATTATGTCGATAGAGAAGATGATTGCTTATATCTTCCTGACCTTTATCTTAGTTGTTGCATGTTTCAATATCATCGGCTCGCTTTCTATGCTTATTATTGATAAGAAAAATGATGTAGTGACTCTTCGTAATCTTGGAGCTAACGATAAGCAGATTACCAGGGTATTTCTTTTTGAAGGTAGAATGATAGCTGTGATAGGTGCTGTTATCGGTATTGGATTAGGCTTGCTCCTCTGCTTTTTGCAGCAGCAATATGGATTTGTACGTCTGGGAGATTCTGAAGGCTCCTTTATTGTTGATGCTTATCCGGTAAGTGTCCATTACTCAGATGTTGCCATTATCTTCGTTACAGTAATTGCTGTAGGTTGGCTTGCTGTATGGTATCCTGTAAGAGCGCTGAGTAAAAGGCTGTTGAGTTAAAACCTACAGAATTTCTTATACTTGGGTGCATATACTAAAAGAAATGGCATGAATCTTTCATGGGGGATTCATGCCATTTCTTGTTCTAATTGATTTTTTATTTTTTCCTGATGAGTGTAAGACCATCGCGTAGTGGTAAGATAACAACCTTTACTCTAGGATCTCTTGCTATTAAATCATTGAAAGCCCGAATGCCTTGAGTCTGGTGGTCTCGGTCGTAGGCAGGATCGATGACGTGACCATCCCAAAGAGTATTGTCTGCAAGGATGTAGCCTCCAGGGTTCAGAATGCTCATAACCATTTCATATGTTTCTATATAGGTACGCTTATCGCCATCAACAAAAGCCATATCGAATTTTACGCCTAGTTGGGGCGCTTCAATGTTGGCATCACCGATGCGGAAGTCAATCTTATCGGCAACATTCGAACCTTCTATCCAGGGACGGGTAAAATCTTCCATCTCATCATTGATTTCGAAAGTGTAGAGTTTTCCACCTTCCTGCAATCCCTGGGCCAGGCAGATAGCACTATAGCCACTAAATGTGCCTACTTCCAGAATGTTCTTCGGGCGAATCATCTCTACAAGCATTTTGAGAAGTCTGCCCTGAATATGGCCGCTAGCCATACGTCCATGGATAGTATGTATATTGGTGGCGCGGTAAAGACGATACAGATAATCGCCTTCAGGCTCTATATGCTGGCAGATATATTTGTCTATGAGTTCAGTCTCTGTCATAATCTGATGGATTTAGAGTAACGGAAATCTTACTCTTCTGTTTCTTTCTGTGCTAAGATTCCTGAAATGGCAAGTTCGTAAGAAGCCAGACCGAAACCGCAGATTACGCCCAGGCAAGCACAGGAAATATATGAATGATGGCGGAACTCTTCACGTTTATGCACATTAGAGATGTGTACTTCAACGCAAGGGCATTTCAAACTGCGAATACAATCCTGCAAGGCGATGCTGGTATGAGTATAGGCGCCAGCATTGAGTACTACACCATCATAGGAAAAACCTACTTCCTGCAGCTTGTTGATTAACTCGCCTTCAATGTTGCTCTGAAAGTACTCTATCTCAATATCAGGGAATTTCGCTTTCAGCTTAGGCAGATAACTCTCGAAAGAATTGCTACCATAAATACCCGGTTCTCTTACACCAAGAAGGTTCAAGTTTGGACCATTAATAATTTGTATCTTCATATTTACTTGATTTTTAATCGTAATCCATATTTTTTTCGTATCTTTGCGGCAGAGATCTTTTGTACTCTCCTGTCTTATGCAAAGACGATGCAAAGATACAATAAATTAAGGAAACTGACAAAAAATGAGGAATGAAATTATAAAGAACTATATGAGATACCTCAAGTTGGGGCGTAATTTCTCCAAAAATACGTTGGATGCCTATTACCATGACTTGAATTTTCTCTTGGAGTATGCTGATAAGAACAATTTGGTGCTGACGGAAATGAAATTGGAAGACTTGGAGAATTTTTCTGCAAGTTTGCATGATCGTGGTGTTTCTGCTCGTTCACAAGCTCGGATTTTGAGCGGAATCCGTTCTTTCTACCGGTATCTGGTGCTTGATGATTATATAAAAGACGATCCGACCGAATTACTGGTTTCTCCCCAAATAGGAAAGCATTTGCCGGAGTATTTATCTGTAGAAGAGGTTGACATGCTTGAAGCGGCTATCGATTTGGAAAAATGGGAGGGACAGCGTAATAAGGCGATTATAGAAACCCTGTTCTCCTGTGGCCTTCGCGTTTCGGAACTTGTGAATCTAAAGAAAAGCGATGTGTTTGAAGAAGAAAAGTTTATTAGGGTCATAGGTAAAGGTAACAAGGAACGCATCGTTCCTATTTCTGGTAAGGCTCTGAAAGAAATCAATCTTTGGTATATAGACCGGAATCTGATGACAATCAAGCCAGGTGAGGAAGACTATGTCTTTTTGAATCGTAGAGGTGCTCATCTCACACGTAATATGATACTTATCATGATAAAAAATGCGGCTTATGATGCAGGAATCAAGAAAACCATTTCTCCTCATACTTTACGCCATAGTTTTGCTACAGCCTTGTTGAAAGGTGGAGCCGATCTGAGGGTAATTCAGGCCTTGTTGGGGCATGAAGATATTGGAACCACAGAGATTTATACTCATCTTGAAACTTCAGATTTGCGCAGAGCTATCTTGGAACATCATCCTCGAAATATCAAATATAGTGAAGAAAACCAAGTGCTTGATTCTGATAAAACAGACAAAAGATGCCCGAATAACAGATAAAGCACAAGGAATTGACGTTTTTTATATAGGAATATGACAAAATCTGAAAAAATATGAGTAACTTTGCAGCCGCAAAATAATGAATATCAATAATTAATAGAAATAAAGTAAGAAAATATGGCATATTTGTTTTCATCAGAATCAGTTTCTGAAGGACATCCAGATAAAGTGGCTGATCAGATTTCAGATGCATTGCTTGACCAGTTTTTGGCTTACGATGACCACGCTCATTGCGCCATCGAAACCTTTTGTACTACTGGTCAGGTAGTAATCATGGGTGAGGTTCGCTCTAACGTTTATGTTGATTTGCAGACCATTGCCCGCAAGACTATCAAGAAAATCGGTTATACCAAGAGCGAATATCAGTTTGACGGCGACTCTTGTGGTGTGCTTACTGCTATCCATGAACAGAGCGATGATATTAACCGCGGTGTAAGTCGTGAGGAGGATGAGAATCAGGGTGCAGGCGACCAGGGTATGATGTTCGGTTATGCTACAACGGAAACCGAGAATTATATGCCGGTATCACTCGACTTGGCTCAACTCATCATGCGTGTACTTGCAGATATCCGCAAGGAGGGCAAGGTGATGACTTATCTCCGTCCAGACTCTAAGAGCCAGGTAACTGTCGAATACTCAGACGATAATATCCCACAGCGAATCGATACCATCGTAGTTTCTACCCAGCATGATGATTTTATCAAGAAGGCAAATGGTGAGGACGATGATGATGCTATGCTGGCAAAGATTCGTGAGGATGTAATCAATATCCTGATTCCAAGAGTAAAGACTCACCTGAGTGATAAGGTGTTGGCTCTCTTCAATGATGACATCAAGTACTTCGTAAACCCTACAGGTAAGTTCGTGATTGGTGGTCCTCATGGAGATACAGGTCTTACCGGTCGTAAGATCATTGTAGATACTTATGGAGGTAAGGGTGCTCATGGTGGTGGTGCCTTCTCTGGAAAGGATAGTAGTAAGGTTGACCGTTCGGCTGCTTATGCTGCCCGTTATATTGCAAAGAATATGGTTGCTGCCGGCGTTGCAGATGAAATGTTGGTTCAGGTAAGTTATGCTATCGGCGTGGCAGAACCGGTTAGTATCTATGTAAATACTTACGGCAGAAGCCATGTGAATATGACTGACGGCGAGATTGCAAAGAAAATTGCAGAAATGTTTGATCTTCGTCCTAAAGCAATCGAGCGCCAGTTGAAGTTGCGCCAGCCAATGTTCCAGGAAACTGCGGCATATGGACACATGGGACGTAAGAATGAGATAGTAGAGAAAACCTTCACCAGCCGATATCATGAGGCTAAAACTGTGAAGGTAGAACTCTTTACATGGGAAAAATTAGATAAGGTAGACGAAATCAAGAAAGTTTTCGGACTTTAAGGAATGGTGCAACAGGCAGATTCGATACAGACAGATGCCGCACTTGAGGCTGAATCGCAACAGCAAGTGCTCAGGCAACATAGCAGCCAGCTCACACCCAAAGAGGTGTTGAGCTGGCTGCCTAAGAATGCAACGCCAGCTCAGCAGGACTCCATGATTAGGGCACATATCAAGCCCAGTGAGATTCATTGGAGCAAGATGCCGGATACATTACACTTGCCAGGACATAAGGCAGGTAAGAGTTTTAGGGATGTAAGTTTGCCACAATATTATCGTGAGTCATTCTTTTCAAAAGATTCTCTGTTTCATCCGGAATTAAAGGGTGGACGCTTAGGGGTGGCAGGTGATCCTGTTCCCTATACGGTAGCTGGTGATAGCTTTATTACTTCATTGCTGTTGGTCTGTTTTCTCTTGGCTTGTATAGCATTCTCTAAATCTAAGCATTTTGTTATACGCCAGGCAAAAACCTTCTTCCGTACTCCACGCATCGGTACAACAGAGGTGACGGAGACCAGTTCTGAAGTAAGATACCAGTTCTTCTTCGTGTTGCAGACCTGTCTTTTGCTGGCAATCGGGTATTTCATTTATTCGAAAGCATCTATCAGCGATACGTTTATCGTAGACCAATATCAGGTAATCAGTATATATGCTGGTTGTATGGGGGGCTATTTCTTGTTGAAGGCGTTCCTCTATGTGATTTCTGGTTGGGTATTCTTTGAAAAGAAAAAAAATGTACAATGGCTCAAGGCATACTTGTTCCTTATATCATGTCAAGGAGTGGCCTTGTTCCCAATGGTGATGCTTTTGTCGTATTTCGATTTCCCATTGCAAATTGCAGTGATATACACGTTGACTATCCTTGGATTAGTTAAATTGTTGGCTTTTTTGAAGGCTTACATTATCTTTTTTAGAAGAAATGGCGTGTTTCTGCAAATATTTTTGTACTTTTGTGCCCTTGAAGTGATACCCTTGTTCGCTCTTTGGGGTGGACTTGTGTTAATCAGTCATTATTTGAAAATAAACTTTTAAGACAAAATGATAAAGAAAATTTTAGTTTCTCAGCCAAAACCTGCAAGTGAGAAGTCTCCTTACTTCGATATCCAGGCTCAATATGGAGTAGAATGCGTGTTCCGTCCATTCTTTAAGGTAGAGGGGCTCTCTTCTAAAGAATTCCGTCAGCAGAAAATAAATTTGCTTGACTATACTGCTGTCGTATTTACATCTCGTCATGCAGTAGACAACTACTTTAAATTAGCTAAGGAGATGCGTATCACAATTCCTGAAGATATGAAATATTTCTGTGTGATAGAGACTATCGCTCTCTACATCCAAAAGTATGTTCAGTATCGCAAGCGTAAGGTGTTCTTTGGTGATACAGGTAAAATTGATGGGTTGATGGGACAGATGGCTCGCCATAAAACCGAGAAATATCTGGTACCATTAAGCAGTGTTCATAATGATGATATTGCCAACTTGCTTGATGAGAAAAAACTCAATCATACAGAATGTGTAATGTATCGTACCGTGAGCAATGATTTCTCAGAAGAGGAAATCAAGAACTTCGATTATGATATGATGCTTTTCTTTAGCCCAACAGGTGTAAAGGCTCTGAAGAAGAATTTCCCTAATTTTGAACAAGGGAATATCGCTGTTGGCGCTTTTGGTCCTGCTACAGCAAAAACGGTTGAAGATGAGGGCTTACGCCTTGATCTGGAGGCTCCTAATAAAGCTTTTCCATCTATGACAGGTGCCTTGGCAGATTATCTGAAACGTCATAATAAATAGGAAATATTTAATAGAATAGATATGTCAACAGACAGAAATAAAACATTCGGAAAGAAAGAGCATCTATGTAAACTGACACTTATAGAACAGCTCTTTGGAGGTGGTGCTAAAGCAATGACGGCATGGCCTATGAGAATGGTGTTTCTTCTTGTTGACAAGAAAGATGAGCAAGCCCCTTCTGTTCAAGTTCTTATCAGTGTATCTAAGCGTTATTTTAAGCACGCAGTAAAACGCAATCGGGTAAAGCGCCAGATACGTGAAGCTTTTCGTTATCAAAAACAAGAGCTGGAGACTTGTATGCAGAATTATGTTGGAAAACAATTGCTTGTGGCTTTTGTTTGGCAAACAGAACAATTGCAGCCTTCAAAGCTGGTTTCAACCAAAATGACTAAACTTTTGGATAGATTGGTTGATAATATCAAGGAGATGCAATCTGAAACAGTCATGAAAGAGAGCAGTTTATGATGAAGATTCTCTTTATGATAGCACATGGCATGAGAAAGGTGTTGGTATGGATTCTTATACTGCCGATATTGTTTTATCAGAAGTGTATTACTCCTTATACGCCACCTTCCTGTCGCTTTCAGCCCACTTGCTCAGAGTATGCGAGACAAGCCATCCTGAAGCATGGTCCCTTTAAGGGACTGGCTTTGGCTGTTTGGCGCATCTTAAGATGCAATCCTTGGGGTGGTTCGGGTTATGATCCCGTACCGTAAGTTTCCGACTGTATTGTTGGGCCCCTTATACATATTATATAATATAATAAAAAATCATATTCTATGGCAAAAAATTTTGTTGAAGAATTGAAATGGCGTGGTATGCTGGCGCAGATAATGCCAGGTACTGAGGAATATCTCAACACCCACATGGTGTCTGCCTATCTCGGAACCGACCCTACTGCAGACTCTCTGCACATCGGTCACCTTTGTGGTATCATGATGTTGCGCCACTTGCAGCGTTGTGGCCATAAGCCTTATCTCCTCGTCGGCGGTGCCACGGGTATGATTGGCGACCCTTCTGGCAAGAGCCAGGAGCGCAATCTTCTCGATTCAGAGACTCTCTATCATAACCAGGAAGCTATCAAGAAGCAGGTATCTAAGTTCCTCGACTTCGATGGCAATGAGCCTAACAAGGCGGAGTTGGTGAACAACTACGACTGGATGAAGGACTTCACCTTCCTCGATTTCGCTCGTGTGGTTGGTAAGCATATCACTGTAAACTACATGATGGCGAAGGATAGTGTGCAGAAGCGCTTGAACGGTGAGGCTCGCGACGGCTTGTCTTTCACTGAGTTCACCTATCAGTTGCTCCAGGGCTACGACTTCCTCTATCAGTATGAGAAGTATGGTGTTCGTCTCCAGTTGGGTGGTAACGACCAGTGGGGTAACATGACTACCGGTACAGAGCTGATTCACCGTACATTGGGTAACGATGCAGAGTGCTTCTGCCTCACTTGTCCTTTGATTACCAAGGCAGACGGCAAGAAGTTCGGTAAGACAGAGAGCGGTAACATCTGGTTGGATCGTAACCGCACTACTCCTTATGCTTTCTACCAGTTCTGGTTGAACGTAAGCGATGACGATGCAGAGAAGTATATCAAGATCTTTACCGACCTCGATAAGGAGACTATTGATGCCCTCGTAGAGGAGCACAAGCAGGATCCAGGTCGCCGTGTACTCCAGAAGCGTCTGGCTGAGGAGGTTACCGTAATGGTTCACTCTCAGGAGGATTTGGATATGGCTATCGCAGCCAGCAACATCCTCTTCGGTAAGGCTACCAAGGAGAACTTGGCACAACTCGATGAGGCTACATTGAATGATGTATTTGCCAATGTACCTCACTACGACCTCGACAAGAACTTGCTCGGTGGTACAGCTGTTGACCTCTTCAACCAGGAAGGTATGCAGATCTTCCCAAGTAAGAGCGAGATGCGCAAGCTCGTTAAGGGTGGTGGCGTTTCACTCAACAAGGAGAAGCTCAATGCATTCGACCAGGTAATTACTGCTGAAGACCTGATTGACGGCAAGTATCTTTTGGTTCAGAAAGGTAAGAAGAACTACTTCTTGATTACCGTTAAGTAATCGTTAAAAGTATTGAAAATATTTGGTAGTGGAGAAAAAATCCACTACCTTTGTAGCCGATTTGCTTGTCCTATGGTGTAATGGTAGCACTACAGTTTTTGGTTCTGTCAGTGGTGGTTCGAATCCGCCTGGGACAACAGGTCATAAATAACCCTTCAAATCCGCAAAGACTTGAAGGGTTATTTTGTTATATAAGAGTTTAGTTTAGGTAGAGAAAGTTTATGCAAGAGATAGACTTGATATTTCAGCAGTATTATCGTCCGCTATGTCTTTATGCCACTCATTATCTGCATAATATTGATGAGGCTGAAGACGTGGTGCAGGATTGTTTTGTGAAATTGATAAGTAGAAGCATCATGCCGGAAAACATCAAGGCTTTCTTATATATCTCTGTGCGCAATGCCTGCATCGACCTGTTGCGCCGCCAGTCTCCGATAGATACGGAGATTACTCCTACCGATTTATGTGGCGTGATTTCTGATGACCAGGCACAGGAAAGTTCTTTCCGGGAGGCAGAACTGTGGACGGCTATCGAGCTATTACCCGAACGATGCAGGGAAATTTTCCTGATGAGCAAGCATGACGGAATGACTTATCGGGAGATAGCTGAAGAACTGAACCTGTCGGAAAAGACCGTGGAGCATCAGATTTCCAAGGCTTTAAAGACCTTACGAGGCAAGAAAGATGATTTTCTTGCAGATTTTTTCTATATTTTACCTTTCATCCATGGGGGTATTCTGTAATTCTTGCGTTATAGCAATAAAAGAATGAATAAAAGTACAGTTATGAAAGGTAAAGAGATTATTTTTTCGCTCTCAATTCTTGCCTTGCCAGCTCCAACGTTGGCAGGCACGCCGAAGATGATGGTGGAGGCAGAGACTTCTACCACCATTCGTCAGCAGATGGATTGGCTGCACCGCATCAGGAAAATCAACTTCGTCTATGATTCATCGCTTGATGGGGAATTGAACATCAAGTATCATGGACCAGATATCCAGCATCTTCCGGTGAAGAAAGCACTGAAGGCGCTTTTCGAGCAAACTCATATTCTATATAATATCAATGCGAACTATGTGATATTGAAGCGAAAACCCGTACAACAAATATCAACATCTTACACGAATATCAATCACAAAGTTCAGCAGGTTCAGCGTCGCCACACTCTCAGCGGATACGTCCGTGACGAGAGTGGCGAATCGCTGATTAATGCCACCATCTATGATCTGACGGATGGCATCGGTACAACTACCAATGAATATGGTTTCTTTTCGCTTACCCTGCCTGAAGGCGAGCACCAGCTTCGCTTTTCGTATGTGGGCTATGCCGACAAGGTAGAGAAGCTGAATCTCTCGAAAGATATGCATCATAATATGGCACTCCGTGTTGATGGTAAATTGCCTGAGGTGGTGGTAGATGGCGACTTGAACTCTCCGCTTCTGACCACACAAACCGGCAAGCGCTCCTTTTCGAACAAGGATATCAAGACAGAGTTTGCCCTGATGTCTTCACCGGATGTGGTGAAGACCCTGCAGCGTGTGAGTGGAGTGGCAGAAGGACAGGAATTGGCAAGCGGACTCTATGTGCATGGCGGCAATGGTGATGAGAACCTTTATCTGATAGATGGTACTCCGCTTTATGATACGAATCATGCGCTGGGGCTTTTCTCCAGTTTCAATGCCGATGTGGTGAAGAATGTGGATTTCTACAAGAGCGGCTTTCCTGCACGATATGGTGGAAGATTGTCGTCGGTGGTGGATGTGCGTACTGCGGATGGAAACATGAATCAGTTTCATGGTGCCTATCGCATCGGACTGCTCGATGCCAGTGTGCAGTTTGAGGGACCTATCCGGAAAGGCAAGACCTCTTATAATATAGGTATGCGCCGTTCCTGGTTGGATTTGCTGTCCCGTCCCTTGACCAAGGCTTTCTCTGAGCCAGACGACAAACTTTCGATAGGTTATTACTTCATGGACCTGAATGCCAAGGTAACCCACCGTTTCAACGACCGTTCGAAGATAGACTTGAGTCTCTATCACGGAAAAGACAGCTGGGATGTGAAGGATGATTTTGATCAAAGTAAGGCAGATGGGTATCAACCCAACCAAAGCTATGACAAGGACTTGACGAAGTCGCAGCTGGATTGGGGAAACTTTAATGTTGCACTCAACTGGAACTACCTGTTCTCTCCGAAGCTCTTTTCAAACATTACAGCGGTGTATTCCCATAATCGTTCCAAGTTGTATTCCTTTGATGATGATCGTTATATCAATCCTTCGGGAGAGAATGCCACTTCTGTCACTCACTTGGAGCATGGTTATACCTCAACGATTTATGATGCGGGCTATCGTCTGGCATTCGATTACCGTCCGAACCCTCGTCATCATTTCCGTTTTGGAAGCGACTATACGATGCATCTCTTTCGCCCCCAGACAGCTATGCAATTGGATTATACTGGATATGAGGGAAATGCATCAGCCCAAGTTGATACCATCCGAATGAATAGTAGTAATCGTCATGTGGCGCATGAGTGGACGGTATACGCAGAGGATGAAATCAATATCAACCGCAACTGGAGTATGAATGTTGGCTTCAATATGGGCCTTTTTCATATCAGTAACAAGAACTTCTTGAATATCGACCCACGTTTTGCCCTGAAATATCAACTGAGCAATGAGGTGTCGCTGAAGGCTTCCTTTACTCAGATGACCCAGTATGTGCATAAGGTCTCTAACAGCTACTTGTCCTTGCCTACGGATTATTGGGTACCGACTACCCGAAATCTGAAGCCAATGCGTTCTTATCAGTTTGCGGCAGGAATCTATGCCCAGCCCAACCGCCATTGGCTTCTGTCGCTCGAAGGGTATTACAAGTTGTCCAAGCATCTGCTTCAATACAGCAGTTGGGTAGGCATAGAGCCGCCTGCTGAGCATTGGGATTCGCAAGTGATGGATGGCAAGGGGCTCTTCTATGGCGTTGAGGCTGATGCCACTTATCGCACCAATCATCTGACTTTGAGTGGTTCTTATACGCTCTCTTGGAACAAGCGAAAGTATGATGACTTCTATCAGGATTGGTATTACGATAAGTTTGACAACCGCCATAAGTTGAATCTGTCCTTGCGGTATGCGTTTAACAAGAAGGTGAGTTGCTTTGCGGTCTGGAACTATCACACGGGCAATCATGCCACGGTGCCAACCCAGTTGGCGGCATTTCCAAGCTTGCCAGATCAAGAAGGCAAGTATTACAGGAATTGGTGGAATTCCGCCTCTTATGTCTATGCCATCCCCAATAATTTGACGCTTCCAGCTTATCATCGCTTGGACTTGGGATTCGATTTCCGTCATGTCACCAAGCATGGACATGAGCGCATTTGGAATTTGAGCATCTATAATGCTTATTGCCATCTCAACTCGATGTACGTCAAGGTGGACTATAATGAGGTTACGCAGCAGTTTGAGGCGAAAAACAAGGGATTTATTCCAATAATACCTTCATTTAGTTATACTATCAAGTTTTAAAACAAAAGAAATCTCATTGGATATGAATACAAATCATAGAAGAATAAAAATCAATGTAAGTTGGAAATGGGGACTGTTCTTCTTTTTGATGAGCGTGGCCTTTTCTTCTTGCATAGATGATTTTGATGTGAAGAAGCTGCAAGATACTCCCCGATTGGTACTTTATTGTTTTCCAACGGAGGGAGATACCACACTTATCGTTGTAACGAAAAGCTTGCCCGTTTCTTCTTTCAAAGGAGATATAGATACCCAATCACGTTTAACCGTGGATGCAAGTGTCGTATATAAGGTAAATGGAATGCCACAGGAGGTGAAACGTATCGAAAACATAAAGGAAGCGCAGTCCTTTTCTCAAGTTTCCGATAGTTGGTCTCTTTCTACCCTAATAGGACAGTATTATGCCGTAGGAAAGCAGAAGGCTGGAGATAAGATTGAGGTCCAGGTATCGGCAGATGGTCTCTCCGAGGTTTCTGCTTCGACTTCCATTCCTGAGAAGGTTGATGTAAATATAGGTGACATCCATTTGAAAGAGAAATCGTCGGATCATGATGTTTATTTCTCGGTAGATAAGTTGGAAGCGACTTTTAGTGACCCTGCTTCAACCACGGATTATTATTCTGTGAAGGTAACTCGCAAGCAGAAATATGGAAACTTGAAAGGTGTTCCCAAAGAAGGCAATAGATGGCAATATGATGTTTATGCTAATAATTACCAAGATTACCTTAATTATTTGGGTAGGGAGGATGAATATGAATGGTGTTTTGATAGTTTGGCATCAAATATTGTTTGGCCTGAGATGGTGACCACCAGTGAGCCATTGATTAACAAGAAGTCAGAGTTGGATGATGATTTCGGCTTTGACGAATACAAATACTTTGATGATGTTTATATCTTCAATGACCGGACGATAAATGGACAGACCTATACGATGCATTTGGAAGTGAACAGTAATGATTCTTATTGGCACACGTATGATGGTTGGGACCGTTTGTTTGGCTTTACTTATAATGTACAACTTTGCAAGGTTACTCCAGAGTACTATCGCTTCTTGAAGAGCATTAACGATGCGCAGAGCAATAGTTGGGCGAACGCTGGATTGATGCAGGTGACACCTACTTATTCAAACGTAAAAGGTGGTTTCGGTGTAGTGGCAGGATTTAATGTCTGTGAAGCATCGAAGTATATCGCCCCATTGCCATCGGCACCATCGGATAATCAAGGTGGAATATATACCAAATAAAAAAGGTGAGGAGTATGAAAAGAAGTCTTTTTATCATTTTAGGTACCTTGTGCTTTGCCATTGCCGGCAAGGCACAGATTACAGGACAATTTTAAAGGAAGAAAGGGATTCTATGATGAAGATCAACAAGAACGAACAGGATTTTGTGCTGAAGTATTTTCAGTCGAACAAGCTGGATACCCGGAAGGCCTTGCAGAAGGTGAAGGCTCGGGTTGGCATCGCTGATGAAGAGGTTTCGCATGCTGCAACTGTATCTTTACGCATGCGTCGCATCCGCTGGATAGCTGTGGCTGCATCTATTCTGGTGATCTTCACCATAGGAGCCTATACGCTTTTGCAGCCAAAGACGGTGACGCTTTCTGCCGAATCAGAAGTAGTGGCGTATCATTTGCCAGATGGAACGAAGGTATCGTTGATGCCTCATTCTTCTCTTTCCTATCAAAAAAATGATTGCAGAAAGGTGGAGATGAAGGGCTGCATCTATTATCAGGTGAAGCATGATGAACAGCATCCTTTCGATGTGATGGGAGAGCATGGACACGTAAGAGTGCTCGGTACCCAGTTTATGGTGGATGAAAGAACGGATGCTCCCGAAGTGATGGTAACCAGCGGAAAGGTGCTTTTCACAGCTCGTAACTCTGAAGATGGTGTCTTCCTGATTAAAGGCAAGCGGGCACGTCTATTGAAAGGGGCTGCCCAACCTAAGTTGTTGGCAGATTATGATATCAATGATGTGGCATGGGCTACCCATCGCCTGCATTTTGACAACACTCCATTATCCGAAGTATTGGAGGAACTTTCTAAATTATCTGGTACAAGCTATACGGCTTCTGATGAGAGCAAGCGTCTGACGGGTGATTTTGATACGAATTCCATCCCACAGGTCATCCAAGTAATAGAAGAAACATTGGGTGTTCAGATAAGATAAGTGTGTGAATAAAACATAGTAAAAAGGGACAAACTTAGGAAAAGCAGTCAATAAAATGAGAAAATAAGTAAAAAGGGTGCATCTTTCGTATTGATTTAGGGTGATATTCAAAATTATTTTGTATCTTTGCCCTCGTAACAAATCAAACAATTTATAAAAAATAAAATTATGGACTTTAATAAACTATTCTCATTAGAGGGTAAAGTAGCCCTCGTTACAGGTGCCGCTTATGGTATCGGGTTTGCTATGGCTGAGGCTTATGCCAAAGCTGGTGCTAAGATTGCTTTCAATTGCCGCAGCCAGCACCACATGGATCAGGCTCTTGCAGATTACAAAGCAAAGGGTATTGAGGCAAAGGGTTATATCTGTGATGTAACAGACGAGGAACAGGTGAAAAACATGGTAGCTGACATCGAGAAGGAACTTGGTGTTATTGATATTTTGGTAAACAATGCAGGTATTATCAAGCGTATTCCTATGACAGAGATGTCTGTAGATGACTTCAAGCAGGTTATTGACATTGACCTCACTGCACCTTTCATCGTATCTAAGGCAGTTATCCCTGGTATGATCAAGAAGGGTCATGGTAAGATTATCAACATCTGTTCTATGATGAGCGAGTTGGGTCGTGAGACTGTTTCTGCATACGCAGCTGCCAAGGGTGGCTTGAAGATGTTGACACGTAACATCTGCTCAGAGTATGGTGAGTACAACATCCAGTGCAATGGCTTGGGCCCTGGTTACATCGCAACTCCTCAGACAGCACCTCTCCGTGAGCGTCAGGCAGATGGTAGCCGTCATCCATTCGACAGCTTCATTTGTGCAAAGACTCCTGCAGGTCGCTGGTTGGAACCAGAAGAGTTGGCTGGTCCTGCTGTTTTCTTGGCTTCAGATGCTTCTAATGCAGTGAATGGTCACATTCTCTACGTAGATGGTGGTATCTTGGCATATATCGGAAAGCAGCCAAAATAAAGGATCAAACATGAAGATTTAAATTTGAATAAACTTGAATAGAATAAAAAAAATATAGGGCAGCCATAAAGGACTGCCCTATATTTATAATTAAAATAATCTTTACAATTATTTGTTGATTGCATCTGCAAGCTCAGCACCAGCCTTGAACTTAGCAACCTTTTTAGCTGCAATCTGGATCTTCTCCTTAGTAGCTGGATTGATACCCTCACGAGCAGGACGCTCGTTAATGCTGAATGTACCGAAACCTACCAACTGGATCTTGTCACCTGCAATGAGGGCTTCCTTCAATGCGTTTGTTGTAGCTTCAAGAGCGGCCTTAGCCTGTGCCTTTGTAATCTCAGCACCTGCTGCAATCTTGTCAATCAATTCTGTCTTGTTCATAATTTTTCGTTATTAAATGAATAATATTGTTGTTTCTTAGTTGAATTCGTTTACAAATATAGCTTTTTCTTGTGAAAGTTCAAATAAAAAAAGCAGAAAAGTGATGAAATTATTGAAATTTAAGTGTAATAAGTCTATTTTTTGGTGTTTTCACGGATATTTTTCGTAATTTTGTCGCCAAAATACAAATATTATTCAGATTATTAAACTGTTTATAGAAATAAAGTTATGCGCAATATTCCAATTGTAACAAAGAATTTGCTGATAGTGAATGTAGTAGCATTCCTGGCATGCATGCTGATGGACAAGAGTATGGGTGGCGGTTCTGGCCTGACAGATATGTTTGGGCTTCATTTCTTCCTGGCATCCGATTTCCATATTTATCAGTTAGTTACCTACATGTTTATGCATGGTGGTTTCCAGCATATTCTCTTTAATATGTTTGCCTTATGGATGTTTGGCTGTGTGGTTGAAAGAGTTTGGGGACCAAAGAAATTCCTTTTTTATTACATAGCGTGTGGAGTGGGAGCAGGTTTGTTCCAGGAAGCTGCACAGTATATTACCTATGTGGCAAAGGATATGGCAGCTTATGATTATGTTAGTGTTAATGGAGCCAGAATAACAATGGAGCAATATCTGAACCTATGGACTACCGTGGGTGCTTCAGGAGCTATTTATGCCATACTGCTTGCCTTTGGTATGATTTATCCAAACGAGCGTCTCTTCATTTTCCCGTTGCCAGTTCCTATTAAAGCTAAATTCTTCGTGATAGGCTATGCTGTCATTGAATTGGTTTCAACATTCTCTCTCTCTGATGACGGTGTGGCTCATATTGCCCATTTGGGAGGTATGGTCTTTGGATTCTTCCTGATCCGTTATTGGCGTAAGCAGATTGGTAATGGTTACTATCAGTCTAATTCTGCTGATGCATTCGATAAGTTGAAAGGTATGTTCGGCGGAAAGCGTCGGGCAGGTAGAACGCATTTTACTTATACCAAGAATGAATCTTATAATCCGACTTATGAACAGGATGCTGAATGTAAGACCAATGAAAAGGTCGTATCTCAGGAAGAGATAGATAGAATCTTGGATAAGATAAGGAAAAGCGGTTATGATAGCTTGACTCAGAGTGAAAAGCAGATGCTCTTTGATCAGAGTAATAAGTAAGAAACTATGTTTAAAGGATTTAAGGAATTTACATATAAGATGGTAGCTGGTGCTAATGTGGCAACTATCATCATCATGTTGCTGGTGGGCTTTTCTGACTTCTTTCAGCCGGAAAAGTTCGCCGCATTGGCTAATCTTGGCTTACTTTTCCCGGTTTTTCTTATAGTTAACTTAGGCTTTTTGCTTTTCTGGTTGCTCTTCCGGTCTAAGTATGCCATTATTCCATTCTTAGGCTTCTTGATCTGTTTTGTTCCTGTCCGCAAGTATATGCCAATCAACTTTTCTGGCGAAACTCCAAAAGGTTGTATCAAAGTTCTATCATATAATACCTGGAATTTTGGTGCACAGACAGAGGATGCCGAAGGAACTAATATCTGTATTGCTTATCTGCAGGAGCAGGATGCTGATATTGTTTGTCTGCAGGAAGCATGTCCTACTTCCCGGAATATTGAACAGATAGATAGTATGCTCAAGCCCATGTATGCTTTTCAGGATACAACGATGCACGTGAATGGCGGAAATTGTCTTATGTTGCTCAGTAAATATCCTATTCTTTCAAAAGAGCGAATTCCTTATGAATCGAAAGGAAATATGAGTGTAGCGTATCGTCTGAAAGTGAAAGATAGAGAGGTCCTTCTCATCAATAATCATTTGGAAACAACCGGCTTAAGTTTAGAGGACAGACGCCAGTTCAAGAATCTGGTTATCGGAAAATTGCAGGTTGATACTGCAGAAGAAACGTCCAAACTGCTCGTTGTAAAACTTGCCGAGGCAACAAAGAAACGGGCTCCGGAGGCTGAGGCTGTAGCAAAATACATTCAGCAGCATAAAGAACAGAGTATTATTTTGTGCGGTGACTTTAATGATGGTCCTATCTCTTATGCTCATCGTACGATAGCTAAAGATTTGACGGATTGCTACATTGCAAGTGGTAACGGACCGGGTATCAGCTATCATCATGGAGGCTTTTTTGTTCGCATTGACAATATCATGTGTTCAGACGATTGGGAGCCTTATGAATGTAAAATTGATGATAAAATCGCCGTTTCAGACCACTATCCTATCATTTGTAAGCTAAAAATGCGCCCTAAAAAGCAAAAATAGAGCAAATTATTCTTATATAAGAAAAAAAATGCTTATTTTTGCACAACTTTATGGAGGTTTTTGAAAAAATCCCTAAAAGCAATTGAAAAGAAACAAATAATTAATAACAATAAATAGAAATGCAAAACAAAGGAATTGTAATTTGTGTAGCCGTCTTACTGACCCTCGCAAGTATCTTCTATTTGTCATTCTCGTTTGCCACACGTTACTATGACAGCGAGGCTGCAAAGATTAAAGATCCTATTGCTCAGCAGGATTATAAGGATTCTGTTAAGTACTTAGGTGTTTATTCTTACCAGAACTGCTTGGAGACTCAGATTGGTCTTGGACTTGACCTTAAGGGCGGTATGAATGTAATTCTTGAGATTTCTGTACCTGATGTACTTGAAAACCTTGCCGATCATAAGACCGACGCTGGTTTTACCAATGCCATGAAGGAAGCTAGAGCTCAGGAAGAAGCTAACGGTGGTGACTTCGTGTCACTTTTCATTAACGCTTATCATAAGAGCGCACCAGGTCATAAACTTGCAGAAGTGTTCGCTACCCAGCAGTTGCAGGGCAAGGTTTCTCCTCAGAGCAGCGACGCAGAGGTAGAGAAGGCTATCCGCGCTTCTGTACAGGATGCTATTGACAACTCTTTCAATGTTGTCCGCACCCGTATCGATAAGTTCGGTGTTGTACAGCCTAACATCCAGAAGTTGGAAGGTCAGCAGGGCCGTATCATGGTAGAAATGCCAGGTATCAGCCAGCCAGAGCGTATGCGTAAGATGCTCCAGGGTAGTGCAAACCTTGAGTTCTGGGAGACATACAACTCAGAGGAAATCGCTCCTTATCTCCAGCAGCTTGATACTCGTATCGCAAATGGTGATAATGGTGAGGAGGAGAAAGACTCTGTTGCTGCTGATACAACTGTTGCAAAGAAAGAAGTTGCTAAGGCTGAACCTAAGAAGGCTGAGGCTAAGTTCTCTATCAAGAAGAAGGACGATGCTGCAAGCAAGGTAGGAGAGGATGCTCAGAATGCTGCTGCTATCAAGGCTCACCCATTGTTGGCTCGTTTGCAGCTCGGTGGTGGTTTGAGCACTGTTGGTTATGCTAGCGTTCGCGATACTGCTGCCATCAACAAGATTATCTACTCTGCTGTGGCTAAGCGCGTTTTGCCATCAGACTTGCGTCTGCTTTGGAGTGCTAAGCCTGCTGATAACCTGAAGGTTAAGAATATCTATGAGCTTCACGCCTTGAAGGTGACTACCACTACAGGTCGTGCTCCTTTGGAGGGTGATGTAATTACCGATGCTAAGGATGAGTTCGATCAGATGGGTTCTCCTGTTGTTAGCATGAAGATGAATACAGAGGGTGCCCGTAAGTGGGCTCAGATGACCAAGGCTAACGTAGGTAAGGCTATTGCTATCGTTTTGGATGGCGTAGTTTACTCTGCTCCTCGTGTAAACGGCGAGATTGATGGTGGTAGCTCTCAGATTTCCGGTAACTTCACTATCGAGGATACCAAGGACTTGGCTAACACATTGAAGTCTGGTCGTATGCCAGCTCCTGCACGTATCGTTCAGGAGGAGGTTGTAGGTCCTACACTCGGTGCACAGTCTATCCAGATGGGTATTGTATCATTCGTTGTAGCTTTCGTACTCCTGATGGTTTACATGGTGATGATGTACAATGTCATTCCTGGTATGATGGCTAACCTGGCTTTGCTCGTCAACGTATTCTTCACGTTGGGTATTCTGACGTCCTTCCAGGCGGCTCTGACGTTACCAGGTCTTGCCGGTATGGTCTTGTCTCTGGGTACTGCCGTGGATGCCAACGTGCTTATCTATGAACGTATCAAGGAGGAGCTCCGCTCCGGTAAGGGTATGAAGCAGGCTGTAGCTGCCGGTTATGGCAACGCTTTCTCTGCTATCTTCGACTCTAACTTGACATCTTTGATTACTGGTGTTATCCTGTTGACTACCGGTACAGGTCCTATCCGTGGTTTCGCTACTACATGGATCATCGGTATCGTAGTTTCATTCTTCACTGCCGTATTCTTGACTCGTTTGGTTTACGACTATAAGTTGAACCACGACAAGTGGATGCACTGCAAGTTTGATACTCCAGTTTCTCACAACCTGATGCAGGGCAAGAAGTATAAGTTCATGTCTATGTACAAGACTACCTTCACCGTTGCCATCGTAGCAGCTGTGGTATTCATCGGTAGCTTCTTTGTTCGTGGCTTGAGTAAGAGTATCGACTTCACAGGTGGTCGTAACTATGTAGTACAGTTCGAGAATCCTGTAGAGCCTGAGCAGATCCGTACTGTTCTTGGTGATGCATTCGTTAATGCAGATGGTTCTAAGGCAACTACTGGCGCTATTGCTATCGGTACAGACGGTAAGACCATCCGTGTATCTACCAACTATATGATTGAGAGCAACAGTCCAACTGTTGACGATGAGGCTGAAACTATCCTTTACAACGCCTTGAAGAAGGCTAACCTGGTTTCTCAGAAGAGTGTTGAGGCATTCAAGAACCCAGACGTTCGTCAGGGTGGTTCTATCATCAGTAGTACAAAGGTAGGTCCTTCTGTGGCTAAGGATATCACTATGGGTGCTATCTATAGTGTGCTCTTCGCATTGATTGCTATCTTCCTCTACATCCTGATACGTTTCCGCAATGTGGCCTTCTCTGTAGGTTCTACTGTTGCTTTGGCATTTGATGCCTTGACAGTAATCGGTTTCTACTCACTCCTGTGGGGTCTCGTTCCATTCTCATTGGAGATTGACCAGACCTTCATCGGTGCTATCCTGACCGTGGTAGGTTACTCTATCAACGATAAGGTGGTTGTGTTCGACCGTATCCGTGAGAACTTGAAGTTGCATCCTAAGGGCGACCGTCAGCAGCTCTTCAATGCATCTATCAATGAGACATTGGCTCGTACCATCAATACATCTACATCTACATTGCTCGTGTTGCTCTGTATCTTCATCCTCGGTGGTGACAGCATCCGCAGCTTCTCATTCGCAATGATCCTGGGTGTTGTATTCGGTACATTGTCATCTATCTTCATTGCATCTCCAATGGCTTACATCGTTCTTGGTCGTAAGATTAAGGAAGAGCCAGCTGAGGAGGTTGCAGAAGTTAAGTAATCAGAAACTCTTCATTCTTTCTCTGTCCGATGTATGTCGGATAGAGAAAGATACTGGAAAGAATATAAAAATAATAAAGGTCGCTTCCTGATTGTCAGGAGCGACCTTTATTGTTTTATCATCTCTGGAATGATAAGGAAAGTACGTGGTCCCACCGAGAATCGAACTCGGATCAAAGGTTTAGGAAACCTCCGTTCTATCCGTTAAACTATAGGACCATTGTAAACCGACTGCAAAGATACATCAAATCGTTGACAATACAAAATAAAATGTTATGTTTTTCACTCTCATCTTATCAAGTTTCCTCACTTTTGTGGAGTTGAACTGCGAAAACCTCTTCGATACGAGGCATGATTCGCTGAAGAATGACTATGAATTCCTGCCACAGAGCAGTTATAAGTGGACGCCTTATCGCTATTGGCGCAAGCTGGCAAATCTTTCCAAGACTATAGTAGCTTTGGGTTATGAAGATTTGTCGCTTGTTGGTACCGCCTCCCCAGATAATCCTTCAAGACCCTCGGAGAAGTCCTGGCATGTTCCCGATTTTGTGGCGCTTTGCGAAGTGGAGAACGATAGTGTGCTGTTTGATTTAACCCGGCGCTCAGCTCTTCGCGGTGTGAATTATGATTATGTGATGACCGATTCGCCTGATGAACGAGGCATAGATGTGGCTTTGCTTTATCAGCCATCTTCTTTTGCGCTTATACAGTTCCGTTCTATCCGCATCAAGCCGCTGCCTGATACTCGCCCTACGAGAGATATTCTCTACGCTTCGGGGCGGATTATGAATGATGATACGCTCCATGTCTTTGTATTGCATGCGCCTAGCCGGCGTGGCGGCGAACAGGTTTCGCGTCCCTACCGCCTGCAGGTAGCCAGCCAGCTGGTTTCTGCCGTAGATTCTATCTATGCGCTCAATGATAGTGCAAGGATTATCGTAGCCGGCGATTTCAACGATTATTCCGATTCTCCAGCCTTGAAGTATCTCTATGAGCACCACCTTATTAATATAACAGCAGATGCACAGGGCAGCCATGGTGCCAAGGCTACTTATCGCTGGCATGGAGATTGGCGAAGTCTTGACCAGATATTATGCAGTCCATCCTTGGCAGCGAGAAAGCTGAGCAGTGTGATTGGCGACCTGCCATTCCTCCTGGAGGATGACGAGAAGTATGGTGGCAAGAAGCCTTATCGCACCTATCTTGGTCCTAGATACCTTGGTGGTTATAGCGACCATCTGCCGCTGGTCGTGCAATTCAGTAGCCATTAAAATTGAGATTTTTGATTACTCTTTTTGGCAATAAATGCTTATCTAGGGAGTACTGAGTAGTAGATACACTGCTTTAATGAAATGTTAAATCTTGGAAAAGTGTAGGAAAAAACTCGTTTTTACCTTGGAAAAGTGTAAGAAAATGCTTAATTTTGCCTTGAAAAAATGTAAAAAACAAGGTGTCTTTACCTTGGAAAAGTGTAAATCATAGAATGTAAACGTATGATAGATAGGAAGATAGATGCTTTTTTGAATGTTTTTTTTCAAGAACGTCAAGAAAGCTTTGCTCGTGATACCAATAAATTGCAAGATGTATTGGCTGTTCAGAAGAGCATACTTCAAGAGTATAAACGAGACATCATGAAATACAAGAGGGATGACAGCTCTCAGAAGCTCTATATAGATGAGGTGTTCTGTGGAAGAAGAATGACTTTAATATAATAGAATACTACCGCCTTGTGGATATGGAGTTTGTAGACATGCTCGACAACTCATATGATGAGCTGTCACCCAAATACAAGTTCTTCCTTATCCTTGAGCATATCGGCAGGACGGACAAGCAAATCATGGCAGCCATGGGCATAGCCGAAGTGTCCGGAAGGTCCATCAGGTCAATGGTAAACAAAAAGAAGAAGGAGTTTTAAAACGGATAAAACACTATGCAATGAAACAAAGGTTACTTTTCATCATTCCAATGATTCTCGCTGTCTTCACGACAAGCTTGAACGCCATTCCTCCATATACGATAAACAGATTCACGGAGAGCAACGGACAGCCGCAAGGCCTTGTGACCTGCGTCACGCAAGACACCAAGGGCTACATCTGGATTAGCTCGTGGAACGGACTTAGCCGCTACGATGGCTACACCTTCGCACACTTCAAGGCAAGGCAGGGGAACAACTGCCCTATGAGCACCAACAGAATCCTATACATAAGGGAGACACAGACTGGCGACATATTATGCAAATGCCACGATGGATTCTACCTTTTCAAGACGAAAGAGAAGAGGTTCGTGGCACTGAGAAACAAAAAAAGCGACAAAGGCGACAGGTTCATGGCTTCAAAGAAGCTGAAAGAGCTTATTGCCTCATTGCCCGAATACAAGGGCATTGAGTTTCGGATACTGTATCATGACAAGCAAGGAGGATATTGGATTTACACCCACAAGGGACTCGACAGGATTCTTTTCACACGCGAGAAAATAAAGCCAACGAAATACGACAACGACGGAGAGGAATTCATAAGAGCCATATTCAAAGACAAAAGCGGACATACCTTCATTGCAGACAAGAATGGCTACGTAAGAATTAGCGATGGACCCGATGTCTTTTACCGATATCTCGTATCCGACGGAAGCCTCTCCAAGACAAGGATACCATTCGGAGCTAACGTATATTCCATATTCGAAGACTCCAAGGGATATATCTGGATGGGCACGAAGCCCAATGGACTATTTAGGCTCCGGAAAGCAAAAAACGGCGGTTTCATCGTCAAATCATTCACCAATGACCAAAAGAACAAGTATTCCCTAAACTGCAACAGCATATACTGCATCACGGAAGACAAGAGCGGAAGGATATTGCTCGGCACTTACGGAGGAGGATTGAACATCGTGGAAAATCCCCACTCCGATGCCCCACGATTTGTAACCCCCGACAACGAGCTTAGCAAATACCCTGCCGAAGCAAGAAAGATTCACGACTTTCTGTATCTTTCCAACGGCAACCTTCTCTTGGGAACAAACAGAGGACTGTTCTCTTGCAACATCTCTGGAAAGCCACGAAACACATCGTTCTTCCCGAACAAGAGAATTCCGGCAGACAAGAAATCATTAAGCAACGACATGGTCACTAACATCCTAAGAGCGCACGATGGCACGATATACGTGGCAACGTATGGAGGAGGACTGAACATCGTTGAGTCGGGAGACATTCTGTCGGGAAGCATCGCCTTCAACGCATTGACTACCGACAACGGCATGGTATCCGACGTGGCACTGAGCCTATGTGAGGACGGGAGAGGAAGAATCTGGGTGGTGTCAGAACACAGCTTGATGGAATACGACCCACGCTCAAAGACATTCTCAAACTACACTGACGGCTTTTTCGCAGAGAAATTCTCGTTCTCCGAGGTTAAGCCACTCTATTCTAAAACCACGGCAACACTATTGCTTGGCACGACACAAGGCTTGCTGACATTAAGCACCAAGAACACAGGAAAGAGCAAGTTCAAGCCACGCATAGTCTTCGACGCCAACGACACCATCAGCCTCTCGCCAGAGGAGAAGTCGCTAAGCATAGGATTTGCGGCGATGGACTACAACAAGAACGTGCCGATACAATATGCCTATATGCTGGAGGGTGTGAACAACGACTGGCTATATACCACGGACAACCACATCAACCTGTCGAACATTCCTGCCGGAACATTCCGACTGAAAGTGAGGTCTACCAATGGAGACGGAGTGTGGATGGACAACGAAAGCTACATCACCATAAGCAGAACGCCATACTTCAATGAGCGTCCGGTGGCATGGATGATGTACGGAGGATTGCTCATTGCTTTCGTCTTTTCCGTATTCAAGGTGACGATATATATAAAGCAGCTCGAAAAGGAGATAAAAGAACTGAAGCTATCCTATGAGGAGAAGAAGGAATACATCAGGCTCAGACTTGGCGACATGTTGGACGGCAATGGAAAAGACAGCGAGGAAAATGCAAAAAACAGCGATTTTATCGAAGAATCTGACTTCAAGCAAAAGGTCGAGGAATTTATGAAACAGAATGTGGCAAATCCCGATTTAGATGTCATGTTATTGGCGAGAGAGATGGGAATGAGCCGCTCCGTATTGTACATCAGGATGAAGAGCACATTCGGATGCACACCAAACAACTACGTGCAAGACTACAGGATGGGGCTTGCTCGGCATCTACTCACGAGGAACAAGGAGCTAAACGTCTCTGAAGTGGCATACAGATGTGGTTTCTCCGACCCCAAATACTTTACCCGCTGCTTCAAGAAAGCCGTTGGATGCACACCAACAGAACAGAGAAACATGGCACAAAAGGCATAAGAAAAGCCAACACAAGATTACAACACACTTACATTCCATGTGCGAGCAGGGAATGCGCTCCCTTATTGCGCCTTAGTATTAATAGGCATACTGCAAGAAATGGGGATAAACATATTATGGATATAGGTAGAAAAAACAAAAAAAGAAGATTGTGAACCCAGAAAAAACGATTATCCACCCCACTCACACACAAATTTAATACCTTTGCACCGAAAATTTAACATAAACTATATAAATCAAAAAAACAATGATTGCAAAAACGACAAACCAGTTGCGTCTATTGGCGACAATGCTCTTGGCACTCTTCGCCATCGGCACTTATGCCACAGAAACGCAGCAAACGACCGTAGCCTCGTGGGTATTCTCCGAGGGATGGGACGCAGAGAGTAGCGGAAGCGTCATTACCTACACCCCAGACGGCAGTGGGTGGAAGCAGTTGGCGAACACCGCATGGAAAACCAAGCAACCGGTGTTTCTGCCAAACACCTGCTCAGGAGTGCAAAAAGACTACCAGCTGAAACTCAAGACGAGCGACGGCAAGTGGGAGGTGAAGATGAGCAAGGATTCATACCTGCTCCGCATGAACACTGCGTCAACAGACAAGTTCACCGCACCTACCGACTACACCGACGGAACGCAGCACGACCAGTATTTTGAGGCAAGCTTCCCTACGACAAACCTCAACAACGTGAACATCAACTTTGCCATCGGCGACGGCTCAAGCAGTTCGACACACTTTGGAGTAGTTTACTCCGTTGACGGAGGACAGACCTGGAGCGTGCTATCCGAATACGTGAGCGGAAGCCACTGGAACAAGTATGTGGACGGTAAGTACAGCCTTGATGCCAACAACAAGGAGAAGGTAATTGTGCGACTCCTCGTGACAAGCGCGACAAAGACGAGCAACTACAACCTGAAATACTTCAAGGTGCTTGCCGATGACAATGAGGGTCCTGTACTTAAGAGTACACGTCCTGCCGACGGAGCCTCAGACGTGGCAACAAGCGGAAAGATATACCTCTCATACGACGAGAGCGTAAGTTTGGGAAACGGCGTGCTTGGCAAGCTCACAAATACTGCAACGAACAAGACGGAAGAACTGTCACCTGTAGTGTCGGCAAACGAACTACGCTTTGCATACGAGAAGCTTGACCGCAGCGCCAACTACACCTTTGAGTTGCCTGGCAACTCCGTATCCGACCTTGCGGGAAACATGAACGCCAATGCCGTGAAACTCTCTTTCACCACGGCTGACACCGACCCCATCCAGGCCCCAATAATCGAAAGCAAAAACCACCTTTGGTATAACCGCCCGGCAAAATACTGGGAAGAGGCACTGCCTCTAGGCAACGGTCGTCTCGGAGTGATGCACTCCGGAAGCGTGGCTTGCGATACGCTCCAGCTCAACGAAGACACTTTCTGGGATCAAGGTCCTAACACTAACTACAATGCAAATGCCCACAGCGTATTAAAAGAGGTACAGCAAGGCATATTCAACAAAGACTACGCATCCGTGCAGAACCTCGCCGTTACAAACTGGATGTCGCAAGGCTCACACGGTGCGAGCTACAGGGCTGGAGGCGTAGTACTACTTGGATTCCCAGGCCAACGCTACGACTATGACGAGCCTGCACAGACGGATGGTGCCACCGATGCAGAAGGATACGTGCGCTATCTCGACATGAACACAGCTACGAGCAACGTGGACTATCACGTGAACGGTGTGGGCTATAAGCGCACGGTATTTACATCGTTCAAGGACAACGTCACCGTGGTGCGCCTTGAGGCCGACCAAAGCGGCAAACTGAACTTCAACGTTTGCTACTCTGGCTGCAACAAGTCGAACATCGAGAAGGTCACATCCAACACCTTGTTCGACGAGAACACTATCAAAGCGACAATGGGACCGGCACGCAAACAGTGCGAGAACGTTGACAACGTGCTCAACCTCTGCACTTACATACGCATTGCCGACTGCGACGGAACGATAACAAACGGCAAGACCACCGTCTACAAGCAAGGTACAGCAGATGCTGCCGTAGACGCTCCGCAACTTGTGGTAAACGACGCTACACATGCAACAATAATCATCTCGCAAGCCACGAACTTCAAGAAATACAATGATGTCAGCGGAGATGCCAGTGCTGCAGCCCTCGCCTACCTCACCAACTATGAGAATGCGAACAAGGACTATGCCACTACGCTTGCCGACCACGAGAGTGCCTACAAGGAGCAGTTTGACCGCGTAGACCTCACCATCGCCGGCAATGCCACTCAAGAGGCAAAGGACACAGAGCAGCGCATAAAGGAATACCATAAGACTTCCGACCCACAGCTTGCGGCAAACTACTTCCAGTTTGGCCGTTACCTGCTCATCTCCTCATCACAACCTGGTACACAGCCTGCCAACCTGCAGGGTATATGGAACCCCGACGCTCGTCAGTATCCGGCATGGGACTCTAAATACACAAGTAACATCAACGTGGAGATGAACTACTGGCCGGCAGAGGTGACAAACCTTGCCGAATGTCATGAGCCTTTCGTGGAAATGGTGAAGGACGTCAGCGTGACAGGCGCCGAGACTGCACAAAAGATGTATGGCGCACGTGGATGGGCTTTGCACCACAACACCGACATCTGGCGCACTACTGGTGCCGTGGACAACGGAACAGTAGGCGTATGGCCTACCTGCAACGCTTGGTTCTGCTCACACCTCTGGGAACGCTATCTGTTCTCTGGCGACAAGAAATATCTTGAGGATGTGTATCCCGTGATGAAAGGTGCCGCAGAGTTCTTCCAGGATTTCCTTGTGAAAGACCCGAACACTGGCTACATGGTTGTATGCCCGAGCAACTCTCCCGAAAACCATCCAGGCATTGGCACATACACAAAAAATGACGGTTCCACTGCTAACATCGCCCTCTTCGGTGGTGTGGCAATGGACAACGAGATGGTTTACGACCTTCTGAAGAACACCGCACTGGCAGCACGTGCACTCGGCAAGGATGCTGATTTCGCTGACGAGCTTGACAACCTGAAGGCTCAACTCACGCCATGGAGGATTGGTCAGTACGGACAGGTGCAGGAATGGCAGGAGGACTGGGACCGTGAGACCACATCTCATCGCCACCTGTCCCACCTCTGGGGCGCATACCCAGGCAACCAGGTTTCACCATACGAGAATCCTACGCTATATCAGGCTGTATACAAGAGTCTCGTTGGCCGTGGCGATGCAGCCCGTGGATGGTCAATGGGATGGAAGGAAGCGATGTGGGCACGTATGCTTGATGGCGACCACGCCATGACAATCCTCAAGAACCAACTCGTATTGCTCGACCCGAACGTGACGATTGCCGCTTCTGACGGTGGCTCATACGCCAATATGTTTGACGCACACCCACCATTCCAGATAGACGGAAACTTCGGTGCTACGGCTGCCATAGCAGAGATGCTCGTTCAGTCTCACGCAGGATTTCTACATCTCCTGCCTGCGCTGCCTACAGAATGGAAGCAGGAAGGCGAAGTAAAGGGTCTAAGGTCTCGTGGTGGATTTGTCGTCACAGACCTCAAATGGGCTGGCGGCAAAGTAGTTTCAGTGAAGGTAAAGTCGACAATCGGCGGCAACCTGCGCCTTCGCACCGCAACTCCGCTCACCCTTGCCGATGGCACGGCTCTCAATCCAGCCACTGGCAACAACAGCAACGCCCTGATGCAGCCATACAACATGCCGGCCCCAATTGTGAAGGACATGAGTAAGATTCCTGCCACGAATTTGGAGGAGACCCAGCTCTACGACATTCCTACAGTGGCTGGCGAGGAGATTACCCTCGTTGCCAACGGAGTTACCGGCATCAAGCCTGCGTATGCCAATGAGGGGACTGCTGCTTCTTCCACAGCAATCTACAACCTCAGTGGCCAGCGAGTGGCTGACTCTTACCATGGCATCGTGATAAGCAAAGGAAAGAAATACACCAAATAAGGCTCTTGAGATAAAGGAAAGAACAAGAGTCACACAATAAGGAACGAAGGGGATTTGCCTAATACTATGGCAAACCCCCTTCTTTCTCTTTCCATCCGTTGTTACAGAGTATTATACATATTTAGAAGGCAGGGAGCCGTATTCTTCTTTGAAGAACTTGGCGAATTGCTTGGGCGACAAAGTTAAGGGTGTGTCACGTGATGCGACACACCCTCTTATTGTTTTTATAGCTTATGAGTTCTAGCTGTTTTCCGTAACGGTGAATTTGTTGATTATCCGTAGATAACATTACCGTTCTCATCCTCATAAGGAGCCATATCCTTAGCATACTGGTTCATGGCACGGAGGCTCATACCCATTGATGAGAAACCACCATCGTGGAAGAGGTTCTGCATGGTTACCTTGCGGGTGAAGTCAGAGAACATCATCACGCAGTAGTTAGCGCAATCCTCAGCTACGGCGTTTCCGAGTGGAGACATCTTGTCGGCGAAGTCCATCATGTTCTCGATATCCTTGATACCCTTACCTGCTGTTGTAGCTGTAGGGCTCTGAGAGATGGTATTGATACGCACGTGCTTCTCACGACCATAAATGTAACCGAAGCTGCGGGCGATACTTTCGAGCATGCTCTTGGCATCAGCCATATCGTTGTAACCGAAGAATGTACGCTGAGAAGCTACGTATGTGAGAGCTACTACAGAACCCCACTCGTTGATAGCATCCAACTTCTTGGCTACCTGCAACATCTTGTGGAAAGAGATAGCAGAGATGTCCAATGTCTTGTTCAGGAAGTTGTAGTCGAGGTCATCGTATGTACGATGCTTGCGAACGTTAGGGCTCATAGCTACAGAGTGGAGCACGAAGTCGATTTTGCCACCGAGTTTCTCCTGAGCCTCTGTGAATACCTTTTCCAAGTCTTCTACGCTAGTCGCATCAGCTGCGATGATAGGAGCGTTGATCTGTTCAGCGAGCTTATCCAGCGTACCCATACGCAAAGCCATAGCTGTATTACTAAGTGCGATAGTAGCACCCTCTTCAGCAGCCTTTACAGCTACTTTCCAAGCGATTGATTCCTCATTGAGTGCACCGAAGATGATGCCACGCTTGCCTTTTAACAAATTGTGAGTCATTGTTATCTTAATACTTTTGTTTATACTAACGACAATCCCCTACATATATCATTCTCTATATATATAATAAGGTGTAAAACCACTTTGTTTTGTTCTAGTCGTTGAAATCGTGCGCAAAATTACGAAAAATGTGCAATATACCCAAATTTTTTAACTAAAAAGTGCCGTAAACGTTTTCTTTTTTGTGGTATGTCAAGTATTTCGCTCCCTGCAGTCAGTATGATATTCTATTTATTCTTTGCAGATAATAAGTCTGAAACAGATATATCTTATGCTTATAGATAACGTATCTGTTGGTCTGAGGAATTAGATTTGTAGGGTTCCTGACATATGCCAACAAGGTTCCTGACATATGTCAACAATGTTCCTGACATATGCCAAACGAGTTATTGACATATGTCAGCAACCTTGCTGGCATATGCCGGCAACCGAACGGAACTAATTGTTAGAACCGATGAATCGTAGAACTGTGACAATTTAATCTATTTGTTCTACGTATTTAAGCAATACGTCTTACCCGGCAGATGCCTGTATAGATAACTTAAGAACCTTCTTATTTCTGTTCTTACAAATTATAGCCTTATTGCTGCAAAAATATCCTTTTTGTTGCAATATGACAAGGTAGAAGTGTTAAAAACAGACTTTTTTATGTGCGTTATTAAATTTTTCTTTCAAAATATTTGCAAATATCCGAAAAAAAATCTAATTTTGCAGCCGATTATTATAAATTTATAAATTATTATCTAATAAAGAGAGAGATTATGTTTAAAAGAATCGCTTTATTTGTGGGGGGGGCAATTCTCAGTTGTGGAGTAGCCTTTGCCCAAACATCCGTTACCGGTAAGGTAGTAGCTTCAGAGGATGGTGAGCCTGTTATTGGCGCATCAATCAAAGTAGCTGGTACTAATACGGGTACTGTTACGGACGTCGATGGAAACTTCAGTTTGAATGTTCCAGCCGGCTCCAAGTTGGAGATTACCTATATAGGTATGAATCCACAAACTGTTAAAGCAAGTTCTAACATGAAGATTGCTTTGACTTCTGACAACAAAACCTTGGATGAGGTGATTGTTACAGGTTATGGTAACTTCAAGAAATCCTCATTTACAGGTGCTGCTGCTTCCATGTCAACAGCTAAGTTGAGTGATGTTCCTTCACTTTCTGTTGAAGATAAGCTTTCTGGTAATATCCCAGGAGTTTCTATTTCTTCTTTCTCTGGCCAGCCAGGTGCAATGAACTATATCCGTATTCGTGGTATGGGTTCTATCAATGCAGGTAATGATCCATTGATTGTGATTGATGGTACTCCTGTGAACTCTGGTAACTTGAGTGGTTTCAATGATGGTTCCACACAAGTTGGTTACAATGGTTCTGGTACCAATGCACTTTCTACATTGAACAGCAACGATATCGAATCTATCACTGTTATCAAGGATGCTGCCGCAGCCTCTTTGTATGGTTCTCGTGCAGCCAATGGTGTGCTTGTCATTACAACCAAGAGTGGTAGTGCAGGTAAGACCCAGGTTGATTTCCGTAGCGACTGGGGATTCTCTAACATGGCTATCAACTATCGTCCAACGTTGGATGGTGATTCTCGTCGTGCCTTGATTTATCAAGGCTTGAAGAACTATGCTTTTGATAATATTGATGGTACTACTGATGCCTCTGCTGCAGCTTTTGCTGATCAAAATATTGATGATTATGCAGCAAAACCAGAGAATGGTTGGGCAAACTGGCGTGATGCGCTTTTCAAAAATGGTTCTAGCCAGAACTATCAGGCAAGTGTAACTGGTGGTAATGATAAGACCAAGTTCTATGCATCTTTGTCATATGCAAATCAGAATGGTATTGTTGACCGTTCAGGCTTGGAACGTATGACAGGTAATGTAAACGTTTCCCATCGTTTTGGTAAGTTCAAGTTGGATGCTAGCACAATGATTTCATCTATGCATCAGAACTCTGCCATGGATGGTGGCGCTTCTTATGCTGGTGCCGTCTCAAGTGCAGTATGGTTCCTCGGCCCTTCTAATGCTATCTATGACAAGAATGGTAATTTGCTGACAGAGACAGATGGTGCTTATAACAATGGTTATAACCCTATTTATGAGAACCAGCACATGTCAGATAAAACCAATACGACACGTTCTTACAGCACCTTGGCTCTCGAATGGAACATTTGGGACAACTTGAAGTTGCGTGAGAAGGTAGCTTACGACTACATCAACTCTACAGAGGATGTGCTTTGGGATAAGTACTGTGGCAATGGCTCTGGCTCAAATGGTGTGATGCAGCGTACTTACAATGAGTGGACAACCATGAACACTCAGACACAGTTGACATACAATAAGTCTTTTGGTGCCCACAATGTGGATGCTTTGCTTGGGTTCGAGACAGAGGCATGGCATAACAACAACTCATACGCTTCCGGTACAGACTACCCTGGCAACTTGTATGAGTTCGCTAACTCTGGCGATACCTCTATGCAGAGTTACAAGTATGACTCAAAGATGACTTCTTTCTTGGGTCGTGTCAACTACAACTATAACGATTTGTATTATGCTGGTGTAAGCTATCGTCGTGATGGTAGTTCTCGTATGGCACGTGAGAATCGTTGGGGTTCGTTCTGGTCTGTATCTGGTGCTTGGCGCTTTGGTGCAGAAAAGTTCATGGATTCTATCAAGGATATATTGAGCGATGGTAAGATTCGTGTATCTTATGGTGTGAACGGAACTCTTCCATCTGGCTTGTATAGTTACATGAACCTTTATAAGTATGGTGAGTACTACAATGGTAGCAATGGTATGGGTATCATTGGTGTAGCCAACAAGGACTTGAAGTGGGAGCAGAACAAGGCTTGGAACTTTGGTCTTGACTTGACATTCCTCAACCGTATCTCTGTAACATTGGATTACTACGTTCGTAATACATCCAATTTGATTATGAACCGTCCTATCTCTATGATTCCAGGTTACTATGATGAATCTTCTCTGTTGGCTACCATGGCTCAGAATGTAGGTTCTATGCGTAACCAAGGTATTGAGGTGACCATTTCTTCTACCAACATTCAGAAGAAGGACTTCCTTTGGACTACTTCTCTGAACTTTGGTCATAACTCCAACAAGGTAACAGAGTTGACTGGTGATGATGACAAGATTATCAGCGGTGCCATGATTCATCAGGTAGGTAAGCCTTACTATTCTTACTATATGTATGAGTATGCAGGTGTTGACCCTGAGACAGGTTTGGAGAGCTATTACATCAATGATGGAACTGAGAATGCTCGCAAGACCACTACTAATGTAGCTGAGGCAAACAAGACTATTGTTGGTCATCATGAGCCAACACTTGAGGGCGGTTTGTCTAACTTCATCAAGTGGAAGTTTATCGACTTCAACTTTACTTTGACCTATAAGTTGGGCGGTGACTCTTACGATTATGCTACTTGGTTGCACGATAATGGTGGTACATACGCCCTCTATGGAGCAATCCCTTCTTACTATAAGTTGGAGGATATGTGGCAGAAGCCAGGCGATAATGCTAAGTTGCCTAAGTTCCAGGCTGGTTATGGTAAGCGTGTGTTGTCTTCTCGTTGGTTGATGCCTAACGATTATCTTCGCTTGAAGAACCTTACCTTAGGTTTCTCAGCACCAAAGGAGTGGATCAGCAACCTCGGCTTGAGCAAGGCTCGTGTATATTTCTCTGCCAACAACTTGTTGACCTGGAAGTCTAAAGATCTTTATGTTGATCCAGAGACACCAGCGGATGGCTTGTGTACATTCGAAATGCCAGCTTTGAGAACTTATACATTTGGTATCGAACTTAGTTTCTAATTTATAAAAGAACGAAATACAATGAAAGTATTAAAATCAATATATAAGGTAATGGGCTGCGCTATTTTGGCAGCCAGCCTGTCATCTTGCGTCAATGATTGGTTGGACGTAGCTCCTTCTGATGGTACAGATGCAGATGCAGCCTTGACCAGCAGTTCAGACTTGGCTGCTGCGAGAACGGGTATGTACAAGGCTTTGAAGGGAAACAGCAGCTTGGTAGATTACTATGGTCAGCAATTCTTCGTTTATGGTGATGTTCATGCAGGTGATGATTATCAGTATAATAATCTTGGTGGTTCTAACCGTGCAAGTTTCTACTATGACATGACCTATCAGACAGCATCTGAGTTTAGCTCAAGTACTTCTTCCAGTAACGTAGCTTGGAAATCACCATATATTGTTATTGGCCGTGCTAATCGTATCATCGCTGCTGCAGAAGGTGGTGCTTTGAGCGATGCAGCAGAGGCTAAGGCTACTATCGACCAGTATGCGGCAGAGGCAAAGGTACTCCGTGCCCTTGCTCATTTTGACCTTGTTCGTATCTATGGTAAGCCATATACAGAGGATCAGGGTGCATCTCTTGGTGTACCATTGGTAACAGGAGTGCTGGAGTCTAATGCAAAACCTGCTCGTAGCACTGTTGCTGAGGTTTACACCCAAGTAGTGAAGGATTTGACTGAGGCTATCAGCTCTAATGCTCTTGCTACAGAGACAGAACCAGGTTATGTAAGCGTTTGGGGAGCAAAGGCAATCCTTTCTCGTGTTTATTTGAATATGGGTGATTATGCTAACGCCTTGTCTGTTGCTGAGGATATTATCAAGAATTCTGGCGCAGCGTTGTGGACTCGTGACCAATACTTCAAAGCATGGGATGCTTCAACTCCTAATGAAAGTGAGTTCTTGTTCCGTCTCAATGTGGCAGGTTCTACAGACAACAATGACTTGAATGGTATCGGTAACCTCCAGCAGCGTGAAGGCTACAAGGAAATGGTTGCTACTAAGAAGTTTGTTGACATGCTTACTTCAGACCCAAAAGATGTTCGTAACGATATGTTCTTGCCTGCAACTGCAGCCAAAGAGGTGGCAACTTATGGTACCAACAAGGTATATCTGAACAAGTTGCGTGGTCAAGGTGATAATCTTCGTAATGTTACTATCGTTCCAATTATCCGTCTTTCTGAGGTTTACTTGACAGCTGCAGAGTGTGCATTTAGAAATAATGACAAGACTAAGGCTGTAGAGTATCTGAATGATTTGGTAAAGAATCGTACCACAACAGTGGCTTCTTTGGCAACTGTTGATAACATCACTCTCGACCGCATCTTGATTGAGCGTCGTAAGGAGTTGATTGGCGAGGGACAGCGTTACTTTGATGCTTTGCGTAATAACGAGACTATCACCCGTTATACAAGTGAAGCTGATAAGGGTTGGCACAAGACATTGAGCAAGGAAGCTCAGTCTTTCAACCGTGATTACTTCAAGGCTATTGCTGCCATTCCGCAGGAAGAGATCAACGCCAACCCTAACATCAAGCAGAATACGGGTTACGGTGAGTAATCGCTGTGATGGAATATTTTAATAAGATAATATTTTTAATCAACGATATAGGAATGCCATGAGTGGCATTTTCTATAAATCTCTCGGGAGAGGCTGGCTGTGAAGCTCGCCTCTCTTTTTCGATTTTAGATGTTCAAACTGTCTGGATTCATCAAGAAATCATAAATGTTCATGGTAAGGATACCTTCCTCGTTCTGGTAAGTTGGAGTGGGCGTTTCTACGATGACGATTTTCTTGAAACTGTCTTTTATGCGCAAAAGAGAGTTGAACTCTTGTTTCATTTTGTCTTCTGTTGGCAAGGCATATGCAGACTGTATGTAGCATCTCTTATAGCCCAGATTGCAAACGAAATCGACTTCTAGTGTACTGCGTTGCCGCTTACCATCCTCTCCAATCGTAAAAATTGGTATTTGTCCCACATCAACAGAATAGCCTCTAAGACGCAATTCATTGTATATTGCGTTTTCCAAGAGATGTGTAAATTCTGTCTGGCGAAAATTAAGTCTGGCGTTACGTAACCCTAAGTCTGTGAAGTAATATTTTGATGGTGTGTCAATGTATTTCTTGCCTTTGATGTCAAATCTGATGGATTTCTCGATGATAAAAGCATCTTGCATCAAGTCTAGATAGTTCTTGATGGTATCTTTTGAAAGACTGCTTTGTTTGACAGATTTGAAGCAATTTTCCAACTTTGTTGGATTGGTTAGGCTGCCAATATTTGAGGCGACCAAGTTGATTAGCTCTTCCAAATCGTCATCTTTCTTTATTTCATATCGTTCCTTGATGTCACGGATATAGGTATGAGTAAAAAGGTTCTTGAGGTACTCTACTTTTCGCTCAATTTCATCCATTGTGACCACTTGTGGAAGTCCACCATAGGTGAGATATTCATTCAATAAATCTTCACGATTACCTTCTTTTGCAGACATAAACTCTTGAAAGCTTAAAGGCGTGATACGTATTTCGTCGCCTCGTCCTCTGAACTCTGTAATTACATCTTTAGAAAGGAATTTTGCATTGCTACCTGTTACATAAACGTCTGCATTTGTGATTTTGAGATAGCTATTGAGTACATCCTCAAACTCTGCCACCAACTGTACTTCATCAAGGAGGATGTAATATTGTTGAGAGTCTGTCATCCTTGAATCTATATAGTTCAACAAAGCATCAGGATTTCTTAGAGCGGCATTACGGCGGTCTTCCATATCAACCTTGATAATATGCAGTTCATCTACTCCTTGTTCTAAGAGATAGTTATGAAATAAGGTGAAGAGAAGGTATGATTTGCCACATCGGCGCATTCCTGTTATTACCTTTATCATGCCATTACCCTTGCGGGCAATGATTCTGTTTAAGTGAATATTACGTTTTATCTCCATGTTGTTCGATTTTTTTGTGATTTGTCACACTTTTGCCGAGTGCAAAGTTAGGAATATTATATGTAATCACCAAATATTATTCGATTTTTTTGTGATAAATCACACTTTTGACGAATACAGGGGTAAGAATGCTGGCTGTAAAGCTCGCTTCTTTCCAAGAAAAAAAGAGGGTGTGTCATAAGTCTGGATAATAGTTGGTGTATAACAGTTGGCTACCGCATGCACAACAGGTGTTGTGCATGCGCATATCAGCTGTTATGCAAGCGCACAACAGCTGTTGTGCGACCGAAGATACTGACTGTCTCGACAACATATCCTATCTCTTCCAACAACTTATTCTGTCTCTTCCAACAACATATCCTATCTCTTTCAACAAATAGAAGAGGGTGAATCATAAACTTATGACACATCCTCTATATTTTTAGGTCATAAATGCAGGTTTGGCATGGCGTAAACTATGACTTATTCCGGAGGAAAGTACATATAAAAAGTGTTTGAGAGAAGAATGAGGAAAGTTTACTGGTTATCAGTTACTTTCCTCATTTTGGTTAAAAGTGGCGAGGACAGACGAAGACGGGAATACGACAAGTTGAGACAGAGGAACGTTACCTATCCGTAACCTACACCCCAAATGGGGAATGTTGAGGTTTGGAAGAATGAGGAAGGTTACGAATTGAATTTGAATACTCTGATTTATAGTGAGTTACTGATGAGTAACGTAAGATTTTTGATTACGAACCAAATTTGCCGTGTTCTGCCGTGAAATGCGTAGCAAGAAAAGACTCTTCATGTATTAATTTTGAACGCAAAAAAGAATGACGTTATGAAGAGTACATTTTCAATTATCTTCTACCTCAAAAGACAGGTAGTAAAGAAAGATGGTACTGTTCCAGTTATGGGACGTATCACAGTGGACGGAACACAGGCGCAGTTCAGTTGCAAGACAACTGCCAATCCTGATTTGTGGGACACCAAGGGTGGACGCATGATAGGTAAGAGTATGCAGGCTTTGGAAGTGAACCGCAAATTGGACAAGATGCGTGTGAGTATCAGCAAGCATTATCAGGAGATTATGGACAGGGATAACTTCGTCACTGCCGACAAGGTGAAGAACGCCTTTCTTGGCTTGGAGTATCGTTGCCATACACTGATGAAAGTCTATTCCCAAAGCCGTGATGAAATGGAAAAGCAATATAAGGCTGGCATGAAATCTTTGAGTACATACACGAAGTATAGAATCGGGTGTGCCTATGTGGGCGAGTTCTTGCAGGCGCATTACCATGTGAAGGATATTGCTCTGAAAGAGTTATCGCTGCCTTTTATCACAGACTACGAGACTTTTCTCAGAACCGACAAGCACTTGAAGATAAACTCTGCGATGGTGTTTGTCCGCAATCTCCGTGCAATGGTATTCCGTGCCATAGATAATGAATGGCTCGTAAAAGACCCATTCAGACGATATGAGTACAAGGAAGAAGAGACCACAAGAGAGTTTCTGAGCAAAGAAGAGATTCACCTGTTGATGGAAACACCTATCACAAGAAAGAAGATGAGTATGGTGCGTGACTTGTTCCTGTTCTGTTGTTTTACAGGTCTCGCTTTCATTGATCTGTACAACTTGAAGGAAGAGAACATCAAGGAATTTTTCGATGAAGGTGAATGGATTGTTATCCATCGACAGAAGACAGGAACGGAAGCCAACATCAAGTTGCTTGATTATCCCAAGCAGATTATGGAAAAATACCGTGGATTGTGTGAAGACGGCAGGGTGTTTCCTGTACCCAACTACCAAAGTTGTATGGATTCGCTCAAAAGACTGGGAAAGAAATGTGGTATCACCAAGCCGCTATCCTGGCACATGAGGAGTCACAGTAAATTCTTTTATTTATTGAATATCAGCGAG
>NZ_QSAV01000079.1:0-6927 GCF_003465495.1 Segatella copri | reverse complement strand
GCCGTCCTTGGCTCATCGAAAAGGTACAAATACTTATATGGCACAAACACTTGCACTGTTCTTTGATTGATGACCTCACCATTAGCATCTATGGATATAGGATAAGGTATCTTGTAGAAAGCAACTGCGAGGGCGAGAACTATTATCGTAATGGCAACCGTTCCCAAGCTGACGAGGCGAGGAGGAACCTTGCCTATCACGTTCCTCACCTTCTCGCTTCTCAACTCGATATTATCTGTTTCTTTTTCTTTCTGTTCCATGTCAAAAGCATTTTAGTTTCCCAATTCCAACTGATTCTTCACAAGATTATAGTATGCTCCTCGCTTGGCTGTCAGCGATTCATGATTGCCAACTTCAACCACATTTCCATGGTCTATGACTACGATTTGGTCGGCATTCTTCACCGTGCTTAGGCGATGAGCCACAATCACAACAGTCTTGCCCTTGTAGAACTTATCCAAGTTCTCCACGATGCTTCTCTCGTTGTTAGCATCTAGCGAGTTGGTTGCCTCGTCAAGGAAGATATAGTCAGGATTCTTATACACCGCCCTCGCTATCAAGATGCGTTGTTTCTGTCCCTGGCTCAGTCCCACGCCATCACGTCCAATCTTGGTGTTGAACTTCAGAGGCAAAGCCATCACATAATCCTTGATACAAGCTATCTCGGCTGCTTTTAGCAACCGTTCCTTGTCTATGTCACCATCATCAACAGCAATGTTACGTGCGATACTCTCCGAGAAGATGACACCTTCCTGCATCACAACGCCACATTGTCTGCGCCACCATTTCTTGTTGAGCTTGTTGATGTCAGTATTGCCTATGTTGATTTGTCCCTCCAAGACAGGATAGTAACCAAGCATCAAACGAATGAGGGTGGTCTTTCCACTGCCAGATGCGCCAACAATGGCTGTCACCTTGCCTTGCGGAATGTGAATGTTCACATCGTCTATGGTCTTGCGCAAGGCATGTGGGTCATACTTGAACATGATGTTCTTGATGTCAATGCCCTCATTCTTATCTTCAATAGAAGTTAGCAAGCCTTCCTTTCCATTCTCATCATCCATCTGGTGAATCTCGTTGATACGTTCCAAACTAATCTTCACATCTTGCAGGGAATAGAAGAAGTTCATCAGTTGCTCCACAGGCGAGTTGAGCTGTCCGATGATGTATTGCACGGCAAGCATCATACCGAGTGTCATTTGACCATGAATCACAGCGGTAGCAGCCACTACCGTGATGATGATGTTCTTCACCTCGTTGATAAAGATACTTCCTGCCTCCTGTGTCTGTTGGAGTTTGAGTGATTTCATCTGCACTCCAAACAAGTCTGCTTGCGTATCTTCCCATTCCCATCTTCTGCGCTGTTCACAATCCTGCAACTTGATTTCCTGCATGGAAGTTATGAACTCGTAGGTCTTGTTGTTGTTGATGGCTTGCTGCTCAAACAGTTCGTAATCAAGCACCTTCCTCCGCTTCAAGAACAAAGTCATCCATGCACCATAGAGGATGCTTCCCAATAAGAAGATGGCAAACACCAATTTATTGTAGAAGAACAGCACCACCGAGAATACCACGAAAGTAAGCATGGCAAAAGCGATGTTGAGTGTCTGCTGAGTAAGGAAGTTGTTCACACGGCTATGGTCGTTCATCCTCTGCATCAAGTCACCCATGAGCTTCGTGTCAAAGAAAGACATCGGTAGCTTTAAGAGCTTGATGAAGAAGTCACTTACCAATGATATGTTGATACGTAAGGAAATGTGAAGCAACAACCATCTGCGGATAAAGTCGATTGCCGTTCTGCTGATTGTAAGCATCAACTGTCCCAACAGAATAAGCCAGACAAAGCCGATGTTTTGGTTCTTGATGCCGACATCCACGATGGATTGGGTAAGGAATGGCAGAACTAGTTGCAAGAGACTTCCAACTAACAAACCCAAGATGATTTGCCCGAAATACTTGCGATATTTTCTCACATACCCAAGGAGAAAGCGGAAAGACCTCTTCTCTTTGGTGTTCTCTTCGTCCTCCATCTTATAAGTGAAGAAAGCAGGAGTGGTTTCCAAAAGCATAGCAATGCCCCTGTCCTCACCATTAGACGAGGTGCTTATCCAATGCAGTTTGAATTCTTCTAGATTATAAGTTACTAATCCTTTGCCTGGGTCTCCGACATAAAACTTGTTCCCTTTTTTGACATTATATAAAACAACGAAGTGATTTTGATTCCAATGTAGAATGCAAGGTAATGGCATTTCCATTGTATCCTTAATGTCCAACCTTGCACAAAGTGTATGGAAACCTAATTGTATGGCAGTTTCGTTGATGCCATGCAAAGATACACCTTCCGCTGAAGAAGTACAAATACCCGACAGATAAGACAGAGAGTAATCTCGTCCATAATATTTGCAAATCATCTGCAAGCAGGCTATACCACATTGCATTGTGTCAAATTGATATGTTATTGGAAAACACTTCATTTCCATATTATTGTAAATAATTTATTGTTACTTAGCCGTGTTAAATTGGGTAAGACCTGCATCTTGATCCTTATTTCTCAAACGTTTACTTCCCTGATTATGCCCTTTTCCTTTTGTAAAATAATAGGTAAAGTTAACTGCAATTAAATTTTTAAAATTATTCCATTTTGTTTCTTCTTCAAAAGAGAAGTTTTTTATACTTGCATAAGTCCTATTTGGTTTTGGATTATGTATATACTCTACTCCCAAAGAAATTGATTTAATCTTATATAATATGGAAGTTGTTGTCTGAAAACCTGTTTGCTGAAAAATGTCGCCATTTGCAGTTGTCGTAGGAAAGTTTCCATTCCATGATATTTGCCATTTTTTAGGTAAGAGATTGACACTGACACCAGTGTTATGCATAGAATGCCGAATACATTGGTTAGGTGTGTCATACTTTGAATATTGATAATTATAATAGGGTTGGATATTAATCCAAGATGCTGGTTGATACCTAAAGGATACTGACGTACTTAGTTCATTTGCATTTTTTATTCTTGATATACTTTCTATCATATCATCTCCATAGCTAGCTATAACAGGAACGTTCTTACTAGGATAAAAGTCATTACTTACAGAAGCTACAAAATACCATTTTCTATCATTTGAACTATATTGATATTGTAGATTGGTTCCATAAACATAATATGGCTTTAAGCCCATGTTCCCTTGGAGGAAAAAATGTTCGTCAATCGCAACTTTGCTATCTGTAAGATTGCCTACATTAGGGACAATTGACCTTATGGAAGAAGTGAAACGCAAAGAAGACAACTTTGTACATTGTAAACTTAACGCTAATGAAGGGCGAAGAACCCAGTAGTCAAAGCTTTTTTTATCTGCGGTATTATAGTGATTATTTTCAATCCCAACTCCAAAAGTATAAGAAAAGTTACTTACACCCTTACTATATTCGCCATAAAAATATTCCTTTTGTGTGCCAACTTTCGAGAAACTATCTACATTATATGTTTGTGAAAAGTTTTTGTACAGATAATAGGCACCTAAGCCAAAACTGCCGTTAAATAATTTACAATTATAAAGCAACTCTGCAATTATAGAATAAGATTTATTATCTATATTGTTTTCTAATTTTTGAGAAGAACAATCATTTAAAATATTGTTGGAATTGGATTTGTAGAATGTATTGAGGACATTCAGAGAAATGTTTTTATCCTTATTGAAAGAATAGTGATAGTACAAATCTACAGAAAGTCCATTATAGTCACTTTTTAGCCTTCGAGAATTAGAAATATTTTCCGCATCATTGATATTTTGCTCATATTTCTGAGTGCCTGGATTTTTTGTGAATTCTATTTGAGAACTAAACAGACTTTTGCCTTGACTATGTTGGTAATTTACCTGCCCAATATGAAATTGTCCGACATATACTCCAGAAGTGCCTTGGTAAATGTTACTTTTATTTCCATAACGGTAGCTATTATTCATAAGGTTACTATTCAAATCACGATAGTCGATAAAATAAGCCGCTGAAATGGTGTTTAATGAATCTTGATAGGTCATGGATGCTAAATTGGTTCCATATCCAGCATTTACTCCATTTTTAGTACTTAAATAAAATGTATATAGCGTATCATTTTGCTTTTTTGTAACAACATCAATCACAGCTCCAATACCTTCATGTGCATAACGTGCTGGAGGATAACTATAATAATTAACATATTTGATGTCATTCGGTTTGAGTAACATTAAATCTCTAGCAGTTCTGCGAATTCCGTCAATAAGGACAAGGACGCTTTTGTTATCTACAGTCGTAATACCTATTTCTGCTGGGTTGGTCTTAAACTGTGGCAAACAACTAATTGTTTCTAAGGCATTCGTTCCAATTTTCCTATCGTTTTCCGACAGAAAGATTTGGTCTTTATTACCAAAACTTCTTAAAGATTGTGACGTAATGACAACTTCATTAAGCTTCAAAGAATCTTCTTGAAGTTCAATAGTCCAAGTCTCAGAATTACGAAAAGTTCTGAAAAAGTTTTTGTAGCCAATTGATGAGATTTTCACGATTCCCTCTTTGCTTTTTGAGATTAACTCAAAAGTTCCATCAGTTTTACTAGTCGTTCCTTGTATAAAGGATGAATCTCGTGTGTTGAGCAGAGAAACGTTCACAAACGACAAAGGGTCACCATTGTTATTGATGACCTTTCCTTTTATTACAGTATTTTGTGCATAACTTAAAATGGGTAATCCTATAAAAAGTAGAAATGCACACAGTCTATTTAACACTTTTCGTTTCATAAATTGTATCAATATAGTTTACTAAAGAATCTTCTATATGGAAATCTACATTTTCAAGTTTGCATGCTTTTGTATAATTGTCACGGGGACAAACTCCCATGCACAATGGCAAATATTTACATTGCAAGCATCTCTTATTTTCAAAGAAAACCATTTTGTATTTCTTTATAAAGTCATGATTCCATTTTATGCTTCCATCTGGCTCAATCTCTCCATGAGTACACTTCTCATACAAATCGTTTGAAGCGGTACATTTTACGACATCCCCATTATAATTAATTGCATTGTAGTATTTACGATTAGCATAACAAGGAATAAACGTATTTACCGCATCAAAATGGACAGTATTATATCCAGATGCATGAAATTTTTGCAGTATTGTCTTTACGCTTTCATATCTGCTTTTACGAACATTTTCTTGCCATACTTTTTTAGGCATAACACGGACTTTACAACGATTTTGTGGAGAAATAATTTGGTTTACTTCCTCTACAATAATTTGATCTAAGTTTTCTTCCGTATAGTTTATTCTCAATAAAATTTCTATTGATGAACTATTGCTAAGAATATATTCTATATTATTCAAGACATGAGTAAATGCAGATGGACAATTATTTTGAAATTTTACTTTGTCATGTTGCTCTTTAGGACCATCAAGAGTTATTTGAAATCTTTTAAACCCTAAAGTTACTAAATCTGGGCATATTTTAGGAAGTAAATAGTATCCATTTGTAGTTGCTGTGGTTGAATAAGGTATTTGTTTTTGTGCACAAAGTTTCTGTGCATATTCACAAATAGGCAATATGACTTGCTTGAAATATAGGAAGGGTTCTCCACCAAACCACTCGATTTGTAATGACTTTATTTTTTCAACATTTATCATGTAATTTATATGTGTCTTTACTTTATCAATGGTGGCAACAGACATCTTTGAACCAACATGGTCTTGAATGCAATACCAACATTTAAAATTACAATTAAGTGTTGGCAGTATTGTTAGCAAATAGTCTTTACGACAAACTTGTTCATTATATTTTTCCCGAATAATATCCAATTCTTTGGTGTTGTCAGAAACTATAAAACCTTTTTCAACAAGACGAGAGCAAAAGTTTGTAGGAAGCATATTGATGTTATCATTCATGATATGCTCCAATTTCTTTCCCAAAGAAATTGGTACTTTGAAAAAAGTATGATTAATTCCATTGTACCAATAAGAATAGGAGTTTTTATGTATAATGTAATTATAATTACTTACTTTCATATTCTCTATATTTTAATAAAAAGGTAGGATGAAATTTCATCCTACCTAAAATTTTTCATTTTTACAAAGCTTTTGTACCATCACCAACAGATGGCTTTTGAATTGGCACTTGAATGATCGTACAATTACATCCTACAACATTGTTTGAACAACCTGTTTGTGATGCTTCTGCGCTTGCTGTACCACCCATAATATCTAATGTTTCCAAGGTGGACAACTCACTTTGAGTGAAAAGTTTTAAATCTTTCATGCTTGTAAGTTTTAAAATAATCTACTCTATACACTTTTCGATTTCTGTGCCTTTTGTCAGAACGGTCTGTATTTATGTGCAAAAATAAAAAGACTTTTTGAAACAAAGTAATTATCAGAGAATATTTAAACTACATTAAGCAATGTTATACGTGTTTACACTTTGCATAATAATACAAAAATAACGTTTTCATTTACTTTTCTTACTGTTTATCTGCATTTTTATCCTATTTGATTCATCAATAAGTTGTCTTGCTATACTATCTTTATATGATGCTACCTCAACCATTTTATGGTGTTGATAGACAGAATCTTCATAAACACCAACTCTGGTTCTGAGCTTGTATATCACATCTTCATCTCGTTGCACATTGAAATGCTTTTCGATGTAGCGAATATTCGGGTCATCAGATGGAAGAAACATTTTCAATGCCCTATATTTCAAGTCTGCCTCCTCCCAATCTTGATGCTCTCGCCATTGGGTGAGATTGCCCCAAATGGAAATGACAAGAGATAGAGCCAATCCACCTATGAAAAGAAGAACATTCTTTGAGATTGGCTCGAAGCGATGGGTTACAACCTTCTTTTGAGGTGAATTGTTCAACACTTCAAGTTTGTCCTGCAATGCCTTCGAGGAAACATCAT
>NZ_QSAV01000078.1:468-7380 GCF_003465495.1 Segatella copri | reverse complement strand
TCTCGTCTTTTGTTCTTAGAGGAGGGAGCGAGGTTATGTTTTGGGAACCCCAAAACTCCTCGCTCAACCATGAGGTCGGAGAAATTTTGCTCCCGATGGTCGCAGAAAGTGAGTGTACCAACTGTAAACAGTATGTCAAGTAACAAACACCCATGAACAGCGAAGCAACTTCTTTGCTAATGCCACTAAGCAGATGCAACAAAGCTATGTTCCATCTTTTATTGAGCAACCATTTCTGTTGATTTTGGCAATTTACTTTTCACTAACTCATATGATTCTTTTATCCAATCCTCTATCATTCTATTAGGAAAAGACCCCTCAATAAAAATGTCGTTCCAATGTTTCTTATTCAAATGGTACGCAGGAGAAAAGGCATTGTACTCTTCCCTCAATTCCTCTCCACGTTCGGGTAGCAGCTTTACTGCAATAGTTGGTATCGGTGCTTCCAACCAAATATGCAGAAATATCTTTCCTCCTACACGGAATACCACCCAATCTTCACCATAAGGCATAGCTTCTTCTGTATCTGGCAATGATAAGCAATACTTTCTAACTTCTTCAATGTTCATCTTGTACTTACGGTTTTATCTTTCAATGTGCCTAAGATATTCTAATATTTGCTGTTGCTCCAAATTCTGCATATATGCCTCCATATAGTCCCAATTTGGTTGGCTATTGCCATCTATAGGCAAGAGAATCTTTTGGCGTTTCAAACGTCCTGTTCCCATTTTATAGCCATATCCATATTTGGCACGTTGATTTGTTATGCACATGGATATGAAAAGAGAAACATACTTGTTGTTTCTTATAGGTTTCAGCTTGCGAGTGTCGTTTCCATATAGTGCATCGTATGGATGATAAAAGCAATACCCAACAGAGCCGTTTCGATTTACAGACAGGCTTCCCTTTTCCAATGTTTCGTTTTGATTGCCAACGAAATAACCGATGCCATTATTATTGGCTGTCGCCGTAACATAAGGGGTTTGCCCACTTGTACGCTCTCTTTCGTAGATGTCTTTTCCCGAAGATATTTGTGCAATTTCTTCAAGGAAGAACGCTTTCCATTTTACCCCCCCCATTTTGTTCTCATTGGCGTTCAAGCGCTTCTTGAAAACCTTTAGAGTTGTTTTGAGTATATCAGCTTCTACCTCTTGCATGAACGAGGACATGAAATCGAAATCTATTTCACCCTTATCATTAATGGGGAGTAATATCTTTTCTCGCTTTATACGTTCGTCATTTATTTCTCTGTTGAAACTGTACTTCTCCGACAAACGGTTGATTATTGGCACCATGAAGAGGTAGGCATATTTATCCAATCCCTTACGTTTAAGCTGAGTAACATGGTCACTTGCCACAAACTCGTATTGATGGAAGAATGCACTACCAACACTACCACTATTGGCAATGGTTATGCAATCCTCGAACTTTCTTACGCTGCCCTCGTTGCCGACAAATCCATCCACGCCATTGTTGAGTGCCGTGGATGATACGTATGGAACTGTACCTTCTGTGTGGTCTGCCTTTTTGAGACGTTTGCCACGCTGTATTTCTGTGAATACTTCTGTAAAACTAAAAGGTTTCCATTGAGAGCGGAGCAGTTTACCCCCCCCTAAAATTTCTTTGTGTATCAGTCGCTTGCATAATTTCTCTACTGCTGGTTTCAATAATAATGTTTCTTTTCGACGCATGTATTCCTCCATGAACTGCCAATCAGGATTTGTGCAATCAGCAGCAAGAGGAAGCATAATTTTAAAGGCTCTTAATCTGTTACCGTTTATTGAATACCCATGTCCAAAGCGTTCCCTTTGCTTTGTTATACACATTGAGACAAACAGCAAATGGTATTTATTCAAATCACTCTTGGGTATCAATGCGGAAACATGACTATCCAAAGCCATAGAGGTAGGTTGGTAGTAAGCTATTCCTGCACCGCCATCTCCATCGTTATTCAATGTCAGAATATCACCTCGAAAGATTTTCTTTTGTTCCTTTGATACGAAGCCTTTATAACCATTGTCTGTCTTTTTGGCAGAGACCAAAGGTAAAGTTCCTGTCGTCAAAGATGCCATATTATTTTGGTTTCCCTTTTCAAAGTCAAAGAAATCTGAAAGATAGAAATCTTTCCAATCTTTATTTTTGAGTGATAGCTTATCCATTCGCCACCTCCTTTTCTTCAAACAAGTAACCTCGTCCATGAGTAATCATGTTAAACTCAAATGTCAGATAGTCAGCCATTGTCTTTTCAAAGTCTTCATCTGATGGTATCTCTTCGTTGAAATAGTAAAACGAGTGCAGCCATTCGTCATCTGCTTCAATGGTGCTACGCACAATAAAAGAGTTTGGTGCAGTCTTGCCTTGAAACCAACAATCAAGCAGGTATTTCTTTCTCTCGGCAGCTCTATCTGTTGGCATCAATCCAACATGGGCAAAGACTTCATAACCATCATCTTTGAAATCGACAAACTTCACTAACTTATCCTTTGGGTGTGGTTGATGCGCTGTAAATACGGCTATCACAGGATTTGTTCCTACGCCATAGAACGTATCTGTATTAAGCGTTATAACACCCTCAAGCGTATGGTTATCGAGAATATACTGTTTGTCGATTTTGTCTTCTTTCGTTTTGCCGACCATTGTGCTTTGTGGAACTATGACAACACAACGAGCACCATCACCTACGCAATCCAACAAGTGACAGATAAATTTCAACTCCGTCAAGTGTGCCGTGCTTTTTGTCTTTCCTTGTGAATACGGTGGGTTCATCAAACCAACGGTAAAGCCTTTCTTGTACATGTCTTCTAATTTTTGCTTCAAGAAGTCTGCACAGATGAGATTGCTCTTTCCGTCACCACGCAGAATCATGTTGGTTGTGGCAATGGAAAACATATCGTCACGCAACTCTATACCGTGAAGATTGTTTCTTCTGATGTTTTCCTTGTCTTCCTCTTTTGCCTGTGTCAGCATTCTGTGCATGGCAGCTATCAAGAAGCCACCTGTTCCGCAGCAAGGGTCAAGCACCTTGTCGGTAGGCTTGATTTCAGCCAATTCTGTAAACAATTCGGTTATGTGCTTTGGAGTAAGAACTACGCCAAGTGTTTGCCCATCGCCACCACTATAACTGATGAACTCTCCATAGAAACGACCAAGTACGTCTTCTGGTGAGTTGTTGCAAATGGCAGTTAGAATATTTGAGTGCAAGTATTCCGCAAAGTAGCGCAAAGGGGATTTGCCCAATCGCTCATCCTTTTCAGACAACACAGGTCTATTGATGATGAGGTTAAATTGGTCTATAACCCTTTTCTTTTTCACCTGTGGCTCAACCTTTACTCTTTCCATGTGTGCGGACATGGCATCAAATATCTTTTGACCATCAGTTTTGATAGAATCCCCTGTCAGATTCTCTGTTGAGAAATCCTTTTCTTCTAATGCCAAAAGAATAGCAGATACGACCAAAGGTTTCTCGCTATCTCCGAGTTGTCCATAGTTGCGCAAATCCTCATGCAAAGTCTTTGCACGGCTAAGAATGGTTTTCAGTTCAACACGTTCAATACTTTCGTTACCGCAAATAATCTCATTGTAGTAACGCTCTATATTTTCGGTCGAGAATTGACTGAAGTCCTTGACCTTTGGAAGAATTTTGTAACCTGTAGGACTAACGTAAATAGGACGAATAACAATGCGCTTCTCGTCTGTTCCCGAACAACCAAAGGCAATGACTTTCTTGAAGTTTGTGTTTTGAATGATACTGAGCGCATAATGCAGCGCACCATTCTCCGCATACTTGGTTACGCTTGAAGTATCCATCAGCAAAGTTTCATTATCTTTCAAGTACTTTGCCTGGTCCTCAACCTTTGCCTTATCTTCTATTACGATAACAAAGTCACCCGATATTGCCAAGTATTCAGGAAAGCCTTTCTTTCCTGTACCACGTTTAGAGACCATAGCCTTGTTGATTTCCTCAATAGGGCATGACTCTGCGTAGTGCTCTATACTTGAAGCATCGAGCAGCTTTGATATAATGAGGTCTGTTGTCTTTTCTGTCATTTTTATACCATAGATAATTGGATTTTACCACAATGCAACTTTACCTGCTATACCTAAGTCAATCGTTGCAGTAACTACACCCAGTGCTTTGAACACTCTCCTCATGGTTGGAATAGTGATACTATAACCTCTTTCCAATCGAGAAATCTGTGCTCTTTTCACGCCAATACGCTCACCAAGTTGTTCTTGTGTCAAGTTCTGTTCTATACGAGCTTTCTTGATGGCTTCGCCTAATCTATAGGCATGTAAAGCTCCATCCACATCACTCTCAAAAGCATCACGTTTTGGTGTGCCTACTTTACCGAAATGCTTGTCAAGCACATCGTCCAATGGGGTAAGATTCATCTGTGCCATAATCACTTGTTTTTGAAATATTCTCTTCTTATTGCTTCTGCTTTTGCTATCTCCTTGCTTGGTGTCTTCTGAGTTTTCTTGATAATGCCGTGGGTGGCAATTACCAATGTTTCTTTATCCTTGTCCCAAAAAGCAAACAAGCGATAAGCAGTTTTGTTATACAATGTACGAAATTCCCATATCTCCGAGTTTTCCAACTTCTTGAAGAGTTCTTTGTTGCGTTCTCCACCTGCAACACGCTTGATGTTGTAGTAAATCTTGTAAGATACCGCTTCGGGTAAACTCTCAATAAAGTTCTGTGCCTCGTCTGTCAAGACAAGTTTGAAGATATTTTGCGCCATACATTTTTGTACAAAGGTAAGCATATTGTTTCATAAAGAAGAAACAATGACCATTTAAATATAATCTACAGCTCTTTTTTAACATTTTGGCGATAGATAATTGCGTATAAGAAACTTGCAAACCTCGTAGAACATCTAACTGAAAATAAAATCTAAAAAATGAATGAGATTGCCGTTTATCCACATAAAACTTGTATCTTTGCCCTCGAAAAGAGTTGTTTGACAAGCAAAGCAAACTTATGTATTATGCAGAAGTTAGAACCGTTGCTAAATCATTACCTCTATAGAGGTGGAACACTCGTAAATCGCTCATTTTAAGCTGTTAGGCAGAATTTAGCCGAATTTTATGGAAAAATCGCTCAAAAAACAACTTTTTTGAAACTTTTTCCTTGCTACGAAAAAAGACTTCACTCTCCCTTTATACCTTTGCATCATCAAAACAAGGAAGTATGGGTGAGCGGCTTAAACCAGCACACTGCTAACGTGCCGGACCGAAAGGTTCCGAAGGTTCGAATCCTTCTGCTTCCGCACTTTGGCTCGTTAGCTCAGTTGGAGCAGAGCACGACGCTACGAACGTCGGTGTCGGGAGTTCGAGTCTCTCACGAGTCACAATATTGGAGGTTTGGCAGAGTTGGTCTATTGCACCGGTCTTGAAAACCGGCAGGCGGCAACGTCTCAAAGGTTCGAATCCTTTAGCCTCCGCAAACTTGCCCTATCGCATAACGGTAGTGCGGCAGATTCTGGATCTGCAAGTGGTGGTTCGATTCCATCTAGGGCAACATCAGTAAGGAGCTTTGGCAGACCTGGTGTATGCGCGGGACTGAAAATCCCGAGAACGTGGTTCGACTCCACGAGGCTCCACTTTAAAATTCGGGAGTGCTCCAGTGGCAACGAGGGCGGACTGTAAATCCGCTGTCTGATGACTTCGTAGGTTCGAGTCCTACCTCCCGAACTCAACTTGCCCTATGGTATAATGGTAGCACAACAGGTTTTGGTCCTGTTAGCGAAGGTTCGATTCCTTCTGGGGCGACAAGTTAAGAAACAACTTCATGGTGTAATTGGTAGCATACCAGATTTCGGTTCTGGAGGTGGTGGTTCGAATCCATCTGGAGTTTATATGGAGTTTGTAGCTCAGTTGGTAGAGTGCCAGGTTGTGGCTCTGGTGGTCATGGGTTCGATCCCCATCAAACTCCCAAATGCTTCAATAGCACAGTGGTAGTGCAGCTCCCTTGTAATGAGCAGGTCGTAGGTCCGAATCCTACTTGAAGCTCCACATAAGAAAGGCTTCTTTTCAGGCAATTTTGCTTGAAAAGAAGCCTTTTAGCTTTCTTGTAAGACGATGGCTCGTTGATGTTCACTCATAATTTTCCTCCTTTATCCTTACACAAAGTTCAGAATAGATTTGAGTCTGTCCTGTACTTTGTTGAGCACCTGGATGGTGTCTTCGTTGTTCTTATCCTTCTTGTTTTCAAGAAGAATGATAGCCTTCTTTATTAGCTTGCAATCCTCTATGGATAAAGGCATTTCAGTGATAGAATAGTTAGGGTCAGCGTATCTGTAGTATATTCTATCATAAACCTCGATAGGAGCATTGTAGCCCAGTTTGTCAGATCTCATAATCTGTATGTCCATCTGAACAGTTCTGGCGCATACTCCTTTGGTGATTCCCTCCATGTCGTAGAGAGCGTTGCTACATGCCTCCACGAGATCATCGAGAGTCCATCTTCTGTATCTGTTTCTCAAACAGTTGTCTATAGTTTTGTACCTTATTAAGGCATTCTTATTTGCTGGCATAGTTCTTTCATTTTAAGCGTAAAAAAATGGTTGGATTTCATCCAGCTTTTTCTCGCCATGTCAGAGCATATGCAAGCAGTTGACTAAAAAGAAAAAGTTGGATTCTCCCGGCAAGGAAACTCCAACTCTTTCGTATTATTTTTGTCCTCTGTGGGGCACGCTGTTACGATGCCCGATAGAAATAACTATGCGAATAATGATGTGGGAATCCTATACCGGCTGTATCTGATGTACTTGATGTATGTACATAACTATTCCGTTCAAAGCGTCGATAGCTCTGAACGAATGATTGTGATGTTATGTGCATATTTAAATTCATTTCCGTATAGGATTTTTATTGTATTTACTTCTAAATTCTTTTAACGGGTGCAAAGAT
>NZ_QSAV01000078.1:0-458 GCF_003465495.1 Segatella copri | reverse complement strand
TTACTTCTAAATTCTTTTAACGGGTGCAAAGATACAAAAATAGTGCGAAATCTTTTTGCGTAGCAGCAAAAAAATGGTATAAACATGCGGATTTTAACCAAAATGAGCTGTTCTCATAGTGATAATCGGCTGATTTTCCCTGATAATGCTTCGCCCCACACCATGAAGGATGCTACTGGAGTTCCACCTGATAGACTTTGCATTTATGTCAGCAGAGCATGACGTAAGTGCAAAGTCCCTCAGTCGGAAGGTGCCCACGAAACGACATGCGGTATCTTACAAACTGAGTAGGTGGGACGCAAGCGATTCCCACTTAATCAGTTTGACACTACTGCATGTCCATTCGTCGAGAAGGGCACTGGCTCACAGCATCAACCTTCATTTCCCTCCCTTCCACCTTATTATAATATAATGGTATTCCTCTTTTAAAATGTATTCATGTGGACGTGAATACATAT
>NZ_QSAV01000077.1:7078-7489 GCF_003465495.1 Segatella copri | reverse complement strand
TTTGGTTGAAGCGCACGTTTGTGTTACCGTCTCTATTTTCAATACCGACAATCATGTCGTTAATGACTGCTACACCTGGACTATAGCCCAAGAACTTCTTGTAGGTTGGTTTTGCATCATACTTCTCTGTTTCAATGAACTGATGGTCAAAGTCAAAATCATACTCTTGACCGGATTTCAATTGACCAGTAGCAAGCAGGGCATTGACCAGTAAGCAGTTCATCTTGTCTGCAGTATTGAAATCATAGGATTTGCCAGAAGCAGACTTATAGGTGATGCTCTTAAAAGTCAGTTCTTCGATAGCACGTAATATGGTGTCTGCGCTGCAAGTGCGAAGAGTTGGATGAAGAGACAAATGTTTCATCAGGTGAGTTGTAACATCCTCAATACATGAGCCACCACAAAGATATA
>NZ_QSAV01000077.1:0-7068 GCF_003465495.1 Segatella copri | reverse complement strand
TAACATCCTCAATACATGAGCCACCACAAAGATATACGCACATCAGAGAGCGTAGAATCTCGCTATATTGATAACCAAACATAGTGCATCTCAATCCCAAGGTGGAATCTATGGTTTGAGCTAAAAGAGCATCAAATTGCTCCATAATCGAAAAAAATCCCCCAAAAGGAGTGAGTTTCTCAGATTTTATTTGTACTTTTGCCATGTCATTCAGAATTTTGTTTGTTTTTATTTTGCAACACTAAGATAAGTGAAATTTCTGACATGGCAAAATCCTGAGCAACTTTTTGTTGCTCAGGTGCTTATAAAAAATATTAAATTATAGTGTTGCGGAAATAAGGGGAATTAATTCCATAAAAAGCATAACTTTTAAGGAATTGAATCCATAAAAGTCTAAACTTTTTAGAAATACCAGAATGTATTATTGCCCCAGCCATGCGATAACGGGCAGATGACATACTATAAAACAAATAAAATCAAGACTGGTTTATGCATAAGATTAAACCAGTCTTGATTAACTTCTTTATTATCTGATTCTTACAGAGATACTTTATTCTAATACCAATACATGGCTCGTTCCATCTGTCTGGCTGAATACATTCAAGCCGACTTTCATCAGATAGTCACCACTGTACTGCTTGCCATTGCACTCCAAATCAGATTCCTTGCCAGGCATCAGATTGGTCTCCTTTACGGTATAAACCTTATCGGCATCCAATCCCTGCATCTTCACATTCATCACAGGCTCCTTGTAGCGTGGATGCAAGTCGTATGCAAAGAGAACGGCACGCTGCTTGTCCTTACTTACATAGTTAATGGCACAATGGTTGCCTTCATAAGGAGAAACCAGGCGATACTGGTCGCCCTCGAGAATCATAGGCTTCATGCTATCGTAGTTCTTGACAGCATTCTGCACAAACTTGTAGTCATCACCTGAAAGTGACTTGAGGTCGATATCAAAGCCCAACTTACATGAACTGCAAACATCGGTGCGGAACTTCACACTGGTATTCTTGTTCCAGTTGGTTACATGCGAACCCATGGTCTTGGCTGGGAAGAACTTCGACAGGCTCCACTGGATGTAGAGGCGCTCGTATGGATCCGTATCGTCTGAACACCAGAACTCGGTGAAATACTTAAGCATCTCATAATCCATTCGGCCGCCACCGCCAGAGCAGAGCATCATCGGCAACTTAGGATACTTCTTATGAATACGGGTAAGCACATTGTAGATACCACGGACATGATCGATATAGAAATTACCCTGATTCTCCTTATGATATGGAGAATAGATATTGGTTATCACACTGTTGCAGTCCCACTTGAAGTAAGCCACATCCGGATTCTCCGTCATGATACGATCCACGATGCCGAACACATAATCCTGTACCTTAGGATTACTGATATCAAGTACCAGCTGGTTGCGGTAATAATAGGTATCACGCTTTGGCTGCATAATCACCCAGTCGGGATGCTTCTCAAAGAGTTCACTCTTAGGATTCACCATCTCAGGCTCAATCCAAATACCAAACTTTACACCAGCCTTCTTGGCATCTCTTACCAATCCTGGTATTCCATCAGGCAGCTTGCTCTTGGTAGCCTCCCAGTCGCCGAGACCAGCATGGTCGTCCTTGCGAGGATACTTGTTGGCAAACCAACCATCATCAAGCAAGAACATATCTACACCCAGGTCCTTGGCATCCTTCATCAACTCAGCAAGACTCTGCTGGTTGAAGTCGAAGCCGGTATTCTCCCAGTTATTCAAGAGCGTAAGGCGATCTTCCATACCCATGTTTACCTGATACTGGCGAGCCCAATTGTGCAAATTACGGGAAGCCTCACCGATACCATTATTACTCATGGCAAAGATAAACTCAGGGGTAGTGAACGTCTCACCAGCCTTCAGTTTATAATTAGAGGCGTATGGATTGATGGCAGGAATAACACGAAGGGCTCCCACGTTATCTACCTCGAAGGTAAAGCGGAAGTTGCCAGGCCATCCGATGGTTCCAAGCATCACCTTGCCCTCATTCTCCTTGGCAGGCTCATCGAATCCCAGTTCAAAGAACGGCTCCTCCTGCATGGCTGCACGGGTACCCAACTTGGTATCAACAATTTTCTTACCAGCAGTCAACTGGCAAGTTTCAGGCTGTCCTTCCTTAGCCCAGTCGCTATGATAATTGGTAACGAAATACTTGTTTGCCTTGAAATAAAGCATTGTAGAGCTATATCTCCAAAGCGTAACCGGAGCTTTCTCCTTATGAGAAATTTCGCTCCACGCCTTGATGACGTTCTCCTTAGGATAAGCTGCATAGTGGAGCTTCACGGTCAGCGGATACACCTTGTCCTTAAGCGTGATGATGGTCTCAACACCTCCACTGATAGCCTTTTCTTCAGAAGACTGATAATACAAATAGGTGGTCATATTACCATCTGCATGGGTCACTGCCACTGCCGGCTCGAAGAAATCTTCAGCACCAGAGGTTGCATAAACCTCATGACCTCGCTGGCAGACGGAACCATCAGAAGCCGCATATACATCCCACTTCAGATGATTGTAATCAGAAGGATTCTTCAACTTGTCACCCAGATACACTTGGTAGAGGCGACCCTTAGGAGAAACCTGCATCACGAGGTCGGTCTTGTCGGTTGACACTCGGATGGTCTTTTGAGCAGATGCCATGATAGATGTCATGCACATCGCTGCGATAATCATAAATACCTTTTTCATCGTTCTTTGGTTTTTACGTGATTGCTTTGTTATAATTAAACGCTATAATTCTTTCGTTATTATCTTAGAATTTGATTCCTGCAGAGAATTCCACCGTGAACGGACGGAGATAGCTACCACTCATGTACTTGCCGTCATATTTGCCAGCTTCCTGCTTGGTAATCAGCTCAGAGCCGTTAATGGTACCCTTGGCACCCTTCTCGTTGAAGATATTGATGACACTCACGCCAAGACTCAGCTTCTTGTTCACATTCCAGTTGATTCCACCGAAAGTCTCCCAGTGACCATTGAAGTAGAGTGCCTCCTGAAGGTTGGCATAGGTCTTACCGAAGTAACGGAAGCTCAACCAGGCATTCAGATTCTTGGTGATATCATACTTAGGGTCCAACTCGATAAGAACCTGAGGAATCTCCTTGACAATCATGTTATTGGCATTCACACCCATAGACTGACCGTCACTGAACGTTACGCTCGCATTATAGTTCTTATACACCGGCTTCTGATAAGTGAAGAGTGCATGCATGTGGAAGTTCTTGAACGGATTGATTTCTGCCGAGGTTGTCCAACCCAAAGTCTGGATATTATAGATGAGCAACACGGTCTTGCCCTCTGTAGTGCCAGGCTTGGTAAGATTCTGCTGGTCGATATTGTTCGACTTTGAAATGTAGGTCACCATTGAAGAAAGGTCAATCCAATCGTTCTTGTAGAAAATACCACCACGAATCAATGGAATGGTTACTCGCTTATACTGCTCCTCGGTAGGTCCTGTTCCTGCATACTCGCTGATGCGTGGGAAACGGGTGGCGATGGTAGCATCGGCTGTCAAACCAAACTGGCGGGTAAGGTTATACGTCAACTGTAAGGTGGCTGCATAATTCAATTTATCCTTGGTTACGTTCTTTGCTTCGATGCTATGCTCGGTAGCAACAACAGAACCATCAGCAGCAGTGGCGTATGTATTATAGTTACCCATGTGGAATCCTGAGAAACGTGGAGTAGAAATCTGCTCGGCAGACATGCGGTAGTACTCCAATCTACCACCATAGAACACCTTGAACTTAGGACTTACCTTCCATTCGTCGGTAAAGTAGAGTGCCAACTTGTTCTCTGAACCCTTGGTGTATTCTGGACTCAACTCATTATAACCGAAAGTCTCAGAACGACGGGCTGTCTGCGTAGGATCAAGGGGATTGACATACATCTGGCTCAATGTGCGTGGATAAGCTTCTACGGTGCCTGCCCACTGGAACGAAGACGAATAGTAATTGAGATGGTAATACCACTCGTTCAAACCAATCATTAACTTATGGTTGTTCAACTGCTTGGAGATTTCGGTAGTCAAAAGCGCATTGCTCACCTTACCAACATGCAACCAGGTGCGACGGCCTTCTATATAGCCACTGTAGGCAGTTCCATCAGAAAGCTGATATCCATCAGCCTCGCTCACCTGAGAGATGGTACTTCCTCCGTAATCTACATAATTGGCACGTGGAGCATTCATATACTTGGCGTTGAATTTCCACTACCATCCATTATCAAACTGATACTGGCTGATGAGGGCAATCTCGTTGGCATGATTCTCACAGCCATCGCTCATATTCCATGTCTCCATCTTTCCTGACTTTGTATTCAAGTATTGGAAAGAACCTTGACGCTGCACGTATGAGTCCATACCAGGGTCAAAGCCATCGATTTTCTTGATACTGCCGTCGCCTGAATAGATAAATGGTGCGGCATTGGCAAAATTGCCAGGATTCTTGCTGTTGGAATACTTATATAATAAGGAGATACGTCCCTTTCCATCATTCAAGATGCGAGTGATGCCGAAATGATAAAGTTGGGTACGGTCGGCATAATCTGTAAAGCGAAGCTTGAAACTACCTGGATCGAAATTCTGATACATACTGGCAGTATAAAGCCAATTGTCACCGATTCCACCAGACAGGTTGAGGTCTACATTCTGCATACCAAAATGGTTTGCCTTATAGTTGAGCTTGCCTTTGAACTCTTTCTGTCCCAACTCGCTGAAAGAAGAAACTGCGTATGCAATATTACCAGTAGCAATGGCTGACTCAGATGGAGTCATCAAGTCGGTACCTTTCAGTGAGGCATCGCTTCGCCAATGGGCAGAGAGTTTGTGTACGGAAGAAGAGTAAACGGCAGGAAGACCGTTTTCATATACGGTTACATCCTCGCTTGGCAATCCTATCTGGATTTCACGAGGCTTGTTGGCATCAGATGCGTTGAGCATCACATTACGCTCTTCCTTTTTCTCCTTGTTTTCAGAATCGTCAGAAGGAAGTGCATACACTTGGCTTGCAGCAGACATCGCTATCAAAGCCATAGAAAATGTACGGATTCTTAAGTTCATAATCTTACAGTTGTTTATTCTTAGTTTTACATGATTTCACTTGCTACCGAATGCGATTCGATTGCGGTTGCAAAGTTAAGGAGATTTTTCAGACATTGGCATCATGTGTAGGTTACGAGTAGATAAATATTAGGTTTATTAAGTCTATAACCTTCTAATAATCAAGCTATCAAAGATATTAATACTTTTTAATAGAGTAGATGGTAAAAAGAGAAATAAATGTAGTATCTTTGCAGAAAAATACAATTATAAGGCACTCTAATAGCCTATCAGATAGTAACAATAACAATTAAAAAGATAGTTATGAAAGTAGTATTGTGGTTCTTAATGATGTTGATGCCATTAATGGCAAATGCTTCTTCCGTAAACGAGGAACAGCTGTTCCATCGTTTAGACAGTTACATCGCTCAGCGAAGCAAGTTTACCCAAAGAAAAGAAGCGAAACTGCTAAGACTCAAAAAGCAACTATACACAACTTCCGACAAGCACAACCAGCTTAGGCTCTATAACCAGATCTACAGGGAGTATTATACCTACCGTTACGACTCTGCCATGACATACGCCAAGAAGGGCTACCAGCTGGCAGTACAACTTCAGGATGATTACTTCATCAACCTGAATAAAATCAATCGTGCGGCAGTGCTGTCAACAGGCGGTTTCTACAGCCAGGCAGAAGACTTAATGCTTGCAATAGATGTGGAGCAAATGTCACCTAAGTTATTGCAATACTATTATTATACCTTGACTTGGGTATATAACTACTGGGAAACTTTTTGTAACAAGTCGGAGTTTCAAGAAGGATTAGAAGCCAAGAAACGTTTTTATTTAGGCAAAACTCTTGAGCATATCGGCAACAAGGAATCCGCTCTTTATTACTATCTTTCAGGAGAGTTTGAATTTCTAAAGCAGCGTACAAGCAAAAAAACACTTCAGTTCTACATGAAGGCGCTTTCTGCCAGTCCCCTGAACAGCCGTGTGTATGCCTCATCGGCTTATTGCATAGCCCGCTATTATTATGATACCGACCAAAAGGATTTATACGAAAAGTATATTGTAGAAGCAGCTATTTCAGACCAGATATGTCCCCTGAAGGAGAATCTGGCCCTTCAGGAGTTTTCCACCTATCTATATAATAAGGATGCCTCCTATGCAAAGAGGGCTTCCAAATACATCTATTGCTCCATGGAGGATGCCCAATTCTACAACAACCGTCTCCGCATGGTAGAGATTTCACGCATACTTCCCCTTATCACAGAAACGAACCATCAGGCAGAAGTACGCAAGAACCGCATCGTAACAGCATCCCTCGTCATCGTGAGCATCCTGTCGCTAGGATTCCTTGCCATGGTCTTCTTTGCTTTCAAGATGAACAAGCGTCTAGCCAAGAGCCGTAGGGAGATAAAAAGCCAAAATACACTCTTGGACGAACTGAACCAGAAGCTGCTCAACACCAATAAGCGAAGAGAGACCTATATGCATTTATTTATGGACATCAGTGCCGTATATATCAGGAAACTGGATGATTATCGCAAATTGGTAAGCCGCAAAATCAAGGCAAAACAAACTGCCGATCTTCTGACTGCCATCAACAGCTACAAGCTGGCAGAAGAAGAGGCAGCCAACTTCTATATTCGCTTTGACAAGGCATTCATTGACTTGTATCCGAATTTCGTGGAAGAGTTCAACCAATTGCTGTTGCCAGAAAAGCAGATTGTACTCCCTGCCCCTAACAGTCTCACCAAGGAACTGCGTATCTATGCACTGATGCGACTGGGAATTACGGATGGTCAGGAACTGGCCACCCTCCTGTTCTATTCTACGCAAACCATCTATAATTACAAGACAGCCATCAGAAAGCGAGCCAAAGACCTCACCACTTTTGATGCAGCCATCAACCGACTATGCAATGTGATAGGCTAATAAATGAGGGTGTGTCATAAGTCCATGGCGCACCCTTTTCTTTTTT
>NZ_QSAV01000076.1:0-7549 GCF_003465495.1 Segatella copri | reverse complement strand
TAACTATTTTCCATTCCACCAAATCTTTTCGCAAAAAAGTTGCTTTTTTAGTCTGATTTTAACATCTATAAAGACTTTATGCAATAGATTTTTTGTGTATACCTTATTATATATATGCATGAGTACGCTTGTGTGTATATGCGCTAGCGCGCGCACATGATAAAATTATGGTATAACTCAAATCATGCTTAGTTTTAGACAAAAATAGAAACAGAAAGATGAATTTTCCTCCGATATTTTTTGTCTATTCACATATTTATATTACTTTTGCAGCAGAATTACATAAGAAGCATTAAAACAAGAACAAGCATCATGAAAAGATTTACGATTATCATTTCTTTCATTATGCTCACCTTCATGCCGCTCATGGCACAGGTGAAGCAGACCGTTGCCGTTCTCGGTGACTCGTATTCCACTTTCGAGGGGTTCATTCCTAAGGGTTATGCCACCTGGTACTCACCTACTACTCCACCAGAAACTACAGATGTAAACAAGGTTGAGCAAACCTGGTGGTGGCAAGTAATCAAGGAAGGAGGCTATAAGATGGGAAATATCAATTCCTATTCTGGTGCTACCATCTGCAACACTGGCTATCGTGACGAAGATTATACCGACCGTTCTTTCATCACCCGAAGTTCTCTTCTTGGCAATCCGGATATCATCCTGATTTGCGGTGCTACGAATGACAACTGGGCTGATGCCCCGCTCGGCAACTATCAGTATAGCGACTGGAAGCGCGCAGATTTGTATTGTTTCCGCCCAGCCATGGCCAAGCTGCTTTCTGATATACAACAGCATTATCCTAATGTAGAGGTATATTTCATCTTAAATTCTGAACTCAAGGATGTAATCAATGAGTCGGTAAAAAAGATCTGCAACAAATATCAGGTTCCTGTCATTGCTCTTCATGATATTGACAAGAAAAACGGTCACCCTACTATCAAGGGAATGAAAAGTATTGCAGACCAGGTTCTGAAGGTTATAAAAAAGTAAAGAAATAAGAAGTTTTAAATAGATAAATGATAGATTCAATACAAAACATTTTAGTTCAGGTTAGCGATTTTCTTTGGTCGTATATCATCATCACCGTCTTGATATGCTGTGCCCTGTTTTTCACTTGGCGTACCCGTTTCGTCCAGTTCCGCCTAATCAGAGAGATGATCAGGCTGCTGATTCATCCCGACAAGGTACAACCGGAAGAGATAGGACACGATGAACTGTCGATGGAGGTGAAAGTGGATGGAGAAATGAAACACATTTCTTCCTTCCAGGCTTTTGTGGTAGCATTGGCTAGCCGTATTGGCACCGGTAACCTTGCCGGTGTGGCTACTGCTATCAGCATCGGTGGACCGGGAGCCGTATTCTGGATGTGGATGCTGGCTTTGCTGGGCTCAGCATCCGCTTTCATAGAATCAACTCTCGCCCAACTTTACAAGCGGAAAGGCAAAACATCTTTCTATGGCGGACCGGCCTATTATATGAAGTATGGTTTGGGAAAAGGATGGATGGGTATTCTTTTTGCCGTGCTGATGATCATTACCTTCGGCTTTGCCTATAATTCTGTGCAGAGCAATACTATCTGTCTGGCATGGCAGAAGGCTTTTGGCATAGAACCTGCCACCATGGGAATTGCCCTCACTGTGCTCACCCTGCTCATCATCTTCGGTGGCATCCATAGAGTGGCTAAGTTCTCTTCTACCGTGGTTCCAGTGATGGCTGTCATTTATCTTCTGATAGCTGTAGGTGTTGTTGTTTGGAATATCACCAGTCTGCCAAAGGTTCTGCTTACCATTGTTGAGAATGCTTTCGGATTCAATCAGGCTGCTGGCGGAGTTCTTGGCGTTACTGTAATACAGGGTATCAAGCGAGGTCTGTTCAGTAATGAGGCAGGTGAAGGTAGTGCACCGAATGCTGCTGCGGTAGCTACAGTCAGTCATCCTGTAAAACAGGGATTGATACAGACTCTGGGTGTTTTTACAGATACGTTGGTAGTATGTTCCTGCACTGCATTCATCATCCTGGTGAGCGGTGTGGATATTACGGCTTCAAATGGCATTCAACTCACCCAGGATGCCCTGACCCACGAAATCGGAAACATCGGCAATCCGTTTGTTGCGGTAATGATATGGCTGTTTGCCTTTAGCAGCATCATCGGCAATTATTATTATGGAGAAACCAACGTGAGATATATCAGGGACTCCAAGCTGGGTGTATTTGTCTATCGTCTTGCTGTAGCAGCAATGGTGATGGTCGGAGCTGTAGTATCTCTGGATTTTGCATGGAGTTTTGCAGATATCACTATGGCTCTTCTCACCCTCTGCAATCTCGCAGCCATCGTCCTGCTTTCCCGCCAGGCCGTCTTCCTGTTGAAAGACTATCGCCAACAGAAGAAGGAAGGCAAGAATCCTGTATTCACCAAGGATAAGATGCCAGAGATTGCTGATAAACTGGAGGCATGGTAAATAACAATGATGGATTTTCATTTCGCGAAGATCTATCCTTCATACAATTCATCAACAAAATTCCCCGATACGAATCCTGCAGGAATACTGAGGATTCATATCGGGGAATATTTTTATGCACTAAACTATTTTATTTCTTATAGTAATCGTACAGGAAAGCATCAAGATAAAGAGGATTCCATAGCTTTTGTGTTATGGAACCCTCCCCTACTCTACTTAAAGTATCATTTCTTCATATTCCAGTCCGAAGACATCCGCTACGGCCTTGAATACCACCTTTCCATTTACGATATTCAAACCCCTATACAGGGCTTTATCCTCCTTGCAGGCCTTTCGCCAACCCTTATCAGCAAGCGCCAATGCATATTTCAGCGTAGCATTGGTCAAGGCTGTAGTAGAGGTATTCGGCACAGCACCAGGAATATTAGCTACTGCATAATGAACGATTCCATCGACCATATATGTCGGATCAGAATGTGTGGTTGGATGCGATGTCTCGAAACAGCCACCCTGATCGATTGCGACATCAACAAGTACAGTTCCTGGCTCCATCAATTTCAACATATCTTTCGTGATAAGATGCGGCGCCTTATCACCTGGTACGAGCACACTACCCACAACGATATCCACATCTGTCAATTCTCTACGAATATTATGCTCGTTGGAATAGAGCGTGTGTACATTGATAGGCAGCTCCATCTCTAACTGACGAAGACGAGGCAAACTGATATCTGTAATCCATACATCAGCTCCCATTCCTGCAGCCATTCTTGCTGCAGCTTCTCCTACGGTTCCGCCGCCCAATACCAAAACCTTGACGCGGTTCACACCAGGTACACCACTCATCAGTTTTCCTTTTCCTCCCTTTGTCTTCTGCAGATAAAAAGCACCATTAATAATGGCCATTCTTCCAGCTACTTCACTCATCGGAATGAGTAAAGGCAAAAGGTGGTTATCTGTCTCCACAGTCTCATAAGCCAGACAGACAGCACCACTCTTGAGCATGGCATCGGTAAGTTCCTTGTCACAGGCAAAATGGAAATAAGTGAATACAAGCTGGTCTTGATGGATAAGTGGATATTCCTCAGCGATAGGCTCTTTCACCTTTACTATCATTTCCGCCTCACGATATACACTCTGAATGTCGGGTAAGATTATGGCTCCTACCTTTTCATACGCTTCATCAGCAAATCCGCTGTTCTCTCCAGCCGTATGCTGAACCATCACTTCGTGACCATGTCGAATGAATTCAGCTACTCCTGCTGGTGTCATTCCAACACGGTTCTCATTATTCTTAATCTCTTTTGGAATACCAATTTTCATGATGTTATAGTTTTAAAGGTTCGACATCCGTTTAACTCTGTAAAGATACTGAAAATTTCAATAGGTTGTATGCACTTAGAGGAAAAATTAACATATCTTATATAAACTATTTCTGTTGAATATACGTATTTTAGTTTATTAGGCAATTAGACTAAACTAACATTCTAACTTTATACATTATAGCTATTCTACAAAAAGAATAATCAAAATGCTGAATTATAAAGCGTTAACATGTTAGGTTTGTAATATACATGTTCATCTCGCCAATCATTAGATTATTATAATTGCTGGCAGTTAGTATTTTGGTTTAAACGTAGTTTTGTATTTTCGTTTATCATAACGTACGGCTTTATGTATATTAGTTTATTGGTTCTTTTGTTTATATAGCTATACATAAATAAGTTTATTCATATCTTAGTATAATCATTTATTAGTATAAATGTCTATACAAATATATGTATAATAGAATATTCATATATAAGTTTAATTAATTTGTCCGTCAATTAGGATATCCATATTTTCGTTTAGTAATACATTCGAAGTGATGCTTATTCTTCATGAAGATTGTTAGAAAAGTATAAAAAAAGGGATATTTACAAAGAAATAAGAAGATAAATTCTTTTATATCAACTATTTTGGCTATTTTTGCAACCAATATTAGAACAAAAGAACATTAGATAATCCAGAAATAAGACTTTTAGTCTTTCAGAACGAAAGAATATAAGTCAATCCGTTTATTCTAATTGCCAGCAATTCTAATATATATAAATTGTATTAAACAATAACGTGAAATAAGGAAAAAAGAAATATGAAACATGAACTACAGGAAATTGTTGCAGTAGTGAACAACAAAGGTGGAGTAGGCAAGACGGCTACTGTGCAGTCTCTGGCTTCTGGCATAGTCCGGTTGAATCACAATCTCAGGGTTCTGGTAATAGACTTAGACCCACAATGCAACCTCTCTTCGCTTTTCGGAGTGAGAGATAACGAATATGATAACATATACAACGCCATGTGCAAACAGAGTGGTGTGCCAGTCTACAAATGTAAAAATGGGGTATATGCAGTTCCAGGATCTGCTCAGATGGAAAATATAGAACAACACCTTCCAGGAGGCCCTTCACTAAGAGAACAGATGAAGAGCTACACGGTATTACTGGGATGCTTGCAAGACAACGATTGCCATGACATGACAGGAGAAGGACTGAAAAACGTATTTGATGATTTCGACTACATTTTCATAGACTGTCCTCCAGCACTTTCCAAGAACACTTATAATGCTTTGGTTGCAGCGAGCAAGATTTTGATTCCAGTACAGATGGAAGCATTATCTGTCAAGGGAGTAAGTGAAGTACTCAGCGTAATGGATGAAGTGAAGGAGTTCCACATGAACGATAATTTGGAATTACTTGGACTCCTGCCAGTTATGGTAGATGAACGAACCAAGATTACCAAGCAGTTGAGCAAACTTTTAGGCGAAAAACATGGCGACTTAATTCTGCCTTGCCGTATCCGACGCTCTGTAAAGTTCCTGGAAGCTCAGGCACACGGACAAAGCATATTCGAATATGCACCTTACTCAAGTACAGGTATCGATTACGAAATTGCTATCAAGCGCATGTTCAACATCAAAATCTAATCTTGGTAGGGTAGGTTGAAACATGTAATAATAAAACAAAAGAAGATAAACTTATAAAATATAAGAATTATGGCTGTAGCAAAAAGAAATTTAGAAGAAATTGGTGAGTCTCTTGAAAATATGGGTATGAACGACCGACCAAGTTTATTAAACACAGAAATGGCAAAAAGCGAAGAGGATAAAAATATATCTAAAGGTGGTCGCAAGAGAAAAAGTTACTGGACTGCAGAGGAAAGACGCACCAGAACGAGTGTGGCTACATATCTTAACAAGGAAGAACTCCTTCTCCTGAAGATGAAATGCCTCTCAGATGATATCCCACAGGAAAACCTGCTCTACAATATCCTGATGGATTACTTGAAAAAGTAAGCAAACAAAAAGTAGTTATTAAAAGGGTGAAAACCACAAAACTGTTTACCTAAAAAAGCGCTAAGCTTAAAAATAAGGTATAAGTTCCTACAAAAACCACATTTTTGTTTACCAAAAGAATGATAATTATAGATTATTCTTTATAATAAATTATATATCTCTTATTTATTACAGAGAGTGTAATGGCTTGATTAATAGTGAGTTATGTTTGAAATGGTAAATAGAAAAGTGGTTTTAGGTAAATAGGAATATGGTTTATGGTAAATAGATTGGTGGTTTCGGGTAAATATTTATATGGTTTTAAGTAAATAATAAAGTGGTTTTAGGTAAACAACTTTGTGGTTTATGGTAAACAGAAATGTGGTTTTTATATGAGTGAACCAAAAGGAAACAAGAATCTGGTGTGGATTAACACACCTTTTTCGCTGACAAAATTGGATAAGCAATATACATTATTGCAACAAAACATATTGATGGTTGCAAGTACCCATCTGCAGAAGTATGTTGAAGAGTATTTTACCGAGAAGAGAGTGCTTGGAGATGCACGCTCCGACTATCTTTTCGAGAAAGGAATAGAGCATGCTGTTATGGAGATTCCGCCCATCAAAATAGACATCAAGGATTTTCAGGTATCAACGGAGTTTCATAATTATAAGAATCTGCGTGATACGCTGAAGAACGATATCCTCAACCTGTCGGTGCGTGTAAAGACGGATAGCAAGACAGAGAAGATACAGCACGTATTTTCAAACATCGAGATTCCGACAACGCAGAAAGGCTATACAAAGAGCGATGGTGAGAAAGTAGAACGCATCAAGGGTGAAGTAATACTTGAGATAGATCCAAAACTCACTATGAGCCTTTTTGACATGCGTCAGGGATATATTCACCATATCTCCATGATTGCTAAATATTCCAAGAAGGTGAATACACCTCGACTCTATATATATCTGCTTCGTCAGATGGGACTAGACAAGAGCTTGGATGTTAAGGTTGAGTTTTTACCGATGAAACAGTATTTGGGTCTGGTAGAACTTGATGAACATGGCAATATTCTGCTTGACGACAAGGGGGAGCCTGTGATGAATAAATATCCTAAATTCTCGCAATTCAGAAAACAGGTACTCGATGTGGTAAGGGAAGATCTCAACAGAATGGCTAGTCGCAGTGAGACTGATATCGTATTTGATGAATTTTCTGAAGAAGACTTTATTTATCGGAACGGAAAGCATAAGGGAGATCCTGAATATGTTATCTTCCATATCAAGCGGACGGATGTAGGTATCAATCATATCGGAGATAAAGATGCAGATATTGCTCGTCGTCTGAATGATAAAATAAACCGTAATAGGGGAAAGAAAACATCTGATGATGCCACGCAGCAGGGAGATCTTTTTGCGCATGTATATCAGAATCCTGACAAGAAGATAGAAGTAGACACAACTCAAGGTTTTGAGCAATGGAATCAGTTTATTTCGATGGTACAGGATACCAGTCAGCAAGCCCTGTTGGGCAGATGCAAATTCATAGGAATCAAGAATGACAGATTCTGTATTGCTGCTAGTGATGATGATTTTGCTGCTTTGAAAACATCGGGTCTTGAAAGGCTGGCACAAGAATTTTTTGACTGTGTCGGTTCATTCATGCCTGTATTCTATAGAGGCTAAGCAGAACAAGAAAGCAGAAGAGGAAGTAGGGGAGTACCGTACTTCCTCTTTTTGATAGTATGCTCGGCATGAGCATTGTCTAATGGGTG
>NZ_QSAV01000075.1:0-7873 GCF_003465495.1 Segatella copri | reverse complement strand
GATTTACAGACGATTAAATATTAATTTAACGCAGTATTGAAACAGATAATATTGAATAATATAGATGTTGAAATCTGGAATAATCTACACGTTCAGTTTCAGCCACATTCTGATGTTAATATCATTATGGGCAGCACTGGAAGTGGCAAGACCACATTCCTGAGAAATCTATATCAATCTTTAGCAGAAGACAAAGAAAGCAAAGATTATATCATTTATCTTCCCTCCATTGACAACATTGCAATGAGAGACAAACGCAAGACAGCCACCGCTCTATCGCAGGAATTGGATTACTATATATATGACATGAAGACCGGACCTTCACTCATGAGCCTCCGCATGTCTATACTAGATAGTTCAGAGGAGAAAAGAATTGAAATGAAAGCCAAGATAGCTGATTTTCAGAAAGTCATAAACGATTTCTTTGCCATGACTGGCAAACGCATCGAAATAGAAGGCTGCAAGTTCACTGTCCTTACAGACAATGGAGTATTACCTGTAGAAGCACTGTCTTCTGGCGAAAAGCAAATTCTATTGATTATGCTGAGAGTGTTTCTGCTAAATGGAAACGAAGCCATCGTAATGATAGATGAGCCTACATACTCACTTGATATTGAATGGCAATTCAAACTGGTCACTATGCTCACTCATCTCAACAACAAGGCTCAGTATTTTATAGCATCCCTCTCTCCTGCTCTCTTTGCCGAAGGATGGGGAGATAAGGTTTGGTATATGGATCAAATAACAAAATAAAAGAGTGAATGACAAGATGCTAAGGGATTATCAATTCTGCAAGAATCTTCTTATAATATGTCTTCCCTTTCAGCAAGGAAAAGTATAAGCACAAAAAAGCGACCCGAAGGCCGCTCTTTTATGAGGGCGAAGGATTTACTTATCCTTCTGGGTCTTGCCCTGCTGAGAATCAGGAGTGTTCTCCTTCTCAACAGCTTCGTAGAACTTGGTGGCAACGAGAATCACTCGGTTGTGCTTGACTCCCTCGGCATCCTGCCATTCCTCTGGCTTGAAATAGCCCTCTACTGTGAGGAGTGCTCCCTTGACCAGACGGTCGAATGAAGCGGTATTCTCGTTCTTGCGCCAAGCCTCTACATTCATGAAGGCAGAAGTGCGAGAGTTTTCATCGCCATTCTTCTCATTGCGGCTGATGGCCAGTGAGAAGCGAGCTACGCTTGCGGTTGTAAACTGATGGATGCTTGCATCCTTACCTACGAAACCTGTTACTGCGAAAGAATTTTCCATCTTTTTCATAATTCAATATTTTTAGAAGTGAAACATTTATTTTTTACGGTGCTTTCAGAGTTGGCAAGGAAAACATAGGAAGCAAGGAATTATCGAATTATTTCACCCTTGGGCAGGAAAAGTTTTTTGGATGAGCAGCAGACGGAAAAGTTTTTGAAAAAATTCTGAGAATAAGGCACCTGGTACTTGCAGAAATGTGGCTTGCACTAACTTTGCAGCGGAAAAAGTAAGTGTGGATGCTTCGTCCAAAAATATGAATGAAAAGGATGAATAGAGAATATCTGCAGTTGGTTGGGTAAAGGAAAGCTGCATCCTCCTCGATGTTGTTCAAGCAAACTGGTTGAGCAATACGGCTTATAAGTTCAAGAGATTGGCAGGAAAACTCAAACTTCATCATGAACATGAATAAGGTTAAGCCAAGGACAGAACAATCAAGCCTATGACTGCCAAGGGTAAGCATCGGCATGTAGAAGGAAGCTGAGCAGAGAAGCATGATGCCTGAGACAAGAGGCAAGTTCAACCAAATCTCCTGGCAACAAGCGAAGTTGAAGAGAAGAACGTCGAAATTTCAGCAAGGAGAAGAAGGTAAAGCCTTGAACCAGCTAAAGAGCAGCTGCCAAGGTAAAGCTTACGGCGCATACAGCATACAAGTTTAAGGTTTAAGTTTACCCATGTATATATACATGTACTTTCAAACTCAAATAGTAAACCTCTACCGATTTCTAACCACTCAAACCTGGAAGTTTACAAGTTTAAGAAAACCATATATGTATATATGCCGAAATAAACTTGTTTATTAACATATAGTCAAGGATTTTGGGAGAATCTATTTTTCCTTGCTGAAATGCAAGAATAGTTATACCAAATGGAGCAAGGTTGACAACATTCGTTGGTCTATTCTAAAAACAGTATAATTATTTGTTTTTCTTGCTTAAACATTTGGATATCTGAAGAAAAGTTGCTATTTTTGCACAAAGTTATTCATATATAAATACTTCGATGCAAAAATGGCAACTTTTACGGCTTTATACAATATGAGGATCTTCAACTTTGAAGATGTGATGCGTGAAATGAAATTATCTCATGCAGGAACATCCACGGCCATATCCCGATGGCAATCGCAGAAGGTTCTGAAGCCCATTAGACGAAACATGTACGTCACTATTGATCCATCGACAGATGCTCCCATGTGTGACAAGTTCGAGTTGAGTTCCAAGATTTCAGAATCTTCATATGTTGGTTGGCACACAGCCCTTGAATTACATGGAGTTGCCCACCAACCTTTCTACAACGCCTATGTTGGAAGCAAAAGCCGCTTCAAAGATTTTGCTTTTGAAGGAATAGACTTTGTGTATTATGCAGCCCCTTTTGAACCAACTGCGGAAAATGGCGTTATAACTCCCAAGGGAAATCCTTATGTACATGTAACTGATTTGGAACGAACAGTCATAGACTGCTGTGACCGTATAGAACGTGCTGGAGGCATTGAGGAATTGCTTCATTGCATGGAAGGAATATCACTGCTTGATGAGCCCAAACTCGAAAAGTATCTGGCATTGTACAATAAAGCATTCCTCTATCAAAAGGTAGGATTCATCCTGGAGCATAGCAAAGAGCATCATCACATAAGCGACCAATTCATAGAAATGTGCCGCTCGAAAGGTGCCTTGCACACCAAGCGTCTAACCTCCACAGGCGATTCTGACACCTATTTATGTCGATGGAAGCTTTATGTACCAGAGGATTGTGTAATTGAGAAAAAGAATTTATCAGTATGAATATACAAGAATATCTAAAACAATGTTCTGTTAAGTCCGTGGACGAACTTACAGACGAACAGGTAGTGGATTACTATACCAAGGGAAATGCAGGTATAGCTCAAAAATGTGCGGTAGAATTAGCCCTTCAAAATTATTCAGAATGCGGTTTTACAAAGGATCAGATAATGACGTCTATTCGTAAAGCTATGGCTACAAAAGTAAAATTTGGCATGACCTATATTACTAACGAATCGGCAATAGGTCCATATGGAAAAGAATCAAGATGGGTGCTAGAACCTTAATCTTCCACTTATATTTTGTTGGTTATTTTGCCTTTAGAAATATTGCATACTAATAACCAATTCCTGCAATATATACCGATAAGTCGTGGAAATCTATCGTTTTTCAATAGATTTCCACGACTTATCGACACATTATCTTTTAATTTTCGATTTTACCAAATCGCATTTTACATGCTTATACAACATATTCTCATTCTCAACCATAATATCATAAGAAGGAATATTGGGAGATTCAAATGTACCATAAGCATCTACAACTAAGACAATGCCTTCCTTCAACGTATCATCCCATTGAAATGTGACTAAGTCACCAACCTTGAATAGCTCATGAGGGAACGTATTTCCATTCTTTTCCTTGATTGCCATATTCTCTGAATTTTAAATTACTTCCTTAAAAGTTTTTAATTATAAATATAATGAAATATTTCGAAACCACCAACTTTTTCCGGCATTTTCTTTTATAAAAAGAAAAATATGTCACCTCAGAATACCGATAAATGTGAGAATCGTGGCTATTTCTCATAGAACTTAGTTAAACATTGACACATATTCTACTATTTAATGAAAGATCAATCGTTGAACGAATAACAAGTCACCCTATGGCTTTATGGAAATGCAGACCCAAAGAGATGAAGTAAGATCCATATCGATATTAAAATCGAAATTATTAAACAACGAGGTATGTTTAACACTATAGCTTCCTCCAGTTTGAACTATCCAAATTTTTCTACAAGTTGCCCATTTTTGCAATTCTCTAAAGTCATAATTTAAAGAATCACAAGCAAATACAAAATTAAGCATTTCAACCACGTGGTTGAAATGCTCGCCTACATTTATCCTTTTTTAACTAGCAGCCTAACCCGTTTTATCTGCAAGGTTTATTTACATTTATTATAGTACAACACCAGAACATAATCATAACGATTAGATAAGAGACTAAGCCACGAACCAACTAACATGTGTTAAACATGCAAGAATTTTGCAAGTATTCGACATTAACAAACACATTTTTCGAAGAAAAAGCTTATCTTTGCATCAGTATTAATAAGAAAATGACATTGTTATGATACTTAGAGCTACATTTGAAAATATATATTCCATCAAGGATGAGACTCAAATCAGCTTTGTGGCAGGTAAGAGCAACGCACATCCGTCTCATGTTTCCCGTGCAGAGAAGCGTGACGATATTTCTGTGCTGAAGGCTGGTATCGTTTATGGAGCCAATGCTTCCGGAAAGAGTAACGTTATCAAGGCCATTGCACTGCTCCAGCAGATTGCCAATGGAAGCTTTCCGCAAAGCAAGGTGGAACCTTTCAAGCTTGCTGATACCGAAGAGAAAAACTCTAAGGTAGAAATCGAGTTCAAGACCAAGGGTAAGTGCTTCGCCTATGGCATGGAGTTCAACATCGGAGGAATTAAAGAAGAATGGCTGTTTGAAATCAACAGCCGTACTGACAAGGAAGTTTTCACCAGAAAGGTTACAGCTGACGGCAACGGGTTCACGTTTGGCAAGGTGGATGGAAATGAAGAAACATCCATGCTGCTGAAGTTCATCGCCCACAGTACTCCTTCCGATTCCAGCTTCCTTTCAGAGTATGTACGCCGAAACGGCAAGGGACTTGAAACCATACGCATGACCAAGAACTGGTTTGCAGACGGCTTGAAGATCATCTTCCCAAGCACACGCCTGCAGGGAATTTCTTTCCTTACTGAAAACAATGATGAGCTACAAGAAACGACACGCTCGCTTCTTGCCTACTTCAACACGGGCATTTCAGATGTGCGGCTGTATAAAATGAAGAAGGAAGATGTGAACTTATCTTCCGATTTACTTGACAACATACTCAGCAAGGCCAAGAACGGCAAGGCGTACAGCATGGCTGCCACAGTTGGAGGCGAAATGCTTCTTTTCGAGGTAAATGCCAACGGAGGATATGAAATTTACAAGCAGAAGGCTGTTCACCGGAATCTTACTTCCGGCACAGAGGTTGTTTTTGATCTGAGCGAAGAATCAGATGGCAGCATCCGATTGCTCGACTTCATTCCAATGCTCATCGATTTGAAGCAAAATGAAGTTGATTATCTCATCGACGAGATTGACCGCAGTATGCACCCGATGCTCTCGCAGAAAATCTTAGAGTGCTATTTCTCAGGACTGGAGTCAGGAAGAGACACTCAGCTCATCTTCTCCACCCATGAATGTAACCTGCTCAACCTCGACCTTATCAGAGCTGATGAAGTCTGGTTTGTCGAGAAGGGAAAGGATGGAGCGTCTCATCTTACATCCTTGGCAGAATTCAAGCCTCGTGAAGACGTTCGCAAGGGTTATCTATTAGGGCGCTATGGAGCCATTCCGTTGCTTCCTAAGGAGGCTATGAAGTGGTAAATACAGACTGCTATAGGTTTAAAAAAATCTGAGCCACATACTTTTCAGTGCAAAAAACCGAAAAAGTTACGATTTCCCGTGGAAATCTGTTAAATATTGATACATTTCCACGACTTATCGATATATTTTTGTATCTTTGCCACATAAATAAATAGAGAATAAAACAAGAAATACGATATGTTAATAGGCAGAGAAAATGAAATAGCAACACTCCACGGACTGATGAGTTCTGATGAATCACAATTCGTGGCTGTTTACGGAAGACGACGTGTCGGCAAGACCTTTCTTATCAGAGAGGCCTACAAGAGCCATTTCGTTTTCCAGCATACCGGCACATACGGAGCCACTCGCAGGCAGCAGTTAAGCGACTTCCGAGAATCTCTTTATCTTGCCGGAATGGGAAAATGCGCAATGCCCAAGACATGGTCTGAGGCATTTGGACTGCTGTGGAATTTCCTGAATACGTTCCCTGAAAACGAGGAGAAGAAGGTTATCTTCATTGATGAACTTCCCTGGATGGACACAGTTAAATCAAACTTCGTCCGTTCACTCGACCATTTCTGGAACGCATGGGCTTCTACGAGAAAAGACCTTATCTTGGTCATCTGTGGAAGCGCCACATCATGGATCATCGACAATGTGGTCATGAACTATGGTGGTCTTCACAACCGTCTTACATGCAAGGTTCTGCTGCAACCATTCACCCTCAGAGAGTGCAAGCAGTATTGCGAAGCGAAGAATCTGGGCTATAAGGACCGGCAGATTCTCGAAGCCTACATGGCCTTGGGAGGAATCCCATACTATTGGAGCTTCCTGAAAAAGGGAATGAGCGTGGCACAGAATTTCGACCGGATATTCTTCCAGCCAGGCGGAGAACTCACACAAGAGTTTGATGCTCTCTACGCTTCACTGTTCAAAAAGCCACGCTGTCACATAGCTATCATCACAGCGCTTGCCAAGAAGAAACAGGGACTGCTCAGAGATGAGTTGCTGAAAGCGTCGAAACTCTCAGACAACGCAGATTTCTCGAAAGCGCTGCAGGAACTGGAGCAATGCGGTTTCATCCGCAAGTTCACAGCCATCGGCAAGAAGACGAAGGATGCTACCTTCCAGCTCATAGACAACTACACCCTATTCTACTTCGATTTCATATCGGAGAACACCAATGGTGATGAACATTTCTGGTCTTCATCCGCAGGTTCATCCATCCATTACGGTTGGGCAGGAAGAGCATTCGAGCGTGTCTGCATGCAGCACGTCAACCAGATCAAGGCAGCCCTCGGCTTCTCAGCAGTCGTGAGCAGCGTTCATTCCTGGTCATATAAGGGAACAAAAGACCCTGTCACCGGCAAGACGCTGACGAAGGGAGCACAGATAGATATGCTCATCGACAGAAATGACGATACAATTAATCTCTGTGAGATGAAATATACCAACGCCCCTTACGTTATTACAGAAGAAGAGGACAACCGCATCCGCAACCGAAGGGAGACCTTCATCAGGGAAACAGGCACCGAGAAAACGGTACTCATCACGATGATTACCTCCTATGGACTTGCGCCGGGCGGCTATTCTGATGACATCCAATGCCAGCTGACGATGGCAGATTTATTCAGATAAAAGCCGACCTCTCAAAAATGATAAAAAACCACGTTTTAGCACGAAAATGCAGATTTTGAGTGTTTACAAAGGTTAAATATGTTAAATCTTCAACCCCTAAAAATGGGCGTTTGTAAAGATATATGACATACAAAATGAATGAAATCAAGTGAAACCAAGTGAAAATACGAAAATCGTAAGTAGCTGATAATCAACATTCTTTTCATTCAGAAGGAAAGCGGCTCACAAATAGCACGTCAGTACTTAACCGATTGAGAATCAATGACATTCATTATTTGCGTGGGAAAGTGAAAGGCGTAGAAAAGGGCTTAAAAAGATACTTGAAAAAAGTAGGAAAGTAGGACTAAAAAGCACTGAATATCAGATAATTAAAGAGATAAAAATCCTTACATTTTAGCCGGCTTTCATATGGCTCAACCATATACTAAACAACTGATATTCAGCTGGTTACGTATGGTGCATCGGGAAATAAGTCGTGACAAGCAACGATTAATATCGACAACAAATGGTAAGCGGCTCCGCGTTTATACCTTGCCCTTTATCGTAAA
>NZ_QSAV01000074.1:0-8159 GCF_003465495.1 Segatella copri | reverse complement strand
GGAACATTCCGACTACATCCATGATTTCAACCTGACGCAGATTCATTCGAGAAATTTCCACTCGAATCGCCTTTTCATCAGATGAACCTTGCTGCAATGATACTTGAAGCTCTGCAACACGAGATTGCATACGCTTCAGTTCTGCATGCATGGATGGTATCAAACTCTTAATATCAGTATTCATAATATGAAAGATAATATATCACAAAGACAAAGGTGGTAAGAAGACAGCCTCACGGACAACACGTTTGCCACGGCTATTGATCATGACACGTCTTTCCAAAGTGCGTCGGATCTGTTGCTACAAAACCATTTTCAGCTACATATCCTTCACTTTTTGCCATGGCTTCGCCGTCGTCCCCTGCAATAGTGGACGTAACCTGTGAGTGTATATTTGTCTCTTTCATCATGCGAATCAAGTTCGTTTTTTGATGACGTTCATCTGAATCTCGATATAAGAGACACAGAATCTCCTTGCAAAAATACGAAAATTGTTGGAAACTAGCAAATTATGCGTGTTAAAAAATTAATATCATTCTACGTAAATCAACATTATTTTACTATTCTTTTCGTACATAATTTCCTAAGTCGTTGATTGAACGAAAGTTTTAGATTTTTCTGTATCTCTCATGTAAAGATTCAGGAAAAATGGTTCATTTTGGTTCATTTTACAAAATCCCTCTTTTTATTCATTTTTGTGGCTTATAGGGCTGCCAGTATTTTGGCATTGGCATCATCTACTTCTGAGCTTTTGATAGAATTGAGATAGATTTGTGTGGTGGTTTCTCCATCTTTCGTTTGGTTGCAACCTTTGTGATGATGACAGATACACCTGATACAATTGCCTCTAAACGAACAAAGGGAAACAACCAGTCTTTGGTCGTTCCCCTTTGTTCGTTGTATTCATTCTGATTACATCACATGATTGTCAAAATGACTTTGCAGGCAAATCATTCCGTCCTTCCTTGTTGATAAAGGCTTTTTTCTACCTCTCCGTCTCTCCTGCAAGGAGAGCTCCACTTTCTCCCCAAGCCCCTCTCAATAGTCTTTACGACCCCTTCGGTTCCCCTTGTAGGGGACAGAAACCTCAGGAAGCGGGGATGTAACCGCCCTCCGGTGCTCAGAACCGCTACGCTATAAGGTTGACGGGGCATCAAAGCCCTCGCCAAATTGTGCGGGATGGGACCGCCTGGGTATAACTTGCTATAATTTGCTATAGCTTGCTGATTGGGGGTGCATGGGGGGCGGCTTACTGGTTGAGACCACCATTTTTGTTCCCCACCGCAGTATCGCTCTGCACTTGTCGTCGCTCGAATGGGGAATATTGTTTTTATACTACTTTTGAGAGGATTACCTCAGGAGAGGTACCCATCAGGGTTATGGCGGAAATCTTATGACCGCCATTGGCATTTAATGAATGACCACAATGATAGAGGCTATCATCTATGATAAGCCAGCGATCATGGGACTCGTTTCGCCATTTTCGGACGTCTATATGATTGTTGGGGAAGGGTTAGCGATGAAACATAGCCATCTATGATGATTACTCGATTATTGGCAGAACGAACCAGGTTCTCTAAAGCAACTCTTGCTGTATAGAAATCACCTTCGAAGAAGACCATCTCTGCTGGAGGAGTGGAGGTTCGAATAAAGAAATCAAGCTGCTGTTGCTGCTTAGCCTGGACATCCTCAATATGGGTCATACGCTTGTCCATATTCTCCTGTAAGGCTATCAAGTGACGATTCACGGAATAACCTTGGAGAAGATATTGGCGTAAAACAGATGTAGCCCAAATACGGAATTTTGTACCTTGTACGGACTTTACCCTATAACCTACAGATATTATAACATCTAAATTATAATAATCAACTTGATATGTTTTGCCGTCTGAGGCAGTGTAGGCAAATTTTGCCCAAACTGATTCTTTCTGCAATTCTCCTTCATTAAATATAGTTCGCACATGCTTGCCAATAACACTCCTATCACGACCAAATAGTTCTGCCATTTGGTCTAAAGAAAGCCATACCGTATTGAAAGCTTCATCTATTCTTACATGGAGGGAAATACTTTCATCTGGTTGATAGAGTACTATCTGGGAATCATCAGCCACAGGCTGTATATTATTGTCGTTTGCCATAATCATACATTTTTATTGCTAATATAGTGACAAAAGTACGATTTTATTTCATAACTACCAAGGAATTAAGAGAAAAAATGCATTTATTAACCTATACTTGGCTTATGGCTAAACATTACAACACACAAAATGATTCTGCTTCCTTATCTACTTTTTTCTCTTCTATGGTCATAACGTAAGTTTTTTTCGACTCCCCTGTCCCCCTCTTGCGAAGAGGGGGTCCTTAACCCACTCCCAAGCCCTCGCCCTTTCCAAAAGGGCAAGGGATGTAACCGCCCTCCGGTGCTCGGAACCGCTACGCTCTAAGGTTGGCGGACCAAAGCGGTCTTCGCCATATTGTGCGGGATGAGACCGCCTGACTGTTATGGAAATCAGCGCTTACGTCCTTTACCAAATAATTCAGAATGCGAACCTAAACGAACTAATTCTATTGCATTATTGTTCTTATCAAACCAAATCAAAAGTGTATCATTTTCTATATGGCATTCCATATAGTTCTTCCAGTTGCCTTTCAAAGAATGAGGATTATATTCTTCCGGTATCTGATTGCCTTCTGCCAAAAGCTTAACTATCCCCATAAGCGTTTCTACAAATTCTTTATCATTCTTAAAACGCTTATAATCTTTCTTGAACTGCGAGGTCTTTCGAATTTCTTTCATAAACCCTATTCCTCCATTGATGCCATGAAACTTTCTAAGCTATCTACTCGAACTACTCCCGCATCATGACCACTCTCAGCCTCTTTCATTGCTGCCAAAGTTTCTGCGTTTGGAACATCTTCCAAAGCAGCACTCCTTGAAACTGGGGAGTCTGAAACTATTTTAACGCCTCTCATAAGAGAGAGGACATTCTTTAATTGCTCCAACAAAGATGGACTATCTATCTGTAATGTTAACTGTGCCATAACTTCTATATTTAATTCGCAGCAAAGATAAGGGTTTTCTGTGAAACTACCAAATTTTGGGAGGAGTTTTTTCAACTCTGACCAATTACTTGTAGAGATCTACGGTGATATCGAATGGTGAAGCGAAATCTTTCAGCATTGCATGCTTCGTAATAAGCAGCTAAGCACTATAACATTTTTCGACTCCCCTGTCCCCCTCTTGCGAAGAGGGGGTCCTTAACCCACTCCCAAGCCCTCGCCCTTTCCAAAAGGGCAAGGGATGTAACCGCCCTCCGGTGCTCAGAACCGCTACGCTCTAAGGTTGGCGGACCAATCAAAGGTCTCGCCAGGTTTGCGGGATGGGACCGCCTTCCTATTATCTTGCTAAAGGTGCTGGGTACTACCCCTATTTTAAAACAACATTAGCTTGCAATAAGTCACAAAGAGAGCGTAACGTTTTTAATGTATAAGGACGAATCGTCAAGTCATCACAGATTAACTTCTTATCCTTACCCAAGAAAAACATACCACAATGATCATTAAGACCTGCTTTAACAGGATATATTCTTAATCTATCATGTAAGTTTGCTAAATAACTTGGAGTAAAAAGAGCATAACCCACATAATGGCTTTCTGTCTTTTTAAAAACATACTTACCTTTTTTATTCAAATGCTTTTGGTCTATAAAAGACAGCCTAGACAATGAGACATAAGACTCTACTTCACCATTCGTAAAACGTCGAAGATTAAATGCCGCAAAATTCAACTGATGGGTATTTTCATCATAAAAGGCTGGAGAAGACAACAATCGAGCAATCTCCTCCATATCTTTCAATACTGGTTTCTCAAATGTTATATCACATTCCATTAGGCTATGTTCTTTAAGACTTCCAAAAATTTAGGGAGTTCTGAAAGAGGAAGGATACCTTCTTTCTCTATCTCTCCATAATTGACATCATATACTATTCTATCACTAAGAATAGACAAACAGGCGTCTCCTTTGGAGGTCTTCCATTGCATTAATATATAGCCATTGGTATTTGGGAATATTGCTAATCCCTGAAGCAATGATTCGCTACAGGATGAAACAACTTTCTGAGAATAATCACATGCTTCTGATGATATGGAAGGGGAACCTGCGTAATCCCAATTCGCCGGCAAATCTCGAAGTTCAAGAATACGCTTCTCAAGTCGTTGTCTTAACGAAAGACTTGGCTTCTTTTTCAAGTGTTGCTTCAATAATCGCAAAGCTTCTGCCATAGCATCAGTCACACTGATGTTATTCTGCTCTGCTATCGTTGCATAGCCTTGATATAATGTATTATCGAGTACCAATGTTGCCATAAGCGTAATATTCTAATTATTGCCTGCAAATATAAGGGTTTTCTGTGAAACTACCAAATTTTTGGAGGAGTTTTTGATTCTTGCTCTAATCTCCCACAGATTTGGCTTTACTTCCCACTGGTCAGTGGGTCCGGTGGACAAATCTCCCTTCGGCCGCCGATTTTCAATTCACGGATTTGCACAGATACTCTCGTTGCAGCAACGGTTCTCACTAAGCTTCGCAGCAATAGATATTTCTCTGCACGCGAATTACGCATTGATTTTACTGAACACGAATTGCACGAATTACACAAATAAGGTATATCACCAATACAGCGTCCCCACTATATTATAAGTAGTTACACCTATCAGTTTTTTTTGAAAAATGTTATATTTGTTCCCCACCGCAGTATCGCTCTGCGCTTGTCTCCACTCGAATGAGGTAAAATGTATTTATTAACCTATGCTTGGCTTATGGCTAAACATTACAACACACAAAATGATTCTGCTTCCTTACCGGTTCTGCGGCGATAATTATCACGCATTCGCTTTTCCATTTGTGCTATGTATTCTGCTTTTCGCTCCCTAGAAGCCTTGAAGCGACGCATAAAATCTGCCTTTTTTTCTTCTATGGTCATAACGTAAGTTTTGTTTCGACTCCCCTGTCCCCCTCTTGCGAAGAGGGGGTCCTTATCCTATACCCAAGCCCTAAATCCCTACCATAGGGATTAGGGATGTAACCGCCCTACTGTGCTGTTTTTCTAAAATCATCCCGTCCTTCTTTACCATTAAAGAAGGCTCCACCTCTCATCTCGGTCTTCTCCCCTCAGGGAAGAAGAGGAAAACCGCCCTCCGGTGCTCAGAACCGCTACGCTCTAAGGTTGGCGGGGCATCAAAGCCCTCGCCATGGTTGTGCGGGATGGGACCGCTGGGCTGTTATGGGGATCAGCTTGCAATTATATTGCTGAAAGTGAGTGCATGGAGGGGGCTTGCAGGTTGAGCCCACCAGAATTGTTCCCCACCGCAGTATCGCTCTGCGCTTGTCGCCACTCGAATGAGGAATATTGTTTTTATACTACTTTTGAGAGGATTACCTCAGGGGAGGTGCCCATCAGAGGCAGTATGTTCCAAAATGGAACTAACTTCTTTGGTTTCTGCTTTCTTCCATCCTTGAAGACCAAGCCTTCTTCTATTGAAATAACTGTTCGTATCAATGAACCTATTTCTAATTTATCTTCGGTAACCTTACGAAGATTATCAAGATAGGATTTCTGCAACTCCCTTAAATCCATGATAATGCTTTTTGAACTGATTGGCGGTCACGAATTACGCATAGCATGTCTTTGCTTGCTCCTGCCGCAGCTGCCATATCATACATGGTTATCTTGGAGTCCTCACCTGTCTTGTCAGCCTGACGTTTTGCACGTTTCCAAGCTCTGTCTTCATGTGACTTATCGGATAGGTCAAAGGATTCTACATCCTTGCACTTTTCAATCCATTTATCCAACATCTTCACATCAGCTACAGACAGTTCATCCATATCGCATTCCGCATTCTTGGAAGCTAGAACAAGTTGATGACCATCCTGAGAGATAGCTATATTCAATGAATCTGCAAAATCCTTTAATTCTGGCGAAGAAAGGTCTGCCTTGCCTTCTATTCCACGCAACACCTTATAGGTTAAAGCTGGTACAGGACCATGCTTTCTTGCAACAAAGGTATCGTAAATGATTGGCAATCCATATTCCTTTAACTGATCTTGCTGCGCAAAATACATAACCTTAAAGAGATGAATATAATCAACTCCTTCTGGGAATGCTTTCAGAATGTAAAGCACTACTGCCTTTATTTTCAAAATCTGATCTATTGTCTTCATAATTGTATCTCCTTTTTTAGGTGCAAAAATAAGGGTTTTCTGTGAAACTACCAATTTTTTTTGGGGGGGGTCAACTCCGCCCAATTACTTGTGGAAATCTACGGTGATATCGAATGGTGAATCGAAATCGTTCAGCATCTCGGTCTTCTTTCTTGATTATTCCTTATCTTTTTTTTTATCTCGTCAGCAGGTTTCTCCACCAATTTTTGCTCAGCCTGGCTGGCAGTGGGCGCAATGAGATTGTTTCCGCCATGAATATTGAAGATAGCATGGGGATCCTGACACTCCTTGATTTGATCGATGAGGCCATGATACTCCTTGGACATCATCTTGCGTAGCAGACATTGCACTCGGGAGACGTCGGCAAAGTGATTCTCATTCATGAACTCCTGTGCCTTCTGTATCATGTACAAATTTTTATCCTCCATACTAAATTAACCATCTAGAATTAATAAAAGCCAATTTTCAGCAGCAATTGACCATAATCCGCAAGTTTTGCGAGTTGAAAATCCTATAGTTGTACGACTGTAAAGCTACAGTTGTACGACTATACATGCTATAGTTGTACAACTCTGGAGTTATAGTCGTACAACTATAGGGGTCATAGTCGTACGACTATAGATTTTCAAGAGACCAAGTATATTTTTCAATTTTTATACACTGCTGACTATCAACAACTTACCAAGCCTCAGCATATTTTCAATTCTACAAAACGAATTTGGATTCATTGAAAATTCTGAAATTATGGTGGGCGTAAAAGTGCCTTTTGTCAGTATTTTTCCTCACGCTACTTCATTGGTGATCATTTCCACTTATACCAGGCTTCATTGATATACTTGCGGATATTACTGATGCCTGTAGTAACCTGTGGTGCCAAGGGCTGTAAGACTTCGATAAACTCCTGCTTCACCATAATATCTTGGTCAACCTTTACATCTGTATCATTCACCATATCCATCACCACCTGAGCCAATTCCTTGGCATTGGTGCATGCAGAGAGCTTGGCTACATATTCTGCTAATGCTTCCACATTATTAATATATAAAGAGAGACGGGTTGTTTCGGGTGAGAGAACAGGCTCTTGACTTGTGGTCTTCGCCTTCAACATCTCCTCTATGTACTTGTCGCCATAAAAGTTTTGCTCAGCCTTGATAGCATTGGGCAGAATCTGGTTGTTACCGCCAGAGATATTAAAGACGATATTTGCCTTGTTGGTATCTTCCATTGCTATGATTTTTATTAAAAGTGAGCGTATCGTGAATGAGTAGTAAACAGATGGTGAACGTCAGTGAAGGCATTTGTTTTCGCCTCGCCAATGTTGTATCTTCGCAACGTCAATCAGAACAAACGGGATTGCAAATCTCTTTGAACTGACGATGACTGAACTTTAGTATTAATCTTTTAAATGTTTTAATTATGAGTAAAAGCTACAAAGTTGCAAAGAAGACCATTAACATGGGTGAGAAGAAGGGTCAGACACTCTTTTCTGTTAGACCTTACAGTTACGGAACCTTGACCACCGAGGAGGTTGCTAACCAAATCGCAGTGGAGTCTACAGCTACTCCTGCAGACGTAAAGGCGGTACTCGACCGCTATGCTTACTACGTGAAGGAGAACCTGAAGAAGGGTTACGACATCGAGTTGCTTGGATTCGGCAAGCTCTTCATCCGTTTCATTACCGGCAAAGCCGTAGAAGATGAGAGTAAGGCGAACGCTAAACTCGTCAAGAGTCTCGTTCCTGCCTTCCGTCCTTCTTTCACCAAGTTGCAGAATGGTACTCGTCTCTACAACCTGATTCCTGATTCCATCGAACTCGTCAAGTACGGTGAAGAGAAGAAGGATAAGACTACTGGTGGTGAGACCACTGGCGGCGGTTCCGGCACCGAGGCTGGCGGAACGTAACCATCTATATTTCCATACACCCTCTGAACCACCTTTA
>NZ_QSAV01000073.1:0-8622 GCF_003465495.1 Segatella copri | reverse complement strand
TCGCTCATTCTAAGCTATTCGGCAGATTTTAGCGTAATTTTAAAAGAAAAAATTCGTAGACTTGAATTTGCGAGCATTTATCGATGTTAGAGTTACAGTGAATTCTTCACTCTTTATTTAAAGTAGTAAAATCATAGTTTTTTAGATATGAATAAGCAGAGATTTGTAAAGTATCCGTAGCAAGAACCTTACAGTTTCGCTATTTTGTTGCGAAACATCATTCATCCTCTTTCCAATACCTCCCGATGCGCTTTGCACTACGGGACGTAATTTTATGGAACTCTATTACAATAATCCCGCCCTTCGCACGTTATTAATATATTAATTTAATTAGGAGAAAAAGAAAATGATAGAATATATTCATGGCGATCTGACAGAGCTGACACCTGCGCTGGCTGTTGTTGAGACTGCGGGGGTGGGCTACGGACTCAATATATCGCTCAATACATATACTGCCATTCAGGGCAAACAGGAGGTGAAGCTCTATGTTCACGAAGTGCTGATGGCTGGTGGAAGAGATGACTCTTTCACCCTTTTCGGCTTTGCTACCAAACAGGAACGTGAACTCTACCGCCTCCTCATCACCGTTTCAGGAGTAGGCGGAAATACAGCCCGTATGATTCTCTCTTCACTCTCGCCACGCGAACTCTGTGAAATCATTTCTACGGGTAACGACAAGGTGCTGAAAACCGTGAAGGGTATCGGACTGAAGACAGCACAGCGAATCATCATCGACCTGAAAGATAAAATCGTGAGCCTCGGCATCGCTGACGAACTGCCAGCCAGCGGAGGCAATGTGGTGATGGTGAACAATGACGTAAAGGATGAGGCGGTAAGCGCCCTCACCATGCTCGGCTTCTCGCCGGCACCATCTGCCAAGGTAGTAGTAGATATCCTCAAGGCACAGCCTGATCTCCCGGTAGAACAGGTTGTGAAACTGGCATTGAAGCAAATCAAATAAGTTAGGAGTTTTTTATCGATGAAACAGAAGCAAAGATTCATATCTTTTCTATTGGCTTGGCTGATGGTGGCAACCTTCGGCTATGCGATAGCTTTGCCTCAACTTCAGGACGATAAAAAGAAAACCCATACCAGCACAGCCCAGCCCGTGCAGCTTGATGAAGATACCATTCCCGATTCATTGCTGCATACCCGCTGGCAGATTCAGCGCACCCAACCTTACTCCCTGAGCGACCTCTATCAGAGTCCGCTCGACCTGAAACGTCCTGATAATCTGCAATATCAGGTAGTCTACAACGATACCCTCGACCGCTATATCATCGGCAACCGCATGGGCTCAACCTGGCTTTCGGCTCCTATCATGCTCACTCCGAAAGAGTATCTTGCATGGACCGAACAGCAGCAGCGCAACAGTTACTTCCGCAAGCAGAACGATGAAATCTTCCAGGCAAAAGGCAAGGAGAAGTTCGATTTCTCAGATATGCACTTCGACTTGGGACCTGCCGAGAAAATCTTCGGTCCTGGTGGCATCAGAGTGAAGACACAGGGTTCTGCCGAACTCAAGTTCGGTATCAACAAGAAGAGCATCGACAATCCTTCGTTGCCTATCCGCAACCGAAAGACGACGATGATGGATTTTGATGAGAAAATCAACCTCAACGTCAACGGAAAGGTGGGCGATAAAGTGAACATGAACCTGAATTACAACACCGATGCCACCTTCGATTTCGATGCACAGAACATGAAACTGAAGTACGACGGCAAGGAAGATGAAATCATTAAACTCGTTGAGGCGGGCAACGTCTCCTTCCCTTCCAACTCTTCGCTCATCAAAGGCGCCAGCAGTCTGTTTGGTGTTAGAACCGATCTGCAGTTTGGCAAACTCAAGCTGCAGATGGTGGCTTCGCAGAAGAAAAGTGCATCGAAGAGCGTATCTACCAGGGGCGGTGTACAGCTCACTCCTTTCGAACTGAATGTAGCCGATTATGAGGAGAACCGCCACTTCTTCCTCTCCCAGTATTTCAGAAATCATTATGATGCCTGGATGCAGAAACTTCCTAATCTCACCACGGGCATCACCATTAACCGTGTGGAGGTGTGGGTTACCAACAAAACCGGCAATACCACCAATACCCGAAACATCGTAGCCCTGACCGACCTGGGCGAGAACCAGAAACTGAGCAACCCGATGTGGGCGGCGAGTGGACAGGTGCCTTCTAACCAGGCGAATACAGAGTATGCGGCGATGACAGGGCAGTATGCTGCTGCCCGTGACATCGACCAGGCTGCAACCACTCTCGATGGAGGCGGACTGGTTGGCGGAGCCGATTATGAGAAACTGGAGAGTGCCCGTTTGCTCAATTCTTCAGAGTATACGGTCAATACTTCATTGGGTTATATCTCATTGAAAACCAGTCTGCAGACCGACCAGGTACTTGCTGTAGCCTATGAGTATACATCGGGAGGTGTTACCTATCAGGTGGGCGAGTTTGCATCCGATCTCAGCGATACCAAGCAGGCACTCTTCGTGAAATCGCTCAAGAATACCAGTAACAATCCGCGACAGGGCAACTGGGGGCTGATGATGAAGAACGTTTATTATCTGGCTTCTACCGTAGAGAAGGAGAAGTTCCGCCTGGATGTGAAATACCAGAGCGATACCACCGGCGTATATCTCAGTTATATCCCTGAGCAGCAGGTGAAGAAGCAGCCTATCATCCGTGTGCTGGGCGCCGACCGTCTGGATAACAACAACAAGGCACACAGCAATGGATATTTTGATTATGTAGAAGGCTATACCATCTCTAACGGACGCGTGTTCATTCCGAAGGTAGAGCCTTTCGGCAGTTATATGCGTGATTATCTGGTCAAGCGGGGCGTGGCTGCCGACAAGGCTGAAAAGTATGCCTTTACCGAACTTTATGACAGTACGAAGACCGTAGCCAAGCAGATTGCCGAGAAGAACAAGTATCAGATTGTGGGACAGTTCAAGGGCTCTGCAGCCAATGTCATCTCGCTCGATGCCTACAATGTGCCACAGGGCTCGGTGGTCGTTACGGCAGGCGGTATCACCCTGAAAGAGGGCACCGACTATTCGGTAGATTACAGTGCCGGTGAGGTGACCATCCTGAACCAGAGCATCATCGATGCCGGTACGGCTGTCAACGTTTCTCTGGAGAGTAATACCGATTTCGGACAAACCCGAAAAACGATGTTCGGACTGAACTGGGAGTATGATTTTACCAAGAACTTCCAGTTGAGCGGTACTATCCAGCACCTCTCCGAACAGGCGCTTACTACCAAGGTATCCATGGGGTCCGAACCGCTGAAGAACACCCTTTGGGGCATCAATCTCAACTGGCGCAAGGAGAGTCAGTGGCTCACCAATGTGCTTGACAAGATACCATTCCTGCACCTCACCCAGCCATCGCAGATATCCTTTACAGGAGAATTTGCCCAGCTTATTGCCGGTGAGGCAGGTGGCACACAGGACAATGCATCTTATATCGATGACTTCGAGGGTACGAAGACTACCATCGATGTAACTACTCCTACCTCCTGGTTTATATCCAGTGTGCCTTCGCTCAATTTCAAGGACGATTACAGCGATAAGACTGGTCTGAACAGCGGCTTCCACCGTTCGCGCCTAGCCTGGTATACCATCGATCCGCTGTTCACCCGCCGTGGAAGTTCGCTCACTCCGGGACATATCAAGGGCGACCTCAAGCAGTTGAGTAACCATTATGTTCGCGAGGTCTATACCAAGGAGCTCTTCCCATTGCGCGACCAGAGCAGTTATCAGGGCGCTACCAATACCCTGAATGTACTCAATCTGGCTTACTATCCAAGCGAGCCGGGACCATACAACTTCAATGTAACAGATTTGCAGGCAGACGGAACCCTGCAGAATCCGCAACGCAACTGGGGCGGAATGATGCGTAAGCTGGATACCAACGATTTCGAGCAGGCAAACATCGAATACATCGAGTTCTGGATGCTCGATCCGTTCATCTATTCCCGCGAAGAGGCTGATGCTGCCGATTATGGTGGCGATTTCTACATCAACCTGGGCGAGGTGAGCGAGGATATCCTGCGTGATGGCAAGAAATTCTATGAGAGTGGCATGCCGGTAGATGGCAGCAAGAGCTACACCTATACCCAGTGGGGTAAGATTCCTACCCAGAGCACCGTGACCTATGCCTTTGCTACCACCAGTGGCAGCAGAGCCTTGCAGGATGTGGGTTTCAACGGACTGACTGATGCCGAGGAGCAGGAATTCTACAAGAGTGCTTATCTCGACCAGATTCAGGGCAAGGTGAACCAGGCGGTATTCGACAGCATCTTTGCCGATCCGGCACGTGATGACTACCACTATTTCCGCGGTTCCGACTGGGATGAGATGCGTGCTCCTATCTTGCAGCGATATAAGTATATCAACAATCCTCAGGGCAACTCGCCTGACAGCGACAGCCGTTCTGAGAGCTATGATACTTCTTATAAGTCAACGCCGGATGTCGAGGATATCAACCAGGATTATACCCTCAACGAATATGAGAAATACTTCCAGTATCGTGTCAGTATCCGTCCGGAAGATCTCGTGGTAGGTAACAATCATATCGTAGATAAGCGTGAATACAGCCAGACCTGGCGTGATAATACCAAGTCTACCGTTACCTGGTATCAGTTCCGCATACCTATCGATGAGTTTGAGAGCCGTCAGGGTAACATCAACGATTTCTCCAGCATCCGCTTCATGCGTATGTTCCTCACCGGTTTCAAGAAACCTATCGTGCTGCGTTTCGGTACCTTCGACCTCGTGATGGGCAAGTGGCGTACTTATGATCAGCCGCTTAGTGCAGCCAGTGGCGGAACCCTCGACGCAAGCAGCGTGAGTCTGGAAGAGAACGGCGAGAAGACACCGGTCAACTATGTATTGCCTCCGGGCATCAGGCGCGAACAGGATCCTAGTCAGCCTCAGTTGGTTGAGGCGAACGAGCAGGCGTTGAGTCTGGTGGTCAAGAACATGAGCACAGGCGAGGCGAAGGCGGTTTACAAGAATTCTACCCTTGATCTGCGCCAGTACAAGCGCATCCAGATGTTTGCCCATGCCAATGCATTGGAGCAGAATACCACCCGTCTGCAGGATGGTGATCTCTCAGTCTTCATCCGTCTGGGTAGTGATTACAAGAATAATTACTACGAGTATGAAATCCCGCTGAAACTCACCGAGCCACGCTCCAACTACAACCGCTATGTGCTAGCCGACTGTAAGGCGGTATGGCCTGAGGAGAATATGCTCGATGTGCCACTGAGCGTCTTTACGGCATTGAAGAAAAACCGCAACAAGGCGAAGGCACAGGGTGTGGCTTCTTATCTCGCTCCTTATTCCATGATGGATGCAGAACATCCGCAGAACAAGATTACCATCGTGGGTAATCCGAGTCTCGGCGAGGTGAAGACCATGATGCTGGGTGTGAGAAACAATTCTGCCGACATCAAGAGTGGTGAGGTATGGATAAACGAACTCCGACTCAAGGAACATAATAATTCGGGCGGTTGGGCTGCCAATGCCAACCTCAACGTACAACTCTCCGATTTGGGTAGCGTGAATGCCACCGGCAGATACATCAGCGAAGGATTCGGCGGTCTGGAAGATGGCGTGGCAAGTCGCACTACCGATAATTACGGTACCTACAGTGTGACCACATCGCTCGAAATGGGTAAGTTCTTCCCTGACAAGGCGAAGGTGAGCATACCTTTATATTATAGTGTTACCAAGGAGAAGACCACTCCTAAGTATAATCCGCTGGATACCGATATGGAGTTGAAGGATGCCCTCGATGCTGCCGGATCCAAGCATGAACGCGATTCTATCGAGAATATCGCTGCCACCAAGATTACGCAGACCAACTTCTCCATCTCGAATGCCCGGGTGGGTATCGCTACCAAGCGCCATCCGATGCCATACGATCCTGCCAACTTCTCATTCACCTACAGTCATCAGCATCAGTATACTACGGGTGAAACGACGATGTATGAGCGAAAGGACAACTGGCGCGGAGCCTTGGATTATTCGTGGAGCCCGGTTTATAAGGCATGGGAACCATTCAAGGGACTGAAGAACAAGAGCAAGTGGCTCGACATTCTGAAACGTTTCGGACTGAACTGGCTGCCGCAGAACATAGCCTTCAATACCGAGATGACGCGCGACTACTACGAGTTGCAGGAGCGCGATATGGAAACCCTGATGAGTGGAGCTGCCGGAGTAGACTCCAAGTTGCCGCTCACCTTCAGTGAACAGTTCCTCTGGAACCGTGAGTTCTCCATCAACTGGGATCTGACCAAGAACCTGCACATGAACTTCCAGAGTGCTACCCATGCACAGATAGAGGAACCATATACACCGGTCAACAAGGATCTTTATGCCGACCAGTATCATGCCTGGAAGGATTCCGTATGGACCAGCATCCGCCACTGGGGTGCACCGCTCGACTACAGTCAGAATTTCCAGGCATCCTACAAGGTGCCTCTCAATCTGCTGCCTGTCTTCGACTGGGTGAACAGCGATGCCTCTTACAATGCCAACTATTCTTGGGAGCGCGGTACAGAGGATGAGGAGGGCAACTCGTATGGAAACACCATCAATACCCAGCGCGAACTGACATTGAACGGAAACTTCAACCTGGTGAAACTCTACAACCATGTGCCTTTCCTGAAGAAGGTAAACGATAAGTTTGACCGTACCCAGAGTAGGGCACAGATGCAGCGCAAGAAGCAGGAAAAAAAGAAAAAGAAGCAGGAAGCAAAGGAACAGGCGGCTGATCCGAAGAAGGCGCTGCCTAAGAACAAGCGTGCCTTCGAACGGGAAATCACCCTCCTGCCTGATACTACATTCAAGATACGCCACGGCAAGAATACCAAGCGACTGATTGTGAATGCCAAGACGGAAGACGGCAAAGTGTTCCCGCTTAAATATAAAAAGGTGGATAATAACCAGATCAGAATAATCTCAAAGGTAGATACCGCCATGAAGGTAAAACTCTCCGTACTGGCTAAGGAACCGCTTGATGATAAGAAATGGTATAAGGGATTGCAGTTGGCTAGTCGTCTGGCAATGATGGTGCGCAGCGTAAGCATCAACTATCGCAGCAGCTATCAGCTCACCCTGCCGGGCTTCTTGCCTAGTGTGGGTGATGCCTTCGGACAGAAGAAGGTGGGACAGATGGCACCGGGTCTTGACTTTGCCTTCGGTATGGTTGGCGACGATTATATCGAGAAGGCTAAAAACAACGACTGGCTGCTCTGCAACGACAGTATCGCAACACCAGCCACTACCAGCAGAACGGATAATCTTACGCTGCGTGCCACCCTGGAGCCTGTCAAGGATTTCAAGATTGATCTCTCAGCCACACGTACCAAGACCACGCAGAAGAGCATACAGTATATGTATGAAGGAACGCCAACCACCCAGAGTGGAGCCTTCCAGATGACTACCATCTCGCTGGGTTCGGCTTTCGAGGGAATGGGCAATGCCAATTCGGGGTATCGCAGCAAGACCTTCGAGAAGTTTGTCAACTCGCTGGCTGGTTTCAGAGATAGGGTAGAGGCTCAGTATGCAGGTACCGTTTATCCGACAGGTTCGGCTCTGGCTGGTGGCAAGTTTGATGCTTCCCGCACACCGGTCAACCAGTATAGCAGCGATGTCATGATTCCTGCCTTCCTCAAGGCTTATACCTCGATGGGTGGCAATTCGCTCTCGGTATTCCCAGCTTTGAGCCGGATGTTGCCAAACTGGACTATCCGTTATAGTGGACTGGGACGTCTGCCTTGGTTCAACGAGCACTTCAAGAGTGTCAACATCAACCACTCTTACAAGAGCGTCTTTGCGGTTGGCAGCTACAACAGTTACAGCACCTTCCAGGAGTATATGAACGGTCTCGGCTTCGTGAGTGATGCCACTACGGGCAATCCATCTCCAAGCAGCATGTTCAACATTTCGCAGGTAAGTATCAACGAGTCGTTCTCGCCATTATTGGGTATGGATGTCACATTCAACAATAATATGACGGTGAAGGCAGAATATCGCCAGACCCGTGTATTGAACCTCAGTATGACGAGTGTGCAGCTGAACGAGGCATTGAGTAAGGACTGGGTAATCGGTATGGGTTACCGCATCAACAATTTCGATGTTTTCGGCTGGGGCGCCAAGGCCTCCCGTTCCAAGTCGAAGGGCGGCAACAAGAATGCAGCCAATAAGAATGCGTCGACCACCAAGACGGTTCAGAATGGTACCAACCATGATCTGAATCTACGTCTTGACTTCAGTTTCCGCAAGCAGGCAGCCATCGTTCGTGATATTGCCTCAATGGTAAGCAGTGCCAGCAGCGGCAACAATGCTCTGAAACTGAGTTTCTCTGCCGATTATACCTTCAGCAAACTCCTTACCATGAGTTTCTATTATGACCGTCAGACCAACACCCCGCTCCTGTCGAGCAGCAGTTATCCTACCACCACACAGGATTTCGGTCTGAGCATCAAGTTCTCGCTGACGAGATAAAAAGAAAATTCACCAGAACCAATAGGTAGAAAGAAAAATTCTCTAATTCTCAAATTCTTGAAAATAAAAAAGAGGGTGTGTCATAAGTCCATGGCGCACCCTTT
>NZ_QSAV01000072.1:438-8812 GCF_003465495.1 Segatella copri | reverse complement strand
GAAAAGAACGTAAAATTAATAGTATTATTGCGATGATTGTAGTTTTATTAACTTTAATCATAATCTTAAATTTTTAATAATTAATAATGTGTAAGAACTCATTGCTCTCCTCGGACTCTTTGCCTCTGCAGCGACTTTTTATCTCTGGATTGCACTGCAAAGGTAGGCATAATATGGACAAGATTTTTGATATGGAAAGTATGGACCGTGGTATGGAAAAAATAAGGAAGCCTTGTCGGGGCTTCCTTATATGGAGAGTGCTGTATGTGTCTGTATGACTGGTTGTTGACGAATTATTCTTTGTTGTCCAACAGCTCGCTGATTCCTTTGTAGAAAGATGATTTTTGGAAACAGCGTTTTCACTCATTAAAAGTTTCTCTATATATGGTAGTTCTACAATTATTTAATCACATTTGACATAATAGATTACACCATCATGCCTAATCATAATAAATATAGTCATATTCCTGGGAAATACTATTATATTATCGGCGGAAGGAAACCATATATCACTAAAATAATTATATAAATCTATTGTACGGAATACATCTATTGTTTTAAACTCATCCCAATTAATACAGATAACATCACAACATAAATTCAAATCTGCAAATAATTCTAATAATGAAAAGTGGTCATCAAGTGCATTATACTTTTCTATAAAAGAACCATTTGATTGAAAATTATCAAAAACAGACTCATGTAAGTCATATACTTTTATATTCTTTCGAAAATGTTGGTAGCATATATTACAGTCTGTTTGATTCAATTTTTGAAACGAGGGAAATAACTCCCCCGTTTCTTTTTCAAATAAATCAATTTTAAATTTTTCCATATTTTATTTCTTTATAGGCTCAGCACCACTAATACCACCTGCATTTCGTTTGCCTTTTGTGAAATCCCAAGTCTCACTACCTGCATACTGGGTGCGGCGTGGGTCAGAACCGTAAGAGGCGAAGTCACCACTTATCTTGACATTGGCAAGCTGGAATTTCTTATCAGTGTCTGTGCCGTATGTATTGGTATGCGCCATCTGTCCGCCAGCCTTGCCACGCTGTGGGTCGTAGGTGTAGAAGGTCTCAGCACCGTTGCAATACTTCAAAGAAGCAAAATATAAATATTTTTTTGCCTCTTCCTGTTGATTTTACAGGAGGTTTATATCCTTGTCTTGATGATACATACATATGTTCTTATTTTGGTGTTATAATAAAAAAACGAAGATTGATAAAGTTTATTGCTTAGGATTACATCATTTTACAAATGAAAACACTATATGCTTGTGTCGGAAAGGTATATATTCATTAAACTCACCCTGGAAGGGATATGCATAGTGTTGTTGTATGCATTCCCTTCTAGGGTGATTTTTATAGAAAAAATCTTTATAATTAAGGCTCTTGTAATTTCCTACTAGACTTTTCATCACACTTATAATGTAAATTTCCAGAAGAATCTGTATAAAAATACTTTATTATATTTACTTTAGCTCCCATCCCGTTATGTCTTATTACATATTGAGTGTTTGGTAATAGCCTTATATAGGAAGGATTATACCGAAATTCTTGCTTATAAGAAGACGATTCTATCGCTTTAAATTTCTTTGATATTCTTTTTTTTAAACAAATAGTAACCACCTCTCTACATGTTCCCTTTGTCCGCAAAAAGAAGTCATATGTATAAGATTTGCTAAAGCTATCTAATGGCTCAATAGAAAAATGCAACAGATTGTAAATATAAAAAGTCTGTTCCTTTTCATTGAATTCTACATCATGATTGTCACATGAACAAATCAAAAATAAACACATGAAAATTTCTATTATATATTTCATTCTCAAAAATCTATTGTGAATAGCCAAATCTTGACCATTCTTGTTAAACTTGTGATGCCGCTTGCAGGATGGTTCACCTCAGTACGGCGGTCGCCCATGTCGTAAGTAGAGGTCGTTACATTGCCCTCTGTGTCGGTGACACGAACAAGGCGCTGTATGCCGTCCCATGAAAACGTAAATTCGTTTCCACGGAATTTACATTTTACTAATATCATCATCAAGTTGTTTCCTCCAGATTAAAGTTCCGATACCTGAAAAGATGAACGTGAAAATTAAAGCTGCTTTGGCATAACCTACAGGTAAGTAATCTCCTTCAAAAAAAAGATAATCAGTTTTTGAAGAATAGTATAATTTAGGAAAATACCCTGACTTTATCTTGTCCAAAATTCGATCTCCCGTATGTAATGCATATTGTTTTGATTTATAGGTTATAAGAATTGTATTTGAACTCTTATAGTTACTTTTTTCCTTAAATCCATTATATGTATAACCAGTAATAGGCTCCTGTGTTTTTTCTATATAGTTGCCGTATAAATGGCATAGATACAAAACAAGAGTTAAAACTAATCCTGCGCAAAAAATTGTCTTAAATAAAGTTTTAATTTTCATATTGTTTCCAATTCAAATTTAAAGTGCTTATCATATCACAATACTCTGTTAATTCTTATGTAATCGATTGAAAATGAGAGAGTTAATTAACGTAATATAACTAATAAAATTTGGTTAAGTGGCTGATTATCAGTAACTTTATAGTTCTCTAAGCTCAAAGTTATATGACATCAGAACCACTCAACCAATATACGGAAATATGCAGAGATGCTATCAAAAGTTCATCTGCAAAGTTAAGCAAAACTTTCGAGAGTCTACTCTTGGAAATACTTTTATTGTACATGACGATACAAAGAAAGATAAATTTCACTCAAATGGAGCGTTACGGCACCCATTGTGAGCAGACCTACAGAACGAACTTCAACCGTGGTCGTGCTAAATGCATAGACTGGGTGAAGTTCAACCTTGCCCTATGCCGACGTTACTTGAATATGGATGGTCTATTGGCTATAGCCATCGATCCGAGCTACATCAGCAAGTCGGGTAAGAAGACTCCGCATATCGGTACTTTCTGGTCCGGTTGTGCAAGTTCCATGAAGCATGGGCTTGAAATCATGGGGCTTGCACTTGTCGATGTCCATGCCAACAGTTGCATGATGCTGCGCGCCCATCAGACTCCATCTACTGGAGAATTGAAAATGCGTAACATGACTCTCGTGCAACATTACATAGCGGTCATCAAGCGTTATAAGAAGGATTTGTTGAAGGTCACCGATATTGTTGTCGCTGACGCTTTCTTCTCTATCCGTCCGTTTGTGGACGGAATCAAAGAGTGCGGTTTCCATCTTGTCAGCCGCTTCAGGGATACTGCGAGCCTATATTATGTGTATACGGGACCTCGTTCCAATAAGCCTGGACGTCCCAAGACACTTGACGGAAAAATCAACTACAAGAAACTTGACCTCACACGTATGGCAGAGTTGCATATTGAAGGACTTGAAGGCACAGCCTACACACTCATAGCCTATTCAAAGGCATTGAAGCAGAAAGTGCGCCTTGTCATTTGGGTTATGCCGAACGGAAAACACAAGCTTTTCTTCTCAACAAAGACATCCATGTCGGGTGAGGAAGTGTTGCGCACATACCGCTCAAGATTCCAAATAGAGTTTTGTTTTCGCGATGCAAAGCAATATACTGGTCTTACGCATTGCCAAGCAAGACACAAGAACCAGTTGGACTTTTCCTATAATGCATCATTCGCATCACAGAATGTTGCGAAAGTGATGATGAAGGAAAATGAATTGCCGTATTCCATGGCTTCTTTCAAGGAGATTATGGCAAGCACATACATCGCTAAATTAATTTTCAACAAGTGTCGGAGAATACCGAACCGAAAGTTAATTAGTCATACTATCAAAGAACTCTTTGGCTGGCAACGTAAAGCTGCTTAGCCATTATCTCAAATTTTAACGAACTATTGATATCAATGATTGCAGAAATAAACATTTCACTTTTTGTTTTTACCATTATCTTAATTAGCATTACATGGCAAAATGTTCCTCACCACATCCATTCCGAGGCAGCCTTGTTGATAGGTGACGATTACCGTGTCACCCATATGATAGTCTTCTTTATTGAATCCACCACCGATATTTACCTTTTGCCCATTGTCCATGAAACGAAGAACACACCGCGTTGTACTCATCTTAGCTCCAGAGTCATAAACATCTTGGATTACGGCTTGTCTATGTTGTACGGAAATCGGATAATAAAAGTTTGTGGTGAATATTATTGCACCCAATACAATGGCAAGGATACTTGTATTCATTGCTACGTATCCATCGTCCTTGAATAGCTTGACAAGCAGATAGGAAACCACAGCAATTCCAACGATAAGCCACCAACTATCATCAACAGTTCGCATCGCCGTAATAAGTCCCCAATATACACAAGCCAACCCCAATGTGGCTTTGACAAGCCACATCAAGCAAGAGTCGTCATCGCCTTTCCTTCGTTTCTTCATGATTTCTTTAATTTATATTTTTGACAAAGTCCAATAGCTACGTCTATGCTGTTTGCCTATTGTTACTTTTTTGAGATCACAAATTGTGACCTTAAACGTGTTGTTACTTATTATTGCATTCAAAGGTAGTGCTTTGAGCCTTTAAGCCACTATTGCACAACCCCTTTTTGAAAAGAACGTAAAATTAATAGTATTATTGCGATGATTGTACTTTTAGTAATCGCTTAACTCGTTGCACCGTACTTACTCCTTTACCAATCAACTTCGCCACATACCTAATGGCTATGTCGTTAATCCTACCCTTACCCCCTGTTTTAGGGTGCATGGGTAGTTTTTTTGATAAAATCAATGTGCATAGGATTGCTTGTCAAACAACTCTTATCGTTTGCAAAACTACTAATAAAATTTGGATTATTCTATAAATCCATTATAATTTTTGTTTTTTTTGCTATCCCCTAAATATATCGATTTTTTGGGGCTCTTTTTCAGTTTCTTCTAACTATTTCATGTGCCTTTCTGAATAGGGAGTGAATTGTAATGCAAAGCGTTTATGTGCTGCTTTAAGATATGAGTCGTAGGCATGGTCAGAATGGTTATATTTATAAGGTACAATTTTCCCTTTTCTTAAGCGGACAATACGCCCTTGTTCGTCTATTCGATAGAAGAAAGTATGATAGTAGTTGTCCAAACATGGATTTTGGTCTTTGTCAAGCCATGAATTTTCTTCAAACACCTCTAATTTTAGAAGTTTACTTTGCTCGTAATATACCCATTTGCTTCTTTGAATATCCTCCATAGGAATATGCCGTTTGCTATTGAAACTGAACTTTACAAATGTAGGTTTAATTTCGTTCATACCTAAATACAACACATCTGCAATTTTTCCTTCATGTCCATAAGTAACGAGAAATGTTTCATTTGTTTTCCATTCAAAACCAATGCTCTTTATGTTAAAGGCACAGACAAGAACTTGAGCGTATGGTTGACTAACACCTACGAGCCTAACCTCTCGATTTTGTGCTTCCTTATGATGATAGAAAATGTCTCCGAGAAGTTCTTTTGCTAGAGTGTCTTTTAGTAGGACACCACTGTCTGGCGAAGCTTGTTGTAAAGTGTAGGAATAAGAATTTATGCTATGTATTTTTTTCTCAAGATTCGAAAAACTTACACACCTTGGTTGACACAGACAAGAGGATAGCCCCATTGCTATGACCAAGACTATAACGATATTCAATAAGGAATGTCTCATAATAACTTTTTACTTTGATATTTAGAACTTAGATTTTTTATCTGTAAGAATATTAATCATTTCCATATCTTTAATTTGCTTTGCGAAATCTAAAGGAGACATCTCCTTTTTATCTTGATGATCAATATCAATGCCTTTATTCACTAAATCAACAGCAATTGCATTTTCACAAGATACAATAGCTTCTTGTAGAAGATTTCTACCATACGCATTGCTATAATTTATATTTCTTTCAAGTATATTTTTTTGTTTATAGATTCTCATTTCAAGAACATTTTATTTATGATAAATCTGTATGCCTTTAACATCTGCGATACCCTCAAACATAATGGTTTCGTCATCGACTTTATTGATTTTATTTACGTATTGTCTTCCATTTATGTCATTGAGATATAAGGAATCATTTTGCAAACAATAGGTATATCTGTATAGGGTATCAGCTTGTGAGTATAATTCCACCGTACTATCATTGAAAAATTCAATCTCAGGATGATTGATCTGTCTTTCTCCACCATTCAAAGTCCAATGACCAACCAAATCCTCATTAGTGCAAAATTCGGTATTGTCTATTTTCGGAGCACTGATTGTACTAATTGAAAATAACAACCTAAGAATTAATATTGGTACTATCGGACATAGATAATAAAGCCAAGTTGCTCTTAAGTTCTTTGAAAGTTGAAACATAAATCTCAACAAAGGGAACAAGTAGATAGGATACAAGTAGATGGTTATAAGCATACCATAACGACATGTTTTGTCTACATCAGAGCGAACAGGGGCATCAAAGAAGAATATAGAAACATAGCATCCCAAGGGCCATAATATCAGCGAAAATGCCATAAGTATAAAGAACACCTTCTGTAAAATAGTGGGTGTTCCTCCTAATATGCGAGCTATCAGCCCATCATTAGGTTCTTGTTTTATTTCTTCTTTGTTCATGCAAAAACAGTTCCGTTACTTTTAGTTATCTTTCAACCCCTTTTCCAATTCCTCGATAGTCGGCATAGATGATTTGAAGTCTTTCGGGAAGAGTAGATTGGAAATTTGTAACAGCCTTACCATCACGCTCATATAGGTCTGTGTCAAGCCAATTAAGCAACGCATCACGTCCCCAATTATTTTCCCAAGTTTTTCTTACAAAGAACAGGGCTTTGTCCATATCATCCTTGCATTTGTCGATGATACGGCGATGATGGTCCCAAGGAATAGAGAACAACAAATTGAAATCATCAACAGGCTGTTGACGTTTTTCAAATTGTTCCGCAACTTGCGGAACATTTGAGTCAGACAACGAATCAGAGAAAAGTTCCGCAGTCTGCGGAATATTACTATATAGAGGAGCATAGAGTTTGAAAAACTTACTCATATAGCGCAAGTTTATAGGCGAGAACCCTTTTACGCCAGGCATCTCGTTCTTCAAGTCTTGACTGAGATTCTTATAAAAACCAGAGCCGTAAGTGTTGGTATATTGCTTGGCTTCAATGTCTCGTCCCAACTTCCAATAGAAATCCAACAAATAACCGTTGGTGGCACACGATGCTTTAAGGCGATGGCTGTAGAATCGTTCCTTGAGTTCCACAAGCCAGTCCTTGTAGTCGCAATCATCATGAAGGACTACTGCTAAGTCTATATTTTTCTTTGCCATAATTCTAAAACCATTTAACGCTACAAATATAATGTTTTATCGTGATAATCGGTTAAAAATAAATGATTTTTTGAGATTAGTGGCATCTATTTAGACAAATTTAAATTTGTTTGAAGATCTTACTCCTTTACCACTCAACTTCGCCACATACCTAATGGCTATGTCGTTAATCCTACCCATACCCCCTGTTTTAGGGTGGATGGGTAGTTTTTTTAAAAAAGGAGAAGATTATGGCTGATACTGCAAGAGAAACGGTTTGACTATGTTAAACTTGGGTTAACTTTACAGTTTTTTTTAGGAGCTTGGCTTTTTTTACAAAAAAAATCGTAAATTTGCAGCGAGAAATAAAAACTTGAAGAATAAACAACATAAAAAATGAACTTATGAAGAAAATCTCGTTGATAGTGATGAGCTGCATGATAGCTTGCGGACTGCTCGCCAACCACGGCATCGTGAGGGGCGGAGAAATGTCGCCTAAGGTAGAGGACACGGTATCGATTGCCAAGAAAATCACTGATAGTCAATGGCTATCGAACAACTCCGACACGTTGGAAGTGGACACAGCTGGCGAAGACTCGGTGGTGAATGTGGTGGCCTACTTCTGCAAGGGTGATACCTGCGAATACTGGATATATGAGAATGAGTGGAAGGTGGACGGCAAGGACACGGTGAAGACGCTCGGCGTATCCACCCAGGTGCGCCTCGTGGTAAACGATTCCACCAGCAAGGGCTATAAGATGAGCTACACCTTCCTGGACGTAAAGGCCGATTCGGTGGGCGACAACTTCCGGGACAAGATGATGGCCATGATAGCGGAGCGCACCGCCAAGAGCGTGATAGGCACCACCATCAACTTTGAGACCGATGAATATGGTAGCATCACCAAGATTACCAATCTCTCGCAAATCAAGAAGCAGGCAAAGGCTCTCTTCAAGGCGAGCATGAAGGACATCGCCTCCATGCCCATCATGCAGGAAATGAAGAAGGCGATAGGTTTTGACATCATGAAGATAGGCAACCAAGCTAACACCGACGAGGTGGTGGAGGGCTACCTGGAGGAGCTGAAACTGCTCTTCGCCTGC
>NZ_QSAV01000072.1:0-428 GCF_003465495.1 Segatella copri | reverse complement strand
CTTCGCCTGGCACGGAAGCCAATATGCCGTGGGCGAGCATCACGAGCACGAGGATGCCACCAAGGATAGCTACGCCAACGACACTTATATCAATGCCAGCCTAGAGAAGAATGGCAACTACACAATCTCCTGCGAGGTGATCAGCGTGATACCAAAGGAGACTGTGAAGAAGGTGATGGGCGGACTGATGGGTGCCTTCACGGAAGGACTGAAGGGCAAGAAGACCGAGGACGGCAAGGATCATGATGGCGACATCAAGGACTTGGACGACGAGTTTAAGAAGGAGATAGACAAGGCAGTTGACCAAGATGTCCAGACCTCGGAGTATCTCAGTGTGACCTGCTTCGAGGATGGCTGGCCTAGCAGCGTGTTGAAGCAAAATAAATCTGTGATGGCTGGCCGTGGCAAGCTGAAGCAGAAACTCATCG
>NZ_QSAV01000071.1:0-9061 GCF_003465495.1 Segatella copri | reverse complement strand
GACAAGCCAACTGCACTTGGCGGAACGACAAGTTCTTCTGTAAGCGGTTCGTTCTATGCAGGTGTGGGTGTCGTGGACGGAAGTCCTTGGAAAGGCAATACCGTGGGTGGCTCATACAGCTATTCAAGCGACACGAGCAAGGGACTTTCCGCACTCGTTGACTTGAACGGTGACGGACTTCCAGACAAGGTGTACAAGTCCGGTGGTTCTGTATATTATCGTCCACAGATTAAGACAGACAACGGAGAAGTCGTATATGGTGAGCCTGTCAAGGTAAAGGGCATTAGTAACTTCTCGACAACCAAAAGTTCTACCAACACTTTCGGTGCGAATGCCGTTGTCGGTTGGAATGTCCTGACTGCCGTTGTCGGAACGGACAAGTCAACCACTAAGACAAAGACCACTCAGTATTTCAGCGACATCAACGGTGACGGACTTGTTGACCTCGTTTCCAATGGAAAGGTATATTTCAACCACTTGGAGTTTGACGGATCAGGCAATGCCGTGCCTACGTTTACATTGAGCAGTGCCGACACGCCAAGCCCAATCATCTATGGTGGCAAGGTTGACACTTCCGTCATGGAGGTCAGTAAGGATGAGCAGGCAGAAGCCATCAAGAACTCACCGATGGAGGACATCGTGCGTGTATGGCAAGCGCCAAAGGATGGAACAGTAAGCGTGGCAGGTCAAGTGAGCCTTGTCGCTCCGACTGGTGACTATGATGCTGACGAGTATCAGAAGGCAGACGGCGTAAGAGTTGCTATCCAAAAGGGTGGCAATGAGCTTTGGAACAAGACTATTGCAAAGGGCGACGGCAGTTCTTATGCCGCTGCCGTATCATCTGTTGCCGTCAAGCGAGGTGACAGAATCTATTTCCGTGTACAGTCGGGTTCCGAGGAAACAAGCAACGGCTCATTTGACAAGGTGAACTGGTCGCCTACCATTACATACGCTGGCGAATCTAATGTTTTGCCTAACGGGCTTTCTTCAACAGAGTACAAGCCTGAGGATGGTGCCATCTATGATGTGAACACCTCTGCCAATGTGGAGAATGGTTCAAGTGTTGAAGTTCACAGTGTCTTCCACAAGCCTGTAACAACCGACGATGTTGTTCTCAGCATCATCGGCAGCAACGACAAGAAAGACAGTGACGGAAACGACAACCCGAACTATACCAAGAAGACTGTCTTTGCTCGTACATTGAAGGCTGGTGAGGCTTTCAATGGCGATTCACTCAACATCAGTCTGGAGAATACAGAAAAGCTGACCAACTTCAGCTTTGAGATTTCATCTACCTCAAATGTTGATTGGAAGAATATCGGTTGGCAAGCGTCTGTAACTTACAAGGATTCTGCCAATGTTGAGCAGACCATGTCAGTTCCTGCACATTACAAGACTTTCGCAAATGCCTTGGCAGAGGGCAAGCCATACTTGACCACTGCGACTGATACCGTTTTGGTTGTGTCGCCAGTGCTTACCCTTTCTGACAATTCCATCAATGGCCAGGTTACTTTGACCGCCAAGACAGAGGATGCACTCATCGGCAAGAAGTCTTTCAATATCGAGAATGGCATCTTGAAAGCCGATACTCTGCGATTTGCAACTACTGCAGGAAAGAACATCTGGTTTGAATACAGCTATCCGGCAGCAATCTCTAATGAAACTGTTACTTCAGCCTCTGTTTCCATTCTGAAAGATGCGGCAGGTCTCGTAACAGAGAATGTGCTTGCTGGATTCTATGCAGAGAATGACAATCTTGGCTTCGGTATGCTTTACCGTGGCTGGGGAGGTTTTGTTTATAACTCGGCAGAGGGCAGATATGCAAAGCCTATTGACGAGTCATTGCTGAAATTGCCTGAAAACGAGAACGACAAGGTTGACCCTCTCACGATGGCATTCACTCCATTGGGCACAGACCAGACTTCTATGGACAAGTGGGTCGGTCAGCGACAGGACATCTATCTTACTGCAAACGAGGCAAGCACAGCCCGATTGACAGAACAGGATGTACTTCTTACCAATCCTTTGGATAACAATGCGGAGGTGGCAGGACTTGCAGGTGAATATTTGCAGGGTACTGGTGCGGCAGCTGTAAGCCAAGTGGTATCAAGCAAGAGTACTGTTGTGCAAGGTGGTGCACGTGGCATTACCCATAACAATGCAAATGGCAGTACCAAGACGGAAGTTGCCATGATGGATATGAACGGTGACGGATTCCCTGACATCATTGCTGGTGGCACTATCCAATACACCAATTCACAAGGTGGATTGAGTGGAGAAATCTACAAGGGTATCGGAGCTAATAACTCTGACAATGCTTCTGAGGCATGGGGATATGGTGGCAATCCAGTAGCTTCTGTGTCCGATATTACAAAACTTATCTCCGGAAGCAAGTCTTCCGCACAGAACCAACAGAGTTCATGGTTGGCTCAATTCTCCATTTCCGGCAGTGCGCCGAAGAATACGGATGAAGCTGTAGAATCGTTCATAGATATTAATGGCGATGGACTACCTGACAAGATTCTTTCCGACAAGAAGGTGAGATTAAATCTTGGCTATGCCTTTACCGAGCCTATTGACTGGGAACTTGACCGCATCCAAAGCGGCAAGAGTCTTTCGTATAATCTTGGTGTTGGAACTGGTATCAACAAGGCCTCCGGCAGTTTCTCCGCAGGCTTTGGCATCGTTACCTCTGAAAATGAGGAGGAATACAATCTTATCGACATCAACTCCGATGGTCTTCCAGATAAGGTATGGAAGAACGGAAATGGTATCACTGTTGCCCTCAACACTGGTAACGGCTTTGATGAGCCTATCAGTTGGAAGGGTGCAAATGCGCTTAGTGAATCAGCCTCTACATCAGAGTCGGCAAATGCAGCGTTCACTTTGACCATCAACATCCCTGTCATAAGCATCAAGATTTCAACCAACCCTGGTGCATCAACCTCGCACAGTATCAATCGTCCTACCTACTCTTTGCAGGATGTTGATGGTGACGGCTATCTTGACATCGTTGAGTCTGAGAAGGAAAGCGAGTTGAAGGTTACACGCTCTGCCATTGGCAGGACAAACATGTTGAAGTCTGTCACCAACTCCTTGGGCGGCACTTTCACACTCGACTATGCGCATACCACTCCTACCTACGGACTTCCTGGTGGCAAGTGGGTAATGTCTGCCCTTACCGTTGATGATGGTATCCATGACGATGGACCTGTAATGACTACCGCCTTTGAGTACAAGGATGGCAAGCGTGACCGCCATGAGCGTGAGTTTCTCGGTTTCGGTGAGGTCATCACCAAGAACCTTGACACGGAGAAAGGCAATTCTGTTTACAGACAGGCTGTTGAGAGCTACGATGTAGCCAACTACTACACGCAGGGCAATGTTACCGCTACTTCCGTGGAGGATGCCAACGGCAACAAGTACACCGAGACAAAGAACCGTTACGACAGCTACTATCTGACTGCCGACGGTGACAAGTACACGTTCGCAAAGCGTGACGTGAACCTTTGGAGTGACCGTGCCTCTGCATTCGTACCTCTCCGCTATACGGCAAACTTGCAGTATGAGGGAGCGGCAAACGGTGTGGTTACATCCGAGGCATGGAACGAGTACTACCTCAATGGCTATCATGGTGAGTTGAAGTCCTACAAGTACAGCGACAAGGGCAGTCTTGGCGAGGACGGAAACGGCAAGTTCGATTATGCGACCGCTATCAAATATACCGACAATGCAGGCAAGCACATCTTCGGACTTCCTGTTGATGTGACTGTTACAGGCGGTGACGGCTCACTCTATCACCATGTGACGGCGAAGTATAATACCAACTACGCCAACCATATCACTCAGATTACACAGCAGTTGAATGACGGTGCGGCAGTTACTGATTACAAGTACGACTCTTACGGCAACATCATCCAGAAGACCCTCCCCGCCAACGGCAAGGGACAGCGCATGTGGTACAAGTACCGCTATGAGCCGGAAATGAACATGTATGTGGAGCGTATTGACGATGCGTGGGGTTACCGCAGCGAGCAAGGCAACTTCGACTATCGTTATGGTATCGCCAAGGAGCATCGTGACCTCAACAACTTCTATTATGAGACTGATGTAGATGACCTCGGTCGCATCACTGGCGTGCGTGGTCCTAACGAGTTGGCTACGGGCGTGCCTTATGCCATCGCCTTTGAGTATCAGCCTTTGGCTACCTTTAGTGAGAGTGGCATTACCGCTCCTGCTTACGCAGTGACCAAGCACTACGACATCCAGCACCCTAACGATGACTTGGAGACCGTTACGTTCGTTGACGGTTTCGGAAGAGCCGTGCAGGTGAAGAAGGACGGTGTTGTGACAAGTGCATCCAAGGGAAACTCTGCCAAGGACGAGAATGTGATGATAGTCAGCGGAAGAAACGTGTATGATGCTTTCGGACGTGTGGCAAAGTCTTTCTATCCTACAACGGAAGGAACCGGATCGAAATCAACGTTCAACAAGTCTTTCGACAATGTTTCTCCGACGGTTACAGTTTATGACGTGCTCGACCGTGCTACCTCAGTGACATTCCCGGACAACTCTACGACAACTACGGCCTATACTGTTGACAACGGCAGTCATGCACTTGTTACAACCGTAACAGACGCACTCCATAATGTTCAGTCTACCCATACCAATGGCAGTGGCAAGACCTTGAAGACCATCCAGAAGAGCGGTCCTGACGGTGAGATTACCACCTCGTTTGAGTATGACGGCATACAGCGCCTTGTTCGTGTCACCGACACGGAGGGCAATGTAACGACCTCTACTTACGACATGGGTGACCGCCGCACTGAGGTGAACCATCCTGCAAGCGGAATCACCAGCTTCACTTACGATGCGCTCGGCAATGTGCTGACCAAGCAGACTGCCAACCTTGCAAAGGAAGGCAAGTTCATCAGCTACGATTACGACTATCAGCGTCTGACAGGTATCAACTACCCAGACCACCCAGAGAACAACGTGAAGTATTACTATGGTGGTCGCAACGCTTCTCAGAATCGTATTGGTCGCTTGATGCTCCGTGAGGACGGAACTGGTGCCATTGAATACTTCTATGGCAAGATGGGTGAGGTCACCAAGACCCGCCGCACGATGATTGTGCCTAATCAGGCGATAGCAACCTATGTGACGCAATGGACTTATGACAGCCACAACCGCCTGTTGGAGATGATCTATCCTGATGAGGAGAAGATTACTTACTCTTACAATCTCGGTGGTCAGCTTGAAAAGGTTCATGGCTACAAGTCATACGGTTACGATTATGTAAGCAAGATTGGCTATGACAAGTTCGAGCAGCGCACATACTTGAAGTATTGCAACGGTGCAGAGACATTCTACACCTACGACCCACAGCGTCGTAGATTGCAGAACCTCACGGTGAATAGTGGTGGAAACACCATCATGGATAACGCCTACACTTACGATGCGGTGAGCAATGTGCTCAGCGTAGTAAACGGTGCGTCAGTGCCTCAGAGTGGCAAGGCTGGCGGACAGATGGCGCATACCTATACATACGATGCTCTTTACCGTCTTGTCAGTGCAACAGGCACTTATACTGGTGCAGACAACAAGACCGCAAGCTACACCCTTGCAATGGGCTACGATAATATGCACCGTATCACATCGAAGCGTCAGATTCTCACGCAGAACAATGTGCAGTTCAACGGTATGTTGAATGCAGGTTATGATTTGTCATACACCTATGGAACAGACACAGGCAAGAGGTTCCAGCTTGCTAACGTGAAGGATGTGAACTACCGCACAGAGGAGACGCCTTCGGAGAGCGAGAATGTGAACAACAATCACGCATACGAGTATGATGCAAATGGTAATCTTGTTTATGTCAATACCAGCCGTACAAAGAAGGATGGTGTGGCTGACGATAAGACCACGGAACGTAAACTCAAATGGGATGAGGAGAACCGTCTCCTTGCTTCTGATGATAACGGCTTTGTGACCAACTATTGGTATGATGCTGACGGAGAACGCACGGTGAAGACATCAGGTGAGAGTGACCAAGTGTATGTAAACTCCGAGTTTGCTGGAGGTCGCACGAACACCGCCAAGTTCTCACTTTATGTATCTCCTTACCTCGTTGCTAACCAAGGCGGACGCTACACCAAGCACATCTATATCGGTAGCCAGCGTGTCGTTTCCAAGATTGGTGACTTTGACTCTTACGGTTCTGACCCACGCCGCATCCAGTATGCAGGTAGTGAGACTGATGGCTTGTCTGTTGATTATAAGGTTAAATATACTCAACAGTTGCAGGCTATCAAGGATAATTATGCAACCTTTGCAGTGCCGTACAATGGCGAGGACAACAACGACTATGTGGACGGCAAGGGCTTCTGCTGCAATGACGGCAGCTTGGAGGCTGCGCAAGCACGTGTAATGGCAAGAGCAATGAAGAACAATTTCCAAGAGGGCGATACATACGAGAAAATGCAGTTCTACTACCACCCAGACCATTTGGGTAGCAGTAGTTACATCACCAATCTTGATGGCGAGGTGGTGCAACATATCGAGTATGTTCCTTTCGGTGAAGTGTTCGTTGAGGAGCGCAACAACATTTGGAATACACCTTATCTTTTCAATGCGAAGGAATTCGATGAGGAGACGGGATTGTATTACTATGGGGCAAGATACTATGACCCAAGGATAAGTTTGTGGATAAGTACAGACCCATATGAAGATAAGTATCCTTTTGTAAATAGTTATTGTTATGTCTTAAATAATCCTATAAAATTAATAGATCCAAATGGTAAAGATGTTTACATTTGGTATAAAGATAAAAATGGACATGACCGTACATTCCACTTCAGTGGTTTCCATGGTAAAAAGAGTATAAAAATTCCAAATAATCAATATATAAAGGATTTCATACAAGCATATTTATATAATGCGAAAAATGGAGGTGGAGAAAAAACTATTGAGGCTGTAACCAACCATAAATATAAAATTTATGTTTCTGATTCAGAACATGATGAATCACACTATACTGGAGGAGATAGACAACCAACTGTTTATTGGGAATCCAGACAAGGTAGTGTAACAACTGAAGGAGGCAAACAATCTGCGGCAACAATCCTTGAGCATGAGATGGATCATGCTGTTGATGATGCACAGAACCATAAAAATCACGTTGATAGGGCAGACATTTATGATGCTCAATATGATAACAAAGAAGAAAGACGTGTAATAACTGGTAGTGAAGCAAAAACTGCAAAATCTAATCATGAAGCTCTTAGGCGTAATCATCGAGGTAAAAATTACAAGACAACAAGTCCTATATCTACAAAATCCTCAAAATAAGGATTGCCAAAAGAGGTTTAGGTAGTTAAGTCACCCTCGATTGTACATTATTGAAATTGTCATTGGCATCTGCTTGATAGTGGATACCAATGACATAATATATTTTATAATTTACTCTTTTTTGATTATATATTATGCTTAAATATAAATTCTTTATATATATATTGTTGTTTATTACATTTGTTAGTTGCCGTTATCGTCAAAATGTGACAGACAAGAAAGTTTCCATATTCTATTTTACTGGTAATATTGACACATATCGGCAATTAGAGTGTGAGGACATCGAAAAATTTAGCGAGAATACGAAATACGATGACACTTTATTTGTCAAAAAGTATGTGATTGAACAAGTTTCTCAAAAAATCCAATATGCCAAACGTGACACTTCTAGGTGTTATACGAATGATAGTCCAATAATATATGTAGACATTCATGGTATGAAATTATGTATAAATGCTAAAGGTAACATTTGTTGGATTAAAAAGCATGGTAGATATGAGTTATATAAAATAAGTGATAAAGTGGCATATTTATTAAAATGTAATTCAAACTATTACAATAATATGTCAATGAATGATTTATTTAATGATTATGGTATAAAAAAATACGGAATACCAAATGGTTATAAAGATATAAATGCAAGGAAAGATAGCAAAAGGAAAGAATCTTATAAAATTCTCGTTTATTTTAATTAAAGAGTTGAGCCCACTTGAAAAAGTCATTTATACGAAAACGTGCTATTGATTGTCAATAAGTTACAAAGACGAAAAACATGATTCGGGACTTTTTCAAGTGGACTCAGAGTTTCAGTTCGGTAGTGAAAATAGAAACTTTATTAAATAAAAAAAACAGGCAATATCGTCTGTAAAATGCGTACAGAGGAGTTTTAATTGCTTTTGTACGCATTACTATATGACGATTATGGCTACCCATATTTTCAGTTTACTGCACTACATTCTGCATTCAATTTGCGCTTTATTCCGTTGGTTTCTTTAATGAGTAGATTGGCAATACTGTCTTTGTATATTGCCATTTTAACCATTTTACAGTGATGGTAAACAGAATCCTCATAAGTAGCAACACGATTTCTTACATCATCTATAACTTTCTCATCTCGGCAAACAGAAAAATGCTTTTCGATGTAGTGAATATTCGGGTCATCAGATGGAAGAACCATTTTCAATGCCCTATATTTCAAATCTGCCTCCTCCCAATCTTGATGCTCTCGCCATTGGGTGAGATTGCCCCAAATGGAAATGACAAGAGATAGAGCCAAGCCACCTATGAAAAGAAGAATATTCTTTGAGGTTGGCTCGAAGCGATGGATTACAACCTTCTTTTGAGGTGATTTGTTCATCACTTCAAGTTTATCTTGCAATGCTTTTGAGGAAACATCATTCCCTTGTCTCATCTGCTTGACTGCATCAACCAAGAACTTGCTTCGCTGCTCATTTTTGCCAAGTTCAACCTTAATAAGGTCTGCAAAAACGACAATGGCATCTCTTAATTTGGATATTTTACCTCTGACTTCCTCTTCTTTGATAAACATCGCATTGATTGACTTATCCAACTTGGTTATGTCATTACTTGCAGGAACGGTTTCCGCTCCTGCGTTCTTTGTGGAGGCAGAAAGCTCATCCACTTTCTGCTCCAATCTCTCAACTGTGCCATAGATGGCTTCCAATAGTTCTTCTTTCATGTTCGATTCTAA
>NZ_QSAV01000070.1:0-9434 GCF_003465495.1 Segatella copri | reverse complement strand
AAAGGGTGCGCCATGGACTTATGACACACCCTCTTTTTTATATAAGAAAAGAAGATCAACAACCGAAGTAAACCATCAGTCCGCCCAATACGATATACAGCAGGGCGTATGGGATGGCCGAACGGAGAATCTCTCCATCCTTTCCCTCCATATCGCAGGCTGCAGTAGCAATGGCGATACTCTGCGGACTGATCATCTTGCCACCAGTGGCTCCCGTGGTGTTGGCAGCAACCAGCCAGTTTTCCTGACCGCCCTCCAGACCGAAGAATGTGCTCTGCCCCGTCATACCCAACTGGTTGGCAACATGAGCCTGGAGCTTGGCAAAGAGGATATTCGAAGAGGTATCAGAACCCGTTACGAAGGTTCCGATGGCACCAATCATCGGCGCTACCAGAGGATAGTAATCTCCCGTTACTGCCACCAGTCCGGAGGCGATGGCAGTAATCATTCCCGAATAGTTCATCACGCTCGCCAGGGCTATCAGCGAACAGATGGTCACCACCGTCTTGCGCAGATTCACCGTGGTACGGGCAAGGAGCACCATCAATCGTTTGAGGCTCAATCCCTGTATCAATCCACCTATCGTAGCACCCAGGAAGAGCATCAGGCCCGCATTGGAAATCCAGCCAAACTTAAAGGTGCTATCGAGCACAGGCAGATGAACCGCACTCACCAGATGACTTTTGAGGAAAGCATTGACCGGAGGACAGAGTGCGCCGGAAACCAGGATGAATATCAATATAAAGAGGTAAACGCTCCATGCCTTCAGGCTCTCGGCAAGCGTAAAGATTTCCTTATCCTGCACCTTGCTCTTTCTGGCAAATACCTTGGCGTATGCGATGATGGCGATAATGGCAGCCAGAGAACCGATGATGGCTGGTGTCTCCGAACCGAGATAATAGCCGCAGACAAACTGCACTACCACGGAAATCACTCCCACCCAGAGGGCGATGATGAGATTCTTGATAAGATTGTGCTTATCGGTAAGCGTCAGGATGATGAAAGGCAGGATGATAAAAAGAGGTGCCAGTTGGATAATGGCGAATGCCGAAGTCTCGCAAATCTGTGCCGCCGAAGCCGATCCACTTTCAGCCACCTCGTTACAGAGCGTAGTAACCGGCACGCCTACGGCACCAAATCCCGTAGCCACGGTATTACCAATCAAGGAAACCAGAGCCGAGAACATCGGTTTGAAGCCGAGTCCGATGAGGATGGCAGCAGGTATCGCCACCGCCGTTCCGAAGCCCGCCATACCTTCGAGCAGTCCGCCGAATCCCCATACGAGGAGCAGCACGAGCAGTCCCTTATCATCGGTAATCGATGTAAACTGCCTCTTGATCACCTCTATCTGCTTGCTTTCCACGAGGATATTATAGCTATAGATAGCCATCAGGATGATGATGAGAATCGGGAATACCGCCTTCAGGATGCCTTCCACCACCGCCCATCCCGTCAGGGCGATCACGCTGTCCTCCGCATGTTCCGGGGCAATCATGCCTAGCGGCGAAGCAGCGAAGAGAGCGAGCAACACGGTAATTACGAGCGTCAGCAAGGCGCTTTTATGACCTGCCATCTTGAAGCCGAGCATCAGGATGAACAGCAACACGATGGGAATAATAGAAACTACAGATGCCATAAGCCATTCAGTTTTTTAATGTTTTCGATTGCTAAATTTTATGTTTATGACTGCAAAAATAACATTTTTCTTTGAAAAAAGAAAGCATTTTTTGAAAAAAATCTCTTCTTAGATGTCCGATTTTTCAATTTCATACGTCTATAGAGTGTTAAGGTTATGAGAACAGAAGAATTCAACCATATCATCCTACCGATGCGCAGCGACCTGAAAGCGTATGCGCTAAGGTTGACTGAGAGTGACGACAATGCCGAAGACCTCGTGCAGGAAGTCATGCTCAGGCTGTGGGACATGCGCCAGAATATCAAGGCAGAAGATAACCTCAAGGCGCTCGCCATCACCATCATGCGCAACAAGTTTTATGACCAGTGCAGGCATGAGGAGCGGAACTTCACCACCGACAGGGTGATGGAAGTATCCATAGAAGACCGGCGGGCAGAGCAACGGGACGAGGTAAATCTCATCAAGCAGATAGTGGCACAGCTCCCGCCCTTGCAGCAGCAGATATTCCGCATGAAGGAGATAGAAGGCTATACTGCCGATGAAATCATGCAGATAACGGGATGTACTGCCGATAATCTCCGAAAGAATCTCTCCAGAGCCCGACTCAAAATCAGAGAGACCTATATGAATATCGTGAAACAAAACAGAACAAAATAAAAAAGGAGGAAAGAAGATGAACGATAAAATAAAAAGAATCGATGAATTCAAGGGTATCAATGAATTCAAGACGATACAGGACTTGCTCGACAAGTATATGGATGGTGCCACATCCAATGAGGAAGAGGCAACGCTCAGAAAATATTTCGAAGAGCATGCCAATGATATTCCGGAAGAATGGGAATCCTATCGCGCCCTCTTCAGCTATATCGGATTCGAACAGATGAATCTTTCTCAAATTCTAAAAGAAGAAGAGAAGGAGGAGGATTTCGAAAAAAAAGATATCGAGAAGGAAGAAATCCCAAAGAAGGAAGCTTCTCGCAGCAGATGGCTCAAATATTTCGGCACTTCTGTGGCAGCCGCCGCTATCATCGCATTCCTGATTGTGGGCATCCAGAAGATTGCCCAGCCTCAGCCTGAATGTTATGCGGTTATCGATGGAAAGGTTTATACCGACCAGGAGTTCGTTCATAACGAAGCCCTGGATGCCCTGGAAGATGTTTCGGCAGATTCCGAAGATCCATTCAGTGCCCTGGATATGATGAAACAATAAATTCATCTTTTAGATGAAACAATCAATCAAACTATAAAGTATAATATATATAATAAGGTATAGAATATGAAACGATGCAACTTGATAAAACGCTTCTTCATCGGACTGCTTCTTATCGTGGTAGCCTCGATTTCGGCTAATGCCCAGGAGGGACTATACGTAAAAAGTATATTCCAACGCTTCGGACACGCCAAGGGATGCAAGATGGTTACGATGCAGAATGCGCAACTCAAAGGTTACAGGCTCAAGATATACAAGAGCCTGGTATATAAGAACCATGCCACGGAAATAGCCCACTATCTGAAGTCCGACCGCAAAGCTGCGAAAAAGATCAGAGAGGTGGTGGAAAATGGCAAGATGGTGAGCGGCTATTACATGATGACACCCTTGAGCAATGGCGACAACCGCTTCATCCTCTTCAGTAACCCGAGTAAAAGCAAGGGAACCGTGATTTATATAGAAGGCGACCTGTCGCCCGAAGATATCATGAAACTCTGCTATTCCAGAAGATAGAAACAGCATTTTCCTTCTGGAATCTTCTCAATAAGAATAAGAAACAACATAAAATATAGTATTATGAATATCAAAAACGTAATGATGATGGCTGCCATGATGCCAGCCTTCGCCCTTGCTGAAACCAACAGCAACAGTACACCAGCCTCGGTAGAGGCTAACGACACCACAATCAGAGTGAACGACCAGAACATCGTCATCAAGCAGGATGGTGAACAGACTTCTGTGAAGATATATAAGATGAACGGCAACGAGATGACCAAGATTTCCGAAACCCAATTCGTAGATGGTCAGGAAGTAGAAAAGGTATTTGTCACCTCACCATTCATCCCTCAGACTTTGAGCAAGCGCAAGCGCAGTCTGGAGAGTCATTATCCAACCTTCTTCTTCGGCTGCAGCCAGTTGCCAGGCAGCAGGGGAAGCATGGGAGGCAACAACGAGATGCACAGTCGCGACTCCAAGTCGTGGGAATGGGGCATCACCCTCACCAGTCTCTGCTTCCGCCTTTCCAACGAAATGGCGCTCACCTCCTCTCTCTCCATCGGACAGGTACACCACCATTTCAAGGACAATTATGTATTAAGTACCGAAAACGGGGTATCGGCAATGACTCCGATAGAAGGCGAAACGCTGAAGAAAAGCTATATCAGCTACAATGTGCTCCGCCTGCCTATCATGCTGGAGTGGCAGAAGCGCATAGGATCCCATGATGCATTCCTGGCTTTAGGTCCATCAGTAGAATACCGCTGGCACGAGCATTCCCGCTACTTCATCGGAAAGCACAAGCATACCGAAACGGGCGATATCAACCTCAACCCTATCGGCCTGAACCTGGAAGCCCGTGCCGGCTACTCAGGAGTGATGCTCTACGCCCGTGCTGGAGTAACCCCACTGCTCAACAAGACCAAGGCTCCCGAGTGCTACCCGATGACCATCGGCTTAGGATTTAGACTGTAATTTCTCTCAAAAAATCGAAAAAAATGTCCGAATACCACAAACGTGGTAGCAGGAATACTACTCATATGCTATTTCAGAATCCAGAAAATCGCCGTACCTTTGCAGCGTCAATCAGAACAAACAGCATGATGACTTTCAGAAGGACATCAGAATGTCTTTCAGAGAAAGAACATCAATCTGATTTCTGGGCGACAATTTATATAAATGAATAAGATTGAATATTAACGTAAAATTAAAGAAAGGACATAGATTATGAGTACAGAAAAGAAACTTCGCTTTGAGACACTTCAGTTGCATGTAGGTCAGGAAAATCCAGATCCAGCTACCGACGCCCGTGCGGTGCCTATCTACCAGACCACAAGTTACGTGTTCCGCAACTCTCAGCACGCTGCCGATAGATTCGGACTCCGTGACGCAGGTAACATCTATGGTCGCTTGACCAACTCTACTCAGGGTGTATTCGAAGACCGTGTAGCTGCCCTCGAGGGTGGTGTAGCAGGTTTGGCTGTCGCTTCTGGTGCTGCCGCCGTTACCTACGCTCTGCAGAACATCCTTCAGAATGGCGACCACATCGTAGCTGCCGACAACATCTATGGTGGTACTTATAACCTCATCACTCATACATTATCCACACAGGGTGTAAGCTACACCATCGTGGATCCTCGCAACTTCGAGCAGGTAGAGGCTGCTATCCAGGACAATACCAAGGCACTCTATGCAGAGACCTTCGGAAATCCTAACTCAGATGTAACCGATATCGATAAGTTGGCAGAGATTGCTCATCGCCACAACATCCCATTGATTATCGATAACACCTTCGGCACCCCATACCTCATCCGTCCTATCGAGCACGGAGCAGATATCGTGGTTCACTCTGCTACCAAGTTCATCGGCGGTCACGGTTCATCTCTCGGTGGTGTCATCGTAGATGGCGGTAAGTTCGACTGGAAGGCAAATGCCGACAAGTTCCCTACTCTCGCCAAGCCAGACCCATCTTATCATGGTGCCGTATTCGCAGATGTAGCCGGAGCAGCAGCCTTCGTAACCCGAATCCGTGCGGTCATCCTTCGTGATACCGGTGCAACCATCTCTCCATTCAACGCCTGGATTCTTCTTCAGGGCTTGGAGACATTGAGCCTCCGTGTAGAGCGTCACGTTCAGAATGCATTAAAGGTGGTAGAGTATCTGGAGAATAACCCTAAGGTGGCTAAGGTTAATCACCCAGCCGTTCCTTCTCATCCAGACCACGAACTTTACAAGAAGCTCTTCCCTAACGGCGGTGGTTCTATCTTCACCTTCGATATCAAGGGCGGCGAGAAAGAGGCATGGGAGTTCATCGACCACCTGCGCATCTTCTCTTTGCTGGCTAACGTAGCCGACGTGAAGTCACTGGTTATTCACCCAGCAACAACCACCCACTCTCAGTTAAGCCCAGAGGAATTGGAGGAGCAGCACATCTATCCTTCTACCGTTCGCCTGAGCATCGGTATCGAGAACATCGACGACCTGATTGAGGCACTCGATGAGGCATTTACCTACGTAAAGTAAAAATATTAATGATTTAAATTAGAGTACAGTTATGGCAAAGATATATAAGCAGATTACTGATTTAATCGGTAAGACCCCATTGGTAGAATTGGATAAGTATTCAGCATCCAAGGGTTTGGAGACTCCTGTGATTGCTAAGGTAGAATTCTTCAATCCTGGCGGAAGCGTAAAGGATCGTATCGCACTTGCGATGATCGAAGACGCTGAGCAGAAGGGCATCTTGAAACCAGGTGCCACCATCATTGAACCAACCAGCGGTAACACGGGTGTAGGTCTGGCTCTGGTATCAGCCGTAAAGGGCTATCACCTCATCCTCACCATGCCAGAAACCATGAGTGTGGAGCGCAGAAACCTGGTGAAGGCTTACGGTGCAGAAGTGAGATTGACCAGCGGTAAGGACGGAATGCCTGGTGCCATCAAGGCTGCCGAGGAGCTCCGCGATTCCATTCCGGGTTCCGTGATTCTGGGACAGTTTACCAACCCAGCCAATCCTGCCAAGCACTATGCCACAACAGGACCAGAAATCTGGGCTGATACCGATGGCGAGATTGATATCTTCATAGCCGGTGTAGGAACAGGTGGAACCATTTCGGGTATCGCCAAGTACCTGAAAGAGCAGAATCCAAACGTGAAGGTGATTGCCGTAGAACCTGCCACATCGCCTGTATTGAACGGCGGACAGAGCGGTCCTCACAAGATTCAGGGCATCGGTGCCGGTTTCATTCCAGAGACCTACTCTTCAGAATATATCGATGAGGTATTGGATATTCAGAACGATGATGCAATCAAGGCAGGTCGTGACCTGGCTCAGACCGAGGGCCTCTTGGTAGGAATCTCATCAGGTGCTGCCGCCTTTGCAGCCACCGAGATTGCGAAGCGTCCTGAGAACAAGGGCAAGAAGATTGTAGCCCTCTTGCCAGATACAGGCGAGCGTTATTTAAGCACTGTACTCTATGCTTTCGAGGAGTATCCACTCTAATTCACATTCAGATATTTTCTGATGAAAGCAAAATCTATTATAATTGAGGGTGTGTCATAAGTCTATGGCGCACCCTCATCCTATATATGAAAGAGAAGCGCAAAGAAGATTAATATCTTTACATTTTAACAACCTTAATAAATCTTACCTATCTCTACCCTATAGTTTAATGTCCATTTGAAAAACTGAAACTGCCCCCATGTGATTCCATCATTTAAACGAAGAGTTATTGATAAGAAAACATTGAGTGATGCGGCACAAAACATTGAGTTGTCACCCAAGAAACTACGAGTTAGATTCGTTAACACTTCTCAAAGGAGTTCATCCCCCCATCTTCCTCCCCTATCACATGGGGACAGTATCAGTTTTGAAAACGGACATTAAAGGGGATAGGCTTCCACATTCTATGAGAGAAAAGAGAGGTGGTTTGCAGCAACTGTTTTCCCTATATATAATCAGGTGCATTTTCGATATGACTAAGAGCAAAACTAGTCAACAAAAAGTATGACTAAGTTTTAACTAGTCAACTGGTTTTATAAATAAGTATTAACCGAGTCAACTCGTCTTATAAATAAGATAATAAGTGGTCAACCAAAATCGTTAAACCACACCACGTAAAAAATAGAACTTTTCCCTCATAAAAGTTTGGTGGTATCATTTTTTTGTTGTAGCTTTGCAAATGAATTAATTCGATGACGCAATGGCAAGAAAATTATATCCTATAGGAATTCAGACATTTGAGGAAATCCGCAAGTTGGACAACCTCTATATCGACAAGACGGAATACATCTATCGTATGACACATACCGATGGAAAGTATTTCTTCTTGAGTCGCCCACGCCGTTTCGGCAAGTCGCTGCTGGTTTCCACCTTCCAAAGTTATTTCGAAGGAAAGAAGGAACTCTTTGAGGGGCTTGCCATCGAGAAGCTAGAGAAGGAGTGGAATACTTATCCTGTTCTGCACTTCGACCTGAGCAAGGGTAAGCACATGGAGAAGGAGCAGCTGAATCGTTATTTGTTGGATATTATTGAAAAGCAAGAGGCAAGGTTCGATTGCATGAGCAATAAAATAGATGTTAATATTCGACTTGACGATTTGATAAATGCCGTTTATCAGAAGACTGGCAAGCAGGTGGTGGTGCTCATTGATGAATATGATGCTCCGCTGCTGGATGTGGCGCATGAAAAGGAAAAACTAGATGAGCTCCGTAACACAATGCGCAACTTCTATAGTCCTCTGAAGGGAAACGAGTCTATGCTTCGATTTGTCTTTATGACGGGCATCACGAAGTTTTCGCAGCTCAGCATCTTCAGCGAGCTGAACAACATCAAGAATGTGAGCATGGACGAGCCTTATGCCGGCATCTGTGGCATCACCAAGGAGGAACTGCTGACCCAGATGAGTGATGACATCGACGCTCTTGCCGAGCATCTGGAACTGAGCAGGGAGGAGACTATCCAGGAACTCAAAGACCATTATGATGGTTATCACTTCACATGGCCATCGCCTGATGTCTTCAATCCTTACAGCTTGCTCAATTGCTTTGCTGATGGCAAGCTGAAGGCTTATTGGTTTGGATCCGGTACACCTACTTATCTGATTGAAAAAATGAGGGAGTTTCATGTGTTGCCATCGCAGTTGGGGCGAGTGAGGGCTAAGGCTGCCTCCTTTGACGCTGCAACGGAAAGAATGACTTCGCTCACTCCTCTGCTGTATCAGAGTGGCTATCTCACCATCAAGGACTACGAAAAGAAGATAGATGTTTATACGCTCGACTTTCCTAACAAGGAGATTGAGGTGGGACTGTTCGACAGTTTGTTGCCGGGCTACCTTGGATCGGGAATAGATATGGGTAGGGTTGTGATAGCAGACATTTCTTCCTATATTAATAGTGGTAAAATGGATGAAGCCCTGCAAATGCTGGCTGATTTCCTGGAAACCATTCCATATTGCGACAACACCAATTACGAGGGGCATTACCAGCAGATGCTTTATATCATCTTTGCCTTGCTTACTGACTACAATATTATTGTGGAGCAGCACACGGCTAAAGGGAGAATCGACATCACGATGGAGACTGCCGACACCATCTATGTGATGGAACTGAAATTCAACAAGAGTGCCGAGGAGGCTCTCGCCCAGATAGAGGCAAGGCATTATGCCGATGCTTTCAAGATGAGCGGCAAGAAGGTGGTGAAGGTGGGCTTGAACTTCTCTATCAAAGACGAGGTGAATACTCTGGAATGGGTGATTTCCTGACACTGAGGGGGGGGTAGCCGATGGATTACGATTGACTTTCACAAATTCTTAAAATTACCTCCCTGATGAGCCGCCTACAGCCGAATGTCCCTTCTGTTATACCGACTCCGTAATAGGTGATGCCTCCGGCTTCCCTATCACCAAGGATTTCTTGAAGAAAATGAAGAAGAGATATTTCTAGGCGATTTTTCAACGTTTTTCACCGACCTGCCCCCTATCTCATGGGGACAGTATCAGTTTTGAAAACGGACATTAAAGGGGGTAGGCTTCCACATTCCATAAGAGAAAAGAGGAGGGTGTGTCATAAGTCTATGGCGCACCCTCTTTTATG
>NZ_QSAV01000007.1:0-103475 GCF_003465495.1 Segatella copri | reverse complement strand
TATATTATATATATAATAAGCTTCTAAATTAAGATAAAAGTGAAGGGTCAGAGAAAAACTGAGGAACTGAGTTCTGAGGAACTGAGGGAGATTTCTTATGCCATTTTGTATCTTTCTATTTTATTGTAAACAAAGTATTTAAGTGCGCAACTCTATGTTTTCCTCTCTGAAAAAGTATGAGTCGCGGGGCGCAAAACGGCGAGTTAGATTGTTTAACAGGTTTCGGATTGAAAGTGTGCTGAAAATCGCGCCTTATCACACGCTGAAATTTGGTGGCATCGGGAAATTGCAGTATCTTTGCATCGTCGTTCGAAGAAAGGCTGCACTCGACAAAGCGTAACCCACAAAGTTAACAATTTATTAACCCTTTAAAAATTTAAGATTATGGAAGTAAAAGGAACATTGAAATATCGTAAAGTACAGCGCACACCTCAGACTGGTGAAAACGCAGGTAAGAAGAAGTGGTATGCGGCTGCGGTAACTGACCGCGAAGTGGACTTCGAGGGATTCGTATCGCATATCTCTGACCACGGATCTCCTTACTCTCGTGGTACTATCCACGGTGTGCTGATGGATGCACTCGACCATCTGCAGGAGCTGATTCTCGACGGCAAGAGCGTGCGTCTCTCTGACCTCGGATTGTTCTCCATCGGTATGAGCTCCAAGGCGGAGGACACCAAGGAGAAGGTGACAGCTGCCAGCGTGGAGGGCGTGCACCTGATTGTGAGAAACACGAAGAGCTGGAGCAATACTGAGCTGCGCAAGAAGTGCAAGATTCAGGAGTACGGCGGCTATATCGGCACCGACGGAGAGGGCACCACAGGCGGTGGTACTACCGGTGGCGGCACTGAACAGGGCGGCGGTACAACTGGCGGCGGTACGCAGGGCGGCGGCGACGGGCTTGAATAAAGCCCTCGCCTGAGGGCGGCAAGTAGAAAGCTAGCGTATCCCCCTCGCCAAGTTAATATTAACATATAACACTTAACATTAAAAATAATAATAAAGATGATGAAAGCAAATACCTGGAAAACGATTTTGCAGATTGCAATCTCCTTCCTCACAGCCATCGCTACTACGCTCGGAGTTACCAGCTGTAGCGTGTAAAAAAAAAGATGTTTTTAAATTCTGATTCGACATAGCAAAGCCCCCGGTGCATCACGCATCGGGGGCTTTTTTTACTTTTTTACCTTTAAAAGCCTTTTTCCTTAAAAACTCCTTAAACTTTGCTTCTCTCTGCAATATTTTTAGTAACTTTGCACCCAAAAGTTAGTATAGAATATGAAAATAGGAATTATTGTTGCGATGGACAAGGAGTTCGCGCAACTCAAAACATTATTGACCGAATCGCAGGTTGAGAGAAAAAACTATAAGGACTTCGTTATCGGAAAAATAGGCAACAACGAGGTGGTGATGCAGCAATGCGGCATCGGTAAGGTGAACAGTACCATAGGTGCCGTAGAAATGATTGACAACTATCACCCTGACCTCGTCATCTCTTCAGGCGTGGCTGGAGGCGCTGATATCAACCTCAACGTGACTGAGGTGGTGGTGGCAACCAACTGCGTTTACCACGATGCCTACTGCGGCGAGGAATGCGAATTCGGACAGATTCTAGGCATGCCTGCTTTCTTCAAAACACCTAAGGAATATGTGGAGAAGGCACTCGCCATCAACAACCTGCCGGGCAACAGGCACCCGAAGATCCACGCCGGACAGATTGTGAGCGGCGAATGGTTTGTAGACAGCAAGGAGAAGATGCGCTCTATCCTGGAACACTTCCCTCAGGCGATGGCGGTGGATATGGAGAGCTGCTCTATCGCCCAGACCTGCCACATCTACAAGACGCCTTTCATCTCCTTCCGCATCATCAGCGATGTACCGCTGAAAGATACCAAGGCACAGCAGTATTTCGACTTCTGGGCTAAAATGGCTGAAGGCTCTTTCAATGTTACCAAGGCTTTCCTCGAAAGTCTGTAAACTGTAAATTATTAATTATCAAGATGAATAAGATTCCAAGTTTTACAATCAATCACAATAAGCTGCTCCGCGGCATCTACGTGAGCCGTAAGGACGAAGTAGGCGGAGAAGTCATCACAACATTCGATATCCGCATGAAGGTGCCTAACCAGGAGCCTTGTCTGCACAACGGTGCCATCCATACCATCGAACACCTGGCTGCCACCTATCTGCGCAACGACGAGGAGTGGAAGGACCGCATCATCTACTGGGGACCGATGGGATGCCTCACGGGCAACTATCTCCTTATCAAGGGCGATCTGGAGAGCAAGGACATCGTGGAACTGATGAAGCGCACCTTTAAGTTTATCGCCGATTTCGAGGGTGAGATTCCGGGACAGGCGGCAAAGGACTGCGGCAACTACCTGCTCCACGACCTGCCTATGGCGAAATATGAAGCCAGAAAATATCTGGATGAGGTGCTCTGCTGCATCAGGGAAGAAAACCTCATCTACCCTACCCAGGATTAGAAACAAAAAATATGGCAAGCTTACCACTTAAGCTTGCCATATTTTTCTTTATACCAAAGTTGCCAGCCATTGACCAGATTCTGCCATACTACATAGGCACCCGGTGCTACGGCAGCAAGAGGATTCAGGAAGGTGAGGGTGAGCCAGATGCCCACTACCGTATTCTTCTGTCCCAACGCCTGACCGGCACTGATACTCGCACCGAAATGCCTGCCTACCGCCTTGCCGATGGCAAACTGGAGGAGACATACCAGCAGCGGTACAAAGAGCAGCAGAAGCATCGTTACGCCCGATACCTCGGCATGGAGCATGTTGCGAACCGTTTCGCCCATCAGTATCGTGAGGTTGAAACACCACATATAAAAGCCTAAATCCTTTACATTCTTCACCTTATCCACCCATTTTGGCAGGAACCTGCGGCTCAGCAAGGCAAGCAGCAGAGGCACCACCAGCACGGTAGTGACATTGCGGAACACCATCGCACTCATCATGAGGAACGATACGTCTGCCCCTTTCTCTACCATCGGGAAAAGACTCGGAATGATGACCATCGTAAAAATGTTGGCGATGACCGTATAAGTGGTCAGCGAACCGATACTGCCGCCCAACTTCTCCGTAACCACAGCCACGGCGGCTGCCGTAGGACAGATGAAGCAGATGAAGGCACCCTCGAGAATCAGTTTGGTGCTGTAATCGGAGCCGAACTCAAAGATAAGCACCACCATCATCAATGACAGCGAGGTACGGATGAGCTGGAGGATGAAATGCCACGCCTTAGGCTTCATCTCCTTGATTTCTATCTTACAGAAAGTAACATAGAGCAGGGAGAACAGCACTACCGGCATCAGACTTACCAACCTCGGACCACAATAATCGCCAATGGGCACCAGGAAGGGCACATTGGCGAATATCAGGTAGCCCAATGCTCCCATAACCAGGGAGCAGGGCAATGAAAACTTTCTAAAAAATCTCCACAAAAACATTTCTGCTTAGTCTTTGTTGCTGCGCTTGCGCTTCAGGTGATCGAGCTCAATCTTGCGCATACGCATGTTCTTTGGAGTTACCTCTACGTACTCGTCCTCACGGATATACTCCAGGCACTCCTCAAGACTCATCACGGTCTTAGGAATGACGCGAGCCTTATCGTCAGAACCGGAAGCACGTACGTTGGTAAGCTGCTTAGCCTTGGTTACGTTGACTACCAGGTCGTTGTCGTGAACATGCTCACCTACAACCTCGCCTCCGTAAACCTCCTCACCCGGGTCGATGAAGAACTTACCACGATCCTGCAGCTTATCGATAGCGTAAGCAAAGGCAGTACCGGTTTCGAGCGCAATCATGCTACCGTTAGAACGGCGGCTGATTTCACCCTTGTATGGCTGATACTCCTTGAAGCGGTGAGCCATGATAGCCTCGCCCTGAGAAGCGGTAAGCACGTTGGTACGCAGACCGATGATACCACGTGAAGGGATATCGAACTCGATGTCTACACGCTCGCCCATGTTCAGCATAGAGGTCATATCACCCTTGCGGCGGGTTACCATATCAATCATCTTAGAAGCAAACTCCTCTGGTACGTTGATGGTCAACTCCTCTACAGGCTCGCACTTCACACCGTCAATCTCCTTATAGATAACCTGAGGCTGACCTACCTGGAGCTCATAGCCCTCGCGGCGCATGGTCTCGATGAGTACAGAGAGATGGAGCACACCACGGCCTGATACAATCCACTTATCGGTAGAATCCTCGTAAGGCTGTACGCGGAGAGCGAGGTTCTTCTCGAGCTCCTTGTTCAAGCGCTCCTGGATGTGGCGTGATGTACAGAACTTGCCTTCCTTACCGAAGAATGGTGAATCGTTGATGGTGAAGAGCATGCTCATGGTAGGCTCATCGACAGCGATTGGAGGCAGTGGCTCAGGATTCTCGAAATCGCAGATGGTATCACCAATCTCGAACTTCTCCAAGCCGATAACGGCACAGATATCGCCTGAATCTACATGATCGGTCTTCTTGTGGCCCATACCCTCGAAGGTGTGGAGCTCCTTGATCTTGGTCTTCTCCTGGGTTCCGTCGCGGTGGCAGATGGTAACATTCATTCCATCCTTCAATGTACCGCGGTGTACACGACCTACGGCGATACGACCAGTATAAGAGCTGTAATCGAGTGATGTGATAAGGAGCTGTGGAGTACCCTCGAGCTGCTTAGGAGCTGGGATAACCTCAATAATCTTATCGAGCAGATAATCGATATTGTCTGTTGGATGATTATAGTCCTCGCCCATCCAGCCGTTCTTGGCAGAACCGTAAACTACTGAGAAGTCGAGCTGCTCTTCTGTAGCATCGAGGTCGCACATCAGGTCGAATACCATCTCGTACACCTCTTCAGGGCGACAGTTAGGCTTATCTACCTTATTAACAACGACGATAGGCTTCAGTCCGAGCTGCAATGCCTTCTGGAGCACGAAACGGGTCTGAGGCATCGGACCCTCGAAAGCATCTACGAGGAGGAGGCATCCGTCTGCCATGTTGAGCACGCGCTCAACCTCACCACCGAAGTCAGAGTGTCCAGGAGTATCGAGGATATTAATCTTAGTACCTTTCCAATTGATAGATACATTCTTTGAGAGAATGGTGATACCACGCTCGCGCTCCAAGTCGTTGGAATCGAGCACTTCGCCGCTGTTATCCTGGCCGTCGCGGAACAGCTTACCGGCGAGCATCATCTTGTCGACCAATGTAGTCTTACCATGGTCAACGTGTGCAATAACTGCAATGTTTCTAATGTCTTGCATTTTAATTTTTACCTTAAATACTTAAATTTGGGTGCAAAATTACAAAAAAATCCCGAAATGTTTGCATAATTCGGCAAAAAGTTGTATCTTTGCACCGCATTTTTAATGAAACCACCGTGAGGAAGGTCATCAGATGCACAAAATTAAACATATTCATATTTTATTAAATTAAGTTTTTACAGCTATGTATTTAGACAAAGCAAAAAAAGAAGAGATCTTTAGCAAGTACGGAAAGTCTAACTCTGATACTGGTTCAGCTGAGAGCCAGATAGCATTGTTCTCATACCGTATTGCTCATTTGACGGAACATGTTAAGAAGAACCGTAAAGATTATACTACAACACGTGCGTTGACACAGCTTGTAGGAAAGCGTCGTGCATTGCTCGATTACTTGTATGATCGCGACATCAATCGCTATCGTGCTATCATCAAGGCCCTCGGTCTTCGTAAGTAATCAGCTTAGGCAGACACATTGCTTAACAGAACAGAATCCCATCGTTCGCAAGAGCGGTGGGATTTTTCTTGCATAAAAAAAAAGAATATGATTCATTTCTTAGAACAGCACTTTGTAGAACTTGTAACCACAAACCAGCATCATCTATCTGACGCTGGCAACCATCCTGTTGCTCTACCAAAAACTCCTAGCCCGTTTTTGCATACTTACTAAATTTAAATTACCTGAGTATCTCCTTCAGCGGTTTCATCACGAATTCACGCTCCTCCATCAACGGATGAGGAACCTTGAAATCGGGCTCATCTATCACCAAGTCATCTATCATCAGGATATCAATGTCAATGATGCGGTCATGGTATTCGCTATCCACCGACTTCATGGTACGCCCCATTTCGCGCTCTATGCGCTGCGTAGCCTCCAGCACCTGGCGCGGGGCCATCGTGGTGAGAACCAGCACACAGGCATTGATATAGTCGTTGGGAGATGAATAGCCCCAAGGCTTGGTTTCGTAAAGAGCAGACTGGCGCTCTACCACACCAATCTGCTCTCCTATCTTTTCTATTACCTCGCGAATGTTGCGCTTTCGGTTGCCCAAATTCGTACCGAGACTTAAATATACCTGATACATACTTATTCACACTTTCATAAAATTGTGGATAACTAAGCTAAAACCTAGAATATCAACAACTTCTATGTGTATAAAAACTGTTTATACTACTGTTTAATCTGGAAGCATCAACAATGAATCACCATAGCAGCCAAACATATAGCCATTCTTCACAGCCATCTTGTATGCCTCGTAAACCAACTCGTAACCGCCAAAGGCTGCAGTACTCATCATCAGGGTTGACTCCGGATGATAGAAATTGACTACGGCACAGTCAGCAAGACCAAAATCGTATGGAGGGAAGATGAACTTGTTGGTCCATCCATCGAAAGCCTTCATCATACCATCGGTGCCTACAGCCGTTTCTGTTGCCTTCATCACACTGGTACCGATAGCACAGACGCGATGGCCGGCAAGTTTGGTCTTGTTAACCAGATCACATGCCTCCTGGCTGATCATCATCTGCTCTGAATCCATCTTGTGCTTGGTAAGGTCCTCCACCTCAATATCGTGGAAGTTGCCCAGACCGCAATGCAGGGTGATATAAGCCTCGTTGATACCGTTGATCTCCATACGCTTCATCAGCTCGCGTGAGAAGTGAAGACCGGTAGCAGGTGCAGTAACAGCACCCTCTACCTCAGCGAAAACACATTGGAAATCGTCCATATCATCCTCTGTAGCGTGATGATCCTCACGTGCATCGATAACGTAGCGAGGAAGCGGAGCCTCGCCCAGAGCGAAGAGCGAACGCTTGAAGACATCATGATTGCCATCCTCATCATAGAGGAAACGGAGGGTACGTCCACGGCTGGTGGTATTGTCGATAACCTCGGCAACCATCTCGTTGACATCATCGAAGAAAAGCTTGTTGCCGATACGGATCTTGCGGGCAGGCTCTACCAATACGTCCCAAAGGCGCATCTCAGGATTGAGCTCACGGAGCAGGAACACCTCAATCTTGGCATCGGTCTTCTCCTTGGTACCATAAAGACGGGCTGGGAAAACCTTGGTATTGTTGAAGATGAAGGTATCGCCCTCTTCGAAGTAATTCACGATATCCTTGAACTGCAGGAATACTGGATTGCCATCGGCATCAACCATATCCTTGCCGTTTTCATCTTTCTTGTACATCTCGATGGTTTCTGACTTCTTGTGGAGAACCATGAGTCGGGACTCATCGCGGCGAGTAATCTCGAATGTACGTTCACCACTAGCCGTTTTTACCACGTGCTTTGCCTTATGTGGATAAAGTGCCACCTGATCTTTTGGCAACTTAAAGTTAAATTGTGATAGCTTCATGTTATATTTTTTATTACTTGGATGGCTGAAGGCTGTCTTCGAGAGGCTGCTCATCAAGCCATTCCTGGAAATGATCAAAACTGATGCAGTTTTCTACTGCGAAACTTCCTGCCTTGGTACGGCGGAGGGCGGTAAGGTAGGCGCCACTATCGAGAGCCCTGCCGATATCACGGGCGAGGGAGCGGATGTAAGTGCCTTTGCCGCAAACCACACGGATACTGGCGGCCTTCTCCTCATCGTTATAATCGGTGAGTTCTATCTCGTCTACACGCACGGTCTTCGGCTTGAGCTGAACCTCTTCGCCTGCCCGGCGCAAGGCATAAGAGCGGTCGCCATTCACCTTTACGGCACTGTAGGTAGGCGGAACCTGCTGAATCTCGCCCACAAACTGCTTAAGCGTTTCCTCCACCAGCTGGCGGGTGATATGCTTCGTAGGATAGGTGTGATTCACGCTGTGTTCCTTATCGTAGCTGGCGGTAGTAGCACCAAGCTGCAGGGTAGCTGTATACTCCTTAGTATGGGTCTGCAGCTGTTCTATCTGCTTGGTACATTTACCGGTGCAGAGCACCAGCACGCCAGTGGCAAGGGGATCGAGCGTACCGGCATGTCCTATCTTCACCTTAAAACCGAGCTTCTTGCTGAGCAGATAGCGAACATGTGCCAGGGCTCCGAAACTCGACATGCGATAAGGCTTGTCGATGGCAATAATTTCTCCTTTTCTGAAATCCATAGTGTATGTTTAGTCAACCATCTGCATATCTACACCGCAAAGGCCGCAGATGATAATGATAAGTCCTACTACGATACGGTACCAGCCGAAAGCTGCAAAACCGTACTTGGTGACATAATTGATGAAAAACTTGATGGCGAGAATGGCAACGATGAATGCCACCACTGAGCCTAATATCAATGTGAACAGGTTGTTGCCCTGGGTGAGCAATGAGCCGCCGCCATGGCTGATGAGCTTATAAACCTCGAGACAGGTGGCGCCAAACATGGTTGGCACTGCCAGGAAGAATGAGAACTCGGCTGCTGCCTTGCGGGTAAGACGCTGGGACATACCACCCACGATGGTTGACATGGAGCGCGATACACCAGGAATCATCGCTATACACTGGATGAAACCGATAATCAGGGCACGCTTGTAAGTAAGCTTGGTCTGTTCGCTGCCTTTATTGAATATCTTATCGCAGAAGAGCATGAAAATACCGCCGATGACAAGCATCCAGCCCACCAGTTGTACATTGCCAAGGTTTGACTCGATGAAATCATTGAAGGCAAGACCCAATACCACGGCAGGCACGGTACCTACAAGCAGACGGGCATAGAAATCGAACATCGCCTTCCAATAGGTCTTCTCACCGGTCTTCACAGCCTCTGGATAGAAGAATCTCTTCCAATACAGACAGATGACAGAAAGGATGGCGCCAAACTGGATGATGACAGTAAAGGCGTTGACAAACTTATCCTGGATATCTACACCCAGCAAATTTTCTACTATAATCATGTGACCCGTACTGGATACAGGCAAGAACTCGGTCAGTCCCTCTACGATAGAGATAATGATAGTCTGAATAAAATCCATCTAATAATAATATGTATATTAATTATAAATTATTCATTGTCTTTCGGTTTGTGAATCACCGCATAGATGATTGAAAGGAAACCTATCAATGTTACAGTTGGTGCTACAACGATGCGACGGGTACTGAAAATATCAGTATCGAAGGTATGCTCGTTAGAACCGGCGCCACTCATCAGCAGAAAACCGATGATGATAATCGCCATTCCGATGCCTAACAAGATAAAGTTCATCTTGTCGAATGCTAAATTCTTCTTATCCATTATTTTTAATGTTTAATGTGTAATGTTTAATGTTTAATAAAGCAAGAGAATTCTTCACTCTTCCCTTATATTTTATACAAGTCTCCCGCCTTCATCTTCAGGAACTTATTGACTGAGATGCAGGCGCAGAAGGCGGTGATGATGATACCGAAGAGGAAGACGGAGCCGCCGGTGATGGCAAGTTCCTGCCAGCCCAAAACATTCATCAGTTCCGGTTCGTGGAGCGACCATACATAGAGACAACCGCCCAGAAAACCATCTGCCAGCAGGGCTGAAACAACACCCACAAGCACAGCCTTGCGCAAGAACGGACGGCGGATAAAGCCCCAGGATGCACCTACCAACTTCATCGTATGGATGGAGAAACGGCGGGCATAGATGCCCAGACGCACCGTATTGTTAATCAGCGAGAACGAGATGAAGGTGAGCAGGGCTGCTACAATCAGTAATCCGATACTGATCTTTGCCAACGAATTGTTCACCTGTTCTATCAGGTCGTGCTGATAAGTAACCTCGGTAACACGCGGATATGCCTTCAGTTCCTTGGCAATCCACTTCAATGAATCATTGTTCGCGTAATCTGCCTTCGTCGTAATCTCTATGGAAGGCTGGAAAGGGTTGACACCGGCAAACTCGCTCGGGTTGGTACCCAAATCGCGGGTAGCTTCTTTCAGTGCCTCTTCCTTGGTGATATAAGTCAGCGTATTGACATAAGGTCTTGCATTCAGGCGTTTACACATCTGCAATCCCTCCGGGTTAGTCATATCCTGTTCGAGCATCACCTGTACCACGAGATTCTCCTTCACATAGGAAGATAGATTACGTCCCATGAGGACAGAGAAGATAACTAATCCCAACAAAATGAGCACCATAGCGGTACTGATACACAAAGTAATGACCTGCAATCCACGATGATTGCTAGGCTTATATTGTTTCTTTCTCATTTTTAAAAATCTTTACTAACTTAAAACCAAAAGGGCACAATGACCCAAATTGTCTGCAAAGATACGCATAAACGAAGAAATTACAAAATAAAATAGCATTTATTTACATTTATTCAATTAATTAATCGAACCACAGGCAAAAGTTAAGTTCAATTGAAAAAGGAAAAGGGCCAACCTCACGGCCAGCCCTTCACATACTAAGTAAAATTCAAATAGGTATGACTTGAATTTACTAATTTACAAATACAATATTAGGGATGAAAAAATCCCAACATCTACACAATCTTTACATCTTAGTGATGACACCCTTCTCTGAACTCTCCAGGAACTGGATGATGTTCTGAATCTCCGGTCCATCTGGCACCTGATCCTTGATCTGGTTAATGGCATCGAAGAGGGATGTCTGACCATGGAATACCAGTCGGTAGGCATTAGCAATATGCTTGCGAACCTTCTCGGTAAGCTCAGCTGCTTCCATGATGATGGTGTTAGGACCTGCATACTTCACAGGCTTTCCACCGGCAATGATATAAGGAGGAATATCCTTAGAGAAGGTAGTACCTGCCTGAATCATCGCCAAGTCGCCTACTCTAGTCTTGGCGTTCTCTACTACAGATGTTGAGTAGATGACACCGTTACCAATCACACAGTCGCCCGCAATCTTGGTACCATAACCGAATACGCAACCGTTGCCGATTACGGTATCGTGAGAGACATGGGCACCTTCCATCAGGAAGTTGTTGTTGCCCAGAACGGTCTTGCCACCCTTATGGGTACCACGGTTGATAACCACGTTCTCACGGATGGTATTGTTATCGCCGATGACTACCTCACTCTCCTCACCTGTAAAGTGGAAGTCCTGTGGGAGCGCAGCGATAACGGCTGCCTGGAACACCTTATTATTATTACCCATGCGAGTACCGTTCATGATGCTCACGAATGGATAGATGGTACAGTTGTCGCCGATGACCACATCGTCCTCAATATAGGCGAATGGATATATCTTGCAGTTGTCTCCAATCTTAGCCTTTGGAGAAACCTCTGCCTTTGGACTTATTATACTAGCCATAACTATAAACTATTAATTATTAACTATAAACTACTTAGCTCCTCCACCCAATGCATAGTAGAGATTTACTACTGCCTGCATCTTGTAGAAGTCATCAGCTACCTTAGAAAGCTGTACGTTGAGGAGTGAAGACTGTGCCTGGATGATTTCAAGGTAAGAGCTGCCTGCAATACCCATCAATTCCTTGGTAGATTCTACATTCTTCTCGAGTACTTCTATTCGCTTCTGCTCTATCTTGCTCTTCTCATCAGAGTAGTTGTAGAGAACAAGCGCATTGCTCACCTCGCTACCAGCCTTCAGCACGGTATTCTGCCAGGTGTTGTAAGCCTGCTCATACTGCATCTTAGCCACCTTTAAACCGGCAATGATACGGCCGTTCTGGAAAATTGGCTGGGTAAGAGAACCTACAGCTGAGAGCAACCACTTACCTGGGTTCACGATGCCCATACCACCTGAATTGGTGAAGGCACCTGTACCGGAAATGGTGATAGATGGATAGAACTTGCTGCGGGCGGTCTCTACACCATAGAAGCACTGGGCAAGATTCATCTCGGCTGCGTGGACATCAGCACGGTTGTTGAGCAACTGGATGCCTACACCGGTTGAGAAATTAGAAGGAAGACTCTGGTTATCCAACTTGCCACGGGCGATGCTATGTGCCTGGTCGCCGATGAGCAGACTCAGAGAGTTCTCTGTCTCACGAATCTGGCGCAACAGATCGGTCTTCTGGGTCAACACAGAATAGTAGTTAGACTCAGCTGACTGGATGGCTGGTGTACGGTAACCCAATCTGAGATCGTGCATCTTCTGCATAGTCTCCCAAGTATCCTTGGTCAATCCTTCCATATTGTTAACCAACTCCACCTGCTTGTCGAGCATCAACAGAGTATAATACATGTTGGCGATGTTGGCGATGAGGTTGGTCTTGACAGATACCTGATAATCCTGCAACTGGAGCAGCGCCATCTGGGCACTGCGCTTCTGAGAGAGCAGGTTGCCGAAGAGGTCTACCATCCAGCTGGCTGTAACAGGCATCGTGTAAGTCTTGGTGGCAGCCTGACCATCCCAGGAAGCGATGGTTCCCTGAGGAGTGAAAGCCAGAGAAGGCACGAATGCCAACTTGGCACACTTCAGCTGCTCTTCTGCTATCTTCACGTTCAAAGCCGCATTGAGGAGGTTGACATTGTTGTTCAATCCCTTCTCAATGATTGACTGGAGCTGAGGATCGGTAAAGACACTGCGCCAAGGGATATTGGCGAAGGTAGTAGTATCCTTTACAGCCAATGTATCTGTATCAGAAGCTACATCGCGAACGATACCGCTGGTCTTCACATCCGGACGCTCATACTTTCCGTAGAGTGTCTTGCAGCTGCTCAGGGAGAGCGCTGCGAGACCCAATATGATGATATTTAAATTCTTTTTCATTGTTTCCTTTGAAGTTACATTGCGTTATTACTTCTTCTCGATACCCTTCATTTCGTGAGCGGCGTTGGCATACTGCTCCAATTCGGCAGCTACCTCCTCGTTCATCTCGTCCTCGAACTTCATTGGGGTCAACTTCTCCTGCAACCACTGGAAGACTGCAAAGAGAGCAGGAACCACGAAGATCTGACAGATAGTACCGATCAACATACCACCTACGGCGGCAGCACCCAAGGTCTGGTTACCATTCTTACCTACACCTGATGCGAACATCAGAGGCAACAGACCGATAACCATCGCCAGAGAGGTCATCAGGATAGGACGGAGACGGGCACCGGCACCCAGGATAGCTGAGTACTTGATAGCCATACCCGTACGACGACGCTCGAGGGCAAACTGTACGATAAGGATGGCGTTCTTAGCCAACAGACCAATCAACATAATCAACGAAATCTGCATGTAGATATCGTTAGAGTGACCGAAGAGGTTGGTGAAGATGAACGCACCTGCCAAACCGAATGGGATAGACAGCACTACAGACAATGGCAAGATGTAACTCTCGTACTGGGCACTCAAGATCAGGTAAACGAATACGATACAGAGTGCAAAGATCAAACCTGTAGAGTTGCTGGACTCAGCCTCAGAACGGGTCAAACCAGAGTACTCATAGCCGTAACCCTCTGGCAATGTCTCCTTAGCAACCTCAGCAATCGCCTTCATACCGTCACCGGTAGAGTAACCGCTGTTAGGAGTTACAGATACATCCATAGAGGTAAACAGGTTGAATCGGGTGATGTTTGCTGGACCATAAACCTTCTTCAAGTTCACGAACTCGCTTACAGGAGACATGGTGCCATCAGCACAACGCACATAAATCTTGCTCAGATCGTCTGGACGCATACGACTCTCAGGACCAGCCTGAATCATCACACGGTAGAGCTTACCATAAGCATTGAAGTTAGATGCGTAGAGACCACCGAGATAACCCTGCATCACAGCCAATACAGAAGATGGAGAGATACCTGCCTGCTTGGTCTTGGCAACATCTACATCCACCATATACTGAGGATAGTTAGGGTTATACTGAGTCTGAGCGGTCTGAATCTCAGGGCGCTTGTTCAACTCTGCCAGGAACTTCTTCACATTATCAAAGAACTTGTTCAAGTCGCCACCAGTCTTATCCTGCATGGTCATGGTAATACCATTCTGCATAGAGAAACCGGAAATCATAGGTGGAGCAAAGGCAAGAACCTGTGCATCCTTGATCGTAGCAGTCTGCTTGTAGATCATACCCAATACAGAAGTATATTCCATTGGGTTGACAAACAGCGCCTCGATACCGCCACCTGTACAAGCCTCCTTGATACGGTGGAAGAATCCACCCGGACGCTCCTCGAATGGCTTCAGCTTCACGATGATGGTACCCTGGTTAGAACCGGCACCACCGATAAAGCTATAACCCATGATGGCATTACGGGTTGCGATGGCTGGGTTGCTAGCCAGCATCTTATCCACCTGCTTAACCACCTCGGAAGTACGTTCCTGAGAGGTACCAGGAGCTGTAGAGATACAAGCGAAGATAGTACCGGTATCCTCATCAGGCACCAGACCCGTCTTGGTAGTACCCATCAGGGCAACCAGACCTACGATGCTGACAGCCACGAGGCTACCAGCGATGACGCCATGGTTGATAACCCACTTGACACCACCCTTATACTTATTGGTAATCTTATCAAACTGATAGTTGAATCCTGCGTGGAAACGGTCGATGAAAGACATCTTCTTCTCGTGACCCTCCTCGTGTGGCTTCAGCAACACGGCACAGAGTGCAGGAGACAAAGTCAACGCATTGATAGCCGAAATAACGATAGATACCGCCATGGTTACACCGAACTCACGGTAGAAGTAACCGGAAGTACCACCGATGAATGATACAGGAACGAACACGGCAGACATCACCAATGTAATAGAGATGATGGCGCTGGAAATTTCGTTCATCGCATCGATAGATGCAGTAAGAGCACTCTTGTAACCCTGGTCGAGCTTGGCGTGAACCGCCTCGACCACCACAATGGCATCATCGACCACAATCGCAATCGCCAGCAAGAGGGCGGACAGCGTAAGCAGGTTGATGGAGAATCCGAAGATCCAGAGGAAGAGGAACGTACCGACCAGAGCCACAGGTACGGCAATCATAGGAATCAGCGTAGAACGGAAGTCCTGCAAGAAGATATACACTACGATAAACACCAGTACCAGGGTGATGATCAAGGTGAAGATAACCTCCTCGATAGATGCGAACAAGAACTCAGTAACATCCATCAGGATGACATTCTTCAACCCTGGAGGATAGCTCTTCTCCAGTTCATCAAGCGTTTTCTTCACGTCGCTTGCAATCTGGGTAGCGTTGGAACCGGCAATCTGCTGAACCATACCCATCACGGCAGGCTGACCATCATTGAGCAGGTTTACGTTATACTGCAAACCACCCAACTCAACCTTGGCAATTTCGCCTAGACGGAGAGTCTGACCGGAAGTATTGCTCTTGATGAGGATGTTCTCATACTCCAATGGAGTCTTCAAACGACCCTTGTAACGCAAGGTATATTCATACTGCATATCAGAGCTCTCACCAAAGCTACCAGGGGCAGCCTCGATATTCTGCTCTGCCAAAGCCTGAGAAACATCAGAAGGAACCAGTCCGAACTCCTTCATCTTCTCTGGCTTCAACCAGATACGCATAGAGTAGTTACGGGTAGAAGGGCTCTGTACATCACCCACACCACTGATACGCTTCAACTGAGGAATGACGTTGATCAGGGCGTAGTTGGTAACAAACTGGTCGTCGTAACGTCCATCGTCTGTAGTCAGAGCGAACATGATAACGTTGGAACTTTGTCGCTTGGTTACGGTGACACCCACCCTGGTAACCTCGGCAGGCAACAGAGACTGCGCCTGAGATACACGGTTCTGTACGTTGACCGCAGCCATATCAGGGTCAGAACCCTGCTTGAAGTAAACGGTGATCTGAGCAAAACCAGAGTTAGACGCGGAAGAGGTCATATAAGTCATGTTCTCCACACCGTTGATACTCTCCTCCAGCGGAGCAACGACTGAGTTCAACACCGTCTGGGCATCTGCACCCGTATAGGTAGCAGTTACCGTGATGGTAGGCGGCGCGATATTCGGATACTGCTCGATAGGCAGCGATACCAAGCCGATAATACCCAGCAAGACGAAGAAGATGGAAACCACCGTCGAAAGTACCGGGCGCTTTATAAAGTTTGTAAATGACATAATTTACTATTTTTCTTTATACCTTATTATATATTACTTCTTTCCGCCCATAGCAGTAGCGAAGGCATGAGCGTTATCCTGAGACTCAGCCAACTTGGCAGCCTCAGCAATCTTCTGATTGTAACGCTCCAGAGTGATAGGCTTGATCTGCTGACCATCGGTCAACTTGGTGATACCCTTCAATACGATGCGGTCGCCTACATGGAGACCAGAAGTTACGATATAGTTCTTGCCATCATCCTGTGGATTTACCTTGATCTCAGAATACTTCACCTTGTTATCCTTGGTTACGATGTAAACGAAAATCTTATCCTGAACCTGAGAACAAGCCTCCTGAGGGATGACGATAGCGCTGTTATGATCGTTAGGAACCACGATAGAACCTGCACCACCACTCTTCAGCAACTTCTCTGGGTTAGCGAAGTGAGCGATGAGAGAGATAGAACCAGAAGTAGCATCGATGACACCACTCATCTTGACTACCTTACCTGGATGATTATAGATAGAACCGTCTGCCAACTGCAACTTAACAGCTGGGAACGCAGCGATAGCAGCCTGAACGCTACCATTGGTCTTAGACATGCTCAAGATCTGAGACTCAGAGAGTGAGAAGAACACCTCCATGGTGCTGATGTTGGAAACTGTAGTCAAAGCCTGACCAGAAGCGCTGACCAAAGCACCAACCTTAAAAGGAAGGCTACCTACAACACCGGCAGAAGGGCTGGTAACGGTACACCAAGTCAACTGCTCGCGGGCTGAAGCCAATGCTGCCTCTGCCTGAGCTACCTGAGCCTTAGCTGTTGCATAGCTGTTAGCTGCTGTAGAGAGTTCAAATTCACCGATAATCTTGCTATCATACAATTTCTTATTGTTCTGATAGGTCAACTTGGCTGTATTAGCCTGTGCCTTAGCTGTATTTACAGCAGCAGCTGCAGAACGGACAGCAGCCTGATAGGTCTCGCTATCAATAGAGAACAAAGCCTGACCTGCTGATACAGTCTGTCCCTCGTGTACAAAAACCTTAGTGATAAAACCAGAAACCTTAGGACGTACCTCTACATCCTGGATACCCTTGATGGTAGCAGGATAGGTAGTCTGCAATGCGGCGCTGGAAGTACCGATAGTAGCCACAGCGAACTCATCATCGCTGAAGTCAGGCAGACCGCCCTTCTTACTTCCACCACATGATGTCAACGCAGCAAGAACACAAACTGCTGCAACAAACAAAACGCTTTTAATTTTCATACCTATTTTTATATTATAATTTATTATTTAATCTTTTATCTTCTCTTATTCAAAAGTTCTTTCCGTCCTCTAACGAAAACTTTTATGCGCCTTTAAGTTTTAAAAGCGCTGCAAAAGTACTAATAATAAATGAATAACGGCTCGCTAGGAGCCGTTATTTAACAAAAATTATTCTCTATTTTGAGTTTTCTGCATTTACCAATCCCATCTCCTGAGCCTTCTTCATCAGAAGTTCCATCAACGGTTCACGCTCATTAGCCACCTTATTATCCAATACAGCATCCTTGAGATACTGCTTCAGGGTGCCTACCTCGCGGCAAGGGGTAAGATGGAACATCTCCATAATCTCATTACCATCGATGCATGGCTGGAGAAGTCGCTTATAATCACGTTCCTGCAGATCAACCAGTTTCTCGCGCACCATCTTGAAATTATCCAGAAAACGCTGCTTGCGCACCTGGTTCTTGCTGGTAATATCAGCCTCGCAGAGCGTCATCAGGTCGTTGATGTCATCGCCGGCATCATTCAGCAGGCGGCGTACGGCACTGTCGGTAACCTCCTCATCAGCAATCACAATCGGACGCATGTGGAGTTCTACCAGCTTCTGCACATACTTCATCTTCGCATCCATCGGAAGTTTCATACGGCGGAAGATACCCGGAATCATCTTTGCACCTATTATATTATGACTGTGGAATGTCCAGCCGATATTGTTGTCCCAGCGCTTGCTCTTCGGTTTACCGATGTCGTGGAAGAGAGCAGCCCAGCGGAGCCAGAGGTTATCTGAATGCTTGCACACATTCTCGAGCACCTCCATCGTATGGTCGTAATTATTCTTATGTGCCCTGCCGTTACGGGTTTCCACCTTGTCCATCGCAACCAGTTCTGGCAGAATGAGATCGAGCAGACCGGTATCTTTCAGGTAATAGAAACCGCTGCTTGGGTGCTTAGAGAGCATAATCTTGTTCATCTCGTCGCAGATTCGCTCAGCACTGATAATCTTCAGGCGCTCGGCATTGCGGGAGAGCGCATCATAGGTCTCCTCCTCTATCTGGAAATTGAGTTGGGTAGCGAAACGCACGCAACGCATCATACGCAGCGGGTCATCAGAAAAAGTGATATCCGGGTCGAGCGGAGTGGCAATAATGCCATCTTCCATATCGTAGACACCATCAAAAGGATCTACGAGTTCTCCAAAACGGTCTTTGTTCAGGCAGATAGCCATCGCATTGATGGTGAAGTCGCGGCGGTTCTGGTCATCCTTCAGCGTTCCATCTTCCACAATAGGCTTTCTGGAATCGCGCTGATAGCTCTCCTTACGGGCGCCGACAAACTCCACTTCTGTATCCTGATATTTCACTTGTGCAGTTCCGAAATTACGGAACACAGAGAGATGCGCCTTTCTTCCGAGCATCTTCTTCAAGGCAGAAGCTACCTCTATACCGCTACCAACCACAACGACATCAATATCATTGGAAGGTCGCTCCAGGAAGAGGTCACGCACATATCCACCTACTACATAACACTCCACAGACAGCCCATCTGCTGCCTCTGAAATCTTATGAAATATATCCTTATCCAGTATCTGTGCCAGTTCGGCATTGGTCAAATTTCTCATACTCTTTTTACTTTCGGGGTGCAAAGTTACTGCAAATCGAAGACAATACAAAATAAAAAAAGATTTTTTTTGTTTTAATTGTTGAGATGCCGCGTAACTTATCAAAAGTTACTGCAATTTAAGCGAAAAACAAAATAATTATTTGGCTATTTCATAATAAATGCGTAAATTTGCACCGAATTTCGAAATTATTATGGCAGATTTATTGAAAACAGAACAGCAGTTTAAGGATGTCATGAGTGAATGCAGGACATTATTTGAGAAGAAGCTTCATGATTATGGAGCCTCTTGGAGAATCTTGCGCCCTTCTTCTCTGACAGACCAGCTCTATATCAAGGCGAAGCGCATCCGCTCGCTCGAAATCAAGAAAGAATCTCTGGTTGGCGAAGGTATCCGTCCGGAGTTCATTGCCCTTATCAATTATGGTATCATAGGACTCATCCAGCTCGAAAAGCCTTTCGTGGATGAGGTGGATATGACACCCGAAGAGGCTATGAAACTATACGACCTCCATGCAAAGGAGGCACTGGAACTGATGCTCAGGAAGAACCATGACTATGATGAAGCATGGCGCTCAATGAGAGTCAGCAGTTATACAGACTTCATCCTGACCAAGATTCAGCGCGTAAAGGAAATTGAAGACATCGCAGGCGCTACCCTCGTTTCTGAAGGTATTGATGCCAACTATATGGACATCATCAACTATGCCGTCTTCGGTGCCATCAAAATGAGCGAGAAGTAAAAATATAAATGATGAAGAATAAGGCAACTCACATATTAACAAAGATAGCGGTCAATATCGGGCGACTGCTGATGGCAATAACCTTCATTTTCTCAGGATTTGTGAAGGGAATTGACCCATTAGGCACGCAATACAAGATAACCGACTATCTGGAGGCGCTGCACATCGACTGGATGTTCCCTTCATGGAGCACCCTGGTGATGTCGGTATTACTAGCCACTGCAGAGTTTGCCATCGGTATCTTCCTCCTCTTCGCCATCCGACGGAGACTGATGAGCAAGATCACCCTTGCCGTGATGAGCGTGATGACGCTGATTACCCTGTGGATCGTTATCGCAGACCCAGTAAAGGATTGCGGATGCTTCGGTGATGCCGTAGTGCTCACCAATATGGAGACATTCATCAAGAACATCATCCTCCTGATATTCGCCGTCCTGCTTTGGAGAAAGCCGCTGGAGATGCAGAGACTCATCTCGAGACAGACCCAGTGGGTGGTGATCAACTACACCTTCCTCTTCTCCATCGTGATGAGTATCTGGAGTCTGTGGTATCTTCCGCAATTCGACTTCCGGCCTTATCATATAGGTGTCAACATCGCCAAGGGCATGGAGATTCCGAAGGGAGCCAAGCAACCCAAGTTTGATACCACCTTCATCCTGGAGAAGAACGGAGAACGGAAGGAGTTTACGATAGACAACTATCCAGACTCCACCTGGACTTTCATCGACAGCAAGACGGTTCAGACCGAAGAAGGTTACGTACCTCCAATCCACGACTTCAGCATAGCTGATGCCAAGACGGGAGAAGACATCACCCAAGAAGTGATTCACGATAAAGGCTACACCTTCCTCCTGGTTTCGCCACATCTTGAATTTGCCGATGACAGCAACTTCGGCAATATCGATGAGATTTACGAATATGCCAACGACCATGGCTACCGTTTTCTCTGCCTCACAGCAAGTACGGAGAAAGCCATCAAGCACTGGCAGGACATAACAGGAGCAGAATATCCCTTCTATGTCACAGACGAGACTACGCTGAAGACGGTAATCCGCAGCAACCCAGGTCTTCTTCTGCTGAAGAACGGAACCATCATCCAGAAATGGAGCCACAACGATTTGCCTGACATGGCAGAAATCGGCGACAAGCCACTGGAGAAGACCGAGATAGGCAAGATGCCGGAAGTAAGTGCCGCCAAGAAGATAGCCGGCATCATCTCCTGGTTCATCATTCCACTGGTACTCCTCACCATTGCCGACCGGCTCTGGGCTTGGGGCGCCTGGATCAGAAAGAAAGAGAATTCGAACAGAATATTATCAACTTTTAAAAAGAAAAGAAAAATGAGAAAGAAAATTGTAGCAGGTAACTGGAAAATGAACATGAACCTGCAGGACGGTGTTGCTCTCGCTAAGGAGATCAACGAGGCATTGGTAGCTGACAAACCAAACTGTGACGTAATCATCTGTACTCCATTCATCCACTTGGCTTCTGTAGCTCAGGTTTTGGATTCAAAGGTAGTAGGTCTCGGTGCTGAGAACTGCGCAGACAAGGCTAAGGGTGCTTTCACAGGTGAGGTTTCAGCTGAGATGGTAAAGAGCACAGGTGCTCAGTATGTTATCCTCGGTCACTCAGAGCGTCGTCAGTACTATGGCGAGACTGCAGAGATCTTGAAGGAGAAGGTAGAGTTGGCTTTGGCTAACGGTTTGAAGGTTATCTTCTGCTGCGGTGAGACTCTCGAGGAGCGTGAGGCTGAGAAGCAGAACGAGGTAGTAAAGGCTGAGTTGGAAGGTTCAGTATTCCACTTGAGCGCTGACGCTTGGAAGAACATCATCCTTGCTTACGAGCCAATCTGGGCTATCGGTACAGGTAAGACTGCTACTTCTGACCAGGCTGAAGAGATGTTGGCATACATCCGCTCTATCGTAGCAGAGAAGTATGGCAACGAGGCTGCTGAGGATACATCAATCCTCTACGGTGGTAGCTGCAAGGCTAGCAACGCTCCTGAGCTCTTCGCTAAGCCAAACATCGACGGTGGTTTGATCGGTGGTGCTTCTTTGAAGGCTGCTGATTTCAAGGGTATCATCGACGCTTGGAAGAAGTAATCTCATAAGGATATTACATTTCCCGAAGGGATGCCTTCTTCGTGAAGCGCATCCCTTCATTCTTCATTACACCTTATTATATATAGAGATCCAAGAATAAGGTGCTGTTTTAAAACAAGACGACAAACATAAAAGGAATAGTCATGAAACAATTCGTCACATTATTGATTATGATCCTCTGCTCAACATTCACAGCTAATGCGCAGAACTACCTGGACCATCTCAAAAAGAAGGAACCGGGAAAGGGTGTTGTAACCGTGAACCAAAGTAAGGCGATTGATGAACTGGTAAACGGCAAACAAGTGATTCCACAAGACGACAAGACTAAGACTACCCCACAGAAAAAAGAAAAAGAGCCTGAAACTCAGCACAAGCAGGGTCCTGATTCCCTGAAGAAGACTGAGCCACAGCATCATGAGGCAAACCGAGAGAATGCCCACGTGAACAATGCCCAAAAGGCAGAGAACAAAAAAGAAGAAACAGAGACACCTGTAGTGGATATGCGCAAGAAAGTGATGCGCAAGAGCTATAAGGTTACAGGATATAGAGTACAGGCTTTCGCTGGCGGCAATTCGCGTAACGACCGCCTGAAAGCAGAACAGACTGGCAATCAGCTGAAAGTTCATTTCCCTGAGCAGCCGGTTTATGTTCATTTCTACTCTCCAAGATGGATTTGCCGAATGGGCAACTTCCGCAGTTTAGCTGAAGCCCAGAAGATGCTTGCCAAGGTTCGCTCCCTGGGATACAGACAGGCATGCCTTGTAAAGGGACAGATTACCGTGCAGTATTAAATTAAAGTGAAAAGTGAATAGTGAAGAAACAACGTTCGGCGGCCGAAGGGAAAGCCAATTCAACAGCTTTACTATTCATAAAGTTCAAAGTTCAAAATTCAAAGTTCAAAGTAAATAAGATGAATCCAGAAACAGAATTTCGCGAGGGATTGGACGAACTCGCAGAACACTATACAGAAGTATTAAAGCTCTTGGGAGAAGACCCTGAACGTGAAGGACTTGTAAAAACACCGATGCGAGTAGCCAAGGCTATGCAGATACTGACTCGTGGCTATACACAGGATGCACACAAGGTATTGACCGATGCCCTCTTCGAAGAGAAATACAACCAGATGGTCATCGTGAAAGATATTGATTTCTTCTCGATGTGCGAGCACCACATGCTTCCTTTCTATGGCAAGGTGCATGTTGCCTATATCCCGAACGGCAAGATTACCGGTCTGAGCAAGATAGCCCGTGTGGTTGATATCTACAGCCATCGTCTCCAGGTACAGGAGCGTCTTACCCAGCAGATTAAAGACTGTATTCAGGAAACATTGAATCCGCAGGGCGTGATGGTAGTGATAGAAGCCAAGCACATGTGCATGCAGATGCGAGGTGTAGAGAAACAGAATTCCATAACCACCACCAGCGACTACAGCGGAGTCTTCAATTCACTGAACACCCGCCAGGAGTTTATGAGTCTGCTGAGAGGAGAAACGAAGAGAATTTAATTATATAAATGTTGAATGTTGAATGTTGAATGTTGAATTAGGCATACGCCATAGCAACTGGCAATTCAACATTCAACATTCAACATTCAACATTATTACAAAAGATGAAGTTTATATCTTGGAATGTAAATGGCCTGCGCGCTTGCGTAGGCAAGGACTTCGAGAACCAGTTTAAGGAACTCGATGCCGACTTCTTCTGCCTGCAGGAAACAAAGATGCAGGAGGGACAGCTCGACCTTCAGTTTGAGGGCTACGAGAGTTATTGGAACTACGCTGAGAAAAAAGGATACTCTGGTACAGCCATTTATACCAAGCACAAGCCATTAAACGTAAGTTATGGCATGGGCGTAGAGGAACATGATCATGAAGGCAGAATCATCACGCTAGAATATGACCAGTTCTATCTCGTTACCTGCTACACCCCAAATTCTCAGACAGAGCTCAAGCGCCTGGATTATCGCATGACCTGGGAAGACGATTTCCGCAAGTTCCTGAAATCTCTTGATGCCAAGAAACCAGTCGTCATCTGCGGCGATCTGAATGTAGCACACGAAGAGATAGATATCAAGAATCCGAAGACCAACCGCCGCAATGCCGGTTTCACCGATGAGGAGCGCGAAAAGATGACCGTTCTTCTGAACGATGGCTTCACCGACAGCTTCCGTTATCTCCACCCTGATGAGGTAACCTATTCGTGGTGGTCATACCGGTTCAAGGCGCGCGAGAAGAATGCCGGTTGGCGTATCGACTACTTCCTAGTCTCCGACCGTATCAAGGAACAGATTACAGAAGCTAAGATCCATACTGAAATCATGGGCAGCGACCATTGCCCGGTAGAAGTAGATTTAACGTTCTAATCCTATCTTTCAGCCAACATCAATAAGAATAATAAGAAGAGGGTGAATCATAAGTTTATGATTCACCCTCTTCTTATTATTGGTAAATATAGGTCATAAAAAAAGGGGATGCACCTTCCTCACGGAAGCCATCCCCATATTGGTCATATCAACATAAAATTTTAATTTATATAAGAGAGATTTTTTTCTAATTCAATGAAGTAACAAAACTACATAGTTGCTTATTTCTGATTACATGAACTGCTTCAACTCAGAGAGATTTCTCTTCTCAGAAGAACCGTCCTTGTAAGTTACCATGAAGTAATCGTGAACAGACTTGCCATTCTTGAACTGAACGACAGCTACACCGCCTTCACGGAGCTGGAGTGTGAAGTAGCCTTCGCGCTTACCATTGACATAGTTGCCATGCCACTTCTCCTTACCATTCTTATAATAGGTAGTAACCTCACCATTAAAGATAGTATTGCGATCGTTGCCGAGGTCGATAAAACTATAACCACCTTCAGCACGGAGATTACCGTTCATATAGAAGTCCTGGAAAACGTCCTTCTTGTTAAGGCCTGAACCAGTAGTCATCAGCAGTCTGTAATAACTAGCCTGATCTGCACTGGTTACATTGCTCATATTTTCTGCATAGAAAATAGTGTCAGCTACAACTGTTGCATTCTCTACGTGCTTACGACCGAAAGCTGCTATGGTCATCAAAGCCATCAATGAGAATAATATCATTCGTTTCATATCGTTTATTTTTAGGATGTTATTGTAATTGTCTTTGTTTCTTTTTTCTGGTGCAAAGATACAACGATTTCCGAAAAATTCATAATTCCTTAACGCTATTTTATCTTATTTTTTGAGCAAGTAATACTTTTTGATTTTGAACGCACACAAGCTTACAATTTGCAATTTCATAGCCTAAAATTTAGCATATTGCACGAAGACATACCTTACAAAACGCTATTTTCATGGGGTCAAGTTTACAAAATGTTACTGAATTGACATACATCAAGAAGATAAAAGCACAATTTTTTTGGCATTTTGAGAAACTTTTTCAGGATATTTCTCGCCTATCTTCTTTTATTTTTGTATTTTTGCACGAAAATATATAATATAAGGTACGCGCATGAGAAAAATTCTTTATTTCATGATCGCCCTCACCGTCCTCAGCTTTGCATCATGCAAGGATACCGAAGGCTCTATCGGCGACCCTATCATATCCCACGGACAAGACCGTGACACAGATATCATTACAGGCGATGATTATGTCTATCATCTGCCTGTCATCTTCCATGTCTTCTACAGTAACACCACGCAATACATCAAATATACCCGCCTCAAGGAGATTCTCTCCAACGTGAACGAACTTTATCAGGGTGATGTATACAACTATCAGATGGATACCATCCCGAGCGAGAACCTGCATATCCAGTTCGAACTGGCTGAGAAGAATGAGAGCGGCAAGAGACTCAGTACACCAGGTGTGGAATATATCAAGGTTCCAGAATCGGAGTTCGACTGCGAGAGTTTCATGAAGGACAAGAAGTATGTACAGTACTGCTGGGACCAGAACAACTACATCAATGTGATGGTATATGCCTTCAAGAAGACCGATGAAAACAGCACCACGCTGGGCATCAGTCATCTGCCTTATCAGGTAGGCGGCTATCCACAGATAGATGGTTTGAGCAATGGCAAGAACTATCCGCTGAGCAAACCTGGCAAATTTCCGTATTGCGTTTCGCTCAATTCTATCTATGTGGGAAAGGAGAATGAAGGAACCCGGTATACTACAGATAAGAATCATAAGGGATATACCTACAATACAACCGACCCGAATGCTACGCTGGCCCACGAACTGGGGCATTATCTGGGTCTCTTCCACTGTTTCTCAGAAAAGACAGTGAAAGACAAATCAGAGGCTGCCGATGATGATGACGACTCAGACCATTGCGATGATACATCGAGCTACAACCGAATAGCATACGGCAAATGGCTGACAGAATATGTCAGTAAAGCACAAGCCATCAAGAAGGATACCACGCTCAGCATGAAAGAGCTTGCCAAACGCACCAACAGCAAGAATGAGGAATGGCAGTCAGACAATCTGATGGACTACAGCATCTGTTACAGCATGCGATTCACCCCAGAACAGGCAAACCGCATCCGCCAGGTTCTGTATTATTCGCCCCTGATACCGGGTCCGAAGAAGATTCGTCCGAGAACCCGAGCATGGGATGAGATACCGGAAACAGAAGATGACCTCCCAATCCGATATGCCAAGGAGAAGGCTGTCAGCGTCAAGGACATCCGGATACTGAAGGCTGAGAAATAGCAAAATCAGAAAAAAGAGTATTAAAAGAAATAGAAACAAGAAGAAAATGAAATATACAATCAAGGCTCCACGCCAACTCAATGCAAGTATCAACTTGCCAGCTTCCAAGAGTATCAGCAACCGTGCATTGGTAATTAATGCCATGGCGGGATGCAAGTTGCAGCCCCGCAACCTGAGCGATTGCGATGATACAGAAGTCATCATTGCGGCACTGCGCGATATGCCTGATGTCATCAACATCAAGGCTGCCGGTACCGCCATGCGCTTTATGACCGCCTATCTTTCTGCTACACCGGGCGAGCATACCATTACAGGTACAGAGCGCATGCAGAACCGCCCTATTGCTATTCTGGTAGATGCCCTGCGCTACCTCGGAGCTGATATACAGTATGAAAAGAAAGAGGGCTATCCTCCACTCCACATCGTAGGTAAGCCATTGGAAGGCGGACATCTCGAAGTGGTGGGAAACATCAGTTCGCAGTATATCTCGGCACTGCTGATGATTGGTCCTATCCTGAAAAATGGTCTGGAACTGAAACTGACGGGCGAGATAGCATCACGTCCTTACATCGACCTCACGCTGTGGACGATGCAGAACTTCGGAGCCAGTGCAGAATGGACCGATGTGGATACCATCACCGTAAAGCCACAGCCTTACAGCTGCGTAGCCGATTACACCATCGAGAATGACTGGAGCGCTTCTTCTTACTGGTATGAAATGATGGCGCTGAACGGAAACCCTGATTCTGAGGTAAGACTTGAAGGGCTGTTCGACAGTTCCAAGCAGGGCGATTCTGTCGTGAAATACATCTTCAGTCTGCTGGGCGTGAAATCAGAATTTGAGAACCGTGATGTTCTTTCTCCTGTCAAGTTGAAAGTCCAGCGCTGTCTCTTGCCTCGTTTCGACTACGATTTCAGCGGTTCTCCAGACCTAGCACAGACCATCGTTGTAGCCTGCTGTGCCCTGGGCGTAAAGTTTAAGTTCACCGGCCTTGCCAGTCTCAAGATCAAGGAGACCGACCGCATCGAGGCATTGAAGAAGGAACTGAAGAAGGTGGGTTACGTGATTTATGACGAGAACGATAACACGCTGATTTGGGATGGCGAGACCTGCGAGCCTAGTTTCGAGCCTATTGACACCTACGAGGACCATCGCATGGCACTTGCCTTCGCCCCTCTTGCCTTCAAGTTCCCTCAGATTGAAATCAACAATCCTGAGGTGGTGAGCAAATCCTATCCTCATTATTGGGAAGACCTGAAAAAGGTGGAATTTGAAATAGTTAAAAGTTAATAGTTAACAGTTTATGCTATATTTAGTTTTGGCCCTGGTGGTCCTAGGCTTGATAAGCGCCATTTTCGGCATCATCTCTCATCGCAAGGGAGAGGATGAAGAACCTTTGCAGGAAGGAGTTTCATGCAATACCTGCAACGGAGAGAACTCCAAATGCGAACAGGAATGCATGATGGAAGCCGCCACCAAGGAAATAGAATACTACGATGACGAAGAACTCGACCGGTTTGCAGGAAGAGCTGCCGACGACTATACCGATGAGGAGGTAGAGGAATTCTCGGAAGTGCTCTATACGATGCAGCCGGACGAAGTGGCGGGATGGAACCGAAGTCTGATACTGAGAGGCATCAACCTGCCTAACCAGATAAAGGACGAAGTCATCAGTTTTTTAAGTTAAACATGCTATGCGCAATGCGTAACATGCAATGTGCAAAGTTCAAAGTTTTAAGTTCAAAGTAAAGACATGGATATACTGCAATATACATTTTTTCAGAACGCGCTGATTGGCGCCCTACTGGCAAGCATCCTGTGCGGCTTTGTAGGCACCTACATCGTCACACGCCGGCTGGTTTTCATCAGCGGTGGCATTACGCATGCCTCTTTTGGCGGCATCGGTATCGGCGTATTTGCAGGCATCAACCCCATACTCTCTGCCATGGTATTCGCCATTTTGAGTGCCTTCGGCGTGCAATGGGTATCACGGAAGAAAGATGTGCGCAAAGACTCTGCCATCGCCATGTTCTGGACCCTTGGCATGAGCGTGGGCATCATCTGCTGTTTCCTTACTCCGGGATTCATGCCCGACCTGCCCTCTTTCCTCTTCGGAAGTATACTTGCCATCGACAGCACAGACCTCTGGCTTCTGGCAGGTCTTACCCTGTTTGTTGCAATACTGTTCACCTTTCTGCTGCGTCCTATCCAGACCATCGCATTCGACAGCACCTTTGCCAAATCGCAACATCTGCCGGTTACAGCAATAGAATATATGATGATGACGCTCATCGCCATGACCATCGTGGCAACCATCAAGATGGTGGGCATCGTACTCGCCATCAGTCTGCTCACCATACCACAGATGACAGCCAACCTCTTCACCTACAGCTACAAGCGCATGATAGGAGCCAGCATCGTGATAGGCTGCATCGACTGCATCGTGGGCCTCTATGCCAGTTATCTGCTCAATGTGCCATCAGGTGCAACCATCATCTTCGTCAGCATCATCCTGTTTGCAGCAGCAAGGATACTGGCAGCCAGAAAGCACTAAGGCTTTCACACGCTCTGAAAGAAAAATTTTAAATAAAGAAGAAACTTATGTTGAAGCATTTCCCATTCAGAAACTTCTTGCCAGCTATGGTTGTCCTTGCCTTTGCAATGACCATGGCAGGATGCTCTGCGCAGAAGAATACGGCGAAGAGCAGATGGTGGCATGCCTTCAACGCCCGATACAACACCTATTATAATGGTACCGTAGCCTATATCGAAGGCTCGCTCGAAAAGGAAAACGGAAATAAGGACAATTACTCTGAAATGATTCCTTATTATACTGTAGGCAACAAGAACAGCCGCGAACTGGGCAAGTCGAACTACGACCGAGCCATCGAGAAATGCGAGAAAGCCATTCACCAGCATAGCATCAAGCGCCGCCCGGTATGGGACAAGAAACGCCGCAAGACTGCCAAAGACCTGGAATGGCTGCAGCGCCGTGAATATAATCCGTTCCTCTGGAAGGCATGGATGCTGATGGGCCGTTCCCAGTTTTTTGAAGGCGATTTCCAGTCGGCAGCAGCCACTTTCGCCTATATGAGCCGCCTCTACGCCACCCAACCCGGCATTTACGGCAAGGCACGTGCCTGGCTCGCCAAGAGTTATCTCGAATCGGGATGGATATACGATGCCGAAGATGTAATCCGTAATATCGAGCGCGACTCCATCCACTGGCGTGCCCAGAAGGAATGGGACAAGACCTATGCCCTCTACTATCTGAAGACCGGACGCTATCAGGAGGCCGTTCCGTATCTCCGCAAAGCCATCGGCTATGAGATGCGACGCAAGCAGAAAGCCCGCCTCTGGTATCTGATGGGACAGGTAGAAGCACAACAGGGACATGCCCAGAATGCCTACCGTGCCTTCAAGCATGTCATCCGTCTCAATCCGCCTTACGAACTGGAGTTCAATGCCCGCATCTCCATGACCGAGGTATTGGCAACCAACAACTCCCGGAAGATGGTATCGAAATTGAAGCGAATGGCTGCGAGCGACAAGAATCAGGAATATCTCGACCAGGTTTATTATGCCATCGGTAACATACATCTCAACCAGGGCGATACCCTTCAGGCTATTGCTGCATACGAAAAAGGTGCCGCGAAATCAAGCCGAAACGGAGTTGAGAAAGGTGTATTGCTGCTGCATCTGGGCAATGTATACTGGCAATGCCACCGTTATGGCGATGCCAAGCGATGCTATGATGCAGCCATCGGACTCCTAGACCAGGACCGTAAAGACTACAAACAGCTCTCCGACCGTTCGAAGGTTCTCGACGAACTGGTGCCTTATACCGACGCCATCCATCTGCAGGACTCCCTGCAATCGCTTGCCCGCATGAGCGAAACAGAACGGAATGTCGCCATTGACAAGGTGATAGATGCCCTGAAAAAGCAGGAAAAGGAAGAAAAGAGAAGACTTGCCGACCAGGAATTGGCAGAACAGCAGGGCAACTCTGACTTCGGAAGAAACAACGGCAATAATAACAGCAGAAATAACAGGAATCAGGGAAACAGCAATGCCTCATCCGGCTTCGGAAACGGAGCCCAGGGCAACGGCGGTTTCGGCAACACCAATACCTGGTATTTCTACTCCCAATCTGCCGTAGCCCAAGGCAAACAGCAGTTTGAACGCCTCTGGGGCAAACGAAAGAACATAGACAATTGGCAGCGGAGCAACCAGACCGTAGTAGCCGATGCCAAAGGTGTAGAAGAAATGACCGACGAGCAGCGCGATTCACTCCTCAACGAGGCACAGAAGAAAGACCTTGAGAAGGAGAAAGAGAAGAACCTGAGTGCAGAAGAAGATCCGCATCAGCGCGCCTACTATCTCGCTCAGATTCCGCTTACCGAAGAGAAGATGGCAGAAAGCAATCAGATTCTGGACGACGGACTGCTGCATGCCGGCATCATTCTGAAAGACAAACTCAATGATCTGGACGAAAGCGAACGCATGCTGCAGCGACTGGTGAAGAAGAACGCTGCATACGAACATCTCGATGATGCCTACTATCACCTCTACCTGCTCTACAACATCCGGAAGCAGCCAGCCATCGCCAGCCGCTATCTCGACCTGTTGAAAGCGAATTATCCGGAGAGTCAATGGACCGCCCTGCTCACCTCTCCTTATTATGAGGAAGATGCGAAGATGGGCATTCATCTCGAAGATTCGCTCTATGCTGCCACCTACGATGCTTTCAAGGCTAACCTATATAATAAGGTGGTACACAACAGGGCTATCTCTGACAAGCGCTATCCTGAAGGAGCCAACCGCGACAAGTTCCTCTTTATCGGCGGACTCACCCAGCTCCACGAGGGTAATATCCAGGCTTGTCTTGATGATATGCAGCAGGTGGTAGAGAAATATCCGAACAGCCGACTCAGTGAAATGGCGGGAATGATTCTCAACGGAGTGAAAGCCGGGAGACAACTCAAGGGTGGCACATTCGACCTGAGCAATGTATGGTCGCGCCGCAACGCCGTACTCAATGATGATGTCAAATCCAAAGCAAAGGTATTCAGCATTGAGCGCAACGAGCCGTTCGTCTTCATGCTAGCCTACGTTCCCGATTCTGTAAACGAGAACCAGTTGCTCTTCGAGATGGCGAAATATAATTTCACCTCCTATCTCGTTCGCAATTTCGACCTCGTCATTGACGAGCAGAATGGTCTGCACCGCATGCAGGTAAAGGGCTTCCGCAATTACGATGAAGCACGCCAGTATGCCAACGACATCTACCAGCATCAGGCCATCACCCAGCTCCTCTCAAAGGGAGCCCGAGGCATCGTAATCAGCGAGCCAAACCTCCTGCTGCTGGGCACCAGTCTGAGCTACGACGACTATACCCTCTTCTATACCCAGCATCTGGCACCGCTGAAAATCAGCAAGGACCCACTGCTTGAAGAACCGGAGGAAATCATCCAGCAGGAAAAGACTGATGATTCAGAAGAAAATGAAGAAGAAACCGGAACTGCCGAAAGCGGAACAACCGGATTCCAAGAAACCGATGCGGATATAAAGGAAGAAAAAGCACCAAAGACAGCTTACGACAACGACGACAGTCTGGATTTGGACAGCGAAGAATATGATTTAGATGGATTTTAGTGGAATGCCGAAGAAATCATGGAAGATACCTTCGTATGGCTCTGTAACAACCGAAGCACGCTGGAAGAGGCAGACAGCGTAAAGCCGCTCTGAGCCGCAAGGGCTACTGAGGTATGGGCACAGCACAGGCTCAGACATATCATGAATGAACTGAAAATATGTCTCATACGGGTTTGGTTTAAAACTGCTTTTAGTTATTTCTACAAAGAACAGAAGAAGGTAACCAGGAAGGGTACAGAAAAGTCGACACAGAAGCCATGGAAGATGGAAACGATGATGAAACTCTCGCCCGAATATCGGGTGATGATAGGCAACGTTGTATCCATGGTCGTAGCTCCACCTACACTGATAGGTGCCAGTTTGCCGAAGTATTTTGCCAACAGCGGAGCACACAGCAGGGTGAGAATCTCGCGGCAGATGTTGGCAAGAAGGGCGATGGTTCCCAGTTCGGCGCCCCTGTATTCGGTGATGAAGATACTCGAAAGAGAGTAATATCCGAATCCTGAACCTATAGCCAGACAATCGGTAAACTGGCGGTGGCTCAAGATGAGAGATACGGCGGCACAACCTGCCAGCGTACCCAAAATGGTCATCACAGGGAGCATCATCAGACGGGGATTCACCTTCTTGAAACTCTTCAGCACAGAGGTATCGCAACCGATGCTGATACCTACGCAGAACATCAGGCAGCAGAGTGCATAATAGCTCACGTCGCTATCCAGAAGACCTGCCGGAATCACATCACACAAGCCTACGATGATACCCAGAACAAAGAAGCTTACGATAATCAAACTGCCTTTCATGCCTTGCCTCCTTTCCCGGTTTCAGCGTGAGCCGACGATTTAGCCTGCTTTGCTGTAACATACTTCCACAATGCCCAAGCAAAGAGCGCACTACCCAGACTGCCTCCCAAGGTCAGGGCTATCGCCTCAAGTCCCAGGGTCTGAAGACCGCTGATGATACGAGGGTTAGAACCTACCTCGATACCGAGCAGGAACAGGAGTACCCATATCAGCGCCGTGATGATACGGCCGATAAAACTCATTTTCTTGTTGCGGAGCAGATAGCCGGTACCTATTCCGCATAGCATAATCATTACTATCTTAAGCATTGTTTCTTGTTTTTCTTCTTTTTATTGTTCGTTTTTATGAATTACCTTACCATAAAAAACGGATTCCCGATCGTATTATTGCTTAATAGACAAACTTTTCAAGTAATTGCGTCTGATCATAATGCTTATGTTTAGTTATACAAATAAGTTTTAATTAACCTATGTTTTTAGGTTTTGTCACAAGGTAATACAAACGTTCTCATAAAAAGTACCAAAGAATCTTCATCATTAACTCTCTTTAACACGAAGTCGTGCTCCTCATTCCATTTTTCTTTGTACTTTAGCACCCCGAAAAGAAAAAGGATATAAAATATGAGCAACGGACTATTACTTTGGATAGACGACGAGATAGAACTTCTCAAGGCACACATCATCTTTCTGGAAAAGAAAGGATACGAGGTGCAGACGGTAAGCAACGGCCCTGATGCCATTGAACTTTGCCGCCAGCAAACCTTCGACCTCATCCTGCTCGATGAGATGATGCCGGGACTCAGCGGACTGGAAACCCTGCTACGCATCAAGGACATCCAGCCTGCCACACCGGTAGTGATGTGCACCAAGAGCGAAGAAGAAAACATTATGGACCAGGCAATCGGTTCAAAGATAGCCGACTATCTGATCAAACCCGTAAACCCGAACCAGATTCTGCTCTCGCTCAAGAAGAACATCCACCGCAAAGACATCGTGGCGGAGGTGACGCAGAGCGGATACCAGCAGGACTACCAGCAGATAGCCATGCAGATGATGGAATGCAGAAGTGCGGAAGACTGGATGGAGATTTACAGGCGACTGGTAAGCTGGGAACTGAAGCTGAGCGATACGGCAAGTCCGATGGCAGAGATGCTGGGCATGCAGAAGGAAGAGGCTAACCAGGGTTTCGCCAAATACATAGCCAAGAACTATCTTGACTGGGTGAGTCCCGACAACAGAGACCGCCATCTGATGAGTCCCGACATCTTCAAGCGCAAGATATTCCCGCTGCTCGATGAGGGCAAGAAGGTGTTTCTGATTGTGATAGATAACTTCCGCTATGACCAGTGGCGCATGCTGGCTGAAGACATCGGCGACCAGTTCGACATCGACGAGCAGCTCTACATGAGCATCCTTCCTACCGCCACGCAATATGCGCGCAACGCCATCTTCAGCGGCCTGATGCCGAACAAGATAGCCGAAATGTTCCCTGACCTCTGGGTAGATGAGGACGAGGAGGAAGGCAAGAACCTCAACGAGGCGCCGCTGATACAGACCCAGATAGAGCGATTCAGAAAGCACTATACCTTCAGTTATCACAAGGTGAACGATTCGCAGGGTGCCGACCGCTTCCTGGAGCACTACAACGAGTGCCGCAACTACGATTTGAACGTGCTGGTGATTAACTTCATCGACATGCTCTCTCACGCGCGTACCGAATCTAAGATGGTGCGCGAGCTTGCCAACAACGAGAGTGCCTACCGCAGCATCACGCAGAGCTGGCTCCGCCATTCGGTTCTCTCCGAGCTCTTCAAGCTCCTTTCGCAGAGCGATTACCAGGTAGTGCTCACCACCGACCACGGCAGCATCAGGGCATCGAAACCTATCAAGATAGTAGGCGACCGTAATACGAACACCAACCTGCGCTACAAGCTGGGCAAGAATCTGGCTTACCAGAGCAAGGAAGTGTTCACCATCAAGGAGCCTCAGCGTGCCCAGTTGCCGGCACCTAACCTGAGTACCTCGTATGTATTTGCCACGGGCGACAGTTTCTTCGCCTATCCGAATAATTACAACTATTATGTGCAATACTACAAGGATACCTTCCAGCACGGCGGCATCTCGATGGAGGAAATGCTCATACCGCTCATCACGCTGACACCGAGAAAAAGGTAATGTCAGTTAATCGTTGATAGTTAACAGTTTATAGAAAACATATATGAAGATAAAAATTGACTCATTAGACACGATCCATGAAGCAGCCAAGGAATTTCTGCAGAACATGGGCGACGGCAAGGTCTTTGCCTTCTATGGCAAGATGGGAGCCGGAAAGACAACATTTGTAAAAGCCATTTGCGAAGAACTGGGCGTAGAAGATGTCATCACATCTCCTACCTTCGCCCTCGTAAACGAATATACAGCGGGCGACGGCTCACCTGTCTACCACTTCGATTTCTACCGCATCAAGAAACTCGATGAGGTATACGATATGGGCTACGAAGATTATTTCTACAGCGGCAACCTCTGTTTCCTGGAGTGGCCGGAACTGATAGAAGAACTGCTGCCGGAAGACTGCACCAAAGTGACTATCACCGTAGAAGAAGACGGAACAAGAAGCGTAGAATGGTAAGCCACCGACAGCCCCGAACAAAAAAAAGCATCTGGCTGAGAATATATTTTCTCAAGCCAGATGCTTTTATCATTTCCTATCCGGGCTGATTACAGGAGAGCCTGGAACTTCTCGGTAAGGGTTGCCTTAGAGGCTGCGCCAACAAACTTGTCTACCAGCTGGCCACCCTTGAAGAAGAGGATGGTAGGGATATTACGAACACCAAACTCCATAGCGATGTCGTCGTTCTCCTCTACATCACACTTGCCTACTACCAACTTGCCGTCAAACTCCTCAGCAAGTTCTGATACGATAGGAGCAATCTGGCGGCAAGGACCGCACCATGTTGCCCACAAATCTACTACCAATGGCAGTTCGCCATTCTTGTAGCTCTCGAAATTCTCGGTTGTAATTGTTACTTCCATTTTTCTATACCTTTTTATATTAAAACTAAAATTATCTCTAATTAATCTGATAGCTCATCTTAGGATGCTGCTCGATATACTGGATGAGGGCATGACCCACGCCTACCGTATGCTCACGGGCACGCATCAGCAGATAGGTATTGCTGTCTACATCATGTATCTGGAAAAAGAGCTGCGCCTTGCCCTCGTCATTCTCCAGAATAGTCTGCAGGTCGCTGACCATCGTTTCATCTATCGCATCACTCTCCACATTGATGGTGAAGCGGTCGATGCGGTTCTCCTTGACCGTCTGCAGATACTCTACATTGCCTATCTGGAAATCGAGATAGTTGGCATTGCCGTAACGGGAAACGCACTTGGCGGTGATGTAGATGGTGCTGCCTTCAACCATGATGCCGCGCCACTTGCCCCAGTCCTCGCCAAAGAGAGCCAGCTCGCCTGAACCCTCAAAGTCTTCGAGCGTAACGAAACCGCACGGCTTGCCCGTCTTGGTAAACTTCGACTTCACACCCGTAATGATACCGCCCAGCACCACATCCTCCTTCTTTGCCAGCTCCTGCTTGTCGCCCAGTTCAGAGCAATGGGTATTGCAGAGGGAATTAAGGATGATGCTGTACTCATCGAGCGGATGGGCAGAAAGATAGATGCCCACAAGCTCGCGCTCACGGTTCAGACGTTCGATGGTGCTCCAGCTCTCTGCATCAGGAATAGGCGGCGTAGCTATCTCTATCGCCTCGGTACCGCCAAAGAGTGAGTTGGCAGCCTCGTGCTGTTCCTGCTGGAAGAGCTGACCGTAGCGCACCAGCGTATCGAGGAAGGTTTCGCCCTTGTTGTTCTTGCCGAAGAACTGCTCGCGACGGATGCCGAAACTGTCGAAACCGCCACTCAGCGCCAAGGTTTCGAAAGCCTTGCGGTTCACGCTGGAGTAATCTACACGCTCGGCAAAATCGAAGATGGTTTTATAAGGTCCGTTCTTCAGTCGCTCTGCCACGATGGCATCGGCTGCCGGAGCACCCATACCCTTTATGGCTGAAAGACCGAAACGTATCTCTCCATGCTCGTTCACACCGAACACGCGGTAACTCTCGTTCACATCCGGACCCAAGGTCTTGATGCCCATCGACTGGCACTCCTCCATCAGCTTGGTGATTTCGGTAATCTGTGCAAAACGTCGGGTCATCAGCGCCGCCATGTATTCGGCAGGATAGTGCGCCTTGAGATAGGCAGTCTGGTAAGCTACCCATGAATAACAGGTGGCATGAGACTTGTTGAAGGCGTAGGAAGCAAACTTCTCCCAGTCGCCCCATATCTTCTCCAGCACCTTCGGGTCGTGGCCGTTCTCCTGTCCCTGCTTGATAAACTTAGGCTTCATCGCATCTACGATAGCCTTTTTCTTCTTACCCATCGCCTTACGCAGGGCATCTGACTCGCCTCGGGTGAAGCTCGCCAACTGACGGGAAAGAAGCATCACCTGCTCCTGATAGACCGTGATGCCGTAGGTATCCTTCAGATACTTCTCCATACACGGGATATCGTAGGTAATCGCCTGCTTGCCGTTCTTGCGGGCAATAAAGTCAGGGATATAATCCATAGGTCCCGGACGGTAGAGGGCATTCATGGCGATGAGGTCCTCGAATACCGTAGGCTTCAGTTCACGGAGATACTTCTGCATACCCGGCGACTCGAACTGGAAGGTTCCGATGGTCTGACCGCGCTGATAGAGCTGATAGGTCAGCTCGTCATCGATAGGGATGGTATCGAGGTCAACGACATCGCCCGTAGTCTGCTTGATAACCTTGCATGCCTCCTTCATCTCGGAGAGGGTCTTCAAGCCCAGGAAGTCCATTTTAATCAGACCGGTGGTCTCGATGACATGGCCGTCGTACTGCGTTACCGCCGTCTTCAGTCCCGGGAAATCAGGGTCATCGGCAGTAGATACAGGCACCCAGTTGCTGATAGGGTCGCGGCAGATGATGAATCCGCAGGCATGGATACCCGTGCCTCGGATGGTTCCCTCGAGCATCTTGGCATACTTGATGGTATTGCTCTCGCGGGGATCGTTGGAGAACTCTGCCTCGCGCAGCTCTGGGGTATATTTGATGGCATTGGTCAGGTTCATCTTGGCACCGTCAGGCAAACGGTCTGGGATAGCCTTGCAGAGTGCATTCGCCTTATCCAACGGCAACTTCTCTACACGCGCCACATCCTTGATGGAGTTCTTCGTCGCCATGGAACCGTAGGTAATGATATGGGCACAGTTCTCATGACCGTACTTATCCATTACCCATCTCAGCACCTTGCCTCGGCCGTCATCATCAAAGTCGGTATCAATATCCGGAAGGTTCACACGGTCTGGATTCAGGAAACGCTCAAACAGGAGGTCATACTTCAATGGGTCAATCTTGGTGATTCCCAAACAGTATGCCACCACCGAACCTGCCGCAGATCCACGTCCAGGTCCCACCATCACGCCGAGTTCCTCACGAGCCGCCCTGATGAAGTCAGACACGATAAGGAAGTAGCCCGGGAAACCCATGGTCTTCATCACGTGGAGCTCGAAGTTTACGTGCTCGTCTACATTCTCGGGCAGCGGGTCGCCATAAAGCTTTTTGGCTCCCTCGTAGGCAAGGTGGCGCAGATATTCTGCCTCAAACTTGATACGGTATATCTTATCGTAACCGCCCAATCGGTCGATTACCTTCTGACCTTCCTCAGGTGGCAGTGGGTTCTTGCCGTTCTCATCAGAGGTAAACTCCTTGTAGAGGTCTTCTTCTGATACCTTCTGGCGCAACTGCTCCTCGGTACCGAAACTCTCCGGAATCGGGAAGAAAGGCATGATAGGACCATGGTCGATGCTGTAGATTTCTACCTTATCCAATACTTCGAGGGTATTGGAAAGCGCTTCGGGGATATCCGAGAACACCTCGTTCATCTCCTGGCGGGTCTTGAACCATTCCTGCTTGGAATAGCGCATACGGTTAGGGTCGTCGAGATCCTTGCCGGTAGCGATACAGAGCAGATGGTCGTGGGCCTCGGCAGTTTCCTTATCCTCGAAGTGGCAGTCGTTGGTGCACACCAGCTTGATGTTAAACTCCCTTGCCATCTTGATGAGTTCCTTGTTGGCACGCTGCTGCAACTCGTAAGCCTCGCGGTTGGCAAGCAGACTTGGATCATCGGGCACTTTATGGCGCTGGAGCTCGAGATAGTAATCATCGCCAAAGAGGTTATGGTACCACTGGCAAGCCTCGCGGGCTCCTTCCAGGTCACCATGCAGAATCTTGGATGGCACCTCGCCTGCAATACATGCCGAACAGACGATGAGGTCTTCGTGATACTTCTCCAGATCGGCACGGTCGGTTCGTGGGCGCATGTAGTAACCATCCACCCACGAATTGCTCACCAGCTTGATGAGGTTCTTGTATCCATTATAATTCTTGGCAAGTACAATGAGGTGATAACCGCTCATATCGCCCTTATCCTTCTCTCGGTCGGCTTTGGTTCGGCGTGCCACATACATCTCGCAGCCTATGATAGGCTTGAAAGGTTCGAGTCCCTCCTTCTTGCGGTCTTTATTAATCTTGCCGCAATAGTCGGTGAGTTCCTTGATGCCGAACATCACACCGTGGTCGGTTACCGCCATACCCTTCATGCCGTCCTTGATGGCCTTATCTACCAGATGCGGTATCTTCGACTGGCCGTCGAGGATGGAGTATTGGGTGTGTACATGCAAATGAACAAAATCTTCCATTATCTGTTTAAAATTCGAATTTTGACAACAAAGTTACGGCGAAATATTGAAAAAGCCAAAAGAAATATGCGAAAATATTGAAAAAGGTAAAAGAAACCCACAAAAAATTTGCAAAAGTGATAAAAATGACGTACCTTTGCACCAATAAAAACTTAATCCTAATATATGGGACAGAAAATAAAGAAATTAAAAAAGATAAGATTGCACCGCGAAGGTACCGATCAGCTGGTTACCGGAGCGATAGCGTTAGTAGCCATTGCGGCTATATTGTGGACAACCTTAGACAACAAGATTCCGTTCTGGGCTTTTGTTGTTGTGTTCGGTACGGTATATGGTATCGTGCTCAACTTCTACCGTTGTCCTGTCAGATACCTCAACGTAGAGGATACTTCGAAACTGGTAGTAGCACCAGCCGACGGAAAGATTGTGGTGATAGAAGAGGTGGAGAATGCTCCCTACTTCGGTGACCGCCGCCTGATGATTTCCATCTTCATGAGCCTCTGGAATGTTCATGCCAACTGGTTCCCGGTGGATGGTAAGGTGAAATTCGTGAAGCATGTGGACGGCAACTACCACAAGGCATGGCTGCCTAAGGCTAGCGAGGAAAACGAGCATGCCGACGTGATGATTACCACACCTGAGGGAGTGGATGTACTCTGCCGACAGATTGCCGGTGCAGTAGCACGCCGCATCGTAACCTATGCCAAGGAAGGGGAAGAATGCTTCATCGACGAACACCTGGGATTCATCAAGCTGGGTTCACGCGTGGATGTCTACCTGCCTGTAGGTACAGAAGTATGCGTAAAGATGGGACAGTCAACTACGGGCGACCAGACCATCATCGCTAAATTGAAATAACATATTGACAGATAGAAAGCAAGCCGGAACTTACTTCCGGCTTTCACTCTATCATAATATACTGTAAAGAAATGAGTATCAAGAATCATATTCCAAACACGATAACCTGCTGCAACCTGGTTTCGGGCTGCATCGCAACATCGTTTGCCTTCGGCGGGAACCCAAAGATGGCATTGTTATGGATTATCATCGGAGCCGTATTCGACTTCTTTGACGGCATGAGCGCCCGCCTGCTGCACGTTTCATCGCCAATAGGCAAGGAGCTGGATTCGCTGGCTGATGACGTAACCTTCGGTGTGGCTCCTGCCACCATCGTATTCTCACAACTCTTTGTGATGGAATATCCGGGTTTTCTGGAGCCTTTGCGCCCATGGCTGCCTTACGCAGCCTTCATCATCGCAGCCTTCTCGGCATTGCGACTGGCTAAGTTTAATCTTGATGAGCGCCAGACTACCTCTTTCATCGGTGTTCCTACACCAGCCAACGCCCTGTTCTGGGGTTCGCTGATTGTGTTCAATCCAAGCTGGCTCGAAGGATATTCATGGTCGGTATTCATCATTCTGGCTCTGATTCTCATCACCAGCTATCTGCTGGTTTGCGAGATGCCTCTTTTCGCCTTGAAGTTCAAGCAGTGGGGTTTCAAGGGCAATGAGGTGAAATATGGCTTTGCCGCGCTCACCATCATCATTCTCGCTACTTCGGTAGCACTTGATGGTCTGACCGGTTTTCTCACCGGCTGGTGGCTTGTCATCGTGGCATACGTCATCATCTCGGCGATTATTTATCTGAAGAAGACGAAATAGAAGAAATCCCCTTTATTGGGATATTTAGGTATTTATGTAGATTATTAACTGAAAAATGCGGCTAGATGTGAATCCAGTCGCATTTGCTTTTTTCTTCCTGTTGAGAGAGATGATTAGTTGTGTACGAGCGTACCAATCTCCTCACCATCCATCACCTTCTTGAGGTTACCTACAACATCCATATTGAACACGTAGATAGGAAGGTTGTTTTCCTTACACATGGTGGTAGCTGTCAAATCCATTACCTTCAAGCCCTTGGTATAAATCTCATCATAGGTAATATCCTTGAACTTGGTTGCTGTAGGATCCTTCTCAGGATCAGCAGTATAGATGCCGTCTACACGGGTACCCTTGAGCATCACGTCAGCCTCGATTTCGATACCACGGAGAGAAGAACCGGTATCGGTAGTGAAGTATGGACTACCTGTACCTGCAGAGAAGATGCAGATATAGCCTGCCTCCATTGCCTCAATCGCCTTCCATTTGGTGTAGAATTCGCCGATAGGCTCCATGCGGATGGCAGTAAGCACCTTGTTCTTAACGCCCAAGGCTCCGAGTGCGCTACTCAATGCCAGGGAATTGATAACGGTAGCACACATACCCATCTGGTCGCCCTTGACACGGTCGAAACCCTTCTGGCTTCCGCTCAAACCGCGGAAGATGTTACCACCACCAATCACAATGCCTATCTGAACGCCCATCTCATGGACCTCCTTTATCTGCTTAGCATAATCACTCAGGCGCTCTGGGTCGATGCCGAAGCTCTGCTTGCCCATCAGACTCTCGCCGCTCAATTTCAAAAGAATTCTTTTAAACTTTGCCATTTTATTTTAATTTACAATTTACAGTTAACAGTTTACAGGGCGTAGCCTCCTATAAACTATTAACTATTAACTATTAACTATAAACTTGATTTCTCCGAAGGCATACGAGCGGATTACTCCCTTCTTGTCATGAAGGATGAGATGACCATCGTCCTCCACCTCTACGAAGGCGCCCTCGAACTTACCGTCCTTATCCTCATACCAGTGATAGCCCTTGCGACGGTAGAGAGAAAGATGATAGATGCCCGACACATCCATATAGTCGGCACGACGCAGAAGTTCATAGTATTTGCAGAAAGCCTCAATCACCTTCTGCAGCACCTCTTCCCTATCCACCTCATGACCCAGAATCTGCGCCAGAGATACAGGGTTGGGCGCATCGCTGTGGAACTCAGTCTGATTGACATCAATGCCGATACCGAAGATGCAGCGCTTGATGCCCTTGGAGTCGATGGCAGTCTCTATCAGCGTACCACTGATTTTCTTGTCATACCAGTACACATCATTCGGCCATTTCAGCGTAATGCCGTCCGTATAGGAATCAAGAGCGTCCTTCACGGCGAGCGCACCAGCCTCGGAAAGGAGGAACTGCTGGCGCAAAGGTACCCACTTAGGACACATCATCATACTGAAGAGGAGGTTCTTGCCCGGCTCACTCTCCCAGGTATGCACGCCCTGTCCCCTGCCTGCTGTCTGATAGTCAGCAACAGCAATGGTCAGCGCATCTTCATCGTAAGTATCCAAATTCTTCAGGAAGGCATTCGTGGAATCCACTTCCTTTAATCGTATAATCTTCTTTTCCATGTCTATATAATAATGTATAGCGAATCACAACGGGTTATCCAATCAGCAACGGGTTGAAGGCATCCACAAGATGCTCGATGCGTTTCACCTGATGCCCTACCCCTACCACGGTAACAATATCAAAGCGAAGTTCTTTTTCCACCTTCTGTTCCTTGACGTAAGTATTGGCGGCTATTGCCAGATTACGCATCTTCCTGACATCTACGGCTTCCTCGGGCTGCTGGTATTCTTCACCCGAACGGGTCTTTACTTCTACCACAACCAGCGTCTTACCATCCGGCGAAACGGCAAGGATATCCAGATCCCGCTTGCCGGCTTTCCAGTCTCTGTCGATGACGACATAGCCTTCATTCTCGAGATAGAGCGTAGCCTCGTCTTCTCCCCATTTGCCTAATTCATTATGCTCTGCCATAGTCTATTTTCTTTATTTTGCATCAAAAGATGCTTTTACCTTGCAAAAATAACAAAAAAAGTCCACACTTCAAACTTTTTTATGTAATTTTGCACGAAAAACAATGGAAGATATTAAGAATAAAGACGAAGCATACATGCGCCGTGCCCTGATGGAGGCTCAGGCGGCATTCGATGAAGACGAGATTCCGGTAGGCGCCATCATCGTTTGTAAAGACCGGATCATATCGCGTGCCCACAATCTTACGGAGATGCTGACCGATGTTACGGCTCATGCCGAAATGCAGGCCATCACTTCGGGAGCCAACATGCTGGGAGGAAAATACCTGAAAGACTGTACCCTCTACGTTACGGTAGAACCCTGCGTGATGTGCGCCGGAGCGCTGGGATGGGCACAGATCAGCCGCGTGGTATATGGTGCCAGCGACGAGAAAAGGGGGTATACAAAATATGCGCCCGATGCACTGCATCCTAAGACGACAGTTACATCGGGCGTATTGGAAGATGAGTGCCGCGCACTCATGCAGGATTTCTTTCAGAGAAAGAGATAATTACTTAACGAGCACTACAAGATACTTGCTGGTGCTCCAGAAAATCTGTGGATTGGTGATGCGGAGTGTATACTGCTTGTTGGCATCACGTACCAATGCATAAGAGCTGGATGGGTGGGTAGTGAGCAACTTAGCAGACTTTGACATCAACTTGATTTCAGAAATGTTGCGGATATCAACCTTGGTGAAATAACTCTTGTTGAAATTACCGGTCATTACCTTACCACCTTCCATGATATGCTGCTCCTTCAACTCCTTCTTGGTACCGAATACATACCAGGCAGTGTTGAGCTGCTTGTCCTGTGCATTGATTGTCTCTGTCTTCTGACTGCTTTCAGTAGTAAGACGAGAGGTCTTGGTATTCAGATTGTTGATAGTCTCGTCGAGCGCTGCAATATGAATATCCTTCTTGTCCAACTCCTCGCGAAGCACCTGGAGTTCCTTATCCTTCTGTGCAATCTGCTCCTGAAGGTTTGCGATGGCCTTCTTCAACTGGTCAGCCTGCAAAGAGCTGTTAGCCATCTGCTTCTGCAGTTTAGCCAGGAGTTCGCGGTTCTGCTGCATACGTGTAGCGATGAACTGAACATTCTCCTTGAGCTGCTGTCTCTTGCTGGCACCCTCACCGTTCTTCAGGAGAGTTACTCTGTGCTCAGCCTCACTGATCTGGTTCAGACCATCCTGGATTTCATTCAATGTACCCATCATATCGTTAATTTCGCTATCTTTCTGAGCGATGATACTGTTTAGCGAATCATTCTGCTGATTTGCCAAATCCTGGGTGTTGTTCTTGCCGTTGTTGCAACTGGTCAAACAAAAAGCAGCTAAACATGCCGCAAATAATAGCTTTTTCATAATCATTTTCCTTTTTAATGTTTGATTTAAAAAATTATCTTTTCGCGTAAAACGCGTCGCTTCCTATACTTTATTCATTACTTTCTTCATCCCTGCGAGCCCCGTTTTTCTTCTGCCGGCGCTCTTCACGCTTCTTTTCCTTCATCTCCTCCTTGAGCTGTTTAGGATCTTTTCCTGCCAATACGATGACAAATTCGCCCCTTGGTTCTGTCTCCTCAAAATGAGCGATAACCTCAGCAAGCGTACCCCTCACACTCTCCTCGTGGAGTTTGGATATTTCACGACAACAGCTCACCTGTCTGTCATCCCCGAAAACCTCGGCAAACTGCTGCAAGGTTTTCACCACACGATAAGGCGACTCATAGAAAATCATGGTGCGCACCTCATCCTTCAATGATTCAAGATAGGTCTGTCTGCCCTTTTTCTGCGGAATGAATCCTTCGAAGCAGAAACGGTCGCATGGCAAACCCGATGAAACGATGGCCGGTATGCATGCCGTAGGTCCAGGCAAAGTCTGCACCGTGATGCCTGCCTTGGCAGCCTCGCGGGCGAGGTAAAAACCAGGATCGCTGATACCCGGTGTTCCGGCATCGCTGATCAAGGCAATGGTTTCGCCACCCTTCAGTTGCTCTACGATGGCAGAAGATGTGCCATGTTCGTTAAACTTATGGTGAGCCACTAATCGATTTCTGATATCGAAATGCTTCAGCAGAACACTCGATGTTCGAGTGTCCTCAGCGAGTACCAAATCCGCTTCTTTCAGTATGCGAATGGCTCGCATTGTCATGTCCTCCATGTTACCAACTGGAGTCGGAACGATGTATAATGTGCCCATACTGACCGCAAATGTAGTTAATTAATCTTTCATAGCAAAAAAAAACTGCGTTTCTTTGCATTTTTTAAAACCTTATTATTAATTTTGCCCCCGAAATGACAGAAAATCTAATTGGGGAGGCACACCGTCCCGGAAGAATTGAAGTGGTGTGCGGATCGATGTTCTCCGGAAAAACAGAGGAATTGATCCGAAGAATGAAGCGTGCGAAGTTCGCCAAGCAGAAGGTGGAAATCTTTAAGCCGGCGCTTGACACTCGTTACTCCGAGGAAGATGTAGTGAGCCATGATCAGAACTCTATCCGGTCTACTCCTATTGAGTCCTCTGGATCGATACTGCTATTGGCTTCTGATATCGACGTGGTGGGTATCGATGAAGCCCAGTTCCTGGACAATGGGCTCGTGGAGGTTTGCAACGAACTCGCCAACCGTGGCGTGAGAGTCATCGTGGCAGGACTGGATATGGATTTCAAGGGAGTTCCCTTCGGTCCGATTCCTGCTCTCTGTGCCATCGCCGACGAGGTGACCAAGGTTCATGCCATCTGCGTAAAGTGTGGATCGGTTGCCTATGTGAGCCACCGGTTGGTCAATAACGACAAGCGGGTGCTTCTGGGCGAGAAAGATGAATACGAGCCACTCTGCAGAGAATGCTACCAGAAGGCGATTCTTAACGAAAAATTATAACAAAAGGAACAGTTATGGGAAAGGAGATTACATTTGATAAATTTATAAGATGGGCGGGTGTTACCCTCATCGTACTGGCCGTGCTCTACATGACCAATTATCTGAGCAGCGTACTGCTGCCATTCTTCATTGCATGGTTTTTCGCTTACCTGCTCTATCCGGTCGTGAAGTTTATCGAAAACAAACTCCACGTCAGAATACGTGCGCTGTCTATCCTCATCGCCATGGGAACGGCTATCGCTGTTATAGGAGGCGTGCTGTGGCTCATCATCCCTCCGATGATTGACCAGTTTGACAAACTCGGTGAGGTGTTGACACGATGGCTGCATCAGACGACTCATACCAACAACCTGACGGCGCTGATCAAAGACTGGCTGCAGGCTAACCAGGAACAGATAGAGCATTTCCTGAAAAGCAAGGACTTCAGCGATGCCATCAAGACCACCATGCCTAAAGTCTTCTCGGTAGTCAGCCAGACGGCAACGGTACTGATGAGTATCGTGGCATCGATGATTACCTTATTATATATGTTCTTCATCCTGCTCGATTATGAGACGCTGACAGCCAACTGGGTGAGAATCTTCCCTAAGAAGAACCGTCCGTTCTGGAGTGCGCTGATGAAGAATGTGGAGCGCGAGCTCAACAACTATATCCGTGGTCAGGGACTGGTAGCGCTCTGTATGGGCATCATGTTCTGCATCGGTTTTACCATCATCGGTTTCCCGATGGCGATAGGTCTGGGTATTCTCATCGGCATCATGGACCTGGTTCCATATCTCCATACCTTTGCCCTCATCCCTACGGCATTCCTTGCCATGCTGAAGGCTGCCGACACAGGTCAGAACTTCTGGCTGGTATTCGGTCTGGCTTTTCTGGTGTTCTGTGTGGTGCAGGTCATCACCGACATGGTAGTTACCCCGAAGATTATGGGTAAGGCGATGGGATTGAACCCAGCCATTCTCCTCTTGAGTCTCTCGGTTTGGGGTGCACTTCTGGGCTTCCTGGGTTTGATTGTAGCCCTTCCGCTCACAACGCTCATCATAGCCTACTGGCAGCGCTATGTAACGAAAGAGAAGCCGCAATATCATGAAGAAACGGGCAAAAATGTCCCGATTTCGGATAAAAATGAAGAAAATCAGTAAAAATATGGCAAAATATTTGGTTATTTCAGATTTTTGCCGTACCTTTGCACTCGCTTTTGAAACATAAAGCAGAAGATTGACTCGCTAGCTCAGCTGGTAGAGCACAACACTTTTAATGTTGGGGTCATGGGTTCGAGCCCCATGCGAGTCACAGATCTTCAAGAAAAAGGCTTTCCATTACGGAAAGCCTTTTTTTGTTATATCCTATTACTGGATACTGCAGAAATTCCTTTTTAAAACATTTCAGCCTTAGCCTCTACCCTCTTCTCAACATCATCCGGAAGCTGAGGGAAGAAATCATAGCCGGTAATACGCTCCACTTCATCTACTGAATTTACAAATTCCGTCTTCTTTCTGCCTTTCTGCGACTGGTTACGGCAGATAAAGCCGATGGCCTGCGGATTCTTGCCCGTATGAAGAACCACCTTGAAGAAGGCATCAGGCACTACCACCTTGTTCTTGCCCAACTTGCGATGCTGCTTGTTCAGAAATATCGGTCCGCAGACAATATAAACCTTACCATACTGCTTCGCCCAGTTGCGGCACTGCTGCTCTATCGTATTCCATACCCCCGCATTCAGACTGTGGTTCTGCGGACACATATTGGTCATCAGGAAACATTCATCCATCGCCTGCTGACTCCATTTGTTGTCACCAGCCGGACACATGTGTCCCCTGTCCAAACCACTGTTGTAATAATCCGCCAAAGTACCCACGGGTGCCGGCATCTCCTCATCATCAGCAAACTTACCGCGCGGCAACTTACCAGATGCATGCTCCCCCGTCAGCATCCAGGCTACCCAATTCGGCTGTCGCGTATCATGATTATAAGATACCGTATAAGCCAACCGATGCTTGATGGTCTCAGATACCTTAACCTTAGATACCGGAATCTCCAGGCCCTGCTCCTCCAGATTCGCACCCTCTCCAGCAGTTTCCTGCTTATTCTCTGCAGACGATTCATCGCCCGCAGCATCAGCAGCCTCCTGCTTATTCTCCTTTACAACAAGTGCCTGATCTTCTGTTGCCAGCGAAGAAACCTTCGGCAAGACAGAAAACGCCACTACTGCGGCAATCGCCAACAGCCAAATCTTAAATGTACCTACTTTCTTTTTCATATCAGATTCATCATTATTTCATTTTCCATGAGACTCAGAGTCTACACGATTCATTCCGCTTTTAGGTGAATAATCCCTAAAATCTCCACAAAAGTAGTATTTTTATGCGAAAAAGAGAAAGAAAATCATAAATTTCTTGCGCATTTCAAAATAAAACACTAACTTTGCATCGCTATGTAGGACAAACCTAGACATAACACAGTAAAAAGCTCAAACAACTAAGAACTGAAAGTCAAAGGTTACAATACATTGGCAAAAGTGCTCTATGAAATGGACAAGTGAAGAGCATTAACAGAGATTAACAAAAAGTGATGCAAGTTTCCCGCCTTTTCTTGTTTTATACAAGGACTGAAGAGCCTCGACCAACCATATCGGGGTACATTTAGGCTGAGAAATATGAGACAATAAGAATCAAAACATAATAGCAAAATGAAAAAAATCAAATTATTCTCAATTGTAGCTGCCTTCGTTGCAGCTTTCGCATTCACTTCTTGTAATACAGACGACAGCGATGGCTTCCAGTGGCCAACGCCTCAGGAGTCTCAGGCTCTCTTCAGCCAGATTCAGGGTATGCACAATGGTGGAATCCTCTTCCCTGGCAGCGTAGGCACTACAGATGCAGAGAAGTTTGACAAGGATTCAGTTACCACTTATTGCTATGTAACTCCTAGCGACAGTATGCTCACTGTTAGGCAGGTAGAGGTGAGCAAGTTTGCAAAGTACTTCAGCGATGCCACACTGAAAGCTGAGGTAGAGAAGTTGCCTGCACAGGACTTAAAGATTAAGTTGGTGCCTTACAAGGCTGCTCAGCAGTTGTTTATCACTGCTACTCAAGACATCACTTACACCAATGCTGATGGCAAGAAGGTGCAGATTCAGTTCTATAGCGGCTTGAGCAACTATAGCTTGGCTTACATCGGCACAAAGAAGACCAACAACAAGAAGGAGCTCGGTGTATATATCACACCAGGCAGAGTGCTCGTAGATGGTCAGACTAAGGCAAATGCTCTCAAGTCATACGTTTACGGTGGTTATCTACAGGCTTACTACGCTATGCTCGAGATGGAACTCTAAGCCCATCTAAGAGCTAAGTTGCACAAGGAGCAGTAATCCTTATATATCAAGTAAGAAACTTACACTTACAAATATATATATGTTAATACTCTCTTAAAAATTAAACAAAAAAGAAAACTATTAGAGGCGCAGTCTTCGTGAGAAGGTTGCGCCTTGTTGCATTTATACAAAGAACGCTTTTGGTTGTACTCCTACCGAATGGCGGGAGAAAATGGCTGAAAATCATTCGTATTGAATAAAAAAGTACTGATTTTATTCAATACGATGGATAAAATGAATAAAAAACGACAAGGGTCTATATACCACGATGAACAGGTGACGTATAGACCCTTGATTATATGGAGATATTCGTAATCTACATCTCCGCTATTATATTTTTTATGAATTGCTCAGATTCTTAATGATTTCCAAAGGTAGCTGGGTAGCTTTGGCAACCTGTTCGGCAGAAAGTCCCATTGCCAGCAAACGTTGTGCTGTTTCTGTGTTGGCCTCATGCTTGCCTTCAACTCTACCATTCTCCATGCCTTTCTCCATGCCTTTTTCCATACCTTCTTCCATTCCTTTCTGATATCTGTCATCCAGAAGGGTTCTTTCAACACTTACCGAATCCCAAAACTTGTCATAGGCACGGAGCTCGGCATCTGTAAAGCCGGAAATCTCCAGTTCTTCTGTTGTCGGCAGATATTGTTGCTGTTGTATCAGTTCATCTTCATTAAGTGACTGAAGGGTATTCAGAAGGTTTTTCAATCGATCGGGATGATTGCCGAATATCTTCTTGAACGTAAGGTCTGCCTTAGGATCTAAGTACTTCATAACCATCTGTTTTAAAATTCTATAGCGCAAAGTTACGGTTTTATTTTCATATCTGCAAGAGATTTCTAGGAAAAGTTTCGGAAAAAGTTAGAGAATACAAAGAAAAAGGGCGCATCCGGATTGGATGCGCCCTAACTTGTTAAATAAAATCGGAGTATGCAGCAGAATATTCAAGTGGTTCAGTCAGCTACTCCAGATGGTTCTGTCAGCGAGTCAAGACGTCTCGATAAATCGACGGATACGACTCCGTTAGCCTACGTTGTCGAATCCTTAACCCGATGCAGTCGAATCCTTAACCTTGTCCAGCCGTCTGCGTAACCCAGTGCAGCCATATCCTTAACCCGACGCAACCGCTTCAGTTGGTAAACGGAAGTACATCATTTTTTCACCTCATTTGGGTGGGCAATGACTATCAGGGCGAATTAACCTTTTTTAATGACTACCAGAGCCAATAATAGGTACCATCAGGGCGAATAATATGCCTTCAGAGATGCCCGAATGACTACCAGGGCGAATCCTAAAAATAGAAGATATTGAATATCAGATAGTTAGGAGCTATTTTTTCTTCCCTACACTATACCAAGTATATTATATATATACATTTACATCAATTACACTATACGTAATACGGGAGGAAAAAGATTTTTTTTTCAACAAATCAGCTATTAAAATGCATTTTTTCTCTTCAAAAAATTGCATAAGTCTGAAATAAACATTACTTTTGCAACATAAAAAATATAAAGCTTATGAATTATCCCCAACGTATGTACAGCAAGACCGAGCTGGGTCTGCTCTACTTTCCCGACACAACCGACGGGGCGACAGCGCGCCGTCATATCATGGTATGGATTAAGCGTTGCGAAGCCGGGGGCATAAAGAAAAACCGCCAGGCGTTTCTTTCTACGCCTGGCGGTCTAGATATTTCACAGAATAAGTACTTAGTTTTTCTTCCAAAGCTTGGTCATATCCTCCAGCGTCTTACCCTTGGTCTCAGGAACGAGCTTCCATACAAAGATGGCAGCGAGGATACAGATAACACCATACAGACCATAGGTGAACCAATAGCCCAGGCTGTTAGCCATCGGAACGAAAGAGGTAGAAACAATCCAGTTGAAAATCCACTGGAAGGCTACGGCAATCGCTACGGCAGCACCACGAATCGTATTAGGGAATACCTCGGCGATAAGTACCCAGCAGATTGGGCCCCAAGAGAACATGAATGATGCTGAATAAACCATGATGGATACCATGCACAGCAACTGCAGATTAGGATTACCGAAGGTGATGGCTACACCGATGGCACCCAATGCCATGCCCAGAGAACCGGTAATGAGCAAAGGCTTACGTCCCAACTTCTCAACCGTAAAGATAGCTACACAGGTGAAACCGAGGTTCACGATACCATTGAATACGGTCAATACCATCGGATTGTCAAAGCCCATAGCCTCATAGATGCGAGGAGCATAATAGAGCACGGCATTGATACCTACAGCCTGCTGGAATACAGAGAGCATCACACCTACGAAGATACAGAGCACACCATAAGTAAGCAGTTTCTCCTTCTTCTCAGTAACCGTATTCTTGATGTCATCCAAAATCTTCTTAGCCTCCTCAGCACCATTGATGCGAGCCAGAATACGCTCAGCCTTCGCATCCTGACCAACCATGGCAAGATAACGGGGAGTCTCAGGAACAAAGCAGATAAGCAGAGCAAACAAACCCGCAGGAACCATCTCAGAACCAAACATATAGCGCCATCCGGTTTCAATAGCCCAGGCAGCCTCGCCACCATTCAGAATCTGGTTCATACCGTTGCCCACACTCTGGATAGCAGGAGCAATATGATCGCCAAGAATGAAGAAGTTGACGAAATAAACCACCAGCTGACCGAAGATGATGGCAAACTGGTTCCAGCTGACCAACATACCACGGATGTTACTAGGCGCAATCTCACCGATATACATCGGACATACAGCAGATGCCAGACCCACACCGATACCGCCAATCACACGATAGAGGTTGAACACGATGAGAAGCGTAAGATTAGGTTCGCCCTTTGGCAACACCAAAGACTCAGGACACATAGATCCCCATGCAGAGATGAAGAACATCACACCCGCAAAGATCAGCGAACGCTTACGGCCCCAGTTAGAAGCCATCACACCCGAAAGCGCCGAACCGATGATACAACCAATCAAGGCACTGGAAGAAGTGAATCCATGCCAGAAATCGGTATAGGTGAAATCCTCAGCACCCATGAAGAATGCCTGCAAACCCTTCTCGGCTCCCGAGATTACCGCGGTATCATAACCGAAAAGCAAGCCGCCCAAAACGGCTACCATCACAATTGAAATAAGATAGGCTCTAGAGCCTGTTTGTTTTTGTTCCATTATTTTTTAGGTTTAAATTTTAATCAATTTTCTGTAGAATAGCGTAGCATTTACCGGCAGGAAATCTTCTTTTTTCATGCCAAAAATCAATCTCCACCTAATAATATACGTTTTTTCTTTATAAATATTACGTTCAACATGCGGTTTTCCCCTATTTTTTTTGTAAATTTGCACCAAAATAAGAAGAAACATAGAATTTAGGTAATATGAACATAGCAGATTTTCTACATCAGCAGGGCGATAAGCGAGGCTTTTCGTTCGAGGTTTTACCTCCGCTGAAAGGTAACGGAACAGCTGCACTCTTCCGTACCATCGATGCGCTGAGCGAGTTTGGTCCTCGCTTTATCAACATCACAACGCACCATAGCGAGTATGTATACAAGGAACTGGAAAACGGTCTCCTCACTCGCCAGCGTGTACGCCGCCGACCAGGCACCGTTGCCATCGCAGGCGCTATACAGAATAAGTACGACATACCTGTCATCCCTCATATTATCTGCAGCGGTGCTACGAAGGAAGACATCGAGTACGAACTGCTCGACCTCCAGTTTCTGGGCATCAGCAACATTCTCGTTCTGCGAGGAGACAAGGCGAAAGAAGACCGGCAGTTTACACCAACCGAGAACGGTCATGCCCATGCCACCGACCTCCTGAAGCAGGTGAATCAGTTTAATGACGGTTTCTTCTTTGACGGCACACCCATCAAGCACCCGGGCGACAAGTTCTGCTGCGGTGTAGCCTGCTATCCGGAGAAGCATGAAGAGGCGCCAAACCTCGAAATGGATATGCAGCATCTCCTGGAGAAACAACAGTTGGGCGCAGCGTATGCCGTTACCCAGCTCTTCTACGACAACGAGAAGTTCTATGCTTTCGTTGAAAAGGCTCGGCAGATAGGCGTAACCATTCCTATCATTCCTGCCATCAAGCCTTTCGCCAAGTTGAGCCAGCTCACTGTAGTGCCGAAAACCTTCCACTGCGATATTCCTGAAGAACTCGCACAGGAGGTATTGAAATGTAAAACTGACGAAGATGCCAAGCAGCTCGGTATCGAGTGGACCACCGCTCAGGTGCAAGATCTCTTCGAACATGGTTACAACAATGTTCACTTCTTCACCGTATCGGCTGTAGACAGCGTCAAGCAAATAGCAAAAATTCTGTTTTAAATGCAAAGAAATGAAGTTATAGGTCAGCAAGAAGTATGGAACCGTCTCATGGAGATGGTTCAGGAGAACCGTTTGCCCCATGCGCTGATGTTCTGCGGCCCGCAGGGTTGCGGCAAACTGGCGATGGCACTGGCTTTTGCCAGCTATCTTCTGGGCGATTCACCGATGCTCAGGAAATGGGAACATCCGGACCTCCACTTCACCTTTCCTACCATCAAGACCGCCAATATGGGCAGCGACCATAAACCGGTGAGCCTCGACTTCATCAAGGAATGGAGAGAGCTGCTGCTTTCTAAAGGTCCCTACATCCAGATTAGCGACTGGATGCTGAAGATGGGCAAGACGGATGCCGACTATAACAAACAGGCTATCATCACTGCCGAAGAAACCGACGCCATCTCTCACGAACTGATGATGATGTCGAGTCAGGGCGGATATAAGATAAGTCTGATATGGCTCCCGGAACGTATGAACATACAGAGTGCCAACAAGATACTGAAACTGCTGGAGGAGCCGCCACGCCAGACGCTATTCCTGCTGGTTAGCGAGAATCCGGAACTGCTGCTCGAAACCATCAGAAGCCGTACGCAGCGTATCGATTTCAAGAAGATAGAAACCGCTGAGATGGAAAAAGCGCTGACGGAACGGAGGGCGCTGGAGCCAGACATGGCACACCGCATAGCCCGTATCGCCAACGGCAACTGGAACCTCGCACTCGAAGAACTGGATGCAGGAAACGAAAACCGGCAGCATCTCGACATGTTCATCATGCTGATGCGACTGGCTTACATGCGCAAGATAGGTGACCTCAAGAAGTGGACCGATGTGATTGCAACCTTCGGAAGAGAAAAGCAGAAACGCATGCTCGACTACTTCATGCACATGCTCAGAGAAAGTTTCATGTACAACTTCCGGAATCCGGAACTGAGCTACATGACGCAGGATGAGGAGAACTTTGCCAAGAACTTTGCCCGCTTCATCAACGAAGCAAACATCATTGACATCTCCAACCTCTTCGAAGACAGCAAGCGCATGATTTCGCAAAATGCCAATGCCAAAATCGTTTTCTTCGATATGGCGCTCAAAATCATCGTCCTCCTTTTAAGGAAGTGAAGAGTGAAGAATTCAAATGAATAACGGGGCAGATGCCGGTCATTATTCATTGTACATTATAAATTATACATTATAAATTAGACGATCGTGGATTACAAAAATATGAAATTCAGGATGTGTAACGGCTGCGACCGTGGTCTGAGCGCTAAGGGCGTAGGAAGACAGGACAGACAGCTCAACACATACGACTGGCTTGCCGATGTACCCGGCAATGCTGAAAGTACTGACCTCGTGGAGGTACAGTTCAAGAATACCCGTAAGGGATATTACCACAATGTGAATAACCTCGACCTGAAAAAGGGCGATATAGTGGCGGTAGAGGCTAACCCGGGTCACGACATCGGTGTGGTTACGCTGACCGGAAGACTGGTAAAACTCCAGATTAAGAAGGCAAACCTCAAGTCTCAGGATGATATCAAGCGTATCTACCGTATCGCCAAGCAGGTGGATCTTGACAAATGCAAGGAGGCTAAGAGCCGTGAACACGGCACCATGATCCAGAGCCGCCAGATAGCCAAAGATCTAGGACTGAAGATGAAAATAGGTGATGTAGAATATCAGGGAGACGGCAACAAGGCTATCTTCTATTACATCGCTGACGAACGTGTGGACTTCCGCCAGCTCATCAAGGTTCTTGCCGATACCTTCCATGTACGCATTGAGATGAAACAGATCGGTGCGCGACAGGAAGCAGGCCGCATCGGTGGAACGGGTCCTTGCGGCAGAGAACTCTGCTGCGCTACCTGGATGAAGAACTTCATCAGCGTTAGCACCAATGCAGCACGCTATCAGGACATTTCTCTGAATCCTCAGAAACTTGCCGGTATGTGCGCCAAACTGAAGTGCTGTCTCAACTACGAGGTAGACAGCTATGTAGAGGCTAGCAGAAAGTTGCCTCCTAAGGATGCCGTACTGCAGACTGCCGACGGTGATTTCCATCAGTTCAAGGTAGATATCCTGGCAGGTCTTATCACCTACTCTTCTGACAAGAACCTTGCTTCCAACCTCGAAACCATCAGCATCGAGCGTGCCAAGGCTATCATCGAAATGAACCGTCAGGGCGAGAAGCCATTGAGTCTGCTGGAAGACGGTAAGGCAAAACCTGCAGCCAAGCCAACCGACCTGCTTGCCGAAGCTGATTTGAGCCGCTTTGACAAGGCTAAGAAAAAGAAGAAGAAGAACAATAAGAACAAGGGACCTCGCCAGCAGGAGGGCGACAACAAGCCTCAGAAGAACGAGAACCGCGCGCAGAATGGCGACAACAAACCTCAGAAGAATGAAGGCAAGCCAAACAACCAGCGCCGCGACAACCGTAATCAGGGCAATCATCCTAAGGGTGACAACCGCCAGCCAAGAAACGACAGACGACCTAACAAGGGCAACAAGCCGCAGAATGGCAACAAGCCACAGGGTGGAAACAAGCCGCAAGGCAACAACGCCCCTCAGAATGGCAACAAGCCACAAGGCAATAACGCCCCACAAGAATAAAGAATAGGAGCTAGAAAAAGATGAAAAAGACTGTTTATTTCATCGTTTTGACAGCGATCGTTCACATTCTCTCTGCCTGCAGCGGTTCGACCGTATACGATGAGTATGCCCATACACCGATTGCAGGATGGGAGAAGAACGACACCCTATCATTCGAAGTATCACCTCTACTCGAGGCAGGGCATTACAGGCAAAGCTTAGGACTTCGCATTACAGGTGCCTATCCGTTCATGGGACTTACGCTCATCGTAGAACAGACGGTTTATCACCAAAACAGAAAGATACCTGGCGAATGCAAGATAGATACGGTAAACTGCCAGCTGATTGACAACAACGGCGTGAGCAAAGGACAGGGTATCAGCTATTATCAGTATAACTTCCCTATCAACATCTATCAGATGCATCAGGGCGATTCCATACACGTAGCCATCAGACATGATATGAAAAGAGAAATCCTCCCTGGTGTGAGTGACATCGGCATCAAGATTTCAAAGATACAATAAAAAAAAGAGTGAACAGATTGTTGATGAATCTGTTCACTCTTTTTTTAACTTCTCACTAAGTTCCTTCCCGCATCAATTCTCAAGAAGATGAAAAGAAGGATGGTAAATCCCCATAACGAACTGCCACCATAACTGAAGAACGGCAGCGGAATACCGATAACCGGTGTTAAACCCAGCACCATTCCCACATTAATAAACAGGTGGAAGAGGAATACCGACAACACACAATAGCCGTAGATACGCCCGAATTTATAAGGTTGCCGCTCAGCCAGATGCATCAACCGCAATATCAAAGCCAGGAAAAGCAGCAGCACGCCTGCCGAACCGAGGAAACCTTCCTCCTCGCCTACCGTACAGAAGATAAAGTCTGTATCCTGCTCAGGCACGAACTTCAGTTTGGTCTGCGTTCCATTGAGGAAACCTTTTCCCTGAAGTCCGCCGGAACCAATGGCAATCTCACTCTGATGCACGTTATATCCCGCACCAGCCAAATCTTCATCCAGTCCCAGCAGCACGTTGATACGCACTCGCTGATGAGGTTCCATCACATGATTCAACACATAATCGGCAGAATAGAAGAAAGCGATACTTCCCAACGAAAAGATGGAGATGAGGAAGTAATTCCGGAACCGGGTTCTCAGTCCCTGATAAACCAGGAATCCAATCATCATAGCACACAGGAAGAGCTGAATCCACACAATGTCGAACGGAATGACATAGGTAGAAAAGAGCACGAAGAGCAGCGTAATGCCCACCGAATAGGAAAGGATCATCAGTGCCTTTTTCCTATCGCCCGTATAGGAGTTCACCATGCCAGCCGTAAAAATCTGCACCAGCAGAAGCACGACAAACTTACCCACAGAAGTATAGGTATCCCACATCATCACGTTCTCATACTTCACACCCACTACGAAGTAAGCCACCATCGACACGCCGGTAAAGAGAATGGCACCCGGCATACCTTCGCGGTAAAGCATGAGGAAGAATGAAAGATAAACCAAGGCAGAACCCGTTTCGCGCTGACCTACGATACAGAGCATCGGCAGAACGATAATGCCTACGGCTGCCATGAAATGCTTCAGGTTCTGCATACTGAAACCATAGCTTGACATAAACTTGGCTACCGCCAGAGCCGTAGCAAACTTACCAAACTCAGCCGGTTGCAGTCGGAGCGGTCCCAACACCAGCCAGGAGTGGGAGCCCTTGATGCTATGCGGATTGAATATCGTAGCAAAGAGCAAGAGTATCAGGACGCCATAGATGACATACGAGAAGGTATCGTAAAACCGGTCATCAAGCAGCAGGATTACCAATCCCAGTGCTATGGATGTGCCAATCCATATAATCTGCATACCCGAGCGGGCACCCAGACTGAATATCTCGTTGTCACCATAGTTATAGCTGGCTCCACAGACGCTCACCCATCCGAAGATGAGGAGTGCCAGATAAATACCTATCGTCCACCAGTCAAGTGAAGCAAGCACACTAGGTTGTTTATTATCGATCATAATCTATAAACTATCAACTATAAACTATTAACTGAAAACTATCTACTGCTTAATCCGTAGGCGATTCTACGGGCCTGCATCTCTGCAGCCCTGCGCTCAGAATCAGGAGATAACTTACCCTTGAGATACTGTTCCATCATCAGACCGCCGATAGGCACACCATAGTCAGCACCCCAACCACCATTCTCTACATACACGGCAATGGCAATCTTCGGGTTGTTCATCGGAGCAAAGCCCATGAATACAGAGTGGTCGTGGCCACGGTTCTGTGCCGTACCCGTCTTGCCGCAAGCTTCGAAATCGTAGCGGCCGAGCAACTTACAGGTTCCCTTCAGCGCCGAACTTCTCATACCGGCTACCACATAGTTGTAAGCCCGTCGGGAAGCCTTGGTATAATGGCGTCGGGTATAGAGCGTATCAAGCGGTTCTCCCTTCACCTTTCTCACTACATGAGGCACATAATAGTATCCCCTGTTGGCAATGGTAGCACCCAGGTTGGCTATCTGCAACGGCGTGAGGTTAACCTCACCCTGACCGATAGAAATACTGATTACCGTCAGTCCGTTCCATGAACCATTGTAAGCCTTATCATAGAACTGTGCATTCGGAATCAGACCGCGTTTCTCGCCAGGCAAGTCGATGCCCAACTTATATCCGAATCCCATGCTCACCATATAATTTTTCCATACGGTCATCGCATTCTGTACGCTGCCATACTTCTTGCGGTTACCTATCATATAGTAAAGACCCCAACAGAAGTAACCGTTACAAGAGGTACTGATGGCATCAACCAGCGAAATAGGCGACGGGTGACCATGACAGCCTACATGCAGACCCTTATAAGAGAAACCATGATTACATGGGAATGCTGTTCCCGGTGTGATGATACCTTCAGTAAGATAGGTCAGCGCCTGGCTGGTCTTAAAGGTAGAACCCGGAGGATACTGACCCTGAATACTACGGTTCAGGAGCGGTTTCCAAGGATTATGCGAGAGCCACTTGTGCATCTTGCCGCGGTTTCTACCCACCAGACGTCTTGGATCGTAAGAAGGAGAAGAAACCATAGCCAGCACATCGCCCGTTCTAGGATCGATGGCAACGATACTGCCGATTTTCCCCTGGAGCAGACGTTCGCCCAAGGCTTGCAACTTGACATCCAATCCCAGCGTCAAGTCCTTTCCTGCCACAGGTTTCTGGTCGAGTTTACCATTCTGATAGCTACCCTGTATTCTTCCGTGGGCATCTCTCAGCATGATCTTCACACCCTTCTCACCACGCAGCTGCTTCTCATAAAACTTCTCGATACCCAGTTTTCCGATATAGTCACCAGCCTGATAGTAGTCATCATCTTCAATATCGCTTTGCGAAACCTCACCCACATCACCCAGCACATGGGCTGCATAAGGGTAGGTATATTCTCTGACGGTACGTTTTTGGACATAGAAACCGGGGAATCGGAACATCTTCTCCTGGAACACACTGAAATCCCGGTCGCTCAGCTGTCCCATAAAAAGCTGCTGGGTATAGCGCGAATAGCCCGGGTTTTTAGAGCGGTCCTTGATATCGTTCATTCGCTTGATAAAAAACTCTTTCGTGATACCCAGCGAATTACAGAAATCCATCGTATCAAGCCTGCCGCTCTCCTCGTTCATGACCACCATCAGATCGTAAGACGGCTGATTATACACCAGCAGCTTACCATTACGGTCGTAAATGGCACCACGGGCGGGAAACTCAATATGCTTCAAGAAGGCATTACTGTCGGCATTCTTCTTGTAGTCGTCGCTCATAATCTGAAGCGTAAACAGACGAATCATGTAAATGACCACAATAGCTATGGCCACTCCACTGATAACGAATCTACGTTTTTCAAGATTGTAATCCAACATACCTTATTATATATAGCAAACTAAAAATCGTATTCTTTTCTCTCTCATCACTTATCCGGAATCTTACTTCCTGAAACTTTCTGTCGCCATCACCAATATATAAGTGATAACCGTACTTCCGCCTATACATTCCAACCAGTGAACCCAATTAAAGAAATTGAATGTTTCGAGTGTAAAGAACAATAGATTATAAACGAGAATGATGAAGAATACGTACCAGCAATATGCACCTACGCCGATAGAACGCATGGACGGTTCCAGATCGTCGGCGCTGTCACGCGGTACGAAAAGTTCAAACAAATAAGGTTGTAGCAGTCCTACGGCAGTCATCGAAGCTGCTGCAACACCTGGCGTATTGGCAAATACGTCCACACAAAGCCCCATCATAAAGCACCACAATAACACCGCCCATTTAGGATGGTTGCGGCGGAAATGCAGTACCATAATGATATACAGCAAGGGGGTGGCACAATTGAATAGATGAATATGATTAAACACCAATCCCTGTACCAGCACGAGCACCACAAAGGTAGCTAGTCTTTTCACTAAATCTATACTCATTGCTTTTTATATCCTCTTACTATACGTCATTATTGATTATTGTCTCCATTTGTTTCGATGCTATCCTGTGCTGCACGCATAATCTCCAACCGCTCTTTCATGGCGGCATCATCAATTACACATACATCACGCAGACGGGCAAAATCGGTAGAGAGGCGAAGTTGTACGCGATACGACAGTCCATCGGCGGAGTTGAACACGTGCAATATCCTGCCTACTCTCACTCCAGGAGGGAAGACAGCAGAATAGCCACTCGTTACCACATAGTCACCCAATTTAAAGTGAGCATGACGTGGCACCTCTTCCAGATAGGCAAGGTCAGACACACCACCCTTCCAGCGCAGATAGCCAAAATAGCCTCTATTCTGAATCATACAACTGATGTTCGACTTCGTGTTCAATACCGGAATCACGATAGCATAATGTTCTGCCACCAGATACACGATACCCACAACACCCGTACCGCTGATTACACCCATATCCTTGTGGATGCCATCCGCGCTACCCTTGTCAATTGTCATCAGGTTGCCGGGTTTATCGACACTATTCGCCACTACCTTAGCCGGAATCAGACGATAGTTTCTCAGCAATGCAAACTGGTCACGATGGTAGATGCTGCTATCCTTGGTCACGCACACGAGACTGTCGGAAAGTTTCTGCACCTCCTGTTCGAGATACGCATTGCGCTGTGTCAGTTCCTGGTTCACCTTGGTAAGTGAGAAGAATGTTTCTACATTCGCATCCCATTCATACAACTTACCCGTTACGGCATTAGCCGAGGAGAACCAGGCACTGCCCTGATAGCTGTTATACTGAAACAACAGCACCATACTCACCACCTCAAGAATCAGGAAGACAAACCAATGGTTGTATTTCGCTAAAAACTCTAAAAGGTTGCGCATACTTTATTCTTACTATTAGAATAAGTTCTGATTATCTCATCAAGAATGAGAAACGGTCTACATTCTTCAACGCAATACCAGCACCCTTGGCAACACTGTGCAACGGATCTTCTGCGATGTGGAATGGGATATTGATCTTATCCTGCAAACGCTTGTCGAGACCGCGGAGCAAAGCACCACCACCAGAGAGCCAGATACCATTCTTCACGATATCGGCATAGAGCTCAGGAGGTGTGTTCTCCAATGCTGAGAGCACAGCGTTCTCAATCTTTGCCACGGTCTTATCCAGACAGTGAGCAATCTCCTGGTAGCATACAGGTACCTCCATAGGCAACGCTGTAATACGGTTAGGACCATGTACGATGAAATCTTCTGGAGCCTCATCACCCAGATCGGTCAGAGCTGAACCCACATGAATCTTGATACGCTCAGCCATACGCTCAGAAACCTTCACGTTGTGCTGACGGCTCATATATTCCTGGATATCGGCAGTAAGGTCGTCACCGGCTGTACGGATTGAGTTGTTCGATACGATACCACCCAATGAGATGACAGCGATTTCGGTAGAACCACCACCTATATCAACAATCATATTACCCTCTGGAGCCTCAACATCGATACCGATACCGATAGCGGCAGCCATTGGCTCAAAAATCAAATATACATCACGTCCGTCGGCATGCTCGGCAGAGTCGCGCACAGCACGAAGCTCAACCTCGGTAGAACCAGAAGGTACACCGATTACCATACGGAGTGAAGGAGAGAAGAGACGGCTACCAGTATGAACCATCTTAATCAATCCACGCATCATCTGCTCACAGGCAGTAAAGTCGGCAATCACGCCATCACGCAATGGTCTGATAGTACGGATATTATCATGAGTCTTCTCGTACATCATCTTAGCCTTCTCGCCCACAGCAATCATCTTGTCGGTGCGGCGGTCAAGGGCTACAACAGAAGGTTCATCCACTACAATCTTATCATCACTGATAATGATGGTATTGGCTGTACCCAAGTCCATTGCGATTTCCTGAATAAATGAAAAAAATCCCATTTCGTTTCTAAATTATTTTAAGCTTAAAATTTTCTTTTTATTTAAGGAGTTAAGGAGTTAAAGGAGCATAGAAGCCACGGCAACAGTCTGTCATATACCGGGGATGGAATCCCCGCAGACACTTGTCCTGACTTCTTCCACTTCTTAACTCCTTAACTACTTTATTTTTCCGAGAGTTTACTTAGCAAACCATGCATGGATTGCAGTATCGTAGTGAGAGCTTACACCGAATGCACGCTCTGCAAACATCTTGCGGTCTTCGATATCAGTCTCAGCACCCTTCTTCTTCAGGATATCGAGCAATACGCCGTATTCTGCCTTGCTAGGAACGATAACCACATCCTTGAAGTTTTTGGCACCTGCACGAATCAAAGAGATACCGCCAATATCGATTTTCTCGATGATATCAGCATCGCTAGCACCGCTAGCTACAGTCTGCTCGAAAGGATACAAGTCTACGATGACGAGATCGATTGAAGGGATTTCGTATTCCTTCATCTGCTCCTGGTCACCCTCGTTGTCACGGCGAGCCAAGATACCTCCAAATATTTTAGGATGAAGAGTCTTTACGCGACCACCCAAGATAGATGGATAGGTAGTGACATCCTCAACTTTCTCGCATTCATAACCCAAAGATTCGATAAACTTCTGGGTACCACCAGTACTCAGGAACTTAACACCCTCTTCATTCAACTTGGCGAGCAATTCGTCCAAGCCATCCTTGTGGAAGACAGACACCAACGCTGTCTTGATTTTCTTTGTTTCAGCCATTGAACTTATAAATTATAATTTATGATGTTGCAAAGGTACGAAGATTATTTTGATTACACAACATTTCCCCCCATAAAATAGCATTATTTAAAGGATATTTAAAAGATAATTGAGAGAAATCAAGAAATAAGCAATCTGAGCGAATTCTAATCCTATCATTTCTTCGCGTACTGAACTTTCGCCAGTAAGCCCCACACGCCCTGAAAGGAGCCTGGGTCTTCAGAGCGTGCTGCTTCAAGGAACCTGGGCCTTCAGCCCGTACTCGAACCCACCTTCTTCTGTCATTCTGTCCGATAATATCTCTTATTTCTATCTTTTACCTACCCAAAACAAGACAGATTGTCAGTAAATCATTGATTTTCAACGAATAGGCATAAGTTTCGCTAAAGGATGAGAGGAACGCACCGGGAGGTTTCCAAAGAGAAGTTTCCGGCGCTCATCCAAATAACACAAATATGAATATATAATATAAGAAAGGAGATATTAATATGACATTCGACAAATTTACAATCAAGGCGCAGGAGGCGGTACAGGAAGCCGTAAACATTGCGCAGCGAAATGGTCAGCAAACCATCGAACCGGTGCATCTGCTTAGCGGTATTCTTGAAAAGGCTACCGATGTGACCAACTACATCTTCCAGAAGTTGGGCATGAACGGACAGCAAATCGCCATGCTCTTGCGTCAGGAGATGCAACATCTGCCTCGTGTGCAGGGCGGCGGTCAGCCGTACCTCAGCAACGAGACTAACCAGATACTGATGAATGCCGAGGATACCGCCAAGAAAATGGGCGACGAGTTCGTTAGCGTAGAGCCTATCCTGTTGGCTATCGTACAGGGCAACTCTACTGCTGCACGTATTCTGAAGGATGCTGGTGCAAATGCTAAAGATATGCTCGCTGCCATCCAGGCATTGAGACAGGGACAGAACGTAAAATCACAAAGCGCTGATGACAACTATCAGAGTTTGGAGAAATATGCGAAAAACCTTGTAGAACAGGCAAGAAGTGGCAAGCTGGACCCAGTTATCGGACGTGATGAGGAAATAAGAAGAGTGCTCCAGATTCTGTCACGAAGAACCAAGAACAACCCTATTCTGATAGGTGAGCCTGGTACAGGTAAGACTGCCATCGTAGAAGGTCTTGCCGAGCGTATCGTACGTGGCGATGTACCGGAGAATCTGAAGAACAAGCAACTCTATTCTCTCGATATGGGTGCGCTGGTAGCCGGTGCCAAATATAAGGGTGAGTTCGAGGAGCGTCTGAAGAGCGTCATTAAAGAGGTAACCAACGCCAACGGCCAGATTATCCTCTTCATCGATGAGATTCATACCCTGGTAGGTGCTGGCGGTGGCGAAGGTGCCATGGATGCAGCCAACATTCTGAAGCCAGCCCTGGCTCGTGGTGAGCTGAGAGCCATCGGTGCTACTACCCTCAACGAGTATCAGAAGTACTTCGAGAAGGATAAGGCGCTGGAACGCCGTTTCCAGACCGTCATGGTCAATGAGCCTGACGAGGTAGACGCCATCAGTATCCTCCGTGGTATCAAGGAGCGCTACGAGAACCATCATAAGGTACGTATTCAGGATGATGCCTGCATCGCAGCCGTCAAGTTATCAGAGAGATACATCTCTGACAGATTCCTCCCTGACAAGGCTATCGACCTGATGGATGAGGCAGCAGCCAAACTGAGAATGGAGCGTGACTCTGTACCAGAAGAACTGGATGAGATTACCCGCCACTTGAAGCAGTTGGAGATTGAGCGTGAGGCCATCAAGCGCGAGAATGACCAGCCTAAGATTCAGCAGTTGGATAAGGAAATTGCAGAATTGAAAGATCAGGAGCATGACTTCCGTGCTAAATGGGAAGGCGAAAAAGCGCTCGTCAACAAGATTCAGCAGGATAAGCAGGAGATAGAAAACCTGAAGTTTGAGGCTGAACGCATGGAGCGCGAAGGCAATTACGAACGCGTAGCTGAAATACGCTATTCTAAACTGAAGGCGCTCGAGGATGACATCAAGAAGATTCAGGAGCAGCTGAAGAGTACACAGGGTGGCGCAGCGATGGTCAGAGAGGAAGTTACAGCTGACGATATCGCTGAGGTTGTAAGCCGCTGGACCGGAATACCAGTAAGCCGTATGATGCAGAGCGAGCGTGAGAAACTGCTCCATCTGGAGGAAGAACTCCACAAGAGAGTCATCGGACAGGACGAGGCTATCACCGCTGTAAGTGATGCCGTTCGCCGCAGCCGTGCCGGTTTGCAGGATCCTAAGCGTCCTATCGCCAGCTTCATCTTCCTCGGCACTACCGGTGTAGGTAAGACGGAACTTGCCAAGGCGCTGGCTGAGTATCTGTTCAATGACGAGTCGATGATGACCCGAATTGATATGAGTGAATATCAGGAGAAGTTTAGCGTTACCCGGCTGATCGGTGCGCCTCCAGGGTATGTAGGCTACGATGAAGGTGGTCAGTTGACCGAAGCTGTACGCCGCAAACCATACAGTGTGGTTCTCTTCGATGAGATTGAGAAGGCGCATCCTGATGTATTCAATACCCTGTTGCAGGTATTGGACGATGGTCGTCTGACTGACAACAAGGGTCGTGTAGTCAACTTCAAGAACACCATCATCATCATGACTTCCAACGCAAGCCGTGAGATGTTGCGCAAGACCTTCCGTCCTGAGTTTCTGAACCGTATTGATGATATCATTACCTTCAAGCCGTTGACCCAGGAGCAGATTGCCGAGGTTGTAGAACTTCAGATGAAGCGAGTAAAGAAGATGTTGGAGCCTCAGGGCTTTGAACTTCGCTGGACTCCTGCAGCTATCCAGTATCTGGCAAAGGTAGGATACGATCCTGAGTTTGGTGCCCGTCCTGTAAAGCGCGCTATCCAGGATTATGTCTTGAACGACTTGAGTAAGAAGATTCTTGCAGAAGAGGTTAGCAGAGAGAAGCCAATTACCATCGATCATACAGATGCAGATGGATTGGTCTTCAAGAACCAATAATTCCAGCAGATAATCTATCCGCAGGATACAGGTTTTAATCATAAAGATAATGGGTGACAGATATCAAATCTGCCACCCATTTTTTATTTTACAGAACTTTAGCAAGTTATTTCTGTTTTATATCAAACTGATAAGATCCAGAGGCGAGCTCCAAATGATGGAGTTCCTTATCAGCACTTACGTATCTGACTCCCGATGCCTTTTTCAACGGCTTACCATTCTCTGAAATGAAAGAGACAGCAGGGGCAGGCAAGTAGAGAGAGGCTGTCGTATTGGCAGGAACCGTAAACTCATAACGGATACCGGAATCAGTATATTGCCAACGGCTGCTGATTCTGCCATACATTGAATCGTAATAACCCTCAGCATGAGTAATGCCACGCGTAGGGTCAACCTCCGGCTTCAGGATGAAATGCTTGAAACCAGGCGATTTCTCATCACGGCAGATACCGAGAGAGTAATTGTACATCCACGATGCTACAGCTCCAAAAGAATAGTGATTGAACGAATTCATACTGTTGTTCTCACCAAATCCATCCTTTACTGTATAAGAGTTCAAACGCTCCCAAATCGTCGTGGCTCCATTCTTTACAGGATAAAGCCAGGAAGGATAACCCTCGTACTGCAGCAAACGGTAAGCCTCCTCGGACATACCATTATCCGAAAGTGCCTTACTTATCCAAGCGGTACCGATAAAACCCGTCAGGAGCGAATAAGCAGGATAACCGGCCATCGGAGTCTTGATGGCTGCAGCGAGATGAGCCGCCATCTTCTTCTGTAAGTCACCATCTACCACATGGAATGCCAAAGGAAGAGCATAAGATGTTTGGGTATCAATCAACTGTCCCTTGCGCTCAGCATCATACCACGAACAGATGGTCTTACCTGTAGCCTCATCAACGAATGTTTTCCTGAAGAAAGCCCTGCGCTCGTTCGCCAACCGGGTCAGCCATGCCGCATCCTCAGTCTTGCCCAAAGCCTTTGCCATCTGAGAAAGAATATCCAGATCGAATATGAAATAACATTCCCATACGAGCGACTTATCATCTTTTTCATAAGACGGACTGAGCCAATCGCCCAAATCGCCCCACTGATGATGCTGTACGATAAGTCCTGTTTTCTTATCCACATACTCATCCAGCACAAACTGGATATAGCGTTTCATCGATGCGTAATGTTCAGCCAACATAGCCTTGTCGCCATATTGCTGGTAGAGCTCCCAAGGCAAGGTTACACCGGCACTTGCCCATAACAAGCCACCGAAGCCACAATTGGTTGGAGCTACATCCGGATACTGTCCCTTAGCACTCTGCAAATCACGGACAGAGATAAGATAGCGGCGCAAGAACTGGGAAGCATCGGTAATATATGTAGCAGAACGCCCGAATACGGAAATATCACCCATCCAACCCAGACGTTCATTACGCTGAGGACAATCGGTTGGAACAGACATGAAATTAGAACGCGTAGACCATACCGAATTGAGCCACAAGCGGTTGATATCAGAACGGGAGGTAGAATATTGCGAAGCCTGCTCATTCATCGAACTCACTACGATCGCCTTTATCTGGTCTGGCGCTACCGGAGCATCAACACCCGTAATCTCAAGATATCTGAATCCATGAAGGGTATATCTAGGCGAGAAAGTCTCTTCACCTCCCCTGGCTACATAAACATCCTGCGAAGTTGCCACACGCAGATTCTCGGTCATGATCATGCCTACATGATCCTGATAGGCTGGCAAATCAGGATATTTGATTTCGGCTGTACGGATCTTTACTTCCGTGCCAGGTTTCAAACCTGAGAAATGTACCAGCGGAACACCCGCCATATTCTGTCCGAGATCATAGACATAAACACCCTTGCGCGGTTCTACACAATTGAGAGCCGTCAGGGTATCAACAGGCATGATTGCCTCTGCCATATCAGGAAGAAGCTGGAAATCCTCAGAAGTCTTGAAATCTGATTCCTTCACTTCTACAGCAGTCTGCCAATTTCTGTCATCGAAATGAGGCATCGCCCATCCTTTGCAGTCTTGTTCCTTGCGTGCATCATATACCTCACCCATAAAGAAACTGCCATATCTTACAGCGCCATCATCATAGCTTTTCCAGGTTGCAGGATCGGTAACGATGGTTTGCTGTGAACCATCCTCGTAGGTTATCTGCAACTTTGCCATTAACGACTGCCTGTCGCCATAGAAATTCCAATTTCCGGTTACATAGGTGGCACCACCACTCCACCATCCTTCGGAAAGGACGGCTCCGATAGCATGCTCACCCGACTGCTGAAGCAAAGAAGTTACATCGAAGGTCTGGTAAGTATGAGTATGGTTATACTCTGTAGTACCAGGGTTGAAATAAGCTTTACTTACTGCCTTACCATCTATATAGATGTCGTAGATTCCGCGGGCAGTAGCATAAAGACGGGCTTTTCTGACTTTTTTGCCGGAGGTAGCAAACTCTGTACGAAGCATAGGCGCAGTATTCTCCTTAAAGGCAAAGATGCCAAGCGCACCCTCTTTCTTTCCATCTACAGAGAGCTGATTGGCAGAGAGTTGGTTGGCAGAGAGCTGGCTGGCAGAGAGTTGCTGTAAAGGAGCAGCTACCACATTCTGAGGCGATTTAAAGTTTCTTACCTCAATATGACTGAAAGTAGCCTTCTGACCTTTAGCCACGTAATATCCCCAATCGGCTAGCATCGGATAGGCAATATAGTTATTACCCTGTTCTCCGGTAGGATTCAGAATCAGACTTCCTACAGAATGCTGTTTGCCATCAGTATCGATTTCTACCTTTTCACCAACAATTTCCTTTCCATCCAGGAAGAGAGTAGCCGCACCGGTATCCATCGAAATATCTATCTGATGGGCAGCATACTGGTTCTGCCTGTTGATAACCGCAGCAGGAATATCGTAGGAAACCAAAGGTGCGGCATCCGTCTCGCCAACCTTGTAGCCCCGACGATAGAAATTGATACGGGCAGGCTTCGACTTTCTGAGAGGCGCAATATCAAGTTCTACGCGGATATAAGAAGAATCCTTCGCATTGGATACCCCTAAGAGATTCTTATTGCGATCCATCAGTCGGGGATCGTTGGCACCGAAGATGAAGGAAGCTGCTGTTGACTTCGATTTCTTATCGAGTTGCAGTTCGTAATGAAGTCGGAAGGTTGGGAAATAAGGGGCATAGAACATCACGGGAGCATTGCCTCTTCCTATCCATTTAGCACCTTCCCAAGCCAGATATGTTCCTTTTCCGGCCGTCGCGACAGGATGGTTATAGTCTGTACCCAGCACCAAGGCTGTTTCAAAAGCAGAAGAAGCCTGCAGCTCTTCGTTTTTCTGATTCCAGACTGTAAGATGCCACTGGTAGCGGGTAGAAGGGCGAAGCGATTCGCCAGCATACTGTATGCCTAGCGATTCGGTACTTTTCACCTTACCCGTATTCCAGACTTCCTTACCCGTTTCATCAATAACAGATATCCGGTAAGCACTCTGCTGATTTCCTCTACTTTTGTCATCAACCTCCATCTGCCAGGCAAACCGAGGATGCATGACACCTACTGCCAGTGGAGTATTCCGATATTCCACTTTCAGATTCTTCAGCCATGTGGCTGCATGTAATCCAGATGGCAGCATCATACTGACCATCCATATTCCGATAAATTTCATACGCTTTTTACTTTGAACCTTGAACTTTCTAATTAGCAAAGACAGCTGTTTTTATTTTTCACTTCATCCCTACTCCTTTATTTTCCCTGCCTTCTTCACAATTTCATCAGCCACCTGCGGACCATTATTCTGCCAGACATTATTAGGACCGCAGGCGTTTTTCAGGAATTTCTCTTCTGGCGTCCAGTTATCTTTCAGGAGAATATTAGAAGAACCCTCATCAGTATAGAGATAGAAATAATGATGAGGATCGTGTACGTAGGAAGGATGGAAGATATCCCGCACTACATTCTCTGAAATAACCGTGTTTGGCTGGTTGCCAAGTGTGTAGATGCCAGCGCAATCGTACATATGGGCAGCATAGCGCTCGATAAGATTGGCATGAATGCGATTATCATGCATCACAACCAAATCGCGATTCCAACCCCATCCCATACTGATAGCCGAATAACTGACATCATGAATATAATTATGTTCGATGTTCATGCGGCTGACGTAACCCAAAGCGATAGCACAGGTACCCCACTCCTCGTTTGTAACATCAGAGAACTCGCAGTTCCTGACATGCAGTCCGCTGCACACCTCACGCAAATCCTGCGGACGATAAGGCAGATGCGTCTCCAGACCGGCAGGCGAAAAGCTGCCACATACCAATCCATTCATCGCTATATCTTCGAAGGTGCTGCTAAGTACTGCTCCATCCCGGCAACCCTCAACAAAATCGAGACCATCGCCACCCAGATGTCCAAAAGAGCATGAATCGAAAACCGCTCTGCTTGCATAGCGCAATTCAACAGCAGCAGCGGGTCTGCCAAGCCAATCCTGATTATCTAGTTTATGGTTGTTCACACGGTCGATACTAGGGCGCAGTTTGTAACCTTCGGTAATGAACATTCCCGCCTGCAAAGGTACATGTCCCTTGTAAGAAGGGCGGTTCCATGTTGTAACTTCAAAGTTTACATTTCTGAAAGTAACAGCATCCACCATTTTTTCTCTGGTTCCCTCGAATTTCACCAACGTTTCCAAAGCCGGCGCCGCAACATCCATACGATCCCCTTTCCTAGGCATATAATACAGTTTATGCGTACGGATATCATGATACCATTCGCCCGGTTTATCCAGAAGAGGCAGCGCATTCGAGATAAAGAAAGGAGAATTGTGCTCACAATTATACATAGGTGAAGGCCAAGGACGTTCAAACTGAATCTTAGCCTCAGGATCGTGGAAAGATATGGCAGCAGAATCGCCCTGAATACGGATGTTTCTGATGCGCAGATAACTTACCTCCCACATCTGATGCAGCGTCATCTCTGCATATCTTGCATCCGGTCGGATGATGCTGTTACCCGCCTTATCCTTAGCACCCGTCAGAAGCTGACGAACAGCAGAAGCCGGAACCCAGATGACGCGTTTCTTCTTGTCTACCCATCTGATGCGCGGCATCTGATTGAAATCACTCACGCCACGTGCCCTATCAGCCCGCGAGTGATTCACCCAGAGATGTCGGAAATTCATAGGACATCCATTGAAATCAGGCACATCAGCCACCAAATATCTGCCCTGTTTCTTCCATCCGGTAACAGGTACGGCTCCTGTAAGTACCGTACCTGCCGAATGCTTTACCGAAGGCGTTCCCTCAAAACAGAGATGACTGTCTTCCGGACGGAGCACCAGAGGTTCATAGAGTCGGTATTGCCCCGCCTGCATTTTAACTACTACCGAATCTGCCTGTCCCAATCTTCTCATCTCGCGAGCCTTGCGAACCGCATCAGCGAGAGAAGAATCTGGTGATACTTGCACATAGCCTATCTTCTTATTTTCTGCAGAGAGAGCGAGGCTGAAGCCCAGCATTCCCAGCAATAGGATTCTTCTTAATTTCATAACTAAAAAAAATTATTTTCTAACTGAAAGCCAAACCGACATTTCCACATCACTACCCCGATTATCCCAGGCATAATAAGGAATGAGCGTAACATTTACTTTTTTCTGGGCAGGAGCAAGTGTACGGTAAAGCTGGTTCTTCTGCCAGGATGCTGCAGTTCCCTTTTCAGCAAGCAGCGCCTCCCCCTGGAGCGCAACAAACTCGTGACCGTCGATCGTCTTTTTTACTTCAGTCCATTGGATATCAGCAGGAATCACGATATCATTCACGCTTACCCTACCATACTTATCTTTGCAGGAAGCAGGAACAGAAGAAGCATCGATATCCACATTTTCCAAACAATAGACAATAGGTCCGCGCATCACGGCTATCTGGTTCTTATTCTCTTCAACCAAAGGGTTAGCCTCCACCAGACGAGGTTTCATATCAAATGTTCGTTCTACGAGGGTTCCCTTCTTCCAACCAGTCTGTCTGCCTTTTGAATCAGTAGCAGAAATCGCCTCATATCTACCCTCTCCCGGCACGCGGAGCATCAAGGTTCTGATATTCTTAGCCTTGTTGATGCGAATGGAAACCTTGCCATCATAAGGATAACCTGAAGTCATCTCCATATCAACATCCTTTGTTTTCAGATGATTATCACCATACATGTTCACCCACAAAGTATCCCCTTTCACGGCATAAGCATACTCCTGCGCTTCGCAAAGTGCACGAAGGGTGTTAGGTGGACAGCAGAAGCAACTGATATACTTCTGGCGGGTTTTCGGCCAGCGCATCACATAAGGGAAATCGCCCGTACGGCGCAGGGCCTGAGTATAGAAATATCGGGTACCATCGAGCGAAATGCCCGGCAAGACTCCATTCAGGAGTTCGTTTTCTACCATATCCATATAGCGGGCATCAGCTGTGGTTTCGAGCATACGCCAGGATAAGAAGATATTACCAATCTGCGCACAGGTTTCATTATGCGAAGTCTCGTTTGGCAACTGATATGCTCTGCCGTATGCCTGGTGAATCTGCTGAATGCTAGGCTGATCGTAAGTGGTTCCATCAGGTGACACACCATCATAGAGGGCACCGCATCCACCTGTGATATAAATCTTGCGATAGGTGATATCATCCCAGATACTGGACAGATTCTTCATGAGTTGCTTCTCGCCTGTTTCGGCATAGAGATCAGCTACACCCGCATAGAGATAGTTGGCTCTCACCGCATGCCCCATCGCCTCATATTGCTCACGGAAAGGATGGCGATCCTGATTGTGATCTTCACCATTCTTCACTTCATCACGAATGGCTATCAATCCCTCTGCCAGTTCCAGATAACGCTTGTCACCGGTAGCACGGTACATCTCTGAAGCTGCCATATAATGAGAAGGACAGATTGCATTGCGCGCCAACTCATCGCGCTGGTTCTTCAGAAAATCATAGAGAAAATCAGCTGCCTTGAGTGCACAGTTGAAGAGTGTCTTCTTGCCTGTGGCACGCCAATGTACGATACCGGCAGTCATCAGATGTCCCAGATTATAGGTTTCGAAGTTGAGACGGCTGGCAAAGGCTCCTTTCTCATCTTTTCCTCCTACTGTGATACCGATTTCGGCTTCATCTTTCCGGTCTTTGAGAGCATGCGTATCGATGCCCTTATGGCGCTCATCTATCACCACAGGGGTATGGATATAACCATCGGCACGCTGTGCCTTAGCTACTTCGGCAATAAAGCGATCCATCAGGGCATCTAGTTTCTGATCATGGGTTACTGCATAAACCGAAGCACATGCCTCAAGCCATTTATACATATCGCCATCATGAAAAGGAGGTCCCCAATGTTCGCCTTCAGCATCGCCCGCCGCAATCTCGAAATTACGGAAGCCGTGCGATACCTCGGGTGTATCCCAGGTTTTCCACATATCCCAAAGCGAGGTTTCTGAAAAGACCTTGAATCGGCCACCCCAAAAACCGCCTGTCCAACGGGTACTTCCCAAAGGCATATTTACCATTCGGGCTTCCTTGCTGTGGCTCATATCTACCAGTCCATTGTGCTGTGCCATGACTGGGGAGGTAAAGGCAGAAAAAGCAAGAAGACCTGCCATCATCCACTTTCTGCTGTAGTTTGCTGTCATCATTATTGTTATTCGTTTAGTTTTTAATTTAGTTTTAAGACGAAAAAAGGGATGATTTTGTAATCACCCCTTTTTATTTATTATGTATTGTTTCTGCGGATTCATTACCGGCGATGAACAGCATTCTAATTGATGATAATACCGCCATTTGGCTGAATCACAACCTTTGCCTTACCATTCTTGCCTACTTTCAAGGTCTTCTTTACCGAAGTGTAGAACTTCTCACCCTGTTTCTTTGGCTGGTCGGTAAGATATTCCACAGTCTTGCCAGCGAACATAGGCAGATTGAGGGTCAGGGTGAGCGGCTTGTCTGTAGCATTCAAACCACCGACAATCCATTTTCCGTTATTGATTGCTGCACCAGAGCCGTTCTCTTGAGACGCCTTACGGGCTATAACCGCATACTTCGTAGGATATCCTGCGATAAACTTCACATCGTCCCATGCTGTAGGCAAGCCCTTCAACCAGTCCAATTCCCATTGAGGAACATCCTGAAGATTGTTAGGATAGAGACAAACACAGTTTACGCTGCTCTGATTGGTGATAGCGGTTGCCATCTCGAAGACATCACTTGTATAGCGCTGATGGCGGCTCTTGTTATCTCTTGAAAGATATTTGTTCATCATCACGCCCCCCCAGTCGAAGCTGGCTACAGCATTTCTTGAGAACGGATGCATCGTCATCTCGAAAGCCTCCTTTTTGGCATGATAATCGGTGAAATATACATTCTCAGAAGCCAATGCTGCCTCGCTGGAAACATAGTTAGGATACATGCGCTCCCAACCTCTAGGCATGGTACAACCGTGGAAGATCACCTCCAGACCATAATCGTTGGCATCGCTCAGAATATCTTCGTAGAGTTTCATCGTCTCCTGCTTGTCACCACCGAAGAAATCAACTTTGATTCCCACAATACCTATCTTCTTCATCCAAGCCATCTCCTTCTTGCGGGCGATGGAATTGTTCATAATCTGACGTGGAGTCTGTGGAGCATCATTCTCGAAACCATTCGAATTATACCAGAGCATCAGACTAACCTGCTTGCTCTTGGCATACTGAGCCAATTTCTCAATCTTGTCACGACCGATGCGCTGGTCCCACCAGTTGTCTACGAGGATAGCCTCATAGCCCTGAGCCGCAGCAACATCTATCATCTTCACCTGGTCATCATAGTTGATACTCTCATCCTGCCAGATCAGCCAGCTCCAGGTATAGCGTGAAGGCTTATACTGCTGAGTTGGCTCATACAGAGGTTCTACCACATCGTAAGGGATGGTAGTTTCTACTATAGGAGCCAATGTGGTGCCAACGGTGATGGTACGCCATGGTGTTTCGCCCGGCAAAGGTATACCGGCATATTCTGAACCGATTCCGTTGTTTTCACCTTTCTGAGGGAAAGCTACCGTATATCCCTTCGCTGCATCATAATCAGAAAGTCTGCTGGCTGGATATGCACTCGATACTCCTGTTTCGCTGACCAATGCCCAACCGTCATTACCCACCTTGAAGAGACAAGGGAAGGTATAGCCCACACCAAACTGCGACTTCTTTGTCATCGGAGCATTCGGAGTATATTCTTCTTCGTAAGATGGTTTGGTTCGTTCCCAACCAGTCATCGGACCGATTTGAGGGCAGAGGAAAGTGGTGGTCTGCTCAGGGAAATTGAAACCGCTCACCTCATTATATATAATCACCGACTTAGGGTTATTCTTCTTCGGACGGATCATCTCATATTTGTAGGCAACATCGTTGTTGCCTACATGGAGATGCAAGGTCATGGAATCCTTCTTGGCATTGAGGAATCCGATGGTAGCCTCATAAACATCCTTTTCGATGTGGCTTTTCTTGATACGGGTCATGTCGTAAGAAAGATGCTTCTCTGTTCCTTTCATCGCACCCATGGTAAGATGCTGGGAGAAGTCGCCATAGTTGGCTACCAGTCCCAAGGCAGAAGGTTTAAGCATCTGCTTGCCATTCAGCTCTACCGAATAGAAAGCCTTTCCGTCTACACATTCCACCTTGACCGCCAATCTGCCGTCAGGTGAACTTACTTTATAATTGTTGGCTTTCGCACAAACCGTGCCGAGCAACAAAATACTAGCAATACAAACTTTTTGCTTCATTTTCATTTTATTGTTAGGTTGATTTATAATCTTCTCTATGATGCTACAGCAGTATAGCCGGCATACTACTCCAGTTACTGCTGCATACAACAAAACCGCATGCAAAGATAAGTTATTTTGCAGAGAAAAGAGTATACTTTTTGTTCAAAAAGCATCCATTTTCGTAAAATCTAACGAAAAAGAGACAAAAACGAGGAAAAATAAATGGTAAGAAAAGCCTTTAGATGAGAAGAAAACAAAAAGCCCCGACATCGCGTCGAGGCCTTTGAAGTTTTTGAATGTTTCAGCAGTTTGTGTTTTTTATGTAGTTATGATTTTATCGTTTTTGAAAATCAATTCTTTTTCTGGGTGCAAAATTAAGACAAATATTGATATTAATCAAATAAATCTCGATTTTTTATGCAAAAAACCACGTAAACGTTTACAATTTTTGCACACCAAAAAGACCATTTGTGAGCTGTTGTGGCTAAAATACAGCTGTGCATTTTGTGTCCTTTGAATATTTTCTGCCACATTAATAAAAAAGTTAAAATATTAATGCTATATTTTGTTTTCTCTGTATTTTACACTATCTTTGCACTATATTATATAGATAAAGAAAATAGATGAAAGAATTTGTAATATCAGAAGTCAAGGCGGAAACCGCTGTACTCGTGGGTCTGATTACCAAGACACAGGACGAAGCCAAGACAAAAGAATATCTCGACGAGCTGGAATTTCTTGCCGATACTGCGGGGGCTGTCACCGTAAAGCGATTCACGCAGAAGGTGGTTTCTCCTAACCAGACCACCTATGTGGGTAAGGGTAAACTCGAAGAAATCAAAGACTATATCAAAAACGAAGAAGAGGAAGATAGAGAAGTAGGTATGGTCATCTTTGATGATGAGCTTTCTGCCAAACAGATCCGTAACATCGAACAGGAACTGCAGGTGAAGATTCTGGACCGCACCTCACTCATCCTCGATATCTTCGCCATGCGTGCGCAAACCGCTGCGGCTAAAACCCAGGTAGAGTTGGCGCAATACCGCTATATGCTCCCTCGTCTGCAAAGACTCTGGACTCACCTGGAACGACAGGGTGGTGGTTCAGGATCGGGTGGCGGTAAGGGATCTGTTGGTCTGCGTGGACCGGGTGAGACCCAGCTCGAGATGGACCGCCGTATCATCCTCGGCAGAATGAGTCTCCTCAAAGAGCGATTGGCAGAAATCGACAAGCAGAAGACTACACAGCGAAAAAACAGAGGCAGAATGGTGCGCGTGGCACTGGTGGGCTATACCAACGTAGGTAAATCTACCATCATGAATCTGCTCAGCAAGAGCGAGGTGTTTGCAGAGAACAAACTCTTTGCCACCCTCGACACCACCGTACGCAAGGTGGTGGTAGACAACCTGCCGTTCCTCCTTGCCGATACCGTAGGATTCATCCGCAAATTGCCAACCGACCTGGTCGACTCATTCAAGAGTACCCTTGACGAGACACGCGAGGCCGACCTCCTTCTGCACGTAGTAGACATCTCACATCCCGACTTCGAAGAGCAGATCCAGGTAGTAGAGAATACGCTCAAGGAACTGGATTGCGCCGATAAGCCATCGATGATTATCTTCAACAAGATAGACAACTACTCATGGGTAGAAAAAGAGGAAGACGACCTCACACCGATGGAGAAAGAGAACATCCCGCTGGAAGACCTGAAGAAGACCTGGATGGCAAAACTCAATGAGGACTGCCTCTTCATCTCGGCAAAGAACAAGGAGAACATCGACGAATTCCGCGAGATACTCTACAAGAAAGTAAGAGAGTTGCACGTACAGAAGTATCCATACAACGACTTCCTGTACCAGGATTATGAGTAAGAACATAAATATCAATAACAAGTAAGTTATGAATGATTACAGACCTTTAACCACCGAGGAAATCGAGGTGCTTAAACATAACGACTGCTGGGCCGAAGACTGGACCTCAGTCAATGTATCAGAAGATTTCAAGCCCAACTTCATGCACCGCGTGATGCTCTATGGCGAAATAAACATCGGATCCTTCAACAAGAACGTGGAGGTGAGCCAGGGCTTCGTAAAGCATTCAGGCATCAACAATGCCACCTTGCGCAATGTAACCATAGGCGATGACTGTCTGATAGAAAACGTAGGCAATTTCATCAACAACTATACCATTGGCGATGATTGCTACATCTCAAACATCTCGACCATGGAAACCACCGAGGGAGCTACTTACGGCGAAGGAAATCTTGTGAGCGTACTCAACGAGGTGGGCGAAGGCAACGTAATCCTCTTCAGCGATCTGAACAGCCAGCTGGCAGCCTTCATGGTGAAGCATTTCCCTGACAAGGAAATGAAGGAGAAAATACGCCAGCTCATCAAGACCGACATCGACAACAAGATGCCGGATCGGGGCCAGATTGGCAACAATGTGAAGATCATCAATACCAAGGAGATTACCAACTGCGTAATCAATGATTACTGCGAAGTGAACGGTGCTTCCCGTCTGAGCGACTGTACGCTATTGGGCTCTGTGCATGGCAACGTATATATCGGCACAGGCGTTATTACAGAAAATAGCATCATCGCTGAAGGCGCCAGCGTCATCAACAGCGTAAAGATACAGGATTGCTTCGTAGGCGAAGCCTGCCAGCTGTCTAACGGCTTTACCGCATCAGCCTCCGTATTCTTCGCCAACTCCTATATGAGCAATGGCGAGGCTTGTGCAGCCTTCTGCGGTCCTTTCACCGCTTCTCATCATAAGAGCAGTCTGCTTATCGGAGGCATGTTCTCTTTCTATAACGCCGGTTCTGCCACCAACTTCAGCAACCATGCCTACAAGATGGGACCTATGCACTGGGGCATTCTGGAGCGCGGTTCCAAGACAGCCAGCGGTGCTTATCTCCTGATGCCAGCCACTCTGGGTTCCTTCTCAGTATGCTTCGGCAAGCTGATGCACCACCCAAACACCCGCAACCTGCCTTTCGCCTACCTCATTGCCGATGGCGACAAGATGTTCCTCATCCCGGGCAGAAACATCACTACCGTAGGTCTGTACCGCGACATCAAGAAATGGCCTAAGCGTGATCTCCGTGCTATGGAGAACCGCAAGAGCATCGTCAACTTCGACTGGCTTTCACCTTATTCTGTTGGCGAGATTCTGAAGGGTAAGAAGATTCTTGAAAACCTGCGCGAGGTAACGGGCGATAATGTTTCGCAGTATCTTTATCACGAATATATCATACCGGCTTCATCGCTCCACAAGGGCATCAAATATTATGATATCGCCCTCCGCATCTACATGGGTGCCGTATTGAAGCGTGTACTGAAGCGCGACCCAGCCATCACCCCTCCAGCCACCCATGTCGGCGTGGGCGATTGGGATGATCTTTCGGGACTCCTACTCCCGGTTTCTGAAGAAGAAGGCATCATTAGGGATGTGAAGGAAGGAACTATCGAGAATATAGAACAGTTGCTCGACCGGTTTGAAGAAATCAATGCCAACTATCGCGACTACCAGTGGGCATGGACCTACCAGATGATCTGCGATTACTACGGCATCAGTGACATCACACTCGAAGATGCCAACCGCATACACGAAGATTATATCAAGGCACGCCGCTCATGGATAGCAGAAATCCGAAAGGATGCTGAGAAAGAATTTGCCATGGGCGATGTGGAGGAAGAGGTTTTCCGCAACTTCGTCGACAGCCTCGACCAGGAAATAGAATACGAGAATTAATTAGACTTGAATATTTCAACAGTTTAAAATAACAAAAAACATTATGGCAAAAACTCCAGATTTTAAGTATGCTCCAATGTTCCAGATTGGAGAGGACAAGACAGAGTATCGCCTTATCTCTAAGGAAGGCGTAAGTACAGCAGAGTTCGAGGGTAAGACTATCCTCAAGGTTTCTAAGGAAGCTCTTACTTTGCTGGCACAGCAGGGTTTCCACGACGTAGAGTTCAAGCTCCGTCGTGAGCACAACCTCCAGGTAGCTAAGATTCTCAGCGACCCAGAGGCTTCAGAGAACGACAAGTACGTAGCTCTCCAGTTCCTTCGTAATGCAGAGACTGCCGTGAAGGGCATCCTCCCATTCTGCCAGGATACAGGTACTGCTATCATCCACGGTGAGAAGGGTCAGCGTGTATGGACCGACTTCGAGGATGAAGAGGCTTTGAGCCTGGGTGTATACAACACCTTTACACAGGACAACCTGCGTTACTCTCAGAACGCTCCTCTCAACATGTATGATGAGGTGAACACCCGTTGCAACCTTCCTGCTCAGATTGATATCGAGGCTACAGAGGGCGACGAGTACCGCTTCGTAATGGTTGCCAAGGGTGGTGGCTCTGCCAACAAGACCTACTTCTACCCAATGACCAAGGCTACTATCCAGAACGAGGGCACATTGCTCCCATTCCTCGTAGAGAAGATGAAGAGTCTGGGTACAGCAGCATGTCCTCCTTACCACATCGCCTTCGTTATCGGTGGTACTTCTGCTGAGAAGAACCTCCTCACCGTGAAGTTGGCTTCTATCAAGTACTACGATGAGTTGCCTACAACAGGTGATGAGACGGGTCGTGCCTTCCGTGACATCGACTTGGAGAACAAGCTCCTCGAAGAGGCTCACAAGATTGGTCTGGGTGCACAGTTCGGCGGTAAATATCTGGCTCACGATATCCGTGTAATCCGTTTGCCACGTCATGGTGCAAGCTGCCCTATCGGTATGGGTGTAAGCTGCTCTGCCGACCGCAACATCAAGGCTAAGATCAACAAGGACGGTATCTGGTTGGAGAAGATGGATGAGAACCCAACAGAGTTGATTCCTGAGGAGCTCCGCAACCCAGGTGAGGGTACCAAGGGTATCGAGATTGACCTCGACAAGGGTATCGACGCAGTTCGTGCTGAGTTGACCAAGTATCCTGTAAGCACCCGTGTTAACTTGAAGGGTACCATCATCGTAGCTCGTGACATCGCTCACGCTAAGCTCAAGGCTCGTCTGGATGCAGGCGAGGAGATGCCAGAGTACTTCAAGAACCACCCTATCCTCTATGCAGGACCAGCCAAGACTCCAGAGGGTTATCCATGTGGCTCTATGGGACCTACCACAGCCAACCGTATGGACCCATACGTAGATGAGTTCCAGGATCATGGCGCTAGCCTTGTAATGATTGCCAAGGGTAACCGTGGCGATGTTGTTACAGAGGCTTGCAAGAAGCATGGTGGTTTCTACCTCGGTACTATCGGTGGTGTAGCTGCCGTTCTCTCTAAGAGTTCTATCAAGAGCATCGAGTGCGTAGAGTACCCAGAGCTCGGTATGGAGGCTATCTGGAAGATTACCGTAGAGGACTTCCCTGCATTCATCCTCGTAGATGATAAGGGCAACGACTTCTTCAAGCAGTTGAAGCCTTGGACTCCTTGCAAGGAATGCCAGAAGTAAATGATACTGAAATCATGATAATGAAAAAAGCTCAGGGCAGATAGCCCTGAGCTTTCTTTTTATACTTACATCGGATAACCTGTTCTGTTTCCGAAACAGGAACATCCGTTTAAAGCAGCAGTTTATATGTCTTGCTTTGCATACCGGTTTCTACCCGCAACAGATAAACGCCTTGTCTGATACCCTGTAAAGAGAGACTGACTGTTTTTCCATCCGTACCAGACGCCTGTCTGAGCAGGTTTCCTCCCGTATTATACAGTTTAATCTTTCTCACGTCCTTGCCCGAAACCAAGAGTTGATGTCCCTCGCGACAGATCTCGGTTTCAGTATCAGAGATGGTAGCATTTTCTATTCCTGTAGCTGTATCCTGATAGAGGATAAGAATATCACCCTTTCGCTTGAGATAATAAGAAGGTTCCTGCGGATTCTTCAGTTCCACTTTCTTTCCTCCTATCTCGCCCATCACCCTGAACAGATAAGTATGCCCATCGGTCCAAGACAGATTACCCTTGCGCAGCCAGTAGCTATAAAGCGGCACGTCGAAAGCTGATGAGACGCTTACCTCATCGCTGATTCCATTTACCACTATTTCTTCCTTTGTATCTACATCTTCAGAGATGAGGGAAACATGCCCCTCGTAACTGCGGTCTTCTGTCGTACGCAGCGAAACCCCCATCTTGAAGAGAGATACCTTCGATACATCGACGCTTCCGGTTTCTATCTTCCCGTGCGAATCATCAGCCAGAAAGACTTCAGCTTTTGCCTTCAGCGGTTTCTCCTCTCCCTTTACCACCTCTATATAGGCTGCATCCTGATCGTGGATACCGTTGACCGGACAATCCTGGGTTTCGGCTTCATCCGAAGTAATCTCCAGTTTTACCTGATAATATCCCGGAGCAAGCTGGGCAGGAACCGAAAGGAGAATCGGGATTTCGGTCTCGCTGAAACCATCTATTTCGGTCAGCTGGTCCACACGTGTACTCAGCACAACCTCCTGGTTCTCATCCAGCAGTTTCACTCTCAGGTAACAGTCGCGCGGCACACCATTGAGGTTCTTGATAGTGAAGAAGGCACGTACCTTGCTGCCCTGTTCAGCTTCGCCGTCAAGCCTTGGCTGCCCCATCAGTTGGAAGCGGGCATCTTCCGAACAGATTTCAGAGATGCGGCCGGCACCGTCTTTCAGTTCCACCCCGATAACAGGTGCCTTCTTCATCGGCAGGAAATCATCCCATGAACCATCATCCTTCCGGGCTGCACATATAGCGATGATACGGTAATAGCCGTTTTCAAGACCGGCAAGACTGAGACTGATTTTCTGAGCCTGATTGATAAGATAATCAGTACCCATCCATCCCTTCTGCTCTCCGCCATAAAGTCTTTCCGTAAAGCCTCCCTGCTGATGATTATCAGAATAAACCACCTGCTTGAGATTCCCCACTTCATCATAAACAGCAACACCGATGTCACCCCTGAAAGGCTTGCCTCTGTTGACGAAGGAATTCATCTCGACAGTTACCGGCTGTGAAGGGTCGAATAACTTTCCCGACGCCTCTTTCAGGCTGAGAGAACCACCCTCATTGAACATCAGCTGCGGCGAAGTTTCCAGCAGTCCGCGCTCTATTTCGGGATATTTCCCGTTGTTGGGATGAGCTAATATGGCGGTAATGGCACGGTTAAAGGCAAGCGGTTTGCCCTGAAACTCACTTCCGGTCTGCGAAACATTGAGATTGGTGAGCGAATAATAGGCATCGCCCTGTCCCTCCCAACCGAAGTTCATGTGGAAGAGGCCGTTTTCATCGAAACCATCAGTTACCCAGGCATGACCGGAAGCCGAACCGGCTGGTCTGCCTTCCAGATAAACCGGACATCCGTTAAGCTGTTCCTGTCTCAGGATTTCTGCAAACCTCCCCGGTCCTTCTACAGCTTTCGTCACATAGGCTGCCGAATAATCGAAATGCTTCTGCAGCGCCTGATAGGCGAAGACTCCCTGGGTTCCACTTGCGCTGGGCGTATATTGCATGAAAGAAGCCACACCTACATCGTTCATCAGTAAGGCTACGGCATCAATCTCTGCAGGAGTAGCCTGAACCGGATAGCGGTAGTCGGGCAACATGTTGGCTCAGTCGTAGTGCGACTGACTGAAATCCGCACTTTTCTTGGTCTGGTAGTAGGTTACCACATATTCGTTTTTTCCCTGTCCCTGAGCCGGCCACTGATGATAATACATCATCTGAGCCACAGCCGTAGCCACACAGCCGCTGTAATCATATCCCGTTTTAGCATTAAACGGATACGACTGTCCCCATTTGCTTTTCATCATCGGCGCTACGGTTTTAGAGTAAAGTCCGGTGCGTGTATGGCTTTGCACCTTCACCTTTCCTTCTTTCAGCACCTCGAAAGTCTGTCAGTATCCCGAAAGCAGCAGTTTTACGCAGGGATTGGCATTGAGCGTATCGAGACTACCTTCTTTGCTGTATCCCAGCACTTCCCCCATCTGGTCATTACCTGATACGATAACGAATCCCTGTCCCCGCGCATCATTATATATATAATAAGGTGAACCGGTCTTATTTTTCCTACCCTTCTCCTTTGCTTTCATACCGGTATCTTGCGGCAGAGTAACATATCTCTTAGCTATCTCCGCCGCCTTCTGCCAATTGATTTCCTCGGCACGAACAGTTTGCGAACTGGCTATCAGCAGAGCTATGAATCCCACCAACAGGAACCCGTTTTTCAGTCCCTTCCATTTTTTTCTTTCTTCTTTCTTTTTCATTTCTTCAGGTCTTAATATTTGATATTGAGTTAATTACGCCACCTTCTGGAAATATCAGATTAGCTACACTTTGCCATCATCCAGAAAGTTTTCTGCAAATATACAACTTTTCTTTGTAAAAAAGAGACTTTTCCAAATATTCGTGTGTTTATAAAATAAAAGTTTTTTCCAATTTTCTTGCTTATTACGAATAAAAGTCTTAACTTTGCAGCAGACTTAGGAGAAAGCCGAATATCTCGGAACAAATAAGTGATAATATGGGATAGCGTATGAAACAGGTTATTTAGCTTTGCTTATCCATATCCTATCATTATGAGTATAGGGAAAATCCTATGCTATATTAGGGTTTATTCTATCCATATATCACAAAAAACATTTAATTTTGCAGCAGAAAATGATAATAATATAAAATTATATGAAAAGAATTATTTTGTGTACATCTATGTTGTTCATGGTAATGGTATTTACTCATGCACAAGAGAAAGCTAACGTATTGGTTGAGAAGTTTACTGCAGAAGGCGGTTATACTGACAGTGATATACGAACTTTAAGGGAAAATGTTATTAGAGCATTAGTCAAGACTATGCGAGTTAACGTTTTAGATGCAGAAAACTGTAAAGCCACTGACAAGCAGTATACTTTACTTAAAGGTCATCTTCAAAAACCAGCCGTATCCAGCCAAACTGCAGAAGATAAAGGAGAAAGATTTACGCTGACAGAAGTAAACCTTAACTATGTTATTACTATGATTAAGCCGAATTCGCAGGAATCTCCTACTTCGTTTATGTTCACAACCAGAGGTAACAGCATGAGTGGCGAGGCTGATGCGATTGCTGATGCATGTAAGATGGTAAAGTTAAGCATGACCAAGATGATGGAAAAGGTGTTTCCTGTGGTTGGAAAGATTGTATTAATTGACAATGCTAAAGATGATAAAGCTCTGACCGTATATATTAATCTGGGAGCATCAAACGGAATTAAAAAGGGACAGAAGTTTGATGTTGCCATCATGAAAGACGTAGCTGGAGAGCAAGTAGCCAAAAATATTGGAACATTGACCGCAACAGAAGTTTCTGATACAAAAACTCTTTGTAAAGTCAATAGTGGCGAGGTTGACATTTTCTCATCTGTAAATTCCAGTGTAGATATGGTTGTCAAAACCCGTGAGAAAAAGGGACTTTTAAAAGGATTAGGCGATGTTATGGGAAATGTATATGGTGGTAGCGGATTCATTGCAGACTCTGGTATGCAAGTGGAAAAATCTACAGAGAATACAATTTCGGCTGCTTCAGTAACTGGTAATGTTGGAACAGCAGCATCAAGTCAAAAGACCGGTTCAACAAGTAAGTTCAGCTACTATGATTTTATTTCCGAACCTAATGGGCGTAAATACATCGAACCAATTCTTGATTGGTCTGCAAACAAAGCTACTATCACAGCTTATATGAAGGAAGCAGGCTATGTGAAGAGCGATGAAGACATGTTAGCTTTTGCCAGTGATGATGATGATGACCCTCATAGTCCATCCATCATGTATATGATAATGAATGGCCAGTACTTCAGTGCAACATCTATGCTTATGCAAGTTAAAAAAGAAAGCGTTTTAACATGGATGAAGCAGCATTACATCTATAAGGGGAAAAACAATGGAGGCCTTGCCGATTTGCATAATTTTATTTCTAAAGATAAAAAAACAAGTATTATGGTCAGTTTTATGAATCTGAATGAATCAGAGTATTCAACTGTTACCATAGCATACCAAAAAGAATTCTAATTAATTGAGTTGAAGATAGTGCCGATAGGGTTTATCTTATTCGGCACTTTATTTTTATGAAAAGAAACAGAGTATTTTGCAAGTTTCCTTGCATAATAAAAATAACTTGTCTCTGCTGCTATAAAAATGCAAGAAATAGCCCCCAAAAACAGCATGATTATTTGGACAAACCAATATTTATTCTTATCTTTGCATCCTATTTTTCATAGTAAGTATTTTAACAGTAAAAACTCAAAATGATGAAGCAGAAAAAACATCGAAAGATTCCGGCACTGGCTGCTAGAACCACACTCGTGGCAGCGATGACCCTGATGGCATCCTGCTCCACCGATCATCACAGCCGTATCTGCTCCTGGCATCTGTCTGCCACCTCCTTCCTATGCGTAACACAGATAATAGTTTTATCGGCATACGAAGTAAAAAGCCGGTCGAAAAGAAGCTTCTCGGTTTCGGCATCCAGCGATGAGCTGATTTCATCCAACAACAGAATGTTACCTTTGCGCAAAAGACTGCGGGCTATAGCAATGCGCTGTGCCTGACCGCCACTCAAACGGGTGGCATGATCTCCTATCTTCGTATCCATACCTGCCGGCAAACTGAACACGAAATCGGCACAGGCTACATTAAGGGCTTCGGTAAGCTGCTCATCGGTAGCCACGGGATTGGCAAGAAGAAGATTATCGCGAATAGTTCCGCTCATCAGCGTATTACCCTGCTCTATATACACGATATGCGAACGCATGGCATAGAGGAGCATCAGCGAGGTGTCAACGGTTGCCTTGAGGGATCCGGAAGCCGACTTCTGGCTGAAGGTGCCAGCAGGAACCAGAAGACTGGAATGCTGATAATCATGACCTGTAACCAATATCGATTTCATATCACTCATTGCCATCAGGAACGTCTTCTGCTTCTCTTCCAGACTACCACTGATAATGAGCTGTCCCTCCTCATCCTGTCTGCATTCCTCCTTGAAACCGGCAGGTTTCCTCAGTTCTTCCCCGCTTTCGTTCAAGGTAAGAGAGAAGGAGGTCAGGGCAGCAGATGCGACCTGTTCTTCGCATTCAAACGCCTAATAAGCCTCCAATAAAACAGCCATCATCTCCTGAGAGGAATCAGGACAAGAAAGGCTGAACCCGACATGGGCTACCTGATAATGCTTTATAATAGATTCCATTATTCTGTAATTTCAGTTATGCTCCCTATAAGGAACGGTTCAAGTTTTTCATTACTGCAACAAAGGCTCAGAGCCCTCATTGTCTGCAATTTCGCAACAAAAAAACGATTTTTATCTGAGAAAGCCAAATCTTTCTCTATCTTTCTTCAAATTACTGAAGTTTTGCAGATGGAAATCGGCGCACAAAAAAAAGAGATGAAGCTAAATCTACGTTGCTTCATCTCTTTTTATATGATCTCATATTCAGTATCTTACTGCATATCGTAAACCACCTGCATGAGTTTCTTGCCCAGTTCATCAGCCTGCTCCATGGTAGAGGCCTCGCTATATACGCGGATGATAGGCTCGGTATTACTCTTGCGGAGGTGAACCCACTTGTCAGGGAAATCGAGCTTGACGCCATCGATATCTGTTACGGTGACATCCTTCTCCTTACCATACATCTCCTTAACCTTCACGAGGATAGCATCTACATCGGTAGATGGAGTGAGGTCGATGCGGTTCTTGGCAATGAAATAGTTAGGGAAGCTGGCACGGAGTTCGCTCACCTTGCAGCCCTTGTGAGCCAGACTGCTCAGGAAGAGGGCGATACCAACGAGGGCATCACGACCGTAATGGCTCTCTGGATAGATAACTCCACCATTGCCTTCACCACCGATAACAGCGTGAACATCCTTCATCTTGGTAGTTACATTCACCTCGCCTACAGCAGCTGCGGTGTACTTGCCACCATGCTTCTCGGTAACATCACGGAGGGCACGGGTAGATGAAAGGTTGCTGACGGTATTGCCTGGAGTCTTGCCCAATACGTAATCTGCCACACTTACCAAGGTATACTCTTCGCCAAACATCTTGCCATCTTCGCAGATGAAAGCCAGGCGGTCAACATCAGGGTCTACAACGATACCCATATCGTAGCCACCCTTCTTCAACTCATCCATGATACCACCGAGGTTCTTCTCCAATGGCTCCGGATTATGAGCGAAGTCGCCTGTAGGCTCACCATTGAGGAAAGTATATGCTACACCGAGCGCATCGAGCAACTCTGGAAGTATAACGCCACCAACTGAGTTGATGGAATCTACACAAACCTTGAAGTGGGCATTCTTGATTGCTTCGACATCTACGAGTTTCAAAGCAAGTACGGAGTCGATATGGCGCTTGTTGAAGGTATTGTCTTCAGTATATTTTCCGAGATGATCCACATCCGCATAGTCGAAGTCTTCCTTCTCTGCGATACCCAGCACCTCGTTACCATTAGCTGCTGTGAGGAACTCACCCTTCTCGTTGAGGAGCTTGAGGGCATTCCACTGGCGTGGGTTGTGAGAAGCTGTGATGATGATACCGCCGGCGGCACCACTCATGGTAACAGCAAGTTCGGTGGTAGGAGTAGTAGCCAGACCGATGTTCAGCACATCGTAGCCCATACCCATGAGGGTTCCACAAACCACATTCTTTACCATCTCGCCAGAGATGCGCGCATCACGGCCTACAACGATGGTATTACTCTCTGAAGCACCGCTACGGCGAATGAAGGTAGCGTATGCTGAAGTGAACTTTACGATATCGAGCGGATTCAAAGTATCGCCCGCTGGACCGCCGATAGTACCGCGGATACCAGAAATTGACTTAATCAGTGTCATAAATATATCTCTTTTTATGTTTATCTTCCTTTCTGCAGGGTCATGTCGTAGACACATGCCTGCACACTGCCCGATGCCGATGTGGTACCGTAAGAGTGAGGTACGAGCAGGCGGACATGAGCGATGCGTTCATCATCAGTCTTCGGTCTGCCTATCTTAATCCAGGTGAATGGTATGAGCCAACCGCTAGGCACGGTAGAACTTACACTGCCATAATTGGATGAATTATATGTATTGGCCATCAGACTGGCTGAAGGATCAACGAAAGAACCGGTGAATGTACCGGAGGTATTGGTAACGCTTATCTTATCTACATAATAGGAATAAGCAGGAACTTTGTTTGAAAGCGTGAGACACTTATCGCTCATTTCAGCAGCATACGAAAGGTTATACTCATCAAAGCGGACCAATACATCTACCGATGTACCTTTCTTGATATAGTCGCCACATCCCTGGTCAATCACCTGCATGTAGATACCGTTACTGTTGAAAAGTACCCATTCGTTGTTGTTCTTTGCTGTATCCGTCAGTTTTTCATTATTTTTCCAACGTCTGTTGAACTCATCCTCAGAGATGACCTTAATATTTTCCTTACGCAAGAAAGAGCTGATAGAATCGAGCTCTCTGTCGCGCATGTCCTTATAAGTCTCACTATCATTGCATGCGGCAAACGATAAAACAGCCGCGAAAGCAATCATTGCAAACAAAAATTTCTTCATTCTTCTTTTTAAAATCTGATTTATTGGGCAAAGGTACAAAAAAGATAAGACAACACCGAGAGGAATAGGTTGATTTTATTATTATTTATCACTTATTATCATCCTATTGCCTCAAAACGGGGTTGTTTTCTGTCTTTTTCGTCATTTCTAAGGAAAAAAACGGCTACTTCAGCATATCGGCGTATGCCAGGATAGCCTTCAGTGCTATCTGCTCTGCCTCCTGTATGCTGCAAAGCAATTTGCCGCCAGAAGCATTGCGATGACCGCCACCATTGAAGAACTCGGCTGCCATCTTATTGCATGGGAAATCGTCTACCGAACGGAGACTTACCAATATGCGATTGTCTATATCCGTATCTTCACGAAGAGAAATGGAGAGTTTGTGTCCCTTGATTGTAAGAGGTACGTTCACCAATCCTTCCAGATCGCCCTTGATAAAGTCATACTTCTTCAACTCTTTACGGGTCACTGTATAGAAACTGGCATGAAGTCCCTCTACTACCTGCAACTTTTCATTCATCAGATAACCACGGAACCGGACTGCCGGAATGCGGGCATTATTGAAGACATTGCGGTAAATCTTATCCTTGTCGATGTTCTTGGTAAGCAGCAAGCAGATGATGTAATAGATATAAGGCTGGGTAGAATTATAGGTGAAACCGCCCGTATCGGTCATCATGCCGCAATAGATGCAGGTAGCCCAGGTCTGATCCATCTGTGGGAAACCTCCCAACTGCCAGACTACACGGAATACCAGGTCGCTGGCACTGCTGGCATGTGGCTCCGAAACCAGCAGTTTAGCCTCAAGATTAGGAGACAGATGGTGGTCGATGATGACACGCTGAGTCTTGCAACCCAACAATACATGGTCCATCTCATCAAGACGTCCCTCACTGCTAAAGTCAACACAGCATACCAGGTCGGCTTCATCGAAAGCTCGCTGCACCAGTTCAGGCTGTCTGTCATATCGCAGGATACCGGCAGCTCCAGGCAACCAGGAAATAGAATCCGGTATCATATCCGGCACACAAATGTCAACTTTCTTGCCCAAAGAGCGAAGATAACCAGCCCATCCCAAAGAAGAGCCGACGGCATCACCGTCTGGCGACTTATGTGCACAGACGACAATACGATGAGAAGCCGCTATCGTCTCTCGGAGAATAGCGGCTTCCTGATCTGTCAATATATTAATGTTTATATCCATCACATTAAATTAGAAGAGCTTGTTTGGATAAACACCCTCATCGATAAGATGCTGGATCTTATCAACAACACTCTGGCGGTCGGCTGCATAAGTTACACCAAACCACTTGCTGGTAGTATCGAGCACCTTAACGGTAGCTGTACCCTCATTGATGAGCTTGTTGACCATCAATGGGATGAAGAACTCAGCCTTCTTGTTTTCCATATTCTTAGGATCACTCAAGAACTCCTTGAAGTACTCCTCACTATGCTGGAAGTAATCAGGTGTGAAGCCCCAAACGTTCATGGAAACAGGAGTATTGTCGCCAACAGCAACCCACTCGCCCTGCTCGTCCTTGTAAGATACCTTACCGTCGATACGCATAATCTCGGTACGCTCTACACAGGTTGTCAAGTTCTCATCAGCATCCTTAGAGCAGATGCCGCGAGCTACGGTACCATTCTCACTCAAGGTATTACCTACACGGAAACCTACCATGGCGTAACGGTTCTTGCTGCCCTCTGGAAGTTCAGAGAGGAACTTGCCGATTACCATGAAGCAATCGCGGTTGTAGAAGTCATCGCAGTTGATTACGCAGAAAGGTTCCTTGATGATATCCTTTGCCATCAGGACAGCATGGTTTGTACCCCATGGTTTCTCACGACCTTCAGGAACTGAGAATCCCTCTGGGAGATCATCCAATGCCTGGAAGCAAAGTTCTGCAGGAATATGACCCTCATACTTTGAAAGAATCTTCTCACGGAACTGATCTTCGAAGTCCTTGCGAATAACGAATACGATTTTTCCGAAACCAGCCTGAATAGCATCATAGATGCTGTAGTCCATGATAGTCTCACCATTAGGACCCAGACCATCAAGCTGTTTCAAACCACCATAACGGCTACCCATACCGGCAGCCAAAAGCAATAACGTAGGTTTCATTTTGTCTATACTTTTATTTATTAATAGTTGATAGTTATTTATAAAATAACGATGCAAAAGTAACAAAAAAAATGCAGTTAACCGCAAGTTTTCCTACTTTTTTTTGATTAATATCAATTTTTGTCCTTTTATGCACTATCTGTAACACATATCAGACTTATTTCCGGACACATCTCCCAGGCTAAACCTAGAAAGGATAACCCACAGCGAAATGCAGACTCTGGGCATCCTTGAACCGACGGATGTTATAGATGCCATTCTTGCCGGTATCGTAAGGAACATGCAGACCGATACCCCAGTCGACACGTATCACAAACATACCCATGTCATAACGCACACCGACACCGGTGCCTACCGCCAGCTGCCGGAAAAACTTGTCTATATCAAACTTGCCGAGCGGACTGTACTCATGGTTGCGTAAGGTCCACACATTACCTGCATCCAGGAAAAGGGCTCCATAGAGATCGCCCCATACCTTCTGACGGTATTCCAGATTCATCAGATACTTGATGTCGCCCGTCTGGTCGATATACGAATACTTGCTGTTGGTAGGCTGGTATCTGCCCGGTCCGATACTCCGCACATTAAAGGCTCGCACACTGTTGGCACCACCGATATAGAACTGCTCATAATAAGGAGCATTCTCGGCATTGCCATAACTCCAGATAATGCCGGCATTGACATGTCCCACCAGCGTACCATCCTGGGTGATACGCCAATATTTCACGAAATCTGTCTCCAGTTTCAGGAACTGAGCAAACGGATTCTTGAACATCTTCTTGTCTTTCTCGTTCCATCCCTTTCCGGCCGCCATGTAACCGAGCGAAAGGATATTGGCTGCCTCGCTGATGGTGGTTGACCAGGTGATCGGATGGCGGTAACGGCGCGGACTGCGATAAGTATAGGTGTAACTCATCTTAGGCACAAACTGGTCGCGCATCGATATCTGAAGATAAGGATGCAGGGCGAGGATGCTATCGAAAGCGGCTGTGCGGCTGTTCATAAACTCATAAGAGAGAATCAGCGGACTGAAAGAATGCTGATGCTGGTAAGAGGTAGACCACGCATAGGTTAACTCACCCGCTGCCACATGACGTCGGAAATAGCTGGCTCTGTTCAGCACATTCATCGAAGCCTTGATGGTAGTAGTTGGCACACCCCGATATTTGGTAGGCATATGCCCGGCACGGTATCTGCGCTCATTCTGCTCCATCGTTCTGAACATATTCCAAGGCGTGATGATGCGAGGGAACTCTACGGAAACATCCGATCCGTATTCATAGGAATTGATGCGGGTAGAACCTCCACCAGCCTGACTGACGGTTTGCCACTCATGCGAACCATGCAGGTTGACAGTAAGTTTCTCGCCTCCATGAAAAGCATTGCGCTTGGTAAGACCCACTACCAACTCCGGTCCTACTCTACCGGTCGTTTTGCCGCGGGCATTTGCCTCGACATAGAAATCGTATGGCTTGTCGAATACCAGATCGATATTGGCATCCAAAGTATCACGATATACTACATTGCCTAAACTGTCTAGGGTCTGCACCGAACGGGGAGAGAACTGGATGCTGGAATAGCTGAAGAGTCCCATCTCCTGAAGTCCAGTCTTGGCACGCTCCTCGGTACGTACCCGATACAGTTCACGGGGACGCAGGCGCAGACTCTGCAAAACGATGCCCGGACGTATCGGCATCTTTCTTCCATTATAATGGAAACTCAGATAGCTGCGCACAAAGGAATCCTTCAACTCCTCCATATACTGCTTTCTGAAATTAACATGAATCTTTCCGATATACCACTGGCGGGTAGCCCTATCATCCACGCTGTCTGCCATCATCAGCCGCAACTGCACCTTGCCGGGCACATTCACGGTATCGGCAAGATAAGAAGCATAACTGTTCTGATAGAAATAATAGCCCCTGTTGCGGAACAGACGGGTGATACGCTGACGTTCCGATTCCATGTTGGCGACATTGAAAGGACTCCCCTTCCGTATCAGCGCCTTGTTCATAGAAGCATCTATAAACTGCTTGCTCTTGGCTGGGAAGTTAAGATAAGCCATAGAATCAAGCGTCCAGAGATGACCGAAGTCTACCTGATAGGCGACCTTCGCCTTCTTCGGATTGCTCTGTGTCAGCACATCATAAGTCACCTTACCGTTAAAATAGCCATATTTATCGAGCTGATGCTCGGCTACCTGGGCACGGAGTTGCGGATTCACATTCGCCATCAGCTTAGGTTTGGAACCGAATACCTTGGTTATCCACTTAGCCAGTGCTCCATCCGACTGAGAGAAAGTATTCCATATCCACAGGCGCACAGGGAACGGAGTGCGGTAATAGCTGCTTCCGAACAAAGCACCGTTCGGAGCCGAAGCCAGGGCATACTCCATCTCGGTGATGGTAGAATCAGCATAAGCTCCCTTCTCGTAGTTCTTATACTCAATAGGTACCAGACCCGTAAACAGCTGCTCGTCTTCTTTCAGCGCACTGGTTGAAGAGCAACCCGTTATGAGCTGCCCCGACAACATCAGCAATGCTGCCACATATATAATAAGGTATAACCTGTTCTGCTGTTTCATATCGCTCATTACTTTTCGTTAAGTTTCAATGGGTCAAAGTCCTTTGTTTTGGCTTTCTCCATCGTATCCTTCTTTTCGTTCGTACTCTTCTTCACCGCAGGATTCTTCTCCATTGGGGCTGTAGGAATCTGCTGCTTATCAGTCTTGAAACGGAAGATATCCTTGAAATGTTGCAGTTTTCTCTGCCACTTGAAACCGATACCATACTCACCAATCAAGCCTTCGAGCCAATCGTAGGTATTATTGTTGTAGAAGGCACGGATATACTGGCTCGCACCTTCGTTGAGACGGTACTGCAATTCGATATTGTTGAAGAATACATCATCATTGTTGGCTGCATTCTCCATTTCTGCACCGGTAGAAACCTTGCCGCCCACACTGAAACTCAAGCGGTTGTTGAAGAACCGCTTAGCAAACTTAAAGTTGTAATCGGTGTGCATGGCACCTGCTGCATTGGTGGAGTTATCTACCGACATACCGACATCTACCCCCACAGAACGCATCGCTGAACCTGCAATATTATTGATCTCTGAGTTGAGGAATGAGCTCAAGGCACTATTCATGGAGAACGAATTGGTATTTCCGTTGGCAAGATACATGCCCGAAGCCAGCATCGTAATGGCTATCTTACCCCGCTCTTCAATACTCATCGTGTTCAGTTCATCCTGCAAGGTGGCATCGTTTGGTGAGGAAACGATAAACTGGATGCCTGGCTTATTCAATGTCTGCGAGAGTTTTACGCCACAAATGAAATCCACCGAGCGGCCGGTTCCCTGTCCCTCGTTTACCGTTGTCCTGACATTCTCTGTTGCCGTGATGTTCAGGGTCGGGTTGAACGGATCGCCGTTAAACTCTATGTAGCTGCCGTCCTGGATATCAAACGTCTTGAGCGGAATGATAGGCAGCGAATATTTCATCTTGCCATTGTTCAGGGTATACTTGCCCGTGATGCCGATGCCATCAACCGAATTGTAAGTCATCGTCAGATCACCACCGCCCATCAGGTCGATGTAGTTGGTTTGGTCGGCATTCAATGCACAGAGGATATGAGCCGACTCGTCTATCGACATGCCCAACATCATGTTCAATCCTTCCAGTGCCGGACGCTCGACAACGACAGGCTTGCCACTCTTGAAATTCATAAACTTCACCAGCTCATCGAGCTGCGTATCAGTAGTCAGTTCCGATTCTTTCAGCACATACGTCATATCCGTATTGCCGAGAACATCCAGCTTACCCTGCATCTTCAGATTGCTTACCGGTCCGCGCATCGCTCCAAAGAAGTTGACATACGCCTTGCCGAAAGCCTCGGAACGGGCATTCTCCTTGGCATCAATCAGCAGGAAGTTCTGCGCTCGCATCCGGATATCGAGCATCATCTTCTCCATATTCGTAAAGTCGAGACTGCCCTGGATATTGAGCGGACTCTCATTGTTGGCATACATCATGAAGTTTTCGAAGAGCAACTTGCTGTCTATGATACGGACAGGATCGTTGGCAAAACGCATCGTGATGCCATACGGCACACTGACGAGATAAGCCGAATCCAGATATACTTCGCCCTCTACATCCAACTGGCTCAAGGCTCCCTTCAAACTCAGTTTTCCTTCGCCATATCCCTTCAGACCCATAATCTGGTCAGGAACGAAACCGTTGACAAAATGCAGAGGCAACTTCTCCATACCCACTTCGGCATCGAGATAACCGTTTCCTTCCGATTTGTAAGTACCCTTTACGGTAGCTACTTCTTCACCCTCATAATTGAGGAAACCATCTACATAATGAGAACCGTCGCTCTTTGGCATGTAAACGAATTCAGTACCGACATCTCCCATCGGACACTTTTCGTAAACCATATTGTCGATGTTCAGATTAGAAGAAACCGAGAGTTCATCCTTGGTCTGGATAATATGGAAGTCGCCGTCAAGAATACCCGAGATGTCAGGCATATAAGGAATCACGCTGAGCACTTTATCCAGATTAAACTGGCTCATGCTCACCGTAAGATCCTGCAGCGCTTCTTCGTTTTCATCATTGCTATATATACGGATACCCATGCCGTTGGCTGCCTTCAGAATCAGATTGGCAGAAACACGGTCGTCATTGCCCAACATCAGATAGTTATCATCGTTGGCAGTAAACTTTTTGTACCCCAGGACAGGATGGGTATCGATGAGCGAAATCTTCACGCCGTTTTCCAGCAACAGCGCCTCCAGCCCCACATCTACACCCAATCTGTTTTTGGCATCATAGATGCGGGCATCGATATTGGAACCTTTCTCCTGCAGTTCGCCCTCTACCTGTGCCCGGAACACATACTGAGGATTATGCTTGTTGTTCTGAACACGTGCTGCATAGCGGATGGTATCGCCCTCAGTCTTCACCAAGGTACGGATCGTATCCAACTGCATGCCACTCGCTACCAGTGAATCGATGTTGAGATAACCATTGACACCTGTTACAGGCGACATGGTCATCTTCATATCCACCGTCTTGAAATCATAACCGCAGTAAGCGATGAAACGGGAAATGAAATTGTCCTTTCCTGTGGTAAGATAAACATGACCGAAAGGGAACTGACTGCGCATCTTCACCTGATCGATATGATGGTTCCTAAGCTGATGAGCCAATTCTTTCTGCAATCCGGCAAAACGGCTCATCAACTGCTTATAGCCTCCGTGTACATCCATGTTGAGATGGAAGTCGCCGCAATTGATGACTGCGTGCGTGGTATCTCTGCGGGTAAAGACATCAGCATCAACACCCACCGGACGATAATTCTTCTCTGCCGTACGAACCGTAATATCACTCATCGAAGCCATGATGTCGTGACTGTCCTTCAGGTCGGACCTGATATCCATGTGACCACAGAGCGACAGGCGCATCGGTGCCTTCGTTACCTCTAATGAATAAAGATTCACATCGCGGACATCTGCCACCAGGGTAGCCTCCAGTTTCTTGGAATTCGTAAGTGCATCAAGGCTGACGAGCCCCGTAAGATACTGGCTCTTGCTGTCGATATCGGCATGCACCTTTCCATTGGCAACGTGAGCCACTGCCAATACATGATCCAGTTTGTATTTGCCATACTGAATCTGGTTTACCTGTGCCTTAGCCTGCAATCGGGTACGAGGAGAGAGGAAATCAGTTCCCACTCCCTTCGCCTGCAATGAGCCGGTGAAAGAATGCAAATCCTGTTTTGGAAGGAAATGCTTTGCCTGGATGTTGTGCGCCTGAATCTTAGCTTGATAAGCCAGACGGTTCATATCGATACTGCCGTCTTTCCGGGTCTTCGCATCTATCTTGGCATCTACCCTCATTCTGCCACGACCTTCGGTAATGGCGAGTCGGGTAGCATATCTGGAGCCGTCTGCCTGAATGTTACCACGAATTCCGATACCGCTAGGCACACGTATCTCCTGCATCAGAGAAGGGTCAAACATGGCGGTAACGAAATCCAGATGATAGGTACGGGCGTTCAGATCTACATTTGCCTTCAGACGGTTCAAATCCGTCAGGTTACCCACTTTTCCATCAGCACTCAGTTCGAAGGCTGTAGGCAGCGACAGTTTCAAACCCGAGAAAGATGCCTGCTGCATATTTCCCTTGAACGAACCTTCTATCTTCATCGGATAGAATGGCCATTTCTTCTTCATGGCGCTTGGGAAGGCATCGCCTGCAAAGAGGAACAGGTCTGAACGGCCCAAAGCTCCCTTCAGCTGTGCCATCAACTTGCCAGGTTTCACCTCATCAAAGGCATTCATATCCATATCCACCGTTGCCTGCAATTGGGAGTATGGGGTACGGAGACAGATATCAGGCAACTGCAGTTTCACGGAATCCATCACGAATCTGCCATAGAGCTGGTCTACCTGCAAACCGCTTTTCTCCTTAAACTGAGCTTCACGAATCTTGACATCTATCTTCGAATCGCAATAATAGAAAGAGTCTGCCTTCAAAGTCATGGCCGACAGGGCGATATGGTTAAAGTCCATGCCCGATACCGGACGGATATAGTTCTGGTCATAGTTCACCTTGCCCTTCTTCCAGTCAAGATGACCTATCTGATAAAGTCCTTTATAAAGGTCGAGATAGGTAGTCTGCGCCACTGCATCTCCAAAATAAGCATTCACCTGGAGGGTATCTCCAGGCATGTGTAATACGAAATCAGTGTTCTTCAGTTTCAGTTTTTCGATATTCACCTTCCAGAAATTGGTACTAGGCGTAGTATCCGGCGGCACAGTATCGCTCAGTTCTACCGAGAGTCGGGCATCAGCCAACAGGGCATGATTCACCCTGACCTTCTCCTTTACGAGATCAATGCCATGAGCCTTCAGGCGCAGATTACCTACATTGCCCTTGATTCTGGCTTCGTGAATAAAATTAGTGGTATTCACCTTCATCTGGGTGAAATTGAGTTCATCCACCATGACTTGACTTTCGAAAAGAGGCAACAATTGTACGTCTACCACCATCTTCTGGATGTCGGCAACGGTATCTCTCTTATTTCTTAAAGCCAAGTTTGGGGAATTCTTGAGTGAGTCGATTGGCTGAAGTACCTTTACGCCTTCCACTCCCAGTTTCAGAGGGAAGACGAGGCGTACTTGCTTTACCGAAATATCCATACCCGTCGACTCAGAGGCATAAGCAGCTACTTGCTTTACCGCCCAATTCTGAACAGGTGGCAGATAAAGCAGAATGGATAACAACAAGATGAGCACCAATGGAGTCAACACCGTGATTCCTGCCCATTTCGCATACCTCTTCATAAGCATGGATTTTTGAGTTAGGGTGCAATAGCCCGCCAAAGATTATCATCCGGCAGCGGAGCCTCTGCTACTATTGTTTCTTTAGACACAGGATGAACAAATTCTACTCTGTGTGAAAGGAGAGAAATACTGCCATCTGCATTGCTACGTGGAGAACCGTATTTCAGATCTCCCTTGATAGGACATCCCATCTTGGCAAGCTGGCATCTTATCTGATGATGGCGACCCGTCATCAAGTTCACCTCCAGAAGTGTATAATGGTCTGTATGACCTATCACCTTATACTTCAATATCGCTTTCTTCGAGTTTTTCACCTCATGGTCGTAAGCATAGCTCTTATTCTGCTTTTCATTTCTTACTATCCAATGGGTGAGCGTAGCCTCAGGTTCCTTTGGCATGTTCTTCACAATTGCCCAATAGGTTTTGTGAACTTCGCCATCCCGGAACATATTGTTCAGACGGCTCAATGCCTTAGAAGTCTTGGCAAATACGACCAAACCCGAAACAGGACGGTCAAGGCGATGCACCACACCGAGAAATACATTTCCCGGCTTGTGATACTTCTCCTTGATGTACTGTTTCACAGTCTCCGAGAGAGGTTCGTCGCCAGTCTTGTCGCCCTGCACGATTTCGCCACTTCTCTTAGAGACTATGATTATATGGTTGTCTTCGTAAACTACCTGCATGTTTTATCAACAAAACGTTGCCGAGAGATTACATGTTCATACCACCGTCGATCTGAATAACCTGACCGCTTACATAGCTAGACAAGTCGGAAGCGAGGAAGAGGCAAACATTTGCGATATCCTCAGTCTGACCACCACGACGCAATGGAATCTTCTTCATCCAGTCCTTGCGGATTTCCTCAGGCAACTGTGCAGTCATTGCAGTCTCGATGAAACCAGGAGCTACCGCATTGGCACGTACGCCCTTAGGACCCAACTCCTGAGCGATAGACTTAGCCAAAGCAATCATACCAGCCTTAGAAGCTGCATAGTTGCACTGACCTGCATTACCATGAACACCTACTACAGAAGCCATGTTGATGATAGAACCACCACGCTGACGAAGCATGATTGGAGAGCAAGCATGAATGAAGTTGAAGGCTGACTTCAAGTTGACATTCAAAACAGCATCCCACTGAGCCTCGCTCATACGGAGCATCAAACCGTCCTTGGTGATACCTGCATTGTTAACCAGGATATCGATAGAACCGAAGTCCTCATGAATCTGCTTAACTGTCTTCTGTGTCTCCTCGAAATCTGCTGCATTACCAGCATAAGCACGACAGGTTACACCAAGAGCCTCAATCTCCTTACGAGTAGCTTCCAAACCGGCAGCCATATCGTCGTTGAGTACGAGGTCTGTAAATGCGATGTTAGCGCCCTCAGAGGCGAACTTCATAGCGACAGCCTTACCGATGCCGCGAGCAGCACCTGTTACAAGGGCTGTTTTACCACTTAATAATCCCATTTCTTTCTTATTTAATTAATTATCAATTAGTTACGTATTTACTATTTTCTTTTATCTAGAGTTTCAAGCCTGACTTTCCCAAGGCACCATAAACCACCTTGGCAACCAGAGGTTTGCTCGACTCCACATTCATGCCATGGCCCAAACGTCCATAGATAAATGGAACCTCGAGACCTTTGATACAATAGTGAGTAATATCGGCCACCAGATCGATGTTATCAATATCAAACTCACCATCTTCTCTTCCTTCGGCATAAATTCTTCTGAGAATCTCTATTTCGTCTTCATCGAAGTTCTTTCTTGCCTTCTCAACCATCCAGATATTCCGGAAGAACTCAGCACGGAGGTTACCGTTTCTTACGACCGTTTCCTTGATCATACTGAGGTGAGTGTAGATAAGTTCGATGATTTTATCCTGTGGACGCATCTTGCAATTAGCAACCTCGTCCAACTTGTCCGAAAGACGCTCCAACTCTGATTCTATCACCGCGTAATAGACATCCTCCTTCCTACTGAAATAAGTATAAAGCGTACGTCTTCCCTTACCAGAAGCTACAGCAATATCATTCATTGTAGTATTTGCTATACCATTCTTGGCAAAGAGTTGTCGTGCGACATCTACCAGTTTTTGTCTTGTTTTGGATACTGACATATTGAAGCCCTTCCTTTTTTATTAATTGCACATAAAAATATTATTGTGCAAAAGTAGCACTTTAATTCGAATTAAACAAATATTTAATGTTAAATTAATAAATTAGGGCATAAAAAAATCGGATAAGATGTTGTTGACCAACTTCTTACCCGATCATTGTTGCGGCGGCAGGACTCGAACATGCGACCTCCAGGTTATGAGCCTGGCGAGCTACCAACTGCTCCACACCGCGATATAACCAACTCATTTCTGAATTGCGAGTGCAAAGGTACGACTTTTTCCCGACCCCACCAAACATTTTGTCAGAAATCTGCATATATTTAACAGTTATTAAACAGAATAGCAACAAAACGTACATAAAAGAGGCGAAAACGAGTAAAAAGCAAGCCCGATTGCTCTTTTTCAGAACAATCGGGCCTTATGGAAAAAGAATTACTTTTTCAAAAGTTTCATTACCTTCTCAAAATATCTCTGAGTACGCTTCTTACTGAAATGATTACCGCCATTCCATGAACGGATTGCGTGCTCGATACTATTAAGAGGATTGTAGACACTCTGAATCAACAGAAACATTTCTTTAGATTTAGCGACATTATATCTATCAGCCAAAGTGTAGCGCTTCTTCGATTTCTTGCGCTTCAGAATATTATTACATTCTGCTACTAAAATTGGAGTGATCTGCATCACACCTACAGAGTTACCGCTCTTAGCTTTCGGATCACCCTTACTCTCTACCTGAATGATAGCGTCCATCACTGGAGTCCAGTCCATTTCGCTGGTAGAGGATACATTTCCTGATGTTGCAGCCGACGCTGCATGAATTTCTAATGTCAGCATTAACATGCTAACTAATACCATTGTTATTCTCTTCATATTAATTGTTTTATGGAACCTGAAAAGCTGAAATACAACATCAGAGATTTCGCGGTGGCAACTTGTGAGAAAAAGAAAGGCTGCTCACCTCAGTCCCGTTAGATACCTTAATGGATACCTTCTCACACAACAAAAAGCACAAGATACTGGTATCCTTATTCTTATCGTTTGCAAAGATACAAAAAAAAATCGAATTATGCAAGTAATCGGCTGATTATCAGCGCATTTTCACGTAATTAAACACTTAGTAACACTTAGGTTTGATATAAATCAAGATAAAGGTAAAAGAGTAAAAAGGTAAAAAGGAACAATAAAAGGTAAAAAAGTAAAAGGGTAAAAAGGTAAAAGGAGCTGCGCCCATCTATCTGTGGGAAAAAGCTGGCGCGATAAGAAAGCAAAACTGCAGAAAACAAAAAAGCCTCAGAAATCTTTCGAAATCTGAGGCTCTTGATAAAAGGAGGCGGCTACCTACTCTCCCGCATTGCATTGCAGTACCATCGGCGCAAGTGAGCTTAACTTCTCTGTTCGGAATGGGAAGAGGTGGGACCTCACCGCAATAACCACCTGATAATGGGGTATGACGTATTTGCACACAAGCAAACTGTTTATCAAGTAAAGAACCACCGTCCCTCTCGATTCCATCGAGAGTCAACAGCTGAAACTATGAACTTATTTAAAGAAAGTGTTCGGGCAATTAGTAATGCTCGGCTTTGAC
>NZ_QSAV01000069.1:0-9804 GCF_003465495.1 Segatella copri | reverse complement strand
ATGGCTATCTGAAGAATTGTTTTCCAAGTGTTCGCTTTCATCTTTCTTAGTGTTTAGTGTTTAATGTTTAGTGTTTACTTTTTTGGGGGGCGGATAGGCTGGGCTAGGGGCTAGCACCCTAGCCAGTCTATCCTTGGGCTATTCAAGGCCGTCGCCAGTATCGTCCTTGCCGGTAGTGCCGCCGCCTGATTCAGAGCCTTGGCCATCGCTGCCCGTCTGACCGCTGTTTGAACCACCTGGGGTAGAACCGCCTGGCGTATTATCCGGAGTAGTTGGGGCATTGAGGTCAACGTTGGTCTTACCCTCCTTAATCGCCTTGATAACGGCTGCCTGAGCGCTGCGGCTGGCTACGAGGTTGAACTCGGCGTCATCGCGAAGGTTCTTGAACTCCTGACCTGGCTCCCACTGAACCTTCACACCGGTGATGTTCTGAGCAGTGAACTTGTCGGCATCCTCGGCACCCTTCGAGGTGAGAAGGAGAGAGAAATCACCGAGGTCGCCCAGACGAATCTTCTTGCCCTCGAGCAACATCTCACGCATGCAGTCTACGGCGATGTAGAGGATGGCGCTGATGTCGGCTCTTGAATAAACACTTCCATGCGAAGTGATGTGCTTGGCAAACTTCTCGATGGTCATGATGTCGGTGTACTGTGAGATGGCGAAAGCATTCTGCTTCTCAGTCTTCACGAGTTCCAGGTCCTTTGGGTCAGGGGTAGTACCCTCCTTCTTTGCCTGGTTGATGCGTGACTTAGCCTGGTTGATTTCCAGAAGATTTGCGTTCACGCTACGCATTACGATGCTGTAATTAATCATACTATGTTATGCTTTAAAGAGTTTATTAATCACAATTTCCCAGATGCTTTTTCTTGTCCTTTTCAGAGTCTTCATTGATGACCGGCGCCTGTCATCTTTTGCTCCCTGTCTCGGTCTTCATAGATGACCGCCTTTAGGTACAAAATAGCTTTCTTTCGATTGCTGGTGCAAAGGTACGAAAAAGCGCAGTAGGAAGCAATACTTTTCCGGCAACTTGAATTCAGTTTTCCGGAATCTTGTGAAATGAAGTCTTTCGAGAGTAGGTGAAGAGTGTCATGGCAACGGGCTGCATCCGGTCATTAGTGACCGGTCATTATCGGTCATTAAGAAAAATCACTTCCGGTCATTTAGCCCCTATAATATATATTAAATATTTTAATATTATATTATAGCTCTCTTTTTCGCCCCCGAAAACCTTAATGACCGAAAATGACCGGGCATTAATGACCGGATTCTGAGGCTTTAATTAATACTCTTTTAATGCTAGTACTGTACTTGTAATTTGTTCTGCATTAATGATTTATAATAAAGCATTTTTATTTTTGTCTGTATATAAATGTATAGGAATAAGCTACATATGTCAGCGTCCTTTCCTACAATATCGTTGCTTCTTTGCCCCACTTTTCGCCTTCCCTTCACTCTCATTTCCGCCATAAATGCCCTTTCTTTGGAGCATGAATTGATGTGAGGAAGAGCATTTTGCGTTTTTCCCTTTGGAAATCTATAAAACCACTTTGATATCAGTTCTTTTGCTTCTTTATATAGAAGAGTAAAAATATCGAACATGGCTATCATAAGTATGTTTTATATCATTATCCTTTGCATAGTTTCTTCCTTTACTATTGCTCTGTTTTGGGCGGTAAGCATTATTTACATAATCAGCTTTTATACTCATTTCCTTGTATAAAAGGTTAAAATCCCTAGGTAAGTCTTTTTCTACATTTTTGTGTTAATATTTATAATAAAATGTAGATGTTTCGCAATTATTTTGTACCTTTGAAGGCAATTCTGCTATAAAAAGCAGGCTATAAATATAAAATTCAAACTTGAATAAACTTATAAACAAATAAATAAACATAGAAGACCATGTCTGGATTTGCAATTTACAACTACAATTTCTTACGCATCATAAGACCTAACGAAGAATATCAACTTGAGTTCCCCGACTGGGTAAAAGTAAATGTGCAAGAATCATTTGAAAATCGCCAGCTATTGCTTGAAGAGCTTTTGCTGGCTGATTTCGAGAAACCATTCCCGTTTGAGAATGCCAGAAAGAAACCATACTGGCACAAACAAATAGTGAAACCACAAGATAATGTCTATGTGATGCGTGTGGCAAATGTTACAAACGTAACGATTACCGACGAACACCTGATGTCTCAAAAATATGCTGATTATAGAAATTGTTTGGTCATCATCGACAATCGCCCAGGAATCCAACGCATCGCTATAGAGCGAAAATCTACGGCTTTCAGCCATACAAAAACTGTGGCTAATATTCTCGAAGCATCCTTCTGCAAACTGCTGAAGAGTAAACTGTTGAAGGTTGAACTATCTGCGGTTTACAGTTCGAATGTGTTTTGGGATATGCTGAAAAAATACCCTAATGGCTTCAGTAAAGTGACTTTTCATTTCCCTCATCTCAATTTAGATCGTCTGACCAAAGTGATGGATAAATATCTCAAAACTGCCCGTGAGGATTGGGATAGTGATCTTGATTTTACATTCGGTGCAAACGAAGGTGGTGCGGTAAAAATCGATCCGGAAAATTCGCGCCAGACTGCACTTATTGCAGGCGCATCAGGAGCGGGAGCATGGATAAAGATGCTTCCAAATGGTGAAAAAGGAAAGGCTATATTATGCGGCAAAAACCAATTCGTGGTGCGTGAACTCGATTCTGAGGTGTTTAATAATCTGGTAATCGGAGCACAGCCGATTCCTGGCATGGGACAATCTGCTATGGATAAGGTGAAGAGTTTTATGAAGGATATGCCGGATACATTTACTCATTAAGCTGATTAGGGGATGGAAAAGTTTGAACGTTTTTCGGAGGAGAGACTTACCTCCTTACGTGCCCGTTATAGGGGCGATGATTTGTTTAGAACCTGGACATGGATTCTCTGTTTGCTTGAGCAACAACTGAACGGTCTAAATGCTGTAGAAGTATGGAGTGAAACGGAAATGATTCGCCAGAAGCTGTCTGCAATCAAGGAACATCGTGATAATGAGGTAGAATTTCTCTATGGCGAACTAAAGAATCGGCATCAGTCAGAAAAAACCGCTGTCATCATTCTTACTGTACTCTTCACTCAAATGTGTGATGCAGAATCCAGTAATGAGGATGATGCTGCTGTGCAAAATCCGAATCGAGCTGTGTGTTCGGTCTTGGCTCATCTTCTGATGAATCCGAAAATAAGATCTTTCACTGAGAAGTTGATCAAGGCATTCAAGCATCGTCGCTACGATAACGAAGGAAACAAGATTGTTTTGCCCATAACAGACTATATGGAGGTTAAATCTCCTTTGGAATTGATGGACGAAGAAGCTAAGGTAAAAGTGGAGAGATGCGTAGAAGAGATAGAGAAACTCACACGGGGAATCAGAGGCTTTCTGAATATAGACTGGGATGTTTACAAAAATATTTGGAGGAATATTTTTGCTGAACAAGAAATTTCTCTTTTGCTTAATGAGATACAGCCTCGAAAAAATTCATGGGGGCATAATCTGAAGCTAGTAGCGAATGTTCTTGGCATATTGCATGTTACTCCTTATGGTGATGGTTTCGTGTTAGCAGGAAGTATCCAAACAATCAGCGATGCTGTAGGAGTGAACGTGAGAGCCTATATTGGAAACCATGCCGATTTTGGATCCAGTAATACTACTTTAACCAAAGAAATGCATGCTAAAATAAAGCAATTCATATTATCTGCAATCGGATAAAAAGCAGCTGTTACAGATAAAGATAATGAGGGCGTTGATGGAATAATTCTGTCAGCGCCCTCTTTCTGTCTGATTACCAGCAGATAAGCAGCTGATAAGAAATAGCCTCCTTATTTTTTTATGCGTATTTTTATCTACAGACTAATATTCTTATCTTTGTGCTCGGATTTGGGAATCAGTTTCTCATTTCCGAGTTTTTTTATTTTAGTATTAACCTGAGCGGAGGCGGGGAACCTCACAACGTGATTGAAGATGGCCATCGGGAATCCACGGCTTCTCTCGCAAACCGATCAGGAATCATGGCAGATAATAAGAAGCATGAGAAAACGGCGCTGGGCATTGCCTATGCTGCCGTAGTGGAACTGGGCTATACGCATAGCCAGCTGGTGAATCTCAATGAGGGCGTTAACTTCCATACTCTAAGAAATATCAGAGATGAGAAGAAAGTGAAGAAAGTGACGGAACGATTCTATCTGAAACTTTTTTTCGACTTAATTAATAAGGAATATAATCGGCGTATTACCAGTGGCGCCAATGGAGCAGTCAGCCTGCTTGTCGTGATGAAAAATATCCTTGAAGCTGAGCTGAAATAGAGAGAAAGAGAAAAGCAGTGGAAAGATGAGGGGGGATTCTTCCACCAACTGTTCCAGCGCATTCAAAGACTTCTTATCTTTGCACCAGCTTTCAGCAAGATCGGAGTTGGAACTAATCAGCCTTGAAAGGAAGGCGAGGTCTTGCAGTTAATAGATTATGAACATACTAACGAGAGTGGTGCAGCAGGGCGAGGCTTTCGCTGTACAGAGTCAGAAAAGTGAGAACGGACAGATGATGAAATGCAACATCGTTCTCCAGGAGATGGGCGGCAAGTATGAGAACCAGTATGCTGCGGCAATGCTGGGTAATATGGCCCAGTGTAAGTATGCTCAGGGCGAACTGGTGGCGGTAACGCTCCGGTTTACGACTCGTGAGTATAATGGTCAGGTTTATCAGGATATCCTGGTTACGGACATTGAGAAACTTGGCAAGTAATTAATCTTGAATTGAAATAGGTGGCGTGAGAATTGTCCCGGGATAATTTGCGCAAACTGAAACTTACGACACTTCTTTCGTTCATCTTCAATTTTAATTTAAGATTTTATGAGTGCAAAGAAAAATAATAAGGTTCAGAACAATGTTCAGAACCAGCAGGTGAATAATAACGGCTGCCAGCATGTGCAGCTCGGTGGAATGGCTTACTATGATGATAAGCAGTATTTCCTCTTCAGTCCTGATTCTGTAAATCAGGGTGTTGTAGAAGCGTTTCGCCGTCATGGCGTGGCTCAGCAAATGCAAGACGGAACATTTGATTTCGTAGCAGTTTCTAAGCCGAAAAGCCAGTCGGAACTGATTAAGAAACTGGCGCATGGTCGTTTGAGCAAGACCAAGGATGGGGCTATTCAGCTCACGCTGAAGGTGTTCTGCCATGAGGGACTCAACATCGCCCAAACGCTGGCTGTTGAGTCAGCAGAAGGGGCTGATGCTTTAGTGGATTATCAATTAAAACGATAAGTAATAAGATAGATGAGTTGTTATTTAATTAAGTTGGAGAATGGGCACAAGGTTGCCCGCTCCATCACTTCGGAAGAGGAGTATAAGCAGCTGCGTGGAAGCAATGAGCAGAAGGCGAATCTTCGCCTGGCTCGTGCCGGAAACGATGCTGCGAAACGGAGACTGGTGCAGTTTAATTATTCCGGCCATTATCCGCAAGGTGTGGTGAAGGGAATGAAACTGCCAAGCGGTGCTTTCGGATTTGATATGGATGAGCCGGAGGCTTTTGCCAAGGCTGCCCAGCTGCTGCTGAAGGAACCGGACAAGTACGGACTGCTGATGCTGGAACGCAGCGCACGACAAGGCGGACATGCGGTGTTTGAGCGCGAAAAGGGCAAGACGGTTCTGGAGAATCAGGTGAGGATTGCTACGATGCTCAAGTGCGAAATGGATACTTCGGCTCACGACATCAATCGGGTTTATTTCACGACCTCATCGGATGGCGAAGATCTGCTCTTCCTTTCGCCACGGCTCTTCAAGGATGAATATGATGAGGCTGCCGTGGCAGCTGAAGGGAAGGTCCTGGAAGAGCGTGAAAGATACGGACAGGAGGAACTGCCGGAAGGAGCGCACAAGGCAAACAAGCATTACGAGCCTTGGAAGGAAATTCAGAATTCTCAGGTGGCTTTAAAGAGTCAGGAATTTAAGGATTCGAGAATTTCTTCTTCTGCTGCGTCCTCCTCTGCTGCTTCATCAGCTTCGACTCCCTCTGTCTCTTAGGACAATTACCTCGGGATTCCTTATGGCGAAATCATTAAGAAGTGGTGGCAGATGTATAATGACGGGCAGGAGCCGATGCGCTCCAACCGCAATACGCTGACCTTTGAGCTGGCTGTGAACCTGCGCCACATCTGCGGCTTTGATGGCAATCTGATGGCTCAGATTATTCCCTGCTATGATGGTTTTTCTGAGCAGGAGAAGATGGCTTGCATCAAGTCGGCACTCGGAGAAAAACTTACGCAAATGCCTAAGCGACTGAAAGATGTACTGGCTGCGCTGAGACAGGAAAAGTTGAAGCAAGCTACTCTGAAAGGCGTAACGCTTAAGGAGAACGAGGAACTGATCAATGCACTGGATGAGGCAAATGCCCAGGACGAACTGTTCTATTTCAAAGCCTTGCCCAAATTGCCGCAGGGAGTACGCGACTCGGTTAATGCTGTAGGGCCGACACTTGCTTTACCCGTGATTACCGCTATCTGTCCTGTCATCGGAATGCTGGCTACTGGCGTGAAAATCTCCATTCACGGCAAGATGAATTCGCTCAACCTCATCTCTTACATTGCCGGTGATTTTGCATCAGGCAAGGGAAGCATTGATCCGGTAATTAATGTCTGGACTTCGGAAGTAAAAGTAATGGACAAAATATACCAGCAGAAGGAGGATGAATGGAGAGCCAAGAAGCGTGCGGCTAAAAACAAGAAGGAGCAGCCGGAAGAGCCGAAACTGCCGGTAAGATGCTTGACACTGAACAATACGGTGGCGAATCTTGCTGAAAGACTGGCGAATACTGAAGGCAAACACGCCTTCTCATTTACACCGGAAGCTGACACCGTAGCGCAGAAGTGGAAATCAGCGATGAGCGACTTTTCTGTCATGTTAAGACAGGCTTACGACGGAACGAGCTATGAGCGTGAGGCAAGAAGTGCAGATGCGGTGAATGTCCATATAGACAGACTGTTATGGAATGTGGTGATGTGCGGCACTCCGGATGCACTTTATCGAGTAGTGAACAATTATACGGATGGTTTCCAGAGCCGTATTGTCGTGGCGCGAACGCCGGACAACACGTTCACCCCGCTCACAGATAACCTCTTCGTGCTTACACCTCGCCAGCAAAGCAATATTCTGCAGATAGCACATCTGTTACCCATGATGGCAGGCGAAGTAGAACTGCCTAAGCTGGAAGCCAAGGGCAGGGAATGGCTGGAGCAGATAAGACTGGAGACGATGAAAGATGATGACAAAGTGAAAGCACGCCAGCGTTTTCGTATCTGTCCTACCACGATGAGAATGATGGCGTGCATCATGCTCTGCAAAGTGGCAGAATCGCTGATACAGAAACTTGGAGCGGAAGAGGCAGAAACAAGATTGAAGGAGAATCCTCTCTTGTGGAAGGAAATGATTGTGAAAATGCAGACACCGAGCATGCTTTCAGCCTTTGATGTTCTGGCTAACTATCAGCTGGAGAATGCGCTCTATTTCTTTCGCAGTCGTATCGAAGCTGCTTTCTCATCCAAGGATTATTGCGGACAGGCACCTGCTGACCGTATACGTCGTGGAAGAAACGATACTATCTTTGAGCGCTTAGACGTAACCTTCACTTTCGAACAGGCTCAGCAGCAGAGTGTTGCCATCAAGGGCGCTAACGTTACGCACGAGGCTGTAAGACAGATGCTGAAGAACTGGAAGCGACAGGGACTCATCAATATTCTGCCCGATTCACGTTATCAGAAAGTAGCATCTACGGTTTAAATCCGGTCATTTCCGGTCATTAAGGTCAAGGTCATTAAGGTCATTAAGGTTTTCGGGTCTGAACCCAGCCTTAATGACCACCCTTAAACCAATTATTCATTATTAATTATTAATTGTAAATTATCATGCATATTTGTATATTCCGCCGCCGTTTCACTCCATGGGGAGTTGATGGCACAATGGTCATTAACGGTAAGTTTTTCTGCGGAACATTGGAGCGCCCTCAGAGCTATCTGAAAGCTGATGCTTACAGACTGGCACTTGTGCCGGTTTCCAACCCGAAGTTTCTGAGGGATGATGAGAAGAGCAGAATCATGCCTGTTATTCTGAAGGAAAACGGCAGAGTTCCGAAGTCTGTTATCCGCAAGCCGTTCTTCGTTCCGGGCAATGGTCCTTATAAATTAATGTATGGCAGCATCATTCTGGGCAGATCCTACATTTCGGGGCTTGTGCTTCATTCTGAGGAATACTTCTCGGAGTTTTGCGAGAAGGTGGATGAAGCAATCAAGAACAGGGAGCACATCACGCTCGTTATCAGAGACTGGGGCTTTGATGCGATTCCGCTTAAGTATTTATCACCTTTCAAATCATCCGTAAAATCATTATCATGCGTAAGATAAAGGAAATCATCATTCATTGCAGTGCGACCAAGGAAGGTCGCAACTTCACCGTAGCGGATATTGACCGCTGGCACCGGGAGCGCGGGCTGCGCTGCATAGGTTATCATTTCGTGATTTATCGTGACGGCAGCATTCATGTAGGCCGTGCGATAGAGGAGGTTGGCGCCCATTGCAAGGGCCATAATTCCATCAGTATAGGCGTCTGTTACATCGGCGGCTTATCGAAGAAAGGCAAGCCGAAGGACACAAGAACCCGAGACCAGAAAGCGGCAATGCGCTCGCTCATCGAGCAGCTGAAGGAGGAATATCCATTAGCCACGATTCATGGTCATAATGAATTTGCCAACAAGGCTTGTCCCTGCTTTGATGTGAAGAAGGAGTGGGGCTAACAGATAGGGAACGCTCTGCGTTCCCTATTTATACTTATTTTCCGATGCAACATGTGGATGTTGCTGATAGTTAAGCTTTTATCTTTTAAACGGTACAACTACCCTTTTTACAAGTGCAGAGAAAATGAGCAACAAATGTAATGTGCTTATTCTCAGCCTGTTAGCGATGAAGTTGTACCGCTCCTTTTTAGCCTTTTTTGTAAGATTCTGGAAACAAATGCAATGCATTGTTTCTCAGCCTCTTCCGTTTCTTGTGTTACAGAACGCTTATCTGGTTGCAAAGATACAGATTTAAATTGGATTAGAGCAAACTATTATCTTAAAAAATATTATTCCACAGTTGCTTTTTTCGATAATTTTAATCGCACCACTTCATGTATTACAGTCAATGAGTTGCAGACAATGGGCAATTTTATTGTTAAAGTACCATTGCAAACTATACATGAACCAGAGGTTATTTGGAACGACAATAGTGACAAACAAGATGAACGGCTACGATAATAAGCCTGTATTGATGAAATAACCCAAGGAATAACATAATCTTGAAATCTCATGCAAGTTTTTGATTTCTTTTGCGTTTATAGAATAGTTATAACCCTTTAATATCAAGAAGCGTATGAAAATTAGAATGATTCTTATGGCATTAGCAGCTTTGCTCTGTTTGGCAAGTTGTAGCGATGATGATTCTGGAATTCAGCTCACTGAAGATGAAGTAGCCGGTGATATAATTACTGGTAAGCAGATTGTTATTAACACTCTTACAACCTATACCGATAGTGGCAGCAAGGTGAATGTTAATGGTGCTAAAGGTAAAGTATCAGCAACTTCTTCTGATGATAGTGTTGCCAAGGTTTCGTGTTCTTCAAATGAGTCAGAGAAGGAGATATACGTAAGTGGCGTTTGATAATGATAGCCACGCTTTCAACCTGTGCGCAATTGGAGCGTGATAATATCTCATTCCGATTACAGTCAGGAAGGAAGCG
>NZ_QSAV01000068.1:0-10057 GCF_003465495.1 Segatella copri | reverse complement strand
CTTATAAAAAATATTAAATTATAGTGTTGCGGAAATTAGGATATAGTGATTCTTCTCAATAGGGAGTACTGCAGACATTCTATTTACCATAAGACACCTTATAATAAAAGTGGGGGTGAAAGCAAGTTCCCGAAAGAGGATGAAAAAAATCTTGCTGCTGCAATCCAGTTGCCTAGCCAATTCCTCTACATTCATCCTTGCCATTTCTTCGGCCAAGACATTGGCAACTGATTGGAAGAGTGGCACGGAGATAGGCTTCCTGTCTGCCTTATCAAACATGATTTTTGCATTTGCCTATAATATCTGCATAATAATCTATCTTTTATTTTTTGAACATCAATAATCAGTAGTTGTACAAACTTAGAATAGAACCATTTATGCCTTCTCCTTCATAATCTCCAGAAAGCGGAAGTTGACTGCAGATATTGCAGATTTCTGCATCATCCAAATGCTCTGTTAACTCCAGATGAAATCCCCAACTGGTAGCGTGCAAATCCCAGACACCATAACCGCATGCGTTGACTGCTGTAATGATGGTATCTTGAAGTTGCCATATTTCCGTGAAGTCTCTCATCCTTTCTTTACCACCCACTTAAAGTTTTCCTTTCCTGCTCCTATTTCAAAGTGAAGCTTGGCAATGCCGAGGTCCATCTTGGTATATCCTACCATTGAGAAGCCTCTCTTGGCAATAACTTTGGGTTTACAACCAACTTTTGTACCTTCCTGGTCTTGCAGGAAGAATGAGAACTTCTGCTGATTGATGGCAGTGGGAGCAAGAAGAGCTGCTTCCACGCCCTTTCGGAACCATGAAGGAGAGTTGCTGGTTGCATTGCTCACCTGTTCCATGGTCTTGATTTTGTGACTAACCCCTTGTGACTCTCCGTATCCCAAGGCAATCATGCATGTCAACTTCTCCCCTTTTTCAATCTTGTAGGCTCCATTCACCTTGCGATAGCTTAATCCTGCCCAGCAGGTATTGAGTCCTAGAGCTTGGGCAAGCAGCACAAGCTGTTCGCCATAATAGCCAATACGCTCATCAAGATTGTCAGCTTTTTGCCCAGCCATTACAAGATAGTTCTCCACGCCATGGAATTTTCCATATGACATAATGCCGGAGAATGCCTTGGTTTCTTGGGTAACCAGTTGTATGTGAAGGCCACCCTCTTTGTTGCACTCCAAGATTTTTTCTTCAAGTGCTCTAACTACCTCAGTTGAAAGAGGTTTGTGTATGTACTTTCGTACACTATGTCTTTGTTTGATAGCTTCTTCTATAGTCATGATTTCTATAATGAATTGTGCATGCAAAGTTAAGAAAAAAAACAATATTCAAAGGCAAAAAACCAAGAAAAATCTCAGAAACTTATAATTTTTTATAAAAAGAATAATATATTACACCTTTTCTTGCGTAATCTAGATTCTTTTGTTAACTTTGCAGGAAAAGTACAATATAATACACTACTTGGTATGAAAATTCAAGAAGTAATGAAATTGCAGCGTAAGGCCTTGGGGATAACCCAGCAAGACCTCGCTGACATGTCTGAGATAGCCATTTCTACCATCAAGAAAATAGAGAGCGGTAAAGGCAACCCTTCCCTATCGACGGTTGAAAAAATCATGGATATCCTTGGCATGGAGGTTAAATATGAGATTCGTCAAACCGTTTAAATATAGTAGGATATGAGAAAAGCTATCGGTTTTGGACGGTAAGTTGAAACATACCTATTTCAAATCGTCCAAGAAAGAATTCAAAGATTCAATCGTAAATCAGAATGAGAATCATGAAATTGACATATATCTTTCATAGTGGTTTTGCAGTGGAGACCCAATCCTGCGTATTGGTCTTCGATTATTGGATGGATCCCGCCGATTGTATGCCGGTGATTCTGTCCAAGGGTAAGCCTGTGTATGTACTTGTAAGTCATTTCCATGAAGATCACTTCTCTCGGGAAATCTTTTCATGGCGCCAGTGCTACCCTCATACCTCTTTTACCTATATACTCTCCAAGGATATCTTCAAACATAACAGATGCCAAAAGAACGAAGCTGACGTCTTGATGGTAAAGGGAAAATCATGGTGCGACAAAAATATAAAGATAGTTGCAGCCGGTAGTAATGATAGCGGTGTGTCTTGGATAGTAGAAGTTGCAGGCAAGCGCATCTTTCATGCAGGCGATCTGAATAATTGGTACGCCAAGTTCTTGACTTCCGACTATAATGGTGGAACCATCAGGAGCTTTGAGTTTGGCGAGATAGACCCTCAAAAAGACGAGAAGCAATATTTGGGTGAACTCAAGGACATCAAAAAAATGACTGATAGTTTTGATGTTGTGCTGTTTCCTGTAGATGGCCGTATAGGTAATGGCTATACCCGTGGTGCAAGACAGTTCATAGAGCAATTCCAGACAGGTCTGTTTGTCCCAATGCATTTTGTGGCAAGTGGTTCCAAAAGCGCCTGGCGTATGAAAGAGTTTACCGATGCTGTGCAAATTCCGTTTTGGAAGATAGCACATGAGGGCGAATCGATAGATATATGATTCGTTCCATGAAGGGTGGTAATCATTCCAGGACTAGCAAGGCAAGAGATACGACAAGATTATAAACATAGAATGACATAATTAACAATGAATCCAATTGATATAGCACTCCGTATAGCAACGTCAGCCCATGCCGGTCAACTTGATCGCGATGGCTATCCTGTTATTCTTCATCCACTCACAGTGGGCTTGATGGGCCATGCAGACGAGGAAAAGATGACAGGCTTTCTGCATGATGTGGTAGAAGATACCTCCTACTCCTTTGAGGATTTGCTTCATGAAGGTATTCCCACAGGTGTAGTGAATGCCCTTCGCATCCTTACACATCAGCCGGGAACTGATTATTTCGATTATGTGCAGAGCATTATCGATTCTCAAAATCCCATTGCACTTCAAGTAAAGTACAATGACCTCCAACATAACTTTCAGAGAGGTAAGGCCTACCCAGACCTTCAGAAGAAACATGGCAAGGCACTGGAAATGATAAAGGCAGCCATCGAAAAATGCTCTCAGGTTGACATCTATCATGCGCCTGAAGACTGCAGTATAGAGGTTGGCATCTTTGCCTGCGGATGTTTCTGGGGCGCGCAACATCAGTTTCAGAAACAGCCCGGTGTACTCAATACCCTGGCAGGATATACCGGCGACAAAGAGGCTTTTCCTTCCTATGCCGATGTACGAGGCCACAAGACGCACCACGTAGAGGCCGTCATCGTGGAGTTCAATCCCCAACAGGTTTCATATGAGAGCTTATGTAAACTCTTCTTCGAGATTCACGACCCGGCACAGACCGATGGTGTTGGTCCTGATTTGAGGCCACAATACCGCAGCTGTATCTTCTATCGTAATGAATCTCAGAAGCAGACAGCCGAACATGTGACGGAACTTCTCCGTAGTAAGGGTGACGAGGTCAATACCTTGCTCCTGCCAGAGGAGACATTCTACATTGGCGAGGCCTACCACCAGCATTATTATGAAAAAACAGATGGTGAGCCTTATTGCCATCTGAGAACGAAGAAATTCTGAGAAGTAATTTTCAGCAAAATATCAGAGAGGTAAATAAAGCATTTGTAGTTGATAAATCATTGATTAACAATAAAACAATATCCTATGAAACTTAACAAAATCCATCATGTAGCCGTGATTTGCTCCGACTATGAGAAATCCAAGCATTTCTATACAGATGTGCTCGGAATGAAGATTGTAAGTGAAAACTATCGTGAAGGACGCGACTCCTGGAAGGCAGACTGCTTTCTTGGTGACACGTATGTCATAGAACTGTTCTCTTTCCCTAACCCACCAGCACGTCCTTCTTATCCGGAAGCAGCTGGACTGCGTCATCTTGCTTTTGAGGTGGATGAGCTTTCGGTGGCTATAGATGAACTTGACAATAAAGGTATCGCTCATGAACCCATCCGTACAGATGAATATACAGGCAAGCGATTTGTATTCTTCAGTGACCCAGATGGTTTGCCGATAGAACTGTATGAAAAATAAGAATCTGTTCAATCGTGTCTGATATAATGCAGCAAGTAAGTATCCAATATTACAGTTCGCCTTGTGGAGAAATCATCCTGGCATCGGTGGACGATGAATTGTGCCTTTGTGATTGGAATGAAATGCCATGTTCAGAGCGTAATAAGCTTCGGCTTTCGCGGTATATGAAGGCAGTGTTCAAGATAGAAACATCCCCTATCCTGGAACTGTCCAAGAAGCAGCTGAATGAATATTTCACCGGCAGCCGCAGGACATTCGATATTCCGTTGCACCCTATAGGAACCGATTTTCAGAAAAAAGTATGGGGTGCATTGCTCAACATCCCCTACGGAGAAACAAGGAGCTATAAGGAAATAGCCATAAGTATGGGTAACCCCAATGGCACAAGAGCCGTGGCAGGTGCCATCGGAGCTAATGGCATCAGCATTTTCATTCCCTGCCATCGTGTTATCGGAAGCAATCATCTCCTTACAGGTTTTGCCGGAGGATTGGATGCAAAGAGAAGGTTATTAGAGATTGAAGCAGAACAAAAACAACATAATGTTGATTTTCAAATAAGAAAATAAAAAAGACAAAAAATAAAAGAAATGAACATCAAGTCAATAGGCAGTAAAATCAAGGGAAATCCTACGATGGTAGAGGGTACGGTGTATTCCATGCTCATCATCTGTAGCATTTCCCATTTCCTGAACGATATGATTCAGTCGATTATCCCTTCCATCTATCCGATTGTGAAGGATAAGTTCGACTTCTCGTTTGCACAGATAGGCATCATCACGCTGGTTTTCCAGATGACATCTTCTATCCTGCAACCTTTCACAGGACTCTATGCCGATAAGCATCCCCGTCCCTATGCCCTCTCCATCGGCATGTGTTTCACATTGGTGGGCCTGCTCCTGCTGGCTTTCGCCGAGAATTATTTTCTGATTCTTCTGGCTGTAAGTGTCATAGGTCTGGGTTCGTCTGTGTTTCATCCCACGGCTTCGAGAGTGGCACAGATGGCATCGGGAGGTAAGAAGAGTCTGGCACAATCCATCTTCCAGGTGGGTGGCAATGACGGTTCGGCAGTAGGACCACTGCTGGCAGCCATCATCATCCTGCCTTTCGGACAGCATGCCATTTCCTGGTTTGCCCTTGCAGCCTTGCTTGCCGCCATCATCATGGTAAGATTGGGAGTCTGGTATAAGGCACGACTGACTTACGTGGTGAACCATCCCCAGAAACAGCCCCTTCTTAATACCCATATCTCTAAAAGGGTGAAGTATTGGGCTCTGTTTATCCTCATCATGCTCGTGTTCTCCAAGTATTTCTATACGGCATGCATTACGAGTTACTTCACCTTCTTCCTGATGGATAAGTTCGGCGTATCGGTACAGACCTCGCAGCTGTGCCTCTTCGTATTCCTTGCCGCCTTTGCTATAGGTACGGTGGCAGGAGGAATGCTAGGTGACAAGTTTGGCAGAAAGTATGTCATCTGGTTCTCCATTCTGGGAGCAGCACCTTTCGCCATCGCCATGCCTTTCGTCAACTTCACGTGGACCATCATCTTTACCTTCCTGTCAGGATTGATCATTGCCTCGGCTTTCTCTTCCATCGTGGTATATGCCACCGACCTGATGCCAGATAAAGTGGGATTGATAGCAGGCATTTTCTTCGGCCTGATGTTCGGACTGGGAGGACTTGGTTCAGCGTTCTTCGGCTGGTTAGCCGACAAGACCAGTATTGAGTTTATCTTCCAGGTGAGTGCCTTCCTGCCATTGCTCGGCATCATAGCAGGATTCTTGCCGAATACCCAGAAGAGAAGCGTTGAAGAAACTGATGAAAACGCAAAGTAAATGAAAGACTTTGATTTTAAATAATTGTATAAGAGAGTATTAAAAATGGAACAAGAAGAAAAGAAACAGAAATCTCAAGCTGCAGAGAATCAGGTATTCTGCCCACCGCAGCAGCCAGCTAGTATCCATTAAATATATAGGAGATTCATATATATAGGAGACTCATAAAAATGAAAAAAGATTCAAAAGAAAACCAAGCCAAATATGTAGAACTCAATTTGTTTCCTGAGGAGATAGAGGATCATCAGAAAGACTCTGTCTCCTCAGACAGTAAAGAAAACCATACTTCTTCAGACAAAGAGTATGATTTGACAGATCTGTTTGAAAGACTTTCCGGGTCAGCTTTCCGCAGCCGTTTCCATCTCTCGAAGAAGGATAAGGAATATATTGCAGAAAAGGGATTGGCTACCATCCGTAAGCATGCGGAGGATTTCGTTGCCAAACGTCTTGCTCCAGCAGTGATTCCCAATGACGGCAAGCAGACACCGATGAGAGGTCATCCTGTATTCATTGCCCAGCATGCTACCGGCTGCTGCTGCCGTGGTTGTTTCTTCAAATGGCATCATATACCTACCGGAAGACAGTTGACAGAAGAAGAACAGCAATATGCAGTGGCGGTACTTATGACCTGGATAGAAAAACAAGTTTGAAAAGGAATTTCTTTTTCCTATAAAGGCTAGAATTTTCATGTCCAAAACTCTTCTTCGCCAGTGGGTTGCATCTTGCTCCCGCACTTTGGACAAGTATGCATATCCCACCTGTGAATCCTCTCAGAACCACATCTTAGACATAGCCTTCCTACAAGAGAATTAAAACTAGATGCAGCATCACCAATTACTCCACCCACCACAAGAGGTACTATGTTTCTGCAGCCAGGACAAGACATGGCTTCGATATGCTGTCCCATGAAGCCACGTCCCTCATATACTTCTGTCTCGTACCCACAATCCTGGCATCTGAATATCTTCTTTTGTGACATAAATAATCTCCTTTCTTACCATTTTAACACCCAACTTGCATTGGATATCTTGCCAATCTATACCATCATCGACATGATAGAGACTGCAGGATAACCCATAATATAATGAAGCAAATAGGTTCGATACTTCATTATATTATAGATTAAGCTTAAACCTTTTTTTAAACATAGCCATCTCTCTAGCTGGGATTTGAAGCAGAGTAGCTAAACTTTCCCATTGACTAACTGCTGCTTGAACCTCTTGGATGATGATTTCAGCTTTCTCCCTCTTAATCATGTAGCTTTCAGATGAATCAAGCAGAATATTGATGTCTGCCTTGTTTGAAGATTCATTTATCAGAAGACTCTGATATTCATTAAGGGTAGGATTCATATCATAGGCTGGTGATAGAGTCCAGCCCTTTGGTGTGAGCAGAAAGCCATGGTTTCTGAAGTGGTCATCAGAATTTCCAATGCAGATGTTGAAGACAACCCTTCGGTAGAGTTCCAGAAGATTTTTCTCTACGTCGCAGCAACCTTGGAGTATGAAATCAACAATATCGAGATAACCATAACCACCTAGTGCATTATCACCATCCTTTAATCCTAGCAGAGACATGGATGACGCAAAATGGATTCTCTTAGCTTCTGCAGTTCGGTCAAAGCGTTTAGACAGGAGTGTGTGATATTTTCCCAATCCTCCCAACACCCTGGTTTGAGCTACCAGGATACCAGCCTTTTGAGCTAGCAGGTGAGAAAAGTGCTCCCAAAGTCCTGCGTCATAGTCATCTTTTCGAGAAGGAAACTTCGCGATGCATAGATTACCTTTTTCATCCAATACGCCTGCTTTAGGTCTTGCGCCACCCAATGAAGTACCAGGTTGGATGAGCTGCGCTATCCATTTTTTCTCAGGCAAAACATCATTCTCTTCAGATCTCTCTACTTCTTGACTGGCATGAACCAATTCTCTAATCTCTGTTAATGGGGGTATCTTGAGAGATGGAGACACATTGATATAATCACCTTCCATTTCCTTCTTAAACCTAAATCCACCCATTCTGGAGGAGTCATCGATGCCCATGAGGTAATCGAATGAGGAAAGAGGTCTGACTGCTCTTTTTTCTTCAGCGGCCTGTATCTGTTCTCTTCTTTTGAGCAAGGTACGTCCCCACCTATCTGGCAAAGCATCAGAAAAACATCCGAAAATATCACTTCCTGGCTGGGTATATTGCATGCCTGGGTAATTGTTGATGTCTTCCGAAAGCTTAATTCCGGCATGAACCTTAAGCCAATTCTCATCAAACTTAAATGCATAACTGCCAGAGCCGCGCAATTTTTCATAGCACAACTCCCCTACCAGCTCCCCTTTGCCGAGCCAGTTAAAATCAGCGAAAACAAAGAGTCGTTCCATTCCTATTCCTTTTTAGATGCTCGTTGACGATTCTTCAGTCCCATATCCTGCAATGCCCTTCCGAGTTTGTCATCCTTTGCCAGGAGCAAGATGTCATCATCCAGCTGAAGAGCATAGAGTACACGAAGGTAAATTCCGATGGAGACCGTTGGTAATCCCTTTTCTACCTTGCAAAGTGTAACTTCCGAGCATGTTGCCCTTTCTGCAACTTGCGCCATGCTCAGGTTGCGCCGTAATCTGGCAAGCTTAATCTGCTCACCCACGATTTCCATCTTTTGAATCAACTTCCTTGGAAGTTTGTTTGCCATTGTATTCTTTGTCATAGCTTTAATCTTAATTATAATATGCAAAAATACATAATTTACTTTATTATAAGATGGGTTATCAAGTTTTTTTAAGAATAATTAGATGTATTAAATTAAACGCAGAAATCTGCCGGCATTACTGCCAGCAGACCTCTGCGTTTTAATTATATTGAAAATCAGATATTTGTTACTCTGAAACAGCAGCCTGTTCTATCTCTGTTGACTCCTGCTGGGCGTTCTTCTGTGGAGTCTCCTGAACCTCAGCTGGCTGCTCAGATTGGGTTGTTTCTACAGACTCTGCAGTAGTCGCCTGCTCTGTAGAATCCTCTGCACCGGCCTGAGGCAAAACAGGTGTGCTGATCTCTGCTGAATCCTTTGGAGTTTCAGGTGCTACTGTATCAACTGGAACTACTTCAGAATTATCTATCATCATTTTGCTTGATGCAAATACGTTGCTTACTGAAACCATTACCATAGCTGCGATAGCTGCAAAAACGAACTTCTTCATAATCTTATCTATTTTAAATTGTTACTATTTATTGTTATTTTCTCTGTTTTGGGATTCATTATCGAACCCACTATTCATGGTTGCAACCTGCATGCCAAAAGATAATAGAAAAGATGATAAGCTTGATATACAGAGACTTATAATTTGTGTGCCATAAATTACCCCTGTGGAATTTTGGGAAAAAGTGTAGAACTATTCCCCAAAAAACTGGGGAATAGCAAGATTATGGCACCACGTAATATCATCTATAGCAATAATGCTTCCTTCGATTTAAATATTCCAGGTCTTCTTGGTGAGCATAGGCTTCCTTTTCAAACCTGATGTTGTAATATGCCCGCATCCAATTCCGATATCTGAGAAATAAGAAAAACCATTCTATGATGTACCAGAGGTAGAATGGGATATACAACAACTCCCTTGCTTGAGCCGTATGTATAAGCTCATGGTTGAGTTCTTCTTTAGAAAGCTCTTCGCAAGTAACAATTATGCCAAAGAGATTGATTGCAATGAAGCTTTTCATGAAGGAACGTCTCTTGATTCTGATAATCCTAGTCATCAGCCATAAGATTGCTGAGTTCGTCGAGGAAGTTAATCATCATGCTTCCGGTTCCTCTAGACTGGGAAGCTGCCCTTTCTCCGGCAATTCCCATGGCTTTCATGGCATGAAAAGATGCTTCCAGAGGATCGGAGTTCACAGCAAGGAATGCCCCAACTATACCAGTGGCAGTACATCCAATTGCAGTAACCTTGCTCATCATGGGATGTCCTTCATGAACATAAGCCATTCTTTCGCCATCCGTGATGAAGTCTATGGCTCCAGTTACAACTATGATACAGGAAAGTTGCTGAGCCAGTTTCTTAGCCTGTTTCTCACCTCATAGGTTTCCTGGTGACTATCCACTCCCTGCATGCCTATCTGGTGAGAGTACAATGCCTGAATCTCACTGGCATTTCCCTTGATGACTGTAGGTAAGCGGCTCCGCGTTTATACCTTGCCCTTTATCGTAAA
>NZ_QSAV01000067.1:0-10301 GCF_003465495.1 Segatella copri | reverse complement strand
AGAAAGTTCTTCTTTTCATTGGTAGCTTGGCTCTGTCTCTTGTCCTCTCCATTTGGGGCAATCTCACCCAATGGCGAGAGCATCAAGATTGGGAGGAGGCAGACTTGAAATATAGGGCATTGAAGATGGTTCTGCCTGCTGATGATCCAAATATTTGCTACATAGAAAAGAACTTCTCTGTATACCGAGATGAAAATGTAATAGATGCTGTGAGAAATCGTGTCGCAGTTTATGAGGATTCTGTTCGCCGACACCATGAGATGGTAGAATTGTCTGCATATAAGGATAGTGTAGCAAGCGTACTTAAAAAAGAAGTTGAAGAAATCAAAAAGATTATAAGATAAAAAATGGGACCGTGTCAAAAAATATATTTTATATTTGGCACGGTCTTTATTTCCTTATTTCATAAAAAATGAAATTGGTAAAGACTTAAAAAAGTTTTGCTGGACAGTTTCCATCTTTTTAAAATAACATTCAGCCATAGTCTTATTATCCAACAACAAATGAATAGCAGTTTGCTCATCAAAATTTATTTCTGGAAAGTTTAAAACTTCCATCAACATTTCTTTCTCATCTGTAGTAAAGTTTCGCTTTCTTTTTATAATTTGGAATTTGTTAATAATATGGCTAATTTTGTGATTTGATGCATTATTTAGTATCCAATTAGACAATTCTTCCATTGATTCCAGCAGTTTGAAATTCTTCTGCACCTGTGCATCATACGCAAGTAATGCCATTAACATATCATTTGTTGCTCGATTAAAAATATCTGAATTATAAAGAGCTGCAAATTCATATGATGGAATTAGTTTTGAATAATCAATATTTGTAATTTTTGTAAAATCATCTCTTTGAAAAATAAATGTAAATGGAGAAGTTGCCAACTTATTCCCATTGGAACTCTCATAAGCAAAAACAAGCTTGTCTATGCCTTGAAAGAACTCTTGTATTTTATATTTGCCATTAGGCATTTTTTGAGTCAGCAATAAAAGTGTATACTTGCCAAATGTTGCTGTAGTTATTGTGTCCAAGTCATGATCTTGGACAATAGGTTTGGCATCAACAATGGCTTTTCCTAATAAATCTATACATGCTGCATCTTCGTCACTAAATAAATTAAAATCGACATTATCTGCTATCTGAGTTAAATTAAATAGCATTTTGGCTCTATGCCAGATTTTGTATTCTTGTTCTACCTTTTTTATTTCTGTTTTTGATATATCTTTCAATTGTACTTTATTTTTTCCATAACTTAAAATCTTATATTTAATTAAGTCACGAAGAAATTCTAATTCATGAATATGAGTATCTATTTTGAAATTTTTACTCTCAAATTTTAATTTGTTTACTACATAACTATTGTCTATTTGTGATATTTCGATAGTTAGAAAATTACCTATATTCACAAAGGTTGTTGCTCCATCTAAATACATAAGGTAATCATTGTAATAAACTTTACCATTAATTGATACATCTTCCATAAAATGACTTCCTGCATATAGAGAAAAAGGATGGTCCCCAATTGGATATTCTGTATGTACTGTATTGTCTCCAATCTCTGCATACAGGTAAACAGGCTTACTTATCATCTTTTGTATCGCTTCTTCTTTTGAATCGCAACCAGAAACAGTAATTGTTATTTTATACTTCGATTTTGTAGCTTCTTCAAGCGACAATACTTTTTTGCCAACAAAAGATGTCTGTTTTTTACAATCACGATAAAAATCTCTTAAATCATTTTCTATAGTTAATGTATTTGTACTAAAAGTAAATAATTTTACAGAAACCTTGACTCCTCCTTTGGCATTTTTGATGTATCTTTCTATGTCAATAGGAGCAAGTTTTGCATGATATACAAAATTTCCTTCTTCTGTAATAAATACAACAAAAAATATAACTCCTCCATCTCTCTTATAGGCATTTAAATCTGAAATACGAATAGGATATGAGGGCGTTTTTGAAATTTTCTTTGCGGTTTTGCCTTTTACTTGTGTTGCTATACGTATTGTTGTTTGATTTTTATTTTGTATATAAATAAAACCATCCCAAATAGGTTCTCTATCATTATCTGGAATACACGGATTGAAAATCTCGCTTTGTAAAAAAATATCTTTTACTGCATTTACTGCAATTTGTTCTATTTGTCTACTATTCATATCTTGTTAATTGAGAAAGTTTAAAAAATTGGGCATCATATCTCGTAGTAGGAGTATACTCTTTCTTTGAGGAATGTATGCTCGAAGTATCCATTTCATTAGACATATCAACATCTACCACGACATATATATCTGTTGTATTGACATTCTTGTATATACCAATAGGCAACTCCCCCAAAGATTTCACAAGTCGTGCATTCTTTACACGGAATAGATGCTGAGCAACATCTTTACGAGTATGGAACAACACATATCCAATGGATTGTAAGTTCTCTGCAATCTCTATGCCATCTCTTGTATATTTAATACCGACGGCAAGTTTCCCTTCTGTCAGAAACTTCTGCTTCTTTCCTTCGTAGTTTTCCATCATCACCATCAATACACCATCTTTTGTTGCATCGGCAATAGGTGAGTATCCTTCGGATATAGGTTTTTGCAGAACCTTGTCTGGTTGTTCGCCAAGTTTGCAATCTGCAATGAAAAAATATTTCTTCAGCTCATTCAACAGTTGCTCATTCTCAGCTATGTTCTTGTCATTTGTAGTGTCCAATGCTAAAGAATATACATTATTTTCTGCAAATGGAGTATAGACCTTGCCAAGCAGCTCTTTAAAATGACTCTTGATGTATTCTTCACCATTCACGTCGGGATGCGCCTTCATTGCATAGAAGTCATAATCTTTCTGTAGCCATTCTTGTATTTCAGAACGAAAACGCCCACGGATTTTTTGTTTCCATTGTTCCTTTTGACCTGTATTGTTTCGGGCATAGAGCGAGAGAACGAAGAGGAAATTCACATCATAATGGAATAGCAACAAAGTATCACGGTCAAACAAGCGATTGTTGAATTGAACTTGCTTGTGACGGTTTTTCTTGCGGTCTGTCTTTTCGATTCCATCGTTTGTGTAATTAAATTCTTCGTCCATTTTTGCAGATACAAAGAAATTTGGAATAATGTTATATCCTTCCGTCACATCATCACGGAGTCGAATGCCAGACTCAGTAGTTTTCCCACTATTGAAAATGTCAAGATTCCATTGAATGACATTTCTTGCATAGGTATATTGTTTGTAGATGGACTCTGAACCGAGTTTATGCCCCATCTTATAGTACTTGCTGTCGCCAATGTAATAGGTCTGTTTATTCTCATTCTCAATCAGACTCTTGGCGGTAAAGAGGTGGTCAACAATCTTTCCATCTTCCTGCTTCTTTTCCATGCCATCAGGTAAAGGATTATCGCCTATCAACTCGTCAATAATCGCCTCAAATACAATATAGAAATTCTTGACCAACAGATACTCTTTCTGCTCAGTCGTTATGAACACTTGCCTTGCTTCATCAAAGAATGCGTAGCACAACTGCCATAATTGTAGTGCCTTATCTGAGAAATATTTATACTTGATTTGGCGTAAACGTGTTTTGCCAAAGCCATTCAAATAGGTCTCGAATCGCTTTCCTGTTATTAACTGAAATTGACAATATATTTCTTTAGGAAAGCCATAAGTATCCCCAATGTAATTCAAAATAGAGAAGAAGATAACAAGCAACTCTTCGTCAAAGTTGATTTGGCGTTTCTTGTTGACAGGGTTCAAGTAAATAGGTCGCCCATCTTGTACGATAGCAGTTTGTGTACCAATGGTTCGAGTCCAGTTAATTTTATTCAACCCACTATGTAAGTTCTTCACAATGAAAAAGAAGAAACTCTGGTTGTCACGGTTAAATTGCAACAACGACAGAAGAATGTCAAGATAAGTATTGCTCAATCTGCGTTGACCATTACCAACTTGGGCAATTTGTGAGTGATATACAATATCAGTATCGTTGCGTTTGTCATTCTTGTAAACGACAATAGCACGATAAATCCACACGGCAAACTTATAGATAAAGTTTCTCTCTATTGCATCAAGTGGATTGTTCTCGTCCAAGTTGGCAATGGATTTTGGGGTGTGCTTTCCAAACACAAACTCTTCACCATCCACGTCTTTGAGCAATACCTTGGGAAGAATAAACACACAATCCTTCAGTAGAGTATTATAGAAATACCCTACATAATGTACAGACACCTTGCCTTCAACATTTTCCAAAGCATCTATGCCGTGAAGAATGTCCTTTATGTCGGCTACGTTGTATTGATATTCTTCTATTAGTATGCGCATAATTCTCTTATTGTTCTATATTCACAGTCCATCCTTGCTGTTTTGCAAAGTCAATCATGTTTTGGATGTTATCTCTTGTCCATTGCTTATAAATCTTAAATTCTTTATTATCGGAAGTCTTATATATTCCTGTATAATAACGTGAATAAGATTGGAGGTCTTCTGATGCTTCTACAATAAGCCGAGCATGAGGAATTTTGCCTAACATGGAATTTGGGAACGTTGTTTTTATTTCCTCATAGTTGAGTTCTTTGTGCTCAGACAGATATTTCTCCATTATAGAGAGACCCAATGCTGCTTTTGTTAGTTTGGATTTGCCATCAAAAGAGTATCTTGTTAAGTCATTTTTGTTTGATGCAAAATCATTCTCATTTTCCATAAAAGCCATATCTAATGGAGCTATACCTAAATTCTTCAAGAACAAGGCAACCTTTTCCTCAACGATTTTAGACTTTGTTCCTTCTGATATAAAAAACTTATCAAAAGATAACTTGCTTCCATCCTCATCATTGAATATTGCATCCCCAAACTCATAGTCTTTGAACACATCATTCCAAAGGTAGAAAATAACCTTACCGACAAAAGTCTTTGCTGATATAACACCATCCTGTGCTTTGCAGAAGAAGTAGCCGAGCTTCTTATCCTCAGAATTTGTAGTAGAGCCAATCTTCTCATTTGTCTTTTCAAGGAATTGCCACCAATCATAGTTATAGCCATTAACCTCTATCATCCAATGCATCTCTGCATTAGATATAGGCATGTAAGTCCAATCCCAACGACGCTTGAAAGCAGAGTCAATCGGGAACAAACTTTGGTCGCTTGTATTCATAGTTGCCCATATATAAAGGTTGTTTGGCAAGAGTAGAATATCACCACTTAACACTTGTGACACAATATCCTTACCTTCATACATAGCGTTTATCTTGTCACTTTGCTCAATAGCCAATCCTGCAAATGCTTTTTGAAGCTGTCGCTTCATATCAGAATCTGCCTTTATTGGATAATCAGAAAAGCCATAATCATTACGGTCGAGAAGTTGGAACAAGTCACCAAAGATTTGAGCGCAGTTACCTCTGTTGATTTCTTCAATAATAAGGTATTGCTTATTGCCCTTGTCATATTTCTTCCAAGCGTTGACGTATGCTTGCAAGAATGATTGTGCCACAAACTCATAAACTATTTGCTCTTTATGTAATGTTGTTGCGCCGATTTTCATTGGCTGTCCAAGTTCGTCGCAAATAGGGAGTAATGCTGTCGTAGGCTTGTAGGCTCCAACAAAAGTTGAGTAGTCTGTATCGGGATGGAATGTTGTACGAATCACATCTGACTCCCTTGTTTCCTCCTTGATTGTATGCGACTTTCCTGTACCAGGTGCACCATAAAAGATTTGCTGCAAAGACAAAGAAGGTTTAGCTATCACTTCTTTTTCTTCCAATCCATCTTCTTTCCCATCATCATAAGGGGTATTTACATTTGTAATCTCGATGTCAAAAATGCCATCATCAGCCTTTTTGATATGTAATTCAGAATAACCACCTGCAAAATAATTGCGGATGGTAAATTTTTCTTTACATTCGTTTCCTTTACTGTCTGTATAAGTAACCTCTTTCAGTAAACCATTGAAGTAGAAACGAGTATCTATCTTTCCATTTTTTTGAGGCACATCCTTACGAGCATTCCACTCTTGGGTAATTGTCTCTACCGATTTCCCAGCTTCAACAAACAAAGCGTCAAGTAAAGCCAGCTGATTGATGACAAACTCTTTGGTATATGGAATCACGCAATGTACAGATGATTGGTCAAATTTTCTTGGCAAGATAGAGGCAATAAACAATATCGCCTTTGCAAGATTCTCCTTGTAGTATCGTACAGTTATATGTTCGCCAGCACCCTCAAAGAGTTGGTAATGCTCATTGTCTAAGAACAAGTCTGTGTTCTTGGCATCACCAGCTCCCAATGGGCGATAGCTGGCATTGGTCTCATTGATGTGTTTTACTATTTCTTCCATATTTATGAATATTAACCTTACTCGTGAATAATCTTGTTTGTTATGAGATAATACAAAACAGCATAAATTGTATTTACACTGACAGCATTACCTGCTTGCTTGTACAGGGAACCATCAGCCACTCCTGCATTTCTACCATTGATAGCAAAGTTTGCAGGAAAACCTTGTAGCATAAAAGCCTCCTCTGGTGTCAATTTTCGGATTGGCAGTAGAGCCAATTCTTCTTTAGACATAGTCTTGACTGGATTGATGGCACCATGTGATTCTATAAAATCTTGACTATAGTAGTTGTCTTGACAAGCACGGTGCATTTTGTGCATCGTTGCAGTTAAAGGACGAGCGACACTCATATTAATGTCTGATTTCGACTTGAAGTTGGCAGAACCGTCAGCCAACAGAGTAGGCTTGATTCTCTCTGACAGAAAGTATTTCTTATCCACCTCCAAGCTCAATATGTCATTGACACTTTGATAATGGTATGTTCCTAATCCTTGATACACTTGTTCAAATGTTGCAGCAATATTATCACAAGTAAACAGCTTTTCAAAATTTGCAGGAACAGGCTCTGTTGTTGCAAAAATCAGAAGTCTGTTGCGAGTCTGTGGCAATTGGAATTGCGCTGTGTTAAAGATGTCAGTAAATACTTTATATCCCAAAGTCTCCAATTCTTGTTTTATACGTGCAAATGTTCTGCCTTTGTCATGTGATTTGAGATTCTTCACATTTTCAAGAAGCACATATCGTGGCTTCTTTGCAGCAAGAATATCAATGATATGAAAAAACATTTGTCCACGGTCTTCATTGAAGCCTGCTTGCTTTCCCATCATACTAAAAGTTTGACAAGGAAATCCACCTGATACCAAATCAAATTTTGGCAGATTCTTTATATTATTTTTATTGCTGGTAAATTCGACGATATCTCCCATTGCCAACTCATCATCAGTTTCTGGGTGAAAATTAGCACAATAAGTTTTCACTGCCTTGACATCAATTTCAGAATAGCCAATGCAATGAAAATCCATAATGTGGTCTTGTGTGAGCAAATCCATAGCTCTTCTAAAACCACCAATACCCGCAAATAATTCTAAATGTCTCATTTTATAAATTTCATGATGCCATCACCTATGGCTTTGGCAAGTTTTACTGGAACGGCATTTCCCACTTGTGCATACCACATGTTTTGAGAACCCGTTATCACGTAATCATCAGGAAATGTCTGAATACGTGCTGCTTCACGAGGACTTAATCCCCTTGCATCCCAAGGGTGGATATACATATTACAATCAAACTTCATGTGTGAAGTTATAGTCTTGCAGATTTGAGTTTCATCCAACTTGAAATATTTGTCCTTGAAGATGTCATTCCTTCTTTTGTATGGCATGATGTCAGCGATAGACTCATGCAGGGAGTTTGCACCTTGTGGTAATCTTCTATATATTTCAATGTCTCGTTCGTTGTTGTAACGATTCTTATGATTATAGAGTTTTGTTATTTCCCTATTGCCATTGATAAATTTATAGAAGTCATTCCTAATATATGAGAAATCACACTCTGTAAAGCCAGACTCTGCACATTCCACACCCTTTGAACCCTTTTCTTTCTTGGCAATTAAGTGGGGAAGTCCTTCAAGAGCATCCTTCAATATAAAAGGCTTGCGTTTATGCTTGAATATTTCTTCAAAAATTGACTTTGGTTCTACACCAACCCTGTTGCCTATCATTATGAAGCGTTCTCTATTTTGTGGTACGCCATAATCTTGTGCTTTCAAAAGAGCATAATCATATTGGTACTCGTCGCCAAGATATTCCTCAAAATTCTGTTTAATCTCTTCTATTTTGTTCATCATTCCTTTTACATTTTCCATAATGAAGAACTTTGGACGAATATTTTTCAAGAATATCAAGTATTGCTTGTATAACGCATTACGAGGGTCGTCCAATATGCGTTGGCGATTAGCCATAGAGAACCCTTGACAAGGCGGTCCACCACATACCAAAGTTATATCTGATAATATTTCTTTATATTCGTCGAGATGCAAGTTGAGTTCTGCTATATCTCCCACAAAATAGTGCTCATCACTCAAGTCATGGTTGAATTTGTAGGTATTACAAAACTGCTCCACGATTTCATTTACGAACCATGGAGTAAATCCTGCCTGTTGCAACCCCAAACTCAGACCGCCACATCCAGCAAATAAATCTACAAACTTATATTGTTTAGTCATTGTTGTCATCTTCAAAATAATCAGAGTCGATACGCTTTACCTCATAAACACGTTTTAAGCTAACTCCTACATTATATTCAATCATATATCTCGCAAGTTCTTGTCCATCTATCAGAACTATTTTCTTACTTGCTTTTTCTTCAGCATACTTTCGAGCTTCAGAACTATAAGAACTTGTTGTAATGAATACACCTTTACTTGCTTTTTGCTCATCAAGTGCTCCCACAAACTGTTGAATTTGCGGCTTGCCAATGGTATTTGTTGTATTGTATCTTTTTGCTTGTATATAGATTTTATCCAATCCAAGCTTGTCTTCTTTAATTATGCCATCTATTCCGTCATCATGGGAATACTTTGTTACCATTCCTGCATCAGACAGAGAGCCACCATAACCCATCTTTAGCAACAAATCCAAAACTAAATGCTCAAAGAATTGCGCCGACTGTTCTAATACTTTTTGTAATAAGTCAGCTGCTAAGTCTTTTATGATACTTTGATAAGCATTTTCTAACTGTTCTGTTGGAGTCTGAGTTTGTTTGGATTCTTCTAATTCCTCAATAACCTTTGCTGCCGTTTTCTTTGTTGTTCCAGACGAGGTTGTAGCATATTCTGCATACTCGGGATATTTCATCAAATCTGTTTGCCTTAAATCAGTATGATTTTGCAAATATTCTACTCCTCGTTTTGTTATTTTATAAATACCTCTTTGAGGAATTTCTATGAACAAGGCACGACGAAGCCATTGACGAGACCATCCAAGCCTATCGTCAAGTTGGTTGGTTGAGCCGCTTTTTGTTCTCAACTTACAATCTTCTTCGGAAAGATGAAAATGTTCTATAATGGACTTTTTCATATCCTTGATACTAACATTATCCATATCCTTTAAGCGATAAAGAAATGGATAAAGAAAATCCTCAAATTTTGGTATTGCCATGTTCGTAGTTTTTTATTCAATAACGTTTGTCCTAAGAAGTTCAGTAACTTCCACATTAAGAAGCTTAGCAGTCTTCATTAAACTTTCCAAGTCTGGTTGGCTTGAATTGGTACACCATTTGGATATGGTTGTTTTGTCTTTTCCCAATTGTTCAGCTAACCATTTGTTTGTCCGTTGCTTATCTGCAAGGACAACTTTTATTCGATTTAAATTCTTACTTGCCATATTGCTATGAGTTTCTTTTTTGCAAAAATACAAATTTAATACCAATAAAAAGAATTTTCTCAGTCTTTTTATAGTTTATTAGCAATAAAATGAATCACTTTCACCTTAAACCATCAGAAAACTCTTAAAAAACCTCAAAAAGGCAAGCAAACTTATAAGTTTTTCAGAAATTAGATTTATCTTTGCACATGTAATCGAAGCGTTTTGTATATTGCAAAGTTGTGAAAGAAAAAGAATATAGCTCGTTTCTAAATCGTTAGCAGTTACATTCTTTAATGTACTTAATTCGTTGATATTCAATTAATAAAAGATTTTGTTGTGACTCGCACAATGCAAGGAAACAATTATAACGATGCAAGAAAGCTATTATAACGATGCAAGAAAGCTATTATAACGATGCAAGGAAGCTATTATAACGATTGCGTGACATTTGTCATGTGATTATACGACACTTATCATACGGTCGGATGACAAATGCCGTATAATCACATGACATATACCAATGTTTAAATAAACCTAATAGTCAGGGCAGACGCATTAAATATTTTATTCGTTAATATCTGCGTTGTGCAGTTGTAACTTACTGAATATTAACATTA
>NZ_QSAV01000066.1:10228-11032 GCF_003465495.1 Segatella copri | reverse complement strand
GACACGCCAAGCCCAATCATCTATGGTGGCAAGGTTGACACATCCGTTATGGAGGTTAGCGAGGACGAGCAGGCAGAAGCCATCAAGAACTCCCCTATGGAGGATATTGTGCGTGTATGGCAAGCACCAAAGGATGGAACTGTCAGCGTGGCAGGGCAAGTGAGCCTTGTCGCTCCGACTGGTGACTATGACGCTGACGAATACCAGAAAGCTGATGGTGTGAGGGTTGCTATTCAAAAGGGTGGCAATGAGCTTTGGAACAAGACTATTGCAAAGGGTGACGGCAGTTCTTATGCCGCTGCAGTCTCTTCTGTTGCCGTCAAGCGTGGTGACAGAATCTATTTCCGTGTGCAGTCGGGTTCCGAGGAAACAAGCAACGGTTCTTTTGACAAGGTGAGCTGGTCGCCTACCATTACATACGCTGGCGAGTCAAATATCTTGCCTAACGGGCTTTCTTCAACAGAGTACAAGCCTGAGGATGGTGCCATCTATGATGTGAAAACTTCTGCCAATGGGGGGAATGGATCAAGCGTTGAAGTTCACAGTGCCTTCTACAAGCCTGTAACAACCGACGATGTTGCTCTCAGCATCATTGGAAGCAACGACAAGAAAGACAGTGACGGAAACGACAACCCGAACTATACCAAGAAGACTGTCTTTGCTCGTACATTGAAGGCTGGTGAGGCTTTCAATGGTGATTCACTCAACATCAGTCTGGAAAATACAGAAAAACTGACCAACTTCAGCTTTGAGATTTCATCCACCTCAAATGTTGATTGGAAGAGCATCGGTTGGCAAGCATCC
>NZ_QSAV01000066.1:0-10218 GCF_003465495.1 Segatella copri | reverse complement strand
ACTGTCTTTGCTCGTACATTGAAGGCTGGTGAGGCTTTCAATGGTGATTCACTCAACATCAGTCTGGAAAATACAGAAAAACTGACCAACTTCAGCTTTGAGATTTCATCCACCTCAAATGTTGATTGGAAGAGCATCGGTTGGCAAGCATCCGTAACTTACAAGGATTCTGCCAATGTTGAGCAGACCATGTCAGTTCCTGCACATTACAAGACATTCGCAAATGCCTTGGCAGAGGGCAAACCATACTTGACCACAGCGACTGATACAATTATGGTTGTGTCACCAGTGCTTATCCTTTCGGACAATTCCCTCAATGGCCAGGTTACTTTGACCGCCAAGACAGTGGATGCACTCATCGGCAAGAAGTCTTTCACTATCGAGAATGGCATCTTGAAAGCCGATACTCTGCGATTTGCAACTACTGCAGGAAAGAACATCTGGTTTGAATACAGCTTTCCGGCAGCAATCTCTAATGAAACTGTTACTTCAGCCTCTGTTTCCATTCTGAAAGATGCGGCAGGTCTCGTAACTGAGAATGTGCTTGCTGGATTCTATGCAGAGAATGAAAATCTTGGCTTCGGTATGCTTTATCGTGGCTGGGGAGGTTTTGTTTATAACTCGGCAGAGGGCAGATATGCAAAGCCTATTGGCGAGTCATTGCTGAAATTGCCTGAAAACGAGAACGACAAGGTTGACCCTCTCACAATGGCGTTCACTCCATTGGGTACAGACCAGACTTCTATGGACAAGTGGGTCGGTCAGCGACAGGACATCTATCTTACTGCAACCGAGGCAAGTACAGCCCGATTGACAGAACAGGATGTACTCCTTACCAATCCATTGGATAATAATGCTGAAGTGGCAGGACTTGCAGGTGAATATTTGCAGGGTACTGGTGCGGCAGCTGTAAGCCAAGTGGTATCAAGCAAGAGTACCGTTGTGCAAGGTGGTGCACTTGGCATCACCCATAACAATGCAAATGGCAGTTCCAAGACGGAAGTTGCCATGATGGATATGAATGGCGACGGATTCCCTGACATCATTGCAGGTGGTACCATCCAATACACCAACTCACAAGGTGGATTGAGTGGTGAAATCTACAAGGGCATCGGAGCGAACAACTCTGACAATGCTTCTGAGGCGTGGGGATATGGTGGCAATCCTGTTGCTTCCGTATCAGGTATCACCAACTTAGCCAAGGGTATTAAACCGTCTTTGAGCAATGTTCAGACGGAATGGTTAGCTCAATTCTCTATTTCTGGTAGTGCACCAAAGAATACGGATGAAGCCGTAGAGTCATTTATCGACATTAATGGAGATGGACTTCCTGACAAGATTCTTTCCGACAAAAAGGTAAGATTAAATCTTGGCTATGCCTTTACTGAGCCTATTGATTGGGAACTTGACCGTATTCAAGGCGGTAAGAGCCACTCTTATGATATAGGAGCAAGCGGTGGCGCAAGCCAAGGCTGGGGAGAAACCAAATACCACGATAACAAAATAAACAAGGCTTCTGGTAGTTTCTCAGCAGGTTTCGGTATCGTAACCTCTGAAAGTGAAGAGGAATACAACCTTATCGACATCAACTCTGACGGTCTCCCAGATAAGGTCTGGAAGAATGGTGATGGTATCACTGTTGCCCTTAATACAGGCAATGGCTTTGACGAGCCTATCTGTTGGAAGGGTGCAAATGCGCTTAGTGAATCAGCCTCTACATCAGAGTCGGCAAATGCAGCGTTCACTTTGACCATCAACATTCCTGTTATAAGCATCAAAATTTCAACCAACCCTGGTGCTTCCACTTCTCACAGCATCAACCGCCCTACATACTCTTTGCAGGATGTGGATGGTGACGGTTATCTTGACATCGTTGAATCTGAGAAGGAAAGCGAGTTGAAGGTTACACGCTCTGCCATCGGCAGGACAAACATGTTGAAGTCTGTCACCAACTCCTTGGGCGGCACTTTCACACTCGACTATGCGCATACCACTCCTACCTACGGACTTCCTGGTGGCAAGTGGGTGATGTCTGCCCTTACCGTTGATGATGGAATCCATGACGATGGACCTGTCATGACTACCGCCTTTGAGTACAAGGACGGCAAGCGTGACCGCCATGAACGTGAGTTTCTCGGTTTCGGTGAGGTTATCACCAAGAACCTCGACACGGAGAATGGCAATTCTGTTTACAGACAGGCTGTTGAGAACTACGATGTAGCCAACTACTACACACAGGGCAATGTTACCGCCACATCCGTAGAGGATGCCAACGGCAACAAGTACACCGAGACAAAGAACCGTTACGACAGTTATTATATGACTGCCGACGGTGACAAGTACACATTCGCAAAGCGTGACGTGAACCTTTGGAGTGACCGTGCATCTGCATTCGTACCTCTCCGCTATACGGCAAACTTGCAGTATGAGGGAGCGGCAAACGGTGTGGTTACATCCGAGGCATGGAACGAGTACTACCTCAATGGCTATCATGGTGAGTTGAAGTCCTACAAGTACAGCGACAAGGGAAGCCTTGGCGAGGACGGAAACGGAAAGTTTGACTATGCAACCGCCATTAAATACACGGACAATGCAGCGAAGCATATCTTCGGACTTCCAATAGATGTTACGGTAACTGGCGGTGACGGCTCGATTTACCACCATGTGACGGCAAAGTACAACACCAACTATGCCAACCACATCACCCAGATTACGCAGCAGTTGAATGACGGTGCGGCAGTTACTGATAACAAGTACGACTCTTACGGCAACATCATCCAGAAGACCCTCCCTGCCAACGGCAAGGGACAGCGTATGTGGTACAAGTACCGCTATGAGCCTGAGATGAACATGTATGTGGAGCGCATTGACGATGCGTGGGGCTACCGCAGCGAGCAAGGCAATTTTGACTATCGCTATGGTATAGCCAAGGAGCATCGTGACCTCAACAACTTCTACTATGAGACTGATGTTGACGACCTCGGTCGCATTACTGGCGTGCGTGGTCCAAATGAGTTGGCTACGGGCGTGCCTTATGCCATCGCCTTTGAATATCAGCCTTTGGCTACCTTTGGTGAGAGTGGCATTACCGCTCCTGCTTACGCAGTGACCAAGCACTACGACATCCAGCACCCTAACGATGACTTGGAGACCGTTACGTTCGTTGACGGTTTCGGAAGAGCCGTGCAGGTGAAGAAGGACGGTGTTGTGACAAGTGCATCCAAGGGAAACTCTGCCAAGGACGAGAATGTGATGATAGTCAGCGGAAGAAACGTGTATGATGCTTTCGGACGTGTGGCAAAGTCTTTCTATCCTACAACGGAAGGAACAGGCTCGAAGTCCACATTCAACAAGGCATTTGACAATGTATCTCCTACCGTCACAGTCTATGACGTGCTCGACCGTGCTACCTCAGTGGCATTGCCGGACAACTCTACGACAACTACGGCATATACGGTTGACAATAGCAGTCATACTCTCGTTACAACCGTAACGGATGCGCTTCATAATGTGCAGGCTACCCATACCAATGGCAGTGGCAAGACGGTGAAGACCATTCAGAAGAGTGGTCCTGATGGTGAGATAACCACCTCGTTTGAATATGACGGCATACAGCGTCTTGTCCGTGTTACTGACACGGAGGGCAATGTAACGACCTCTACTTACGACATGGGTGACCGCCGCACGGAGGTGAACCATCCTGCAAGCGGCATCACCAGTTTCACTTATGATGCACTCGGCAATGTGCTGGCCAAGCAGACTGCCAACCTTGCAAAGGAAGGCAAGTTCATCACCTATGATTACGACTATCTGCGTCTGACGGGTATCAACTATCCTGACCACCCGGAGAACAACGTGAAGTATTACTATGGTGGTCGCAATGCCTCTCAGAACCGTATCGGCAGATTGATGCTCCGTGAGGACGGAACGGGTGCCATTGAGTATTTCTATGGCAAGATGGGCGAGGTGACGAAGACCCGCCGCACGATGATTGTGCCTAACCAAGCGATAGCAACCTACGTGACGCAATGGACTTATGACAGCCACAACCGTCTGTTGGAGATGATTTATCCTGATGAGGAGAAAATCACCTACTCTTACAACCTCGGAGGTCAGCTTGAAAAGGTTCATGGCTACAAGTCATACGGCTACGATTATGTAAGCAAGATTGGCTATGACAAGTTCGAGCAGCGCACATACTTGAAGTATTGCAACGGTGCAGAGACATTCTACACCTACGACCCACAGCGTCGTAGATTGCAGAACCTCACTGTGAACAGTGGTGGCAACACCATTATGGACAATGCTTATACATACGATGCGGTGAGCAATGTGCTCAGCGTGGTAAACGGTGCGTCTGTTCCACAGAGTGGAAAGGCTGGCGGACAGATGGCTCATGCCTATACATACGATGCCCTCTACCGTCTTGTCAGTGCAACTGGTACATATACAGGTGCGGACAACAAGACCGCAAGCTACACCCTTGCAATGGGCTACGACAACATGCATCGTATCACATCGAAGCGTCAGATTCTCATACAGAACAATGTGCAGTTCAATGGTACATTGAATGCTGGCTATGATTTGTCGTACACTTATGGAACTGACACAGGCAAGAAATTCCAGCTTGCCAATGTGAAGGATGTGAATTACCGCACGGAAGAGACACCTTCAGAAAGCGAGAATGTGAACAACAATCATGCCTATGAGTATGATGCCAACGGTAATCTTGTTTATGTCAATACAAGCCGTACAAAGAAGGATGGCGTGGCTGACGAGAAGACCACAGAGCGTAAACTCAAATGGGATGAGGAGAACCGTCTCCTTGCTTCTGATGATAACGGCTTCGTAACCAACTATTGGTATGATGCAGATGGTGAGCGCACGGTGAAGACATCAGGTGAGAGTGACCAAGTTTATGTGAACTCTGAGTTTGCAGGAGGTCGCACGAACACCGCCAAGTTCTCACTATATGTATCTCCTTACCTCGTTGCCAACCAAGGCGGACGCTACACCAAGCATATCTACATTGGTAGCCAGCGTGTCGTTTCCAAGATTGGTGACTTCGACTCTTATGGTTCTGACCCACGCCGCATTCAGTATGCAGGTAGTGAGACTGATGGACTTTCTGTTGACTATAAGCAAAAATATGTCCAGCAGTTGCAGGTTATCAAGGATAATTATGCAACCTTTGCAGTGCCGTACAATGGTGAGGACAACAACGACTATGTGGACGGAAAGGGCTTCTGCTGCAATGACGGCAGCTTGGAGGCTGCGCAGGCACGTGCTATGGCACGAGCAGCGAATAACAACTTCCAAGAAGGCGATACATACGAGACGATGCAGTTCTACTACCACCCAGACCATTTGGGTAGCAGCAGTTACATCACCAACCTTGATGGCGAGGTGGTACAGCATATCGAGTATGTTCCTTTCGGTGAGGTGTTCGTTGAGGAGCGCAACAACATTTGGAATACACCTTATCTTTTCAATGCGAAGGAATTCGATGAGGAGACGGGATTGTATTACTATGGGGCGAGATACTATGACCCGAGAGTGAGTTTGTGGATAAGTACGGATATTTCCGAAGAAAAATATCCTTTCTCTTCCACCTATTGCTATGCAGAGAATAATCCTATAAAATTCATAGATCCTGATGGGAAAGCGGTAAAACCAAATGGAACATTGGCAATGTCCATAATTTTGAACACTTTACCTAAAGATGCCAGACAGTATGTTACTCTTGATAAGAATGGCTATTTGGATTTAAATGTGATGAACCAATATAGTGGAAATAGTGAAAATTTTAATTCTCTTAAAACTTTGGTGAAAAGTAATTATGACATATACGTAACAACTCTTGAAGAGACAAAATATGTTTACAATGAAAAAGTAAGCATAGAAAGTTTTAGACCTGTTTATACAGAGGATGATTTCAAGGATCCTGACTTTACGAGTAGCACAGGAAATACAACAGGAGAAACGGGTAACTTAGGAGTCACCTATATGCCAACTAATGGTAGTTTAGGTAAGGCTGATGCAGAAAATCCAAACTCGATTCATGTTAATATAAACCCTTCGCTATCACCTACAGGTGCTGCTGAAACATTCTCACATGAAGGTTATGGGCATGCCTTAATTTTTGTAGAGTCTGGTGGAGATAGAAATAGAGCTGTTCATCACTATGATGGAACTCTTGACGCAAATAGGGAATTAGTTGATAAGTCAATATCAGCGAGGAGAGAAACTGTTAAAAATATGGAACAATGAAATTTTATATGTTTTTATTGGTTATTGTGTTGTTCTGTAGCAATGACATCAATAGTCAAGTCAAATATAATATTAAAACTAAAAAATATCTCAGGGGAGTGCCAAGTAAGAACTCCCCTGAGGGGTCATTTCTATACATTATTCAAAATCAAACCGAACAAAATTTAGTGGTATTCTTTATAGAAGAAAACAATGACACATTGCCAAACGTTAAGCTTTTAAGAAGAAAACTTTTGCGTAGATATGGGGATTTTAGTTTATCTATGATTGAATGGGAAGCTAATATGGATATTGAAAATAGTACGACTGTTATACCTGAACTGTTTGTAAAAATATTAACGCCTAAAGAGAAATTTAAGATAGATGTACCTTTTGCTAATGGCAAGGAAAAACAGTTTGCTTCAAAAGTGCCTCAACATCTGTTAATATGCTCAGAAAGGGTGTTTTCAAATAGTTTTATTGAAATGCCACATTTCATTGAAAATATTCAAAGATATAATTTCGGATATTCTGGAACCAAAGTTGTTATTCCTGTTAGTAATTTCATGTCGTTTATTTTACGACAACGATAAATTAATAAACAGAAAAGCAAAGATGGCATGATGAATTTTAGTACATTTTCGGGGAAGGAAAAAGAAACTTTTGAATCCAGAAAGAAGCAAAACTTTAAAATTAATCCGGGGGTAGCAAATCTTCTATCCACGGATTAATATTGCTTTACTTTTTCTTGTTCAATATATATTGTCTTGCCTCCATTTCTTTGGGCTCATTACCAAACGAAGCTATCAGAATAATATGGTTGACATCCTTCACCTTGTAGAAGGTATGCTCACCACATGAAGGATGCACAAGCATCAGGATGTTGTAGTCAAGCACTTGGAAAGTTCCTCTTAACCTTTCCTGTTTGTTCTATTTTTCATTGTATGACTGTATCAACAAATAGGTACCATCAGCATTTAACGTGAGTGTTGTTTCAACATTAGGTGGTAACACACCGTAATATGTTCCAGTAATAGAATCCAAGCTGGCTCTATTTTATAAAACATATCATTCGATTTTAATTGAAATATATACATATTGCCAAGGATACAAAATTGACACGAAATATATGTAAAATATTTATAAAATCTCATAAATATACTAAATATTATATCTTTTTTCTACACAAAAAGCTATTTTACAGAGAACTTTTCTTATTTCATAAATATTTTATGTATTTTTGTAAAATTGAATTAGTATCTTATTGTAAAATTGTGGTATGAAAAAAATATTGATTATTATAGCGGTATTATTATTTTTACAAGCCAGTGCTCAAGGGTATCGCAGTTGTGAAGATAAGCAGTTGCTTGTATCAAAATTAAGCCATATCTGTAAATATCCTATAAAGCTTCAAGCCAGTAACCAAGAGGCAATTGTTGCTATTGAATATAAAACAGATAACAAGGGAAATGTTGTCAAAAGAAAAGTTGTGGATTGCAACAATAAAAAATTCAAGAGTGCAACATTGGAGGCTTTTGATAAAGTAAAGAATATCCGAATTAATAAACTTCAACAAACAGACACCATTTATTTTCAGTATAAAATACAAGGTTCACTGACCCCGATCCATCCTCTTACAGATGTTGAAATTATTGGTTATGGAAGTTATGACATACCTATATTGATGAAATAGTTTAAGTATTCTTATAAATAATCAAAGAGTCCTGGATATTTTTATAACATCCATGACTCTTTGGTTTAAAATATATAGAGTTTCAACTGCATCTTTTTAGCTATATATTTTACTTTTTTGCAATAATTCTAGGATCATATATTTCAGTAAAAGCCGCCTTGTTATTTTCGCCACCAAGAACAGGATCATAATACATGAATTTCCCCGCATCTGCATCAACTCCCAATAAAACAACGGCATGACTTCTATCACTCCCCAATCTACAGCAAGCTATTTTACCATTGGCTATTTCTTTTATCAGGTAAGCTTGGCTATAAGGATATGTAGCCGTAAACCAATTGTTTAATGCGGCATCCCAATCAGACGTATTTAAGGCTATTCCTGTGATGTTGCCATTTTTGTCTCTTTGAACCTTGTCTCCGAAATATCTCACAATTTCATTCTTTGAGATGTTCTCGTTAAAATGATTTCCACAATATTGTATCGCACCGATAACACATTCTCCATTTAATACTTCTCGAGTTGCTCGTGTTGTATTGAAAAGAGACTGAATAGGCTTGTCTTTATACATTTCATAAAGACATTGCAACTTTTGTTCTGTCTGTTGCTCCATTGAAGTTTTGCTATACATCACTTCTTCTGGCGAATCATTTTGGCAACTCACAACAGAAAATAGTAAGCATGCAAAAACTGTGATTTTTAATAATCTTTTAAGTTTCATATACACCATAATTATGTTAATTACTAAATCTACTTGCAAAAATATAGCAAATCCTTGATAAAAATATATTTTATGTAAGATTTTTCTGAGGAAAAGCTATTTTTTAACGCAATAATACGATATAAGTTATGTATATGTAACTATATTCTGATATTAATTCAAAAATGAAGTCCATTTTATTTTTTCAAGATATATAATTTAGAGTCTCTTGCTTTTGGCTCATTCCCAAACGAATCTATCAGAATAATACCGCTGTCATTCTTCACCTTATAAAATATGTTGTCACTACTTGACGGATGTTCAAGCATCAAAATACTGCCGTCAATTACTTTGAAGATGCCATTCAACACTTCACAACTATCCGATTCGTTTGCAGATTTCCGCTTCAAACGATAGGTGCCATCTGCATTTAGCGTGAGTATTGTTTCAACATTAGGAGGCAATACACCGCAATATGTTCCTGCAATGGAATCCAAGTCAACACTGTTTTCTAAGACTGCCGTATATTCTTCGACTTTAACAGGATCAATATCGGCATCATTTTGTTTCGTTTCACATAAGATATAAGATGCAACAAGTGAGATAACCAAAACTGCTATAATTATCAATTTCCTCTTCATAGCTACCATAAAAGAAAAAGTGTCCGCAATGTCAAGCAAGTGGCATCACGGACACGAATGAACAGTTGAGAGTTAATGAAAAGTCAGTATTCTGCTATGTTGCTGATGCATGGACAAGTTCTTGCACTATCAAACACGATACGGAGACCGTTCGTCTTTACTTTATCGAAGCGAAGGATGCGCTTGTAGCCGATGACCGTTGTCTATTATTTCTTATTAATTTTCTTTTTAATTTCATTCGCCTCTTTAAATAGGCTATTAGCCATGCTATCTTTAATTGCTGCCATCTGTATCATTTCGTTATGGTAGCGAATTGAGTCCTCATAAATATTTACACGAGTTCTCACATTCTCAATAACTTCTTTATTAGGGCATACAGAGAAGTTCTTTTCGATGTATCGAACATTTGGGTCGTCAGATGGAAGAACCATCTTCAGTGCCCGATACTTCAAGTCTGCCTCCTCCCAATCTTGGTGCTCTCGCCATTGGGTGAAATTGCCCCAAATAGAGAAGATAAGGGATAGAGCCAAGCCCCCGATGAAAAGAAGAACATACTTTGAAGTTGGTTCTAAGCGGTGGGTGACAACCTTCTTTTGAGGTGTGTAACCTATTGCGTGAAGTTTGTCCTGCACAACTTTTGATGTGACATTCTGCTCTTGTTTCACCTGATTAATGGTATCAAACAAGAGTTTGCTTCGCTGTTCATCTTTGCTTGCTTCTTTCTTGGTAAGGTCAACAAAGACACATATCGCCTCTCTTAATTTTGCCAATTTTCCAATAGTTTCCTCTTCTTTTGCAGATACAGAAAGGATGGCTTTTTCAAGTTTGCTTGTATCAACACTTACAGGAACAGGAGTGTTTCCTACCTCTGTATTCTTTGATGAAGCAAAAAGCTCATCGACTTTCTGCTCCAATCTCTCAACTGTGCCGTAGAT
>NZ_QSAV01000065.1:0-11407 GCF_003465495.1 Segatella copri | reverse complement strand
CGCCGTATGCGGAACCGCACGTACGGTGGTGTGGGAGGTCGACCCGATTGTAAAACCACATTTCTGTTTACCTACTTTTAAGAATGGCTTATCATCATAACCACAAAACTGTTTACCTGAAATGTCATGTATATAATTCATTCCATTTTGAGGTTATATTAATTATTTACCAAATCCCGTGTTATAATTTGATATGTAATAAGTTATATCATTTTTATATCAGTCTTTTATTCTTAGGTAAACAGTTTTGTGGTTTCTGGTAAACAAAATAGTGGTTTCAGGTAAACAGTTTTGTGGTTTTTATCTTGATAAGATACTATTTTTTATCTTATTTTATTTGATATCCGGCACCTGAATGCAATTTGGGTATATGTATAACTATCAGCATATTAGTATGTTATGTGAAACGCCTAAAGAAGTTGTCTAGACTTTTTAATCTTTTCTTGAGTAGCAACTGAATAAGAATTTAAAAACCACAAAACTGTTTACCTGGCAGAACGTTCATCGATTTTTCTCATAAACCACATTTCTGTTTACCTGTTTTTCTCATGAATTTAACTAGGTAAAAACCACATTTCAATTTACCTAAAAAGGAGCAACTGCTTTTTACTAGGATAGGTAAACAGTTTTGTGGTTTCTGGTAAACAAAATAGTGGTTTCAGGTAAACAGTTATGTGGTTTAGGTAAACAAAAATGTGGTTTGTGCTACAAAATGCAGTGATTTTTGGTAAACAACTTTGTGGTTTATGCGTAGTTTTATGATTTTAAGTAAACAGAAATGTGGTTTTATCCTTATAGAGAATCAAATTCTTAATTGCCTAATTGTAGAATTGACTAATTGTCGGAAAAACGACAAGTAAGTTTCTTTTTTAGGTTATTATTTTGTCATTGAACTGCTTTCAAGTAAGAAACATTTTAGTAAGAGACTGACGTGATGAGGAACGGGGACCGAGACTATGAGCAATGGGCGACCGAGTACATTTTGACTTTTAGTACATTGGATAATTGTTTGTTTAAAAGGTAATTTCTCACCGCATTCACAAGTTCTATGATGGTTATACCAGTCATGGCCCAACGTGAAGCCAGAACCATCAACTTTTGAGGTCAGGAATGAACTGTTTGCGCCTGATGGAAAACTCTTGCAAACTTTCAAGAAAAAAGTGACTCTGAAAGCCGGCGAAACCAGGCGCATGGAATTACAGTCTAAGCTCATCAGTAATCCTGAGCTTTGGACTCCGGAGACACTTATATTATATAAGGTGGTAACTTCGCTTGTCGACACAAAAACAAGAAAAGCCATTGACGAGAAATCCCATAAGGTAGGATTCCGCTGGTTTTCATTCGATGGCGAGAAGGGATTCTGTTTGAATGGGAAGTCTTACAAGTTGCGTGGTTTCAACCGTCATCAGGATTAGGTACCTGTAGGTATAGCCCCGCACCGTCGCGACATCCGTCTGTTGAAGGAAATGGGCAGCAATTATATCCGTATCTCCCATTATCCACAAGATGATGCTCTCCTGGATACCTGTGATGAGCTTGGTTTGTTGGCTTGGGAGGAAATTCTTATAATAGATCTTGTGCCCGACACTCCAGGCTATGCAGATAATTGCGAGCGTAATCTGCGGGAAATAATCCGGCAACACTTTAACCATCCGAGTATTATCAACTGGGGCTACATGAATGAAATACTGCTCTGCACTCCATGACCTGCACGAAAGAATGGCCAGCTTTCAAGGAGCGTACATTAGCACTTGCTGAGCGGTTGGAAAAGGTTCTGAAGAAAGAAGATGCTACGCGAAAGAGTGTGATGGCTTTCAATATGACAATGTTTATAACGAAATAGGCTTGAACCTCGTAGATGTGGTAGGTTGGAATCTTTATCATGGCTTGTACGAGGGAGAGTTGAATGGTTTCGACCGCTGGTGTGAAGACCAGTACAAGAACTATCCTAGGAAGCCGATGATCATCTCGGAGTGGGGAGCCGGAAGTGGAACTTTTCGTCAATGGCAAGAGCTGTGGAAAGAAGAATGTAGAAAATTGCCTTGCAGTCTTTGATGTAGTATTGCCTTTCGGAAGTTCAACGTTAGAAGCAAAAGGTTTTGGTGAGAAGCTCACTGTCGATGCTGGCAGGAAAGATGGTAATACAGAAGATGTGATGAATATCTGGTACAATCCACTGCCAGACCAAGCCTATAAGGCAGGCTCATGGGGATATATAGGAGGAGAAAACAAAAGTACCACATCTGAGATACAGAATACGATTGATGGACCTATTTATCAGATTTGGCGTAAAGGCGACTTGGAATATAAGATAGATGCACCAAAAGGCGAATATCAAGTGGAATTGTTGATGTTACTAAGCCAGCAACCCAGTTGCCTAATCTTCTTGCCAGAAGCAATGGAGAAGCTTCATCTAAAGATGCAAGATTTGATGTCAGCATAAATGGAGAAATCAAGGAGACAGATTTCACTCCTACCGATGGACGCCATTATTGCACAGCCTTCAAGCCCAAGTCGATGCCGACACTCAGATTGGTTTTCTCCAAGTCCTCGACCTCAACCTGCGCCCTCGATCGGATCCGACGATTGAGGGCGCAGGTTTTTATCTGTATATTTGTTAACTGCCTTATTATTAGTAATATATGTATCTTATCCGTGTTTTGCAAATGTTAATTTCAAAGGTATATCGAATCGTGATACATTTTTATTTCAAAATTTTATACTTTTGCAGCGGTTTATAATTAATTAGAAATAATATGAAGATAAAAAATCATTTATTGGGTATGATGGCTATAGCATCTCTCCTGGTCAGACGCAATAGCCATCCGAAGTTTCAAACATCGGTAGATGTTGTAGAAGGCTGCAAGAAGGAGCTTGTTGCCTTGAAGGGAAAAATGAAAATGTCGATGGACCAATTTATAAGACCACCTTGAAGGTATGTGTTGGTTTATATGATTCTGTCAGGAAGAAAGTAGTATCCTTTCTTTCGTGGTACTACGAAAAGATGAAAACTAGCATCAGCGCAAGAAAACTTTTTACACTTATTTTAGTGATGGTTCTTTTGGCTGTTCAGTATGTTGATTACGAAACAACCCTCTCTGCAGTTAGAGCAAATCATTTGATTGGAGAAGCTTCTTCATTCTTGAAAATGGATAAAGCCGGAATGGGCAGTTGTCTTTGGAATGCGTGGGAGAAAAATCTACTTTTTCTCCCATCGCAAACTCCTTACAATTTGATAATGGTAAATCTGTTATGTACCTTTCTGCTTTTCAACTATCGTATAGCTGAGAATGTTCTTACTTGTTTGAATCAGAAGAAGATTATATTTTCATTATCGGCAGCTGTTTCTGTTACTCTCATCCTGATAGATGGAAGGCTCCTGATTGGTTCCGAATGCATTGGGCGCAGGAGCTATTTTTCCAAAGTTCGTAGGACATGGACAGGGTGGTTCAAAAGAATCTCTCAGACACGTTGTAAGAGAGTTTCGAGAATGGAACGAGATTTATCGAAATGCAGCGTGATATGTTCATGTTACATTTATTTATTATCATTTTAATATGTAAATATTTAGTCATTTTATGGAACACCAAAATAAAACAAGATTCAGAGACATCATTAATGCAAAAAATGCTCAAAGCAACATTACCGAAACTAGGCTTCCAATCGAAAAGAAATACTCAATATATATTCCTTTTGAGGTTATTGACTTTTTGTGTAATGATTTCACGAGAATAAGCCCGAGGCGATTTTCGAAAGCCAAGGCTTTCAGATATTTATTATCCAAGCATATTGATGGACTCGAAAATGGTGAGCTGAAACGCAACTACATTTCTCAGCTTAGCAAAGACTGGAAATGGACTCGTCCAACAGTTGTCTCTTTTTTGAAGTCTCTTCAACAAATGAATGTAATCGATATCAAACAGATTCTCTCGGCTAAAATGGTCTCAGTAAATCCGACCATTATAGTTACGAGTCTTAGCAAAGAAGAACTTGACAAGATGGCTCAGAGAAAGCTTTTACAGCCCCCTTCGCCCTTGCCACATATCTCTTCTGGAGAAACAAAGTAATTCACATAACAAATTAAGTATAATTTCAAAAGTAAGGTTCTTTTACAAATGCGCTTGCGCATGAGAGGGAAACGTACTACATCCCTGTAGCCTAATACGGGGTTTTAGAAAAACACCCTGAAATCCCCAAAAACGTTAAGTAAAACGTTTTGACATTCGTGCGGCAAGCCGTGGGGATATTAGGCTCAGGGAATACTTCCCTAAGAACCTTTCTTTAAAAAAAAATAATTATGAGCGGAGCAAAAAACGTTATAGACATGAGACCCAGTAAAGGGTTCTCGCCTTCACAAGGCAACGAACACCTTCGCCGTTTAGATGATTGCGAAAGGGCGCAGAAAGCCCGATGGAATTATGACCCTTCAAGAGAACATCTGAACTTCGAAGTGGGTAAAGGTGGGGTAGTGACAGAAGTAAATAAGTTCAAAACCATCAACCAGAGAATACAGGAAAATTTGGATTCACGTGGCATTGTAAACCCCAACAAAAAATACATTGACCAGGGGCTGGATCCAAAGTACAGGACAGTCGCAAACTTTATCTTGGGTGGCAACCGAGAGGTAATGAGAAACCTGGCTTTTGGTAATCAGAAGGTGGATTGGGAACATGGAGCCGATAATTCTGACTTGAAGAGAATGCCGGAAATTGAAGCATGGGCAAAAGATGCGTATGCCTTCATGTGTAAAAAATATGGAGAGCAAAATATTGCTGCTTTTGTCGTTCATCTGGATGAAGCGAACCCACACGTACATTGTACGGTTTTGCCTCTTACGGAGAAAAATAGGTTTTCTTTTATAAAGACTTTCATGGGTGGAGTTGACAGTAGAGATGCTTTATCAAAGTATATGGAAAACCTTCATACCGAATATGCAGAAGAGGTAGGTTTGAAGTATGGTATGGAGAGAGGGGATAGCATCAAGGAAACCGGTGCAGTTCATCGTACCACCGAAGAGTATCGCAGAAAGCTCTGGAAGGATGCTCAGGAGAAGGAAGAAGAGGTTCGAGAAAACGCCAAAACCATCGAACAGCAAAATTCAACGATAACCAATCAGCGTGGAATTATTGCTTCACTCAACAGAGAAATCAAGCACTCTGCTGCTCGTCTGAAGGCTTTGGCTACGATGATCAAGAACCTTGAAACTCATAAGGCAGACCTGGAACAGGAGATTAAAAAGCTCAATAGAGACCTTGCTGCAGGAAAAATTTCTAAGGAAGAGGCAGACCGCAAACTTTCACAAATCAATGCCGAAATCAAGAAAACAGAAGAGAAAATACTTGACAAGACAGAAAAACTGAAAATTGCAGAAAGCAAGCTCCATGATGCGGAACAACGGAAGGCAGAATTGGAAGCAAAAGCCCATGAAGCCGAGCAAAAAACTGCTTTGGCTGTAGAAAAAACGGCAAAGGCAGAAGATAAATATCAGGAGATTAAAGCGAAATACAAAGAGATTGCTCCGAAAGTGAATCTTAAAATCAGCCATGAATTTGGCTCACTCGGTTTTCACATGGCAGCACTTGATATGAAAAGTCGTCTATCTAAATATGGTGAACTTCGAAACTCTTTATCTCCGAGCCAAAGAGATTTCTTGGATAGGACAGTTGGCGAAATATTCGATGGCTCACTTATCGAAAATGTAGCAGAAAATTCTGCAAATCTATGTTCAGTTGCAGCATCCTTATATTTGGGTTATCTGAATGCAGCTACAAGGATAGCTCAAAGCTGCGGTGGCGGTGGAGGACCAGGAACCGGATGGGGTAAACGAGACGATGAAAATGATATGGACTTCAGAAGGAGGTGTTTCGGCATGGCAATGAAGATGATGAAGCCGGGACGTCAGCAGCGTCTCAAACGTTAGTTGTTGCTACAGTATTATATAATAGTGCCAAGAAAGCCCAATGGTCTTTTTGCCTTTGGATTTTCTTGGCACAAAATTTAGCCTTAATCTGTTTCCTTATGTTTATGTAAACGGCTAATTATCTTGTAGCCTCTTCCGTATCTTTTGCCTTTTATTCCAATCAGTCCACCATTATAATAATTCAGAACTTCATTTTTATGGAGTCTTGATAGGGTGGTGTTGAAACAGTTTATCTTGAGAGTAGGATAGAGTTGCATAGTCTTATCAATAAGACTCTCTTTGGTTTGCGGGAGGGACTCCTCTGTTAAGACTTTTACCATCGTAGATGCCAAAGAAGGTTTGGAATTATCTTTCAGGATAGTCTTTTCTTTTTCCTTCTTCTCCTTCTTCTTTTTCTTATGGTTATCTACAGTTGGAGTGGCGGTCTTTTTCTCTTCCTTCTTTGCCTGTTTGGCAAAGGATTCCGCATTGATGTCAAGCTTCAGTCCTAGAATTTCCGAAATGATGTTCTTGAGGACATAGATGAACAACTCGCTGTCTTCACTCTTGAGTGAGGTCTCTTGTTTCCAGTAGCGACTCTTGAAAGCAAGTTGGGTCAACTCTTCAATCTCCTGTTCAGAAATATCTTCTTTGTTAGCGAGACGTGTATTGGCCACATTGAGGAATGAAGCAAAGGAAAAGGTGGAGAATTGACTTGGAATTACGTATGTGAAAATATGATTGTTTTCTCCCTTTGCTGAAGGATGTTTAAGATTAATCATACTCATCCCTTTTACCAGAGCAATTAAAAAAGCCATGCTGGCGTATGAGAGATTTGTATTTTCAACCTCACAGATTCCTTTATAGTCGAGGTTCTTATCCGAGATAAAGTTCATGGTAAAAATACCATAGTTAGTCCATTCTGTAGAATGGAGCAACTGCTGGAGTGTGGAATCTTCTGGTGCACCCAAGCCTCTGTTAACGCTATCTATATAGCGACGCATTGTTTCTACTTCTTCCCATTGGAGAAGTGAATCATCTCCCGGCTCATTGTTTCTGATGCAGCCGATGGTTCCCAGTCTGATAACATCAGCAGAAGTTGAAGTTCGCAGGTGATTTGCGAGCTTGGCAAATAAATTAGGCATCCAGTCGAAATCATCAACCGGCGAATCTATATAATCTTCCTGATAGTAATTGTTATCAGTAAAATCTAAATCTTGATACATGCTATATTTTGTAAAAATATTGAATTCAAATCTTTCATTTGCAAAGGTAAGAAAAAATATTCTATTCTCCAAATTTTTGGCTAACTATTTGAACATCAGAGTATATTTTATGGTTTTGTTTGCTGAAAAAACACAAAAAATGGTCTTACTTGTAAAAACAGACAGACTTTTTAATAGTTTACAGGTCAAAAGGTGAGAAAGAATCTGTATTTTTTCTTGTATGATTAAAATGTTTTTTGTAACTTCGCAGCATGATTTAACGTGAATAATATTACTTATATCACTACTGTCCAATAAAAAAGGGCAATTCGATCTTTAAAACAGTTGAATTATAGTCTTTTATGCAGTATTTTGCAATGAAACGGACTTGATTTTGTAACTTTGCAGCCAAAAAGAATTGGCTACTATGTTTCAAGACAAATATGTTTTCGTTCAACTTACTGCATTTCTGAATAGAACTCAGTTCAACTACTACGTACGCAAGTATGATGGCAACCGATACGTGAAACACTTCACTTGCTGGAACCAGCTTCTTGCAATGATGTTTGGGCAACTGAGCTATCGTGAGAGTTTACGTGACTTGATAGTTGCATTGGAAGCTCATCGAGCTACGCAATATCATCTGGGGCTTGGACGTAATACTATCGTAAAAGCAACTCTTGTTTATGCCAATCAGACTCGTGATTACAGGATTTTCGAAGACTTTGCATTCTATATGATGAAGGAAGCTTGCAAAAAGCGAGAAACCAGCATTTTGAATATACCAGGAAAGAAGTATGCTTTTGATTCGACAACTATTCCGTTGTGTCTTGCAACTTTTCCATGGGCAAAGTTCAGAAGTAAGAAAGGAGGAGTCAAAGCACATGTCTTATATGACGTAGAAGCACAAGTTCCAGCTTTCTATACTGTGACCACAGCATCAAAGCATGATTCTACAGCAATGTCTTCAATTACGTATGAACCAAATAGTTACTACATTTTCGATAGGGCTTATGATACTTTCAAGGAACTTTATAAGATTCATCTTACAGGTTCCTACTATGTAGTCAGATCCAAAACGAACTTGAAGTACAAAATGGTAAAATGGAAGCGAAGAATGCCAAAGAATGTACTAACTGATGCAGAAGTAAAACTAACAGGATATCTTTCCGAAAAGAAGTATCCTGAATCATTCAGATTCATTCGATACTACGATGAAGAAGATGATCGTGAGTTTACTTTTCTGACGAATGCAAAGCATCTTTCTGCGTTGGATGTCGCGAATCTATATAAAAAAGATGGTTGGTTGAACTATTTTTCAAATGGCTAAAGCAGCATCTTAATATAAAGAGATTCTGGGGCACAACGAAGAATGCTGACGCATACAGATTAGTGTTGCCATTATCACTTATTGTCTCGTGGCTATTGTGCACCATGATATGCAATTGAAACGCTCGACATATGAAGTTTTGCAGATTCTAAGCATTTCATTGACGGACAAAACCCGCCTAAGAGATCTATTTGATAAGACTATTTTCAACGATGTCAAAGAACTCGATTATCCCCTTTTTAAGGGACTATTTGATTAATTAATTAACGTGTCCAATTTTTATTGGACACTAATGTACTTATATATATAATTAAGGTGAAAGCATTTACATATATCCAGCAAGGAAAGTTTGGCTTTACAGAAAAAGGGAAGCCTACGATAATAGATGAGCATGATGCCATCGTAAGAGTAACGCTGAGCAGTATCTGCACCAGTGATCTTCATATCAAGCATGGTTCTGTGCCTCGCGCAGTACCGGGGATTACTGTTGGCCACGAAATGGTAGGCATTGTAGAGAAAGTAGGAGAGAGGGTTTCCCATGTGAAGCCGGGAGACAGAGTATCCGTGAATGTAGAGACCTTCTGTGGAGAATGCTTCTATTGCAAGCATGGATACGTGAACAATTGTACATCTCCACATGGCGGATGGGCACTGGGATGCAGAATCGATGGCGGGCAGACGGAATATGTGAGGGTTCCTTATGCTACAACCGGCTTGAACAAGATTCCTGATTCGGTAAGCGATGAGCAGGCACTCTTCGTTGGCGACATCCTTGCTACTGGATTCTGGGCTACGAGAATATCTGAAATTACGGAAGAGGATACTGTCTTGATTATCGGTGCTGGCCCTACGGGTGTCTGCTGTTTGCTTTGCACCTTGCTCAAGAATCCGAGAAACATCATCGTCTGTGAGAAATCAAAGGATAGGCGAGAGTTCATCCAGAAGCATTATCCGCAGGTGATGGTTGTTGAACCGGAGGATTGTGAGGCATTTGTCAAACAACATAGTCTGCATGGGGGAGCTGATGTGGTGATGGAGGTTGCAGGTGGACCTGATACCTTCCAGCTTGCCTGGAAGTGTGCCCGTCCTAATGCCATCGTCACCATCGTTGCGATGTATGACAAGCCGCAGATGCTTCCGCTTCCTGATATGTATGGCAAGAACCTCATCTTCAAGACGGGAGGTGTGGATGGATGTGACTGTGGGGAAATCCTTGATTTGATATCTCAGGGAAAGATAGATACCACTCCTCTGATTACCCATCGTTTCCCGCTTTCAAGAATAGAAGAGGCATACGATATTTTCGAGAACCGCAGGGATGGAGTCATCAAGGTGGCGATATTTCCTGGATAAATAAGAGAGGGTGGGTCATAACTCCATGACCCACCCTCTCTTGTTAAAATGCAATGTTCTGTAAATATTAAGCTTTACTGCCAGGAATGGCAGAAGCAACACCTTGGTGCATCATACGCGATTTTTCCTTAGCCAAGGCTTGCATGTCTACAGCCACATCGTCTTCATCCACGATTTCTACGCCAGTCATCGTTTCGATTACGTCTTCCATGGAAACCACTCCTCTCAGACATCCGTATTCATCCACGATGATAGAGATGTGTTCTCGTTTTTCCAACATCTTTTCCCATATCTGGTATAGAGATTCATCCTCGTTGAAGGAAAGAATCGGACGCATCAGTTCGGATAATCTGGTTTGGAAGTCATCGTCTGAAACCAATTTGAGAACCATATCTTTCAATACGTATCCCACAATGATATCTTTATTGTTGTCATAAACGGGAATGCGTGAGAATTTCCATTCTTTCTGTTCGTAAAACTCCTTGGTAGTCAGATTCATGTTGGCTGATTCTACTACGATGGATGGAGTCATCACCTCCTTTGCCTTTACTCCTGCCAGGTGAATGCAGCTTTTGATAATCTTGCTTTCCGATTCACGGAAGATGCCTTCTGTAGTACCTACGTCTACCATGGCCGATACCTCCTCGCGACTCACGGAAGCCTGGTGGTTCTTCGGAGTAAATACCTTAGTGATAAGTTCCGAAAGCAGTACCAAAGGATAGTTGATAAAGATGAGCACACGGATGATCTTGGTAGATGTCATGGCAAGAGAGCGCCAATATGAAGCTCCGATAGTTTTCGGGATGATTTCTGAAAGTACCAGAATCAACAGAGTGAGAATGGCGGAAATGATGCCGAAGTATTCTTCGCCAAAGAGTTTCATTGACTCGGCTCCTACACCGGCAGAACCGATGGTGTGGGCGATGGTATTGAGCGAAAGGATGGCACCCACCGGACGGTCTACGTTGTTCTTATACTGTTTCATCAGTGAGGCAGTCTTGTTGCCTTGATTCTCCTTCATCGAGATAAACGACATCGGAGTAGAAAGTAATACCGCCTCCAGGACGGAGCATAAAAAGGATAGTGACAGAGCACCTAAAAAATATAAAATGATTAAACCCATGTAAATTTAAATTCGTTAATAATATGTTATCTCAAGCAAGATAGATATTATTTCCGAAGACTACAGTTGAGGATGTAATGGGGAACATTACATCTATGTTTATCCAATATAAGTGCATTTTTAAATACCATTACTATATGTTTCATATTTTCTGCAAAGATACTGAAAAAAAAATGAATCTAATATGTTTTTGTTGAAAATTAAATTGTTTTAATATGTTTTTGGTAAATTTGTAGAGAAGTATAAAAAATCTAATTTTAACAATAATATAATGAATAATTCATCAAGTATTTATCACAATACTGCGTTAAATTAACATTTAATCGTCTGTAAATCAATAACTTATATTAAGAAATGCTTATGAAAACTTAACTGTAAAAAGTTGGTCAAGTCGCTGATTTTCAGTAACTTTGTAGATTACGACAAAAACAATATTACATGAATACAGAACTTGACCGTAAGCGGCTCCGCGTTTATACCTTGCATAATTCAAAAAA
>NZ_QSAV01000064.1:5323-12647 GCF_003465495.1 Segatella copri | reverse complement strand
TCTCATCTTCACTTTCCGTTGCTTTTGCTTAAATTGTGCACTGTTTCCGGCACTCGTATGCAACAATCCAAATCGCCTTAGGCACAGATATTTACACGGTTTCGAAAATGCTTACCCATAAGAATGTAAGCACAACACAGATATATGCCGACCTCGTGAACGCAAAGAAAAGAGAGACAGCAAATAAGATTTCTCTTAAATAAATCCATTGCATTCATTTCATGGTGCCCGATATTGAAAAAATGTTCAATATCGGGCTTTTTAGTTAAAGGCTCCTAAAAGTTTTACGTGAGTCACGCGTGACTCACGTGTCAGTTTCTACAGTTTTTCCTATTTTTGCGCCACAAATGATTAATAATACGCAATATGAAACAGTTTAAAAAAGAATTTTTGACACAGCATTTATTGGTTTTGTGTGCAATGTCTATCATTGGTGCACTTGTTCGCAACGAAGCTATGCAATATGGTGTAGACACCTTTAGCTGCAACTTGACGTTCGTTATCTCAACTACCATACTGATGGTTGTTTATCTCCACGCCTTAGATAGTATAGTACGATTGCTTGCCCCATGGTTTAAGCATATCTTTTGTAATACAGTAAACAATACAGAAAGAAAGCGTCTGTCTTCTATTGCCATCAATGAAACAAATACATATGACGAGGGAGAAGAGCTAAATCTGGAAGATGTAACTTTCGTCTATGCAGATGAAGCCTCTTCTTGTATTACAAGCTATGAACAGTTGAGACAGGAAGCATTGGAAGACAAAGCCAAAAAGGAAAAGGTCTTGTTAAACTCAGCTATCGATTATACCAGAAGAACTTTTGCTGCCTATATGAGGGAGGAGCATTTGAACCAACTTTGTGACAACATCGCTATTTTCCAGTGTTGTGCCTCTACACACATGAGACATCATTCATTGATTGTTGACAAGGCTATTCGTACTATTGACTTAATGCATTATGCTTGGAATATAGGAAACCTTTTCAAGAAGAAAGGCATTGATACAGCAACCTTTATAAAACAAGTTTTTGCTGATGCGCTGGTTGATGTGGAAATATCCACTATTATAAGGAAGTTAAGAATGGAAGGTACCTGCATCATAGAATTACTACCAAGCTTAGATGTTCAAGGCGGAATCAAGACACATTATTGTTACTGATAAGCATTGAGCGGTTTTTCAGAGGTTATATCTCAGTGATATTTATCTCCATTACATAACTCATTTACTTTGTACCCGAATAATAAAAATGAACAGATATGATAAATGAAAGTATCACCTTTGATAAGTTACCACAAGCGGTATCTTATTTAACAGAACAAGTTATCGAGTTGAAGCAAATGGTATCAGCACTTCAACCTACATCATCAGCAAATAACCATATATTGGTTGAGATTGATGAGGCTGCTATTATTATTATGAAGTCGAAGCCAACCATTTATCGATTGGTTAACCAAGGCATTCTGCCATCCTATAAAAAAGGTAAGAAGCTATACTTCTATAAGGATGAGCTGCTTGCATGGATTGAGAATGGTCGAAAAGCTACCAAGGAGCAGAACCATTATGAAATGCTAAAAGCCATGCAAGGTGGAATGAAGCGCAAACCCAAGTCAATGTATAATTTTTAACTCTATGCCAAATGACAGCTTTAAATAACAATAAGGAAACTTCCATCAATCCAATGATTATCATGGATAAGGCTATTGATATGAGTACTCGCCTATCAGGAAGCCAGTTTCCCGTAAGCATCTTTCCTGCCAAGATTCAGAGAATCATCAAGGAGGTACACGAATGCCACAGTTTTCCTACCGACTATATATCAGCAGCCATACTCACTGCATTGGCTGTTGGTATCGGCAACACGCACTTGGCACAGATGAAACAAGGTTGGCTTGAAAGTCCTATCTTATACATGGCTCTTATCGGAAGACCAGGAGCCAACAAGAGCCACCCACTTAGCTTCGCTATGAAGCCATTCCTCGATTACGACTATGAGCAAAACAAGTTGTTCGAGGAGCAATACAGTAAGTTTGAGGAAAAGATGTGCATGTCTCGCAAGGAACGCATTGAAAATGGAGAGGATGGATTTCCGCAAGAACCTGTACGCAAACGTTTCTTGGTCTCTGATGTCACACCAGAAGGCTTGAGCTATATTCATGCGCAGAACAAGAGGGGTTTATGCCTATGGACAGACGAGTTGTCTGCATGGTTCAAGAACTTCAACCGCTATAACAATGGTTCAGAGGAACAGTTCTGGTTATCTGTCTTTAGCGCCAAGACAACCATATCAGACAGAAGAAGTTCCAAGAGTTCCATCTTCATTAAACGCCCCTATATCTCAGTAATCGGAACCATCCAAAAGAAGATACTTAGTGAGTTGGCGAAAGGCGAACGCTCCAGCAACGGCTTCATCGATCGCATTTTGTTCGTCATGCCTAACCTTCAGCAGAAAGCGAGATGGAGTGACCGAGAGTTGCCCGATAATATAGAGCGAGATTGGCAAAACATCATTCAACACCTTATTGATATGGAGTGTCCAATAAATGAGCAACAGGAAATCGAGCCTCATGTCTTATCATTCACTGAAGAAGCTAAGGCAAGGCTCTATGAATGGCAGCATCATTTCTCCGAGCAATGCGACAATGAAACAAATGATACCATTGTCAGCATCTATTGCAAGTTGGAGATATACATCATCCGTTTCTGTCTGATTATTCAATTGGCACGATGGACGTGTGGAGAATGTGATAAGGAAGCCATCGACCTGCTGAGTGTAGAGCGAGCCATCCGATTGACAGAGTATTTCAAGAACTCTGCCATATCAGTACAAAATATCCTCAACGAGAATATGCTCACCGCTCAACAACAAGCAATCGTCAACCATCTTCCTGCAACATTCACTACTGCCCAAGCTCATGATGTCGCCAAAGAGAACGACATGAAGTCAAGGACATTGGAAAGATTTCTGAATGATAACATCGGAGTCCTATTTCGCAAAGAGAAGCATGGAGAATATTCAAAGATTACCCCGTGACGGTATTGTCGGTTTTGTCGCTTTTGACGGTTTTAATACCAAAAGCGACAAAACCGACAGAACCGCCACATAAAAAAGAAATGAAATGAGTACACATAGATTCATATTAGAGCCATACAAAGGCATCGCTACCCGACATACATGTCCGAAATGTCATAAGAAACGTAGCTTCGCCCGATATATTGACACAGAAGGGAAGATTGAGTTTCCTCCCTACGTGGGTCGTTGCAACCATGAGCAAAGTTGTGGTTATCACTTCACTCCCAAGGATTTTTTTGAGAAGAATCCTGAGAAGAATGAGACATTCACAAAGGATGATACAATTTCATATAAGAAGAGAGAAATGCCAAAGCCATTACCCACTTCTTATATAGACGAGAACATCATGCGAAGTTCTCAGAAATGTTATGAGGCAAACAACCTTTTCTTGTTTCTATCTTCTCAATTCGGTGAAGCAGCTACACTTTCTTTGATAGAGAAATATCATGTCGGAACTTCCAAACACTGGACTGGTGCCACGGTATTTTGGCAAGTTGACAATCAAGGCAAGGTGAGAACTGGTAAGGTTATGCTCTATAATCCTGAGACAGGTAAGCGAGTAAAAGAACCATACAGCCATGTTTCATGGGTACACTCGCTTATCCCCCACAAGGATTTCAATCTCTGTCAATGCTTCTTTGGTGAGCATCTTATCAATGTAGCCAAGACCAAACCTATAGCATTGGTTGAAAGTGAGAAGACAGCCTTGATAGCCTCCTACTATCTTCCTCAATTCTTATGGATAGCAAGTGGTGGTAAGAATGGTTGCTTTAACACGAAGTCGCTATCTGTTCTGAAAAACAGAGATGTGATTTTATTCCCTGATTTGGGAGCGACAACAGTTTGGCAAGATAAGCTGCCAATGATGCAAGTTCTCGGCATCCGTGCAACGCTTTTCGACTTTTTAGAGCATCAAGCCTGCGAAGAAGATAAAGCTAAAGGCTTGGACATTGCTGATTATTTGCTCAAAATCAAGCCTGCAGAAGCAAGACTTCAAGTCCTCATCAAACAGAATCCTGCCATTAGGAAGTTGATAGATGTCTTCAAACTCGAAATTGTTGACGAGCCTCAACCACGTTTCCGCACTCCTAAAAGGCAACGTGGTTTCAGACTCTGAGATGATTTGAAAAATCGAGGTATCTGACGATAGCAAGTTATGTTTTGAGTTACTCAAAACCTTTCGAGTTACTCTCGAAAGCACTTGCCTATCGGTAGATACCTCTCCAAAGTCGAGTATCTGAATCAACCTATCGGTAAGCAGAGAATTGCATATATGATGACTTACTGTCGTATAGATTCATTGATTTACTGTCGTATATATATGCATGTCATATGATAAAACGTTTTACATGGAATGAGTAGAAAAAGCCAATTTTCTCTTTCTACTATAAATATGTTATCGATTAATGATTCCTATTCTTGCGACAACTCCCAAGGCATACACCTACTATATGAAGATAAAGGCATTTGCTTGCCATCATACTCTTGTACGATTTGTTTGCGAAATGAAAGTCCAGAGTCATGTTCTTCCCACTTTATGCCCGTCACATAAGCCTTACCTTCTATCATTTTGATACCTATTGTATAATAAATCTTGTACCCATTACCATCACCATATGAAAGAATGAAGTCACTGCGTTCTACAAAATCCGTAGTTTTGTCTTCCCATGGTTTAACCAGCATTTCATATGGTAACCACCCTCCAGTAGGCTCTCCATTGCCTATCACATTATCATAAACCTCCTGTTTATTTTTATACTCAACAAGCAAGAGACGATCAGAGCAAATCGGAGGTATAGGAGCATCTTTCCAACTATCAAAATTAGGAGACAAAATTGCCACTCTAAAATCTTTAGCGAGCTTTAAGCTATCAACTACATCATAATTGGTTGAGATAGCAACTCCATGCCATTTATTAAATTCATCAATACATTGAGGACTATCCTTTATCCATAAAGTGTCATTACAAAATACCATGGGAAGTTTGCGTTTGCCAATGGCAGAGATTTTCATTTTTCCACCCTGTTTGGTAAGTGTATATGGTCTTTGAATATGTAGGGAATCTGTTTGCAGATGCACTATATAAACATTCTTGTCATATTTCATCTTTTCCACATACAAAGAACCAAATACACTATCATTAAGGGTATCTATATCGCACCCATATATATCAAAATTCATCCTATTAACGTCAGCAACAATATCATCACAGCAGAAGTTTTTGAGGAATGATACAAAATCGTCTTGCAAAGCTTGACAGTAGGCTTTGCCTTTAGAATCATCGACATTAACTCTTTGAACATAATAGTCATTACAGCCAACATAAAACTTCCTGAAAAATTCCGCTATGCTGTCATTCTCAGAGGTTTCTGTGCCTTGGACTTTTTGATTGCAACCACAAAGGGGCAAAATGACCACCAATAATAAAATTATCTTTTTTACCATATTTTCCACCAAATAATGATTATACACAAATAAATTTCGTGCCATTAAAAGGCACATAAAGTCAAAAACAGATATAGAATCTTTACTAATAGTCCTTACGACTGTCAATCCGCAGGGACAACTTCAGTTTTCAAATTCTTGACAATAGGTATGCCATAAAGACCTTTACACAAAGTTACATTCACGGTATCACCCTGGTCACATGTTTTATAAATATCAGAATCATCCAATCTAAAGTATTCTTTATTATCTAAAAATATTAAACTCACATTAAACTTTGAAAACCAATGTCTATAACCATTGTTTGTTATATGTCTCTTCCCCATAACATACGCTTCTCTATGATAGGATTCCGAATTAGCAAACCAATAGTTAGTTGATTGAACCAGCATAATCAGCAATCCAGTAATAAAAATACCGACACAGCACCCGAAAAATATAGCAAATGGAACTTCTTTTCCCTTAGCTCCAACAACGAACAACAATACAAAAATAGCTATGGCAGGTATGATTCCCCACACCCAAAATGGAAATTCAAGGATTGTATGTGCAGAGATGTAACTGTAATAAAGACCAATCCTCGTTACAATAAAGATAAAAGCAATATTTGCTACCCACCTCATAATCTTATTCTTTCTCATGTGTTTAACAAAGCACACAAGTTTCTTGAACCATTCTTTTTTTATGAACGGTTCAAGAAATTTTAGACATTCAATCTTGCTACTTTGTTTTGTTGATACTTTCATACGTCTTTATTTTATGTTTTATCTAAAGAACGATTGACATTTGATTTTATTGCATAGAATTGTTTTAATATGCTATTCATGAACTGTTTTATCCATCGAACATGAAACCTTAAGATTTCCTCAAACTATTTCAGTTTGACTATAACTATCATAAAATGAGGGTATGCAAATTAATATACCCTCATTTTTATTTTAACTTTTACAACTTAATCATCATAATAACTTAATGGTCTGTCAACGCAATTGCAACTTTACACACTACGCTTAACTATAAAATAATCAGTTACACTTTTGTCTATATCCCAGAAAGAAATGCCCATTTTTTTCAAATAATGCAAAAGGATTTCTTTGTTGAGACGTTCTCGAATTTTTCTGTTTTTGTAAAATTCGATTTCTTCAATGCTATTAATTGGTCCCTTTGCATAAAATTGCCATCTGTCTTCTTTGTAGTTCAGCACATCTCTAGTTATTCCTTGTTTTGAAGAATGATGAAACAGAAAAAAAGGAGAGGCATTATCATTGGAAAGGGCAAATTGGTAGAAACTACAATGCAATTTCAACCGAAGTACATTACACAATGTTATTCTTCCATCACCTGAATTTGAAATGAAGAATATCTTATTAGGATAATGTGAAACTTGCCAACAACAAAATACATCATCATGTTTTCCTCCATAAGAAGGGTCTATGAATTCTGATATAATAAAAGGAGTCTTGATAAAATTAGCTTTCCCTTTTTGGAAATCTTGAATAAACACTTCTCTGACAGCTTCTTTCATAGCTGTCAGAGAATCTATTTCAAAAAAGGAAAAATTTATAAAATTAAAATTATTTTCCATGTCCTACTTTATTATAAGTCGTGATATATTACTTGATTATTTATTCAAAAATTCTAAACAAACCATACATTATAGACCCAAAACCAACAAAATATCCTTTAAGATAATCAATATAGTTTATTGTAAAACTCGGTGGGTAATTACGCCTGTCTTTGTATGTGATATTTAGGAATGTAATACCAAAGGATATTGCACAAATACTATCATATCTTTTAAATAAG
>NZ_QSAV01000064.1:0-5313 GCF_003465495.1 Segatella copri | reverse complement strand
TGCACAAATACTATCATATCTTTTAAATAAGATGGTTGTTATTCCTAAGCATATCATCAAAATTGAAAAAATCAAGTAAGTGCCATTTTTTATGGCACTTACCGACTTTTTGTGCTTAATAACAGAAAACATTATTGCAATTCCTGTTATAGACGCTAATATTCCCCAAAGACAAATATAGTTCATAATTATTACTTTTTGCAAATAGTACTATCGTTTTTGACTTCTTCTTGTTTCTTTTCAATTATCATATCTGTAATCCTTTCGGCTCCAGATAATTTTAAATTAGTTCCTTGCTTTAGGATTTCTGTTCCAAGTTCAATACTTAACATTATGCAATCTTTTGCATAATCATATTATTTTTCACTTACGACGAAGCTTTATATACAAGCCCAAAATTATTATCGTATTTATGGCAAACCAAATAAAATTTATAGTAATACCAGTATCGAATATCTGGTAAACCATATTTATGATAGCATCATTATCTATAGTTTCTACCTCGTATTTTATACTAACATACGCATTTACCACAAAGATAGCATAAACAAAAACCATTAGAAATGATATAATCAAGTAAATTATTAACAGTTTCTTCATAAACAATCATCTATTAAAATCCTGACTACTACTATTGCTTCCACTTCCAAAAGAACCAAAACCATTCCCACTTGAAGAAGAACGTGTATTTGAATTGCCTTTTTTATTGGACAGTAGTGAATTATGATAATCGAGTTACTTCATTAAAATTGATTTATTATTGTAGCCATAGCCGATAATCTTTACATCTACTTTTGAATGGATTAAAGTTGGTGAACCTTGTATCTTGTATTGGAAGTAGATTGTATCTATTTTCTCTGTTGTGGCTATTTTGAGAGTTTTAACTTGATTGAATGTTTCCATTGTTGTCTTTTTGAATTTTTTATTGTCGCAAATAACCACTCTTTTTTTTACAATATATCCTCGTTGGTCAGTCTTGTATTCAACAGCAACGTATGCTTCCAAATTATTTTTTTGAAACTCAATAGGATATTTACACTTGTTTTCCAATTCGTTTATGAACAACTCTCTATTTCTATAGCCAGGATTACCTGTGCTTACTTGGCGTACACCAAATAGTTGCGGAGATGTTCCCACATGAGACACATTAGTATTGGAGTTGCATGAACCAAATACTACCAAAACTGTCAATAATATAATACCCACTAATTCCTTCATCTTTATTCTATATGATTTTATCTATGACTCCACTTTAAAAAGTGGATTAAATTTGAATTAAACATATGCCTTGGAAAGCCTTTATGCAATCCTCGGCGTTAACTAATTCTGGCAACCAGTTGGCGAACGAGTTGTTTATGCAACGTGAAAATGCCTCCTGTAGCCTAAATATAGCCCCAAAGTGGGGCGATTCGCTCTTTGAACTATTTTGTTGACATCTTGGAGAAATCAAAACACTTTTTGCCTAAGTCCTTAATGGATGCACCTACGTGATATACACAGTTCGCTGCTCTCCTTTTTTCGATTTTATCTGTCATATTTATATTCATTTTTCCAAAATCACAAATTGTGACTTTGAACATTACCATATTTAACAGCATTCAAAGGTAGTGCTTTTAGCCTTTAAGCCACTATTGCACAACCTTTTTTTGAAAAGAACGTAAAATTAATAGTTTTATTGCTGTGATTGTAGTTTTATTAACATAAAGCTCTAAAGCAGCCAAAGGAGAACAAGAGCAAGGAAGCCGTGGAAACCAACAAGGACATCGAGCAGTTGTTGCTTTCCATCCAAAAGGCTTTCGATGTGCTTGTGGAAAAGAGAACGGACTTACCTGTTCCTACCATTCGGGGCGACACTCGTTCGCCAGCCTCATTACGCTGGAGGCAGGTGTGCTGATAAGCTTGAAGAATATACGGCAGTTTTGGGAAATAGAGTTAGCTTGGATCCTGTTGCTGGAACATATTGTGGTGTATTACCACCTAATGTTGAAACATAAGCTATTTTAATATTGGAAGACATTCTACTATGACAATCTACCTCCAATAGGAAATACTCTGTAATCGGATGTGCGAATTTAACAATTTCCTGCCGATGCTGGTACTGCCTAAATGCATATATTGTAAAACACAGCAAACCTATGTTTATCGCCAAGACTATCAGAGTCTATTTGTTTATTCTCATGCTACAATTCTTATTATTTATTCCATAGTTACCTTATCCTTTTTCAAAGCTAATCTTTCACTTAAGATTTCCTTGACATACTTGGCGAGAAGTTGACTATTGTCTTTTACATCAAATGCCATAAGGCTCTGTTCATGACAAGGAGTCATTCCTCTACCATTATCAGCTTGTTGCCAAAGTTCTAAATGAATTATGCCTGTTTGAACATTCAACTTTACTATGCAAGCCACGGATTGTTGATAGTAACTTTTCAACGAACGTTCTTTAATAAACTTCAGATAAGCGGATGTGGAATTTATTGAAGTTCGTATGACCATACTACTTTTACCCAAACAGAAAAATATCGCATTGGCCAATTCTTCCTCGGATGCTGTAGCAGGAAGAAAGATAATTGGTTTATCTTCTACTTGGCATCCCTCAAAAATCCGATAGAGAGTTATCACCTTGAAACCTTTTGATGAAAAGGAAATGCAACAAGACTTTTTTCTATGGGAATAGAGAAGTTTGCAAAGCCAAAATTTTATTCTTTTACACATAAACATAGTGAATTCATATTTCTCCTTCCGAAGTTTATTTATAGCAAAGTTGAAATTTGCAACATATATTATTTGAAATCATTTTCACAAGGCGCATTATAATTACATGTTAATCGCCATCCATCTTCCACTAAAGATAACACCTCTTGAGATACAAAGATGTTATTTTTCCTGGTAAAACATTTATTCATAGCTCTCAATATTTCTTTATAGATTTGCATGGCTTCGATTGAGCTATCAGTAAAGACTGCAACACGACCTGCTATTAAAACATTTTCTGCATTGTCGTATATTCCTCCAGTACTTAACTCAACACCTGTAGGATTAGATGCAAGATCTACGATGTAATGAAAAGAGCCATTTCTTTGTTTCACAATTCTATACTTCACCTCATTATTTAAGGGGAGCACCATGTATCTATTATCCAAAGAAATCCAATTGGCATAGCCTGTATGACCAAGTTTAGAAAAAATTGATATGGTGTTTTCTCTTCTTATCGCCTCCTGTTTAAATGCCCCCATCAGGGTATATTCTATTGGAATTCTTATTTCAACCATAGACATCATCTTGACTATATCCGCTTTCGTTAGAAAGAATATTTGCTGCTTGCTTTTCATCCGTCCATCATTCATCAGCCTTTTATCCCCTTTCCTATCTTGTACAAACAGGACATATAACCCACCAATTAATAATACAAAGAAACTTATAATTCTCAAATAATAACCTATCGTCAACGTAAAATGGTGTATATTCCCCCAAGTGTCAGTTTCTGTTCTTGGACAAATAATCAAAAGGCTACTCAATATTATGGTGATGCAAATCCACAATACGAAGTGTTTTCTATTTCCCTTTATTAGATGCCTTATAGCAACAATGTATGTTATGTTTGAAAACCATGCTAAAGAATATATTTTCGGAAATATTCCCGGAAATACGAAACAAAACCAGCCAAAGAACAAGTCGAAAAAGCCATCACCATAACAAAGATTAGTTGCTTCATCATAATAATATGGTACGAACCCACAGGTTATAAGATAGCACAAAAAACTAAGTGTTATCACGCTTTTCTTTAATATGCGAGTATTCAATATTTTCATATACTATCCAATCTTTACAAGTAAGTTCTTTGTTGTTTCCTATTTTTGAATAGGCTCTAAAATTTTGTATCCATTGTCTGTTTGACACACAACAAAAGTTGCATAATCTTTAATCACTATTTCTATATAATTCTGATTTATTTGGATTTTATTAGTTCTTATATCTTTTGTATAAAATCTGTCATCATGCCATGAAACTCTTTTATATTTTCCATTTTTATTAACTAATGTGACATCATTCCATCTATCAGAATAATATATAGTGTCGTCTTTGTGTTTATTTAAGATTAAGGAAACTTCTGTAGCTTCACCTCTATTATTTATTTTAAAATCAAAACTATCTGTTGGGACACATGATTCATGTGCATCTATATAAAGGTATGCATAATCACTAAATGCAGGAATACATATCACAAGTTCTTTGTTATCCAAAGGAATTTTATAACAAAGAGTTGTATCCTTACATGAACAAATGAGAACGAGAACTAAAGCCATAAAGAATAGATTGTTGAATTTCATACCTTTATATGTTTGTGAAAATAAACAAAAATTATTTGTTGGTTATATTCTTTTTAACACTCTACCTAAGTAATCACAGATTATCCTCTGTTGATTCTTTCAACCAATTCATCAGGCATCAATATTTCCATCTTAGAGAAGCCAAACCACTTCTTGCCCAAGTCCTTAATGGATGCACCTATGTGATATACACAGTTCGCTGCTCTCCTTTTTTCTATTTTATCAGTCATATTTATATTCATTTTTCTAAAATCACAAATTGTGATTTTGAACATTACCATATTTAATAGCATTCAAAGGTAGTGCTTTTAGCCTTCAAGCCACTATTGCACAACACCTTTCTTTGAAAAGAACGTAAAATTAATAGTTTTATTGCTATGATTGTGTATTTTTAATCGCTTAACTCGTTGCACCGTACTCACCCCTTAAACGGATGATTTCCCGACAACAGGAGTCGATAACATTACAATAAGCCCACAAAAGAAAGAACAGATATATGATTTGTCTGGAAAAAAGGTAACAAGCATAGAGAACGGACGCATATATATTATTAATGGGAAAAAGGTAATATCTACAACTCATTAAAAAGAAAAAATATTAGAAAGGAATTATGGAAAGCGATATTTGCCCATAATTCCTTTTATTTTTATATGACCCCACCAACTCCAATTGGATATAATCAAAACGGTACGACCGGTTTCCAGAAATCGCTAATTTGATTTAGTTTCAAGTTTCTCTTCCAAACATTAGCTTTAATAAAATGCTCTTCATAAACAGCCCTGTCTCGCTCTGGATAAATGTTCCCTTTCCAATATTGTCTCAATTCGGCAACCTTAATGAGATGTCCATTGGTGCATACATATTTTGCATATTCGTTCTCTGCGGAAGAAACATACACTCTTGAAAGAATACACTTGTATTTGTCGCTGATTTTGGGGTTTGGAATATCTTTGAATTCTTCAATTTTGTCATAATGCTCAGT
>NZ_QSAV01000063.1:0-12977 GCF_003465495.1 Segatella copri | reverse complement strand
AACGAAAAGGGTGCGCCATAGACTTATGACACACCCTCTTTCTTTTTTTCTCGTCATACCTATTTGAAATAAGCCTCGCATAAACATTGAGTGAGGCTTACTATCGTTTTAAATGAAGCTTACTTCATTTTCTTTTTTAGAACATTCTTCCACCCGGATGACCGCCATTGAATGGACGACCACGGAAATCAGGACGACCACCAGGACCGCCAGGACCGCCAGGACCACCCTGACGAGCCTGCTTGCCTCCGAAGAGATTCAAGCGATATACCACATGGAGCATCGCATAGCTGTTGATGGCATTATACTCCGTATCCGTACGGGATGTGGCAGAAATGGCACGAGAGAAGGTGCTCTGCTGACGAAGGATATCGTAGAACTGGAGCATGATGGTCAATGGCTTGCCCTTCAGGAAACTCTGAGAGAGCTGAGCATTCCATACATACTCATCAGTATTCATGCTGCTATCGTTATATCCACGGCGACTGCTGATAGAGAGGCTTGAGTTCAAGCTGGTTCCCCAAGGAGCTGTAAGCGTCATGCTAGGACCATAAGAGAACTGCCAGGTATCGAGGTTGCTGTTAGGCTGCAACTTGTTCTTGGCATGGTTATAATTCAATGTTCCATCGAGCGAGAGCTCCAACCAGTCGTTGCGATAGCTGAAAGAGAGGCGTTCTCTCCAAGTGGTGCTGCGGGTGGTATTCTTCTGGGAATCAGACTGCTTGTCGAGACTCAGATAGCTCACGTAGTTGTTGTAACCCAAGTTGGTGTCGGTATTCAAGTTCCACACACCGGCACTGTCGATAGAGCAGTTGAACATGAAGGCTCCCATCACATTCCAATTACCATTGATATTCTCCGGACGGGTGATTCTTCCACCAGTCTTCTCATCATAGGTCACCTTGTTGCTGATGCTATTGTTGGTGGTTGAGAAGTTGACGAATGTCATGATACCCTTGTTGTGGTTCTGCACGAAGTTGTTGTAGAACAATCGGAAGTTCTGGGTGAACGATGGCTTCAAGCCAGGGTTACCCTTCGAGATGTTCAGCGGGTCGCTGTTGTCGGTGATATCAAGCAACTGCGAGATGCTTGGCTGAGATGTGGTACCACGATAGTTCACACGCAGGTTGCTCATCTTGGAGAAGCGATAGCGGAAATCGAGGGTTGGACTCATATTCACCACATTGCGAACGGTATCTACATGCACTCCCTGATAATCCTGGATATACTTAGACTGCTGTGGCTGAACCATCACACCGAAGTTCAGATTGTACTTCTGACGGATGAATCGCATCATCACCTGGATATCATGATTGTAGTTGCGATACTCTGAGAAACGGCTCAGATCATCATCCTTGTAATCTTCGAGATGACCGGCAAACGGATTCAGGTAGCTATCCCAGCCACGATACTCATGATCACCACTCATCGCATACTTGCTGAAATCATAGGTGCTGCGGTCGCTCTTGGAGTAGCTGTAAGTAAACTTATAGCTGAACTGCAGGAAGGTAGCCTTCCAGAGTGGCTCACTATAGGTCAACTGTCCCGCATAACTGTAATTCTTTGAAGGAGTCAGGTTATAGCGGTTGGTCTGATAAGTAGAATCCTTACCCTCCGCTGTCTGCACGAGATAGAGTTTGGCATTGTTGAGCGAGATGCTCTTGCTGTCCTTATCAGTATATTTGGCATCCACACGGAAGGTGATGTTACGTCCCTTGTTGCCCAACTTGCGGTTAATCTGCAACATACCGCTGATATTGTTATTATCAGAATAGGTGATGCCATTGGTCAACTGACTGTTCACCATAGCCTCAGCCTTATCCAACTCCTCAATACCTTCCTCTGAAAGAGGGTCTTTGGAGGTAATGGTATAAGGATCCTTGTTATAGGAAGCCGACTGGCTGCCACTCAATCCATCGCTGGTACTCCAGGAGATGGAAGGACGGAAGAGGATATTGGTCATGGAATCAGGCATCCACTCCAATCGGATGTTGCCATTCCAACTGTTGCTGCGGGAGAAACTCTGGCTCAGGCTATTGCTGAAAGAGCTGCTGCTACCCATGAAGTTTTCGCTGGAACGGCTGCTCCATACATCGCCATCGCTGTGGTTCCAGCGGAGGGAAGTATTGAACTTGAACTTGTTCTTCAACTCATAGTTATAGTTGGCAGCTATCATCTTGCTGGCATTCAAACCGTTGGCACCGCCCCAGAATCCTCTGCCAGGACCACCGCCGAATCCACGGTCGCTGGTATTGTTGGCATTGGCAAAGAGCATGAATCGGTTGTTATCATTGAAATAACCGCCCATGCCACGCATATTGTAGCGGCTCTTGTTACCTACACCCAGGTCGATGTTGGAAATCAAACCCTTGTTCATACCCTTCTTCACACCGAAGTCGAGCACGGTCTGTTCCTCGCCGTCATCGATACCGGTAACCTTAGAGAGATCACTCTTCTCATCGTATGCCTTGATCTTGTCGATGATGCTGGTAGGCAGGTTCTTCAGGGCAGTCTTGGTATCGCCCGTCATAAACTCCTTGCCATCCACGAGAATCTTCTTCACTTCCTTACCATTAATCTTGATGGTACCATCGTCGCTGACCTCAGCACCCGGCAGGCGCTTCACCAGCTCCTCAACCACCGAACCTTCCGGTGTGCGGTAAGCAGCCGAATTATAGACGAAGGTATCCTCCTTCAGGTTCACCTTCTGCGCCATGGCAGTAACCACGGCACCCTTCAGCATGATGGCATCAGCACCGAGAACCACATTGCCCATTGCCAGATTCTTGTCATCAGAAATCTCGATACGCTTTACGGTAGTCTTGTAACCTACACTCGACATTTTGAGTAAATACTTGCCATTGGCAGGTGCATTGAGATGGAAGAGTCCCTTCTCGTTGCTAATGGCACCCGACACATAGGTACTGTCGGTCTTGAGTAACTGAATCGTTACCTGTTCTACGGGATCCTTGGTGTCGCGGTCGGTAATCACACCGGTAATCAAGCGATCCTGAGCAAAGGATGCCATGGTTACGAACACCAGAAGCATCATCAGAATAGATCTTTTCATTAATTATAGACGTTATTATTATTTCTTACTTATATATTTGACTTACTTATATGATTAGACCCAATAAAAGCGCAATTGTAAAAAACAGCTGCTCTTTTTGGGGCATTCTGCTTCTTTTGACGCATAAAATATATCAAGGTTTAAACTTTTATAGATAAAAAAGTGCTTTTTATTTTGTTTTGTCTCTGATTTAACGTACCTTTGCAAGCGAATTTACAATGAGTTGCCCACAAAAGGTGACTCTGAAAGTCTGTTTCTTTTAAAAGTATATATGTTATGAATCAGAGAGTAATCATATCAACCCATCTGGAGAACGAACTGGTAAGCGCTCTCTCAGAATGCGAGCACGACAAGCTGTTTGTGCTTACAGATACTACCACACAGGAAATGTGCCTTCCGGTTTTGCAGAAATTCTACTGCATGAAGGAAGCTAAGGTGATAACGATTCCGGCTAGCGACAGTCATAAGGACATCGAAAGCCTGATGATGGTATGGAAGGGACTGCAGGAAGGTGGCGCTTCACGTCATTCTTGCATGATTAACCTCGGAGGCGGTATGGTAACCGACCTCGGCGGTTTTGCTGCCAGCACCTTCAAGCGCGGTATCAACTTCATCAATATTCCTACTACCCTGCTGGCGATGGTAGATGCATCTGTGGGTGGAAAGACCGGTATCAACTTCGGAGGTTTGAAGAATGAGGTGGGTGTTTTCAACGATTCTAAGTTCGTTATTCTCGATACAGAATTCTTAAAGACGCTCGATGCAGAAAACATCTGTTCGGGCTATGCAGAGATGCTGAAACACGGTCTGATTTCTACAGAAGCAATGTGGGAAGAACTGGTCAGTTTCGACCTCGACAAGCCTGATCTGAAGCAGTTGCAGCGCATGGTAGGCGACAGCGTGAAGGTAAAGGAGCGCATTGTAGAGCAGGATCCTCACGAGCAGGGCATCCGCAAGGCGCTGAACCTGGGCCATACTTTCGGTCATGCGTTTGAGAGCTGGGCATTGAAGCGCAAGCCTATCCTGCATGGTTATGCAGTGGCATTCGGTCTCATCCCTGAACTCTATCTGAGTGTTGCCAAAACCGGATTCCCTACAGAGAAGATGCGCCAGACCGTAAACTTCATCAAGGAATTCTATGGTACACTGGATATTACCTGCGATGACTATGATGAGCTCATCGAGCTGATGCATCATGACAAGAAGAACCAGAATGGCATCATCAACTTCACGATGCTGGGCGGCATAGGCGATATCCGTATCAACCAGACAGCTACGACAGAAGAGATCAAGGAAGCACTCGATTTCTTCAGAGAAGGATAATTCAGCTAAAGAATCTTTCTTCAGAGAATCTCTTTAAAGAAAGATAGAGCGCTTCGGCTTTCCGGTTTCGGTAAGCGGAAGATGCTCTACATGAAGGAATTCCCTTGGAATCCAATATTTATGATCAGATAAGAGGCGGCGAACAGTCGCCTCTATTTTTTCAATCTCCTCATCTTCCGTCAGGAGGACAGCAATTTCTCCAAACTTCCCGTCTTTCTTCTTGGCTATCATGAAAGGTTTTTCAAGATAAGGCTTCAACAGAGCCTCAACCTCTTCTATCTGTATTTTGATGCCTCCGCTGCAAATCACATTGTCTTTTCTGCCTTTGATGCGAAAACGGAGTTTTTCCACCTTATTATATATATAGGATTCTATTTCCACAATATCATTCGTTACCAGGGGCTCAGCACATACTTGCGGAGCATCTATCACCAGACATCCTTCCTCGGTCTGACTGATTTTCACACTATCGAAAGGCTGGTACCATTCGCTGGCCTCAGCACCATTAATTCTTCTCAGGGCAATATGCGAGAGCGTTTCGGTCATTCCGTAGGTACTCCAGATGGCAATATCACCGGGAAGAGCCTTCAGTCTCTGTTCGAGAGCCTCATCTATAGCTCCGCCACCGATAATAAGATGCCTGATGCGGCAGAGACGAGCCCGCTCTTCAGGAACCTGCAGGGTATTATAAACCTGCATCGGGACCATCGCAGCGAAGGTAATCTCTTCATTTACATCTTTCAAAGGATGACCACTTGGGCAAACAGAAATAAGATGGAGATGGCGCTCTATACTCCGCACCACCACCATCTTACCTGCAATATAATCGAGCGACATACAGAGCAGGGCGCTATCACCAGGTTTCAATCCCAGGAAATCACAGGTGATGCGGGCCGAGTTGAGCATTCGCTTCTTCTCTACCAACATCGGTTTAGGCTTGCCTGTAGAACCACTTGTATGAACAAGCACCCGGTCGCTACCGTTATTCCATTCTGAAAGGAAATCTTCTAAAGTCATTTTACTACAAACAGTTTGTCACCACGAATCTCCAAAGGCATCGGTATATTATCAGTAAAGAGCTGTCCGGTACCCAAGCCTTGCGGCATCTTGACATTAGGACCATATACTTTAGCTGCATAATGAGCAATCGCATTCAGACCGATATTACTCTCAAGAGCAGAAGTAATCCAGCTGCCGATACCACGCTGGTTAGCCAGTTCTATCCACTCGTTGCATCCATAGATGCCACCATGAAGTGAAGGTTTGAGGATGATATACTGAGGACGGACGGTATCGAGCAAAGCCTGTTTCATACTCCGGACATTCACACCAATCAACTCCTCGTCTAGGGCGATAGGAAGCGGTGTTTCGCGACAAAGCTGAGCCATCTTAGGCCACTGATGCTGCTTGATAGGCTGCTCAATCGAATGAATGTCATATTTAGCCAAAGCCTCCAGCTGACTCATTGCATTCTCCGGCAAGAAGCCACCATTGGCATCTACACGCAACTCAACCTGCTCCTTGGTATACACATCACGGATGCGCTTGATGAGATTGAGTTCCTTGAAGAAATCGATGGCACCGATTTTCAGTTTCACGCAATGGAAACCCGCCTGGAGCTTCTCCTCCAGTCGTGCCAGCATCTCCTCGTAAGTACCCATCCACACCAATCCATTGATGGTGATGCCCTCTTCTCCCCTACCGAAAGGAGAATCGAAGAGATTGACAAGATTCTCCATTCCGACTGGAACAGAAACCCCTTTCTGCTTCAATATTTCTGAAGAAGAAGATGCTCCTTCAGCAGGAACAATCTCCAAAAACTTCTTCGCTGCATCGAAGAACGAAGCGAAGGCTGTTTCCAAACCGAAGGTGATGCTAGGGTAAGCACGAATCATATCGTATGGAATGCGTCCCATCTGCTCTACCATCTGACAAACCTGTCGCAGGGTCATCTCATATTCCGGTTTGGCATCGCAACTGAGATCAGGGAGCGTAGCACACTCTCCCACTCCCTCTACTCCCGGCATTTCATCAGAGGTGAGAGTGAGATAATAACTGTGTCTCGTGGTATATACGCCACGAGACGTGCCTGCCGGCTGCTTGAAGTGGAGCGTGCGCTCCGAGATTTCTATCTTATACACTTTATTTAAATGTTAAATGTTGAATGTTGAGTGTTGAGTGTTGAATTATCCTTCCTCACTTACTTCTTCTGTTTCAATTCATACAGATCCTTGCGGCGGTCGCGAAGATTTCTTACAGCACCGTAGGTATGAAGCTCATTCAAGAGATTCAGGTCAACATCTGATACGAGAATCATCTCGGTATTAGGTGTTGCCTCTGAACGCTTGCCATCGTTAGGGAAAGCAAAGTCGCAAGGGGTGAACACGGCGCTCTGGGCATACTGGATATCCATGTTGTGAACACGTGGCAAGTTGCCTACACTACCCGCAATGGCTACATAGCACTCGTTCTCGATGGCACGCGCCTGGGCACATACTCTTACTCGGGAGTAAGCATTCTGGGTATCGGTCATGAATGGCACGAAGAGAATCTGCATGCCATCCTCAGCCATTAATCTTGACAACTCAGGGAACTCCACATCATAGCAGATGACGATACCAATCTTACCGCAATCGGTATCGAAGGTCTGGATATGGCTACCACCACTCAATCCCCAGCACTTCTGCTCATCTGGTGTAACATGGATCTTCTCGTACATATCCACGCTACCATCTCTGCGGCAGAGGAAGCCTACATTATAGAGAGAATCATCCTTAAGATAAGGCATACTACCCGTGATGATATTGATGTTGTAACTGATGGCCAACTCGCGGAAACGGTCACGGATTTCTTCGGTATACTGCGCCATCTTTCGGATGCTCTGCGCCTCACCCAAATCATTGAAACGAGCCATCAAAGGCGCATTGAAATACTCAGGGAAGAGGATAAAATCGCTCTTGTAATCGCTCACAGAATCAACGAAGAACTCAACCTGTTCGAAGAGGTCATCCACCGAAGCGTATGGGCGCATCTGCCACTGTACCAATCCGATTCTTACGGTTGGCTTGCGGTCTACATAAGAATCCGTAGGTGGTTGATAATAGATATTATCCCACTGCAAGAGGGTAGCGCAGTGTTCGCTCTCCTCATCGCTAGGAAGATAGTTGCGGATTACGCGGCGCACGTGGAAATCATTGGAAAGCTGGAAGGTAAGAACCGGGTCATAGATTTCACGGTTTCTTACATGCTCGATATACTCCTTAGGGCGCATCTTATCGGCATACTTGTGATAGTTTGGTATACGACCGCCAAACATGATAGCCTTCAAGTTGAGCTTCTCGCAGAGTTCCTTGCGATACTCATACATACGGCGAGCCAGGCGCAAGCCACGATAATCAGGGTGGATAAATACCTCGATGCCGTAAAGAATGTTTCCCTTAGGATCGTGGGTATTGAAGGTTTCATTACCCGTAACCTGAGCATAGGTATGATCGCCCTTCACCATATTATAATTGACGATGATAGAGAGCGCACAGCCCACAATCTTATCATCAACGATAATAACCACCTGACCCTCAGGGAAGATAGTAATGAGTTTCTTAATCTGTTCTTTTGTCCAGAATACATCTGAGTCTGCGTAAATACGCCTAAATGACTTGGCAAGCTGATCATAATCCTCCATACGGAGGTTGCGCATGCCTACCTTTTCGATTTTTCGAGTTGGTTCCATAACAACTGTATTTTTATTATTATCTAAATCCGGGTGCAAAGATACAGCAAATTATAGATACGGCAAAGAGTTTTCGCAAATAATTGACATTTACGAAAACTCTTTTCATGTATTTTACACAAAGAGCGCGTTTACGCTTAAAATCAGATGCTAATATTTGGCATTTTCCTGTGGAATCGCTTTATCATGATCATCCAGATAAAACAACTTCACAGGATGATACTTCTCACTTGCCACAGAATATTCATCCTGGCGATAACGGGTCAGGATGCCTCCTATCCCCAACATCGTATGAAAAGCCGAAAGACTCGTCTGTACCTGTTGGGTACGATGACCTGACAAAGTTTTCAGTATTCCCGGATATTGTTTTCCATAACCATCTGATGTCCAGATGATGAAAGGAACATGCAGCTCATAATCAGATGCCTTCGGGGCGGCGTGCAGAAAGAGGCGACGGTCATCATCAAAGATATTCTCTCCATGGTCGCTGGTATAGAGCATCGCCGATGTAGGTTGGCTATATACCCCATCCGTCTTTGCCTGAGTCTTCTCCCATTTCTGCAGACGTTCTACGATACCATGCAGGATATAATCGGTATACCGGATGGTATTATCGTATGCATTCAGCAGGTCACGCCGGTTCTCCGGCTTCGCTTCGCTCTTACTGTCAGGTTTAAAGAAAGCGAAATTACGGGGATAGCGCTCCTGGTAATTAAAGTGAGAACCATAAGTATGAAGTACCACGAAGAGTTTCCGATAACGGTATTGCTTGGATGAAGAAGCATCTGCCGCAGGCAATATCCCATCCAACTTCTGCAACAAATCACTATCATAATGATTATCTTTTGCAGAAGCACCTTCCTTCAGGAAGTAATGTTCATCAGCCTGTTCGCCAAGGAAATCAATAAAAGAATGATTAGGCAGCTGATTGCTGATAAATACGGTATGAAATCCCGCCTCCCTGAAAGCAGCCAGGATACCTTTCTCATGAAAGAGACGTTCGAAATCCTCTGCTGATGCAGCCGACAGGAGCATAGGAACACTCTTATGCGTAGTATTACTCTGGGTTGTAGCATCGGGAAAAGCTATGATTCCAGGAGTCTTGGAAAGCAAAGGATTGGTATCGCGCGGATAGCCATAGAGACTGAAATTGTGGGCTCTCGCCGTCTCTCCCACCACCATCACATACACCTCGGGAGCCTCAGCATCGTGCTCGTTCCTGGCATCAAACCTGAAAATCCTGCTTGCCTCCCTGTAATTCTCTGAAGCCGCATCACGCTCGAAAGCAAGATAGAGATTATAGCAAACGTTAACAGGATAAAGTTGGTTGCGCAAGCGATAATCATCTACAGCCACATAGCAAGCCAGCAGACAGAATAAACCGACAGCAGCTATCTCCAAAGCCCAACGACGCACTCGATGCTGGAGTTGAACCACTATCATCCCTTTCTTGCTGATATTGACAATAGCCAGAACCAGCAAAGGAAGATAAACCACAAAAACACCCACCACAGCAGGCAACAGATTACCAAGCAGTTCCTTCACCTCGCCAGGATTGGTAGTTACAAGATTCAGAAACATATCTACCGCTATCACTCCCGTCCCGAAGAGATAAAGCAATACCAGTTGGAAGGCAGCGAAAAAAACAAAAAGAAAAGCCCACCAGATCATCTTACCCGGGCATCTGGTTAACGAAAAGAACCACATGTAGAGTGCCAAAGGCAGCAACACATTGGCCCCACAAGCCCAAGGAGCCAGACATTCGGTATAGCACAGAGCTATATTAGGCAACAACAATGCTACCACAGCATACCCGTAAAGGAATGCGCCCGATGACACCTTATTATATATATCCGTAAAACTGTTCATTCTACTTTTTCATTAACACTTTAAAGAGCATTATCAAACTACATAAAGAGCATTATTACTAAAACGCTTCATTGATATTGAAGAGGAAACCAGACTGACCCGACTTACCGAATCCATAATCCAGACGTACATTCACATTCTTCTTAAATTCCCAGCGATAACCTACACCAGCATTCGGCAAAATCTGTTTAGAGCGCAATGCCGAGAATTTCGGGAAGATGGTTCCTGCTCCAACCCACACTACGATGCCATTACGCTTCCATACATGTTGGCGCAACTCAACCGTAGCTTCCAGAGAATGTTTATCGCGATAACGGCCTTCATAATAGCCACGCATGGAATGAGTACCACCCAATTCTGCCATCATTCCCCACGAAGGATTACCAAAGTTGAGGTTAGCCCCAATGTCCTCGGCAAGAACCGTTCCCTTACCCAGTCGCTGATAGGCATCAAAACGAAATGCCGTCGTACTGAAGGCATAATCATTTCCCATAAATCTAGGTCTGAACATCTGATTGATATTCAGACAGATACCACGATGTGGATTCGTAAGATTATCTCTGTTATCATATACCAGAGAAACACCAGCTCCAACATTCCAAGTATGCTGATCCATGCCTTGCAGTAATTCCGGACGCTCAATATGTTTACCTATTACATAGTCATAACTCGCCATCGGTCCGATATAGAAATTATCTGCTACACGAAACAGGAAGCTAACTTCAGCCTGAGCCTGCCAACGCTTCATGTCACTCTTATTGGCATCGTTATCGCCCATCTCATAGCCTATTCCCCAAAAATCAGAGGGAAAAGAATAGAAATAAAGGTGATAATCGATGCGATATCTTCCTTTAGGAGCAATATGGTTACCACGGACACCCAACATATAGAAACCTACAGAACTGACATCACCATAAAGCGAGACATTAGAAGGAGGAAGAATACTGTCATTCGGATCAGTACGGTATAGTCCTGCAGCCACCAATCCCAATCCAAACTTGGTATCAGAGGCATAATGAGGGCCACCTATCACACTAAAATCGAAACGCTTATGCTTCTTGTTTTTGTTGGAATCATTAAAGTAGTCAAGAATCCGGTTCACCCATGATTTCCCGGCATATAAAGTCGTCGTATCCATCTTCTCTGCAGATGAGATACTATCGGTTACAGAAGGCTCAGAGGCATAGCTGCCCAATGCCAACATCATAATAAGTATTGTCAGAATATGCTTCATTTTGTCGATTTTATTATTTTAATACACCAATGCTACATTATCAATCCACAAGGTATTGCCTGGAGTTCCGATATAGGCTCCACCATCGGATGAGGAGAACTGAAGAATCAGATGAGTAGGTGTTTCGTTAGCACTCGCCCATCCTACTTCTTTTACCGGCACGCTCTTACCCTTGCTGTTACGGGCATAGTCAGTGGATCGCAGTCCCATAGTAGCAGCCTGATAACCTGCCATGTGGCGGATATCGCCATAATGGATTGTATAGGTAGCATCTTCCACCCATCTATCGGTACTCTTTCCGAATCTGACTACCATCGTACCCACACGTTTAGCTGTTATATTTCCCTTAGCATCTTCATGACGTTTCTGCAGATAGAGCACAGCTATAGCATGATCTCGACCAGCAACCGTAGAGGCTCCGCTAAATCCATTCTGCTTGATACGATTGGCTGCATTAGGAAAAGAAGTCTTATAATCAAAGCGCAAAGCCTTAGGACGTGCGGTGAATGGTATACCCCAATTGATGGCTTTAGGACCATCCTTAGTACTTGTTATCGGCTCACGAACATCACCCAGAAAGAGAGAACCGGCAGCCAAGACCTTGATATTGATGAGTCCCAGCACTTTTACTTTCTCAATATGGGTTACCAGTTTGGCACAATATCCACTACCATGTTTATCACGAAACACAGAGTTATTCGTCTTATAGATGCCCGATACATGTGCCAGGACATTAGAGGAACCCCAAGGCGAACCACCCTTATTGGTATAAGGAATATTACCATTGATAGTCATATTAGGTCCAACGGCATAAACTTTTTTCTGATTTCCTCCAATAATGCCTGATTCTTTGATATTCCTGATTACCCAGTGGTCCATATTACCATATTTAAAAGGAACCACCTTTTCCTGTCCCTTAACGGGAAGGCACGACAAAGTAGCAACCGCCATAACGATGCCTGATTTTATTATTTTCTTCATATCTGTTTCTTTTATATATCATTAAGGCTGCAAAGATAGAAAAATATTTTCTAGTTTTCAGTTTTCTTCGACATAAAGCATAAAAAATTAAGAAATAATAATATATTTACTGCATTTTAATTGCCATAAAACCAAAAAAGTCCTGCATTTGCTGTTATAAACAAATACAGGACTCCTGATTCAATATACAAAACAGAATCTCTTGCACCGGTTACAATAGAGACATGCACCGGTTACAATAAAAACATGTTCCGATTACTCCAAAAGCTATTATCGGTTTGAATACATATTATCGTAATACTTCTGGTAATCACCCGATGTTACGTTATCCATCCATTCCTGGTTATCGAGATACCATTTCACGGTTTCCTCGATACCCTCCTCAAACTGGAGAGATGGCTCCCAGCCGAGTTCCTTCTGCAACTTTCTAGAGTCGATGGCATAACGCATATCGTGACCCTTTCTGTCTGTTACATAAGTGATGAGATCCATATCCTCGCCTTCCTTTCTGCCGAGCAATCTATCAACAGTCTTGATTACCACCTTGATGATGTCAATGTTCTTCCACTCGTTGAAACCGCCGATGTTATAGGTCTCGGCTATCTTACCCTTGTGAAAAATCATATCGATGGCACGGGCATGATCTACTACATACAACCAGTCGCGCACGTTCTCACCCTTACCATATACTGGCAATGGCTTGCGATGACGGATATTGTTGATAAACAGCGGAATCAACTTCTCAGGGAACTGGTATGGACCGTAGTTGT
>NZ_QSAV01000062.1:0-15232 GCF_003465495.1 Segatella copri | reverse complement strand
TCTGTTTGTTCCTAAATGACAACCTTTTTCAGGGAAGTACAAAATATAAATTACGAAGAAAAAGGCACAATAAATGCAAGTACAATTATTTTTATGACTACCCATGTTATTTGGCTAAATGGTGTCTTGCCGGCATTCCATAAACAGAAACTCCCAATGTTACAGGGAAATTCTTTTTTCTATCTGTACACAGATTTCTCACACATCCCTTCTTAAAATAAGCTGGGAAATGTATTTCACCATTTCCACTACTTGCCATAACAGCTACACCAATATAATATTTATGATTATGTTTCAGTTTTAAAGGTTCTTCTACCAATGCAAAAAAATCTTTTTTATCGGAGATTTTAGACACTTGTATGTAGATTGGTCGATGCTGAATCGGGACAAATTGCGTGCCTATAATTTCATAGACAATTAAACGAATTGTACAATATGCAAAAGAGCATTTCTGCACACGCAACTTGACATTTTTCACAAACCAATCTTTGTTTACTGAAAACAATGGTCCTGTTTCGTATTGAGTATTTTGAACATTATGAAAAGCTACATCACCAGGTGCGCGCACACCCCTATCAACAATACTTTTCTGCTTTTTTCCAGATACAATTGTTATATCACACAAGTTACTAATCTTTTCCTTTAGTGTAATGTTTAATTCATTATTCTTACTATAAACACCAAAAGGAATTCTACACATTTGATAACTGATGTGACTAATAACTATTTCTTTTTTCATACCATCAGGTACCACTAATGAAAAGTTTCCATCCTTATCAGACACGGCATAAATACTATCCGCATGTATACTTGCAAACTCTACATTCCGACCAGATTCATCCACAATATGGCCTTTAATGGTTCTGTTTGCAGCAACACATGCTAAAGCCATCTGTTCACAAACAATTAGAATAAATAAAAATCTCTTCATGTTCCAAGTTTTAAAGAGTGGGCAAAACCTTGCCCACTCATCTAGTTCTACATTTAAATTAAATTGGGATGTTCCAAGCAAGAAGCGTCACATCTTGGTTTTTGTCAAACTCTTGTGCAGAAACCATCTCAACAAGTTCCTCACGACTTGACAACTCTTCTAAATCCAAAGAGTCTACAAGCTTTTTTACTTCACTTTGTCTCATTGCTTATTTCACTGGGGTTATTTTTTATCTACGTTACACTACCCCTTTAGTATAACACTTAAATAAATATACATTTACGATGCAAAACAACTTTTTACATATTATATAGAAGAACAGAATATTCCACACATCCTTCAGTTGCAGATTTAAGAATATGTTGAAATCACCATCTTTCATTTTTTGCACAAAGTCCATTGCATAATGAGGCATTGACAACAAAAAAGTAAAATTAGAAAACATATACAATATTAATGTAACAACAACAAATCCCTCAGTAATAAAGAAATAAGCTAAGCACCTTTTTTCACTACTACCAAGTTTCTTTTTACAGAATATCTTGTCCTTTACCATATCACACGATTTATTATACAAGTTTGGCTCATTCAAAAAATCTGCCAAAATCCAATACCCATCTGTTCGAAAGAATGGTATAAACTGATAACAGACAGAAAACAAAAGCAAACTCCCAAGATTATATAGACATGGATTCTGTGTCAATATACCCCAAAGGAAAAAAACTGAGGTGTATATCAACTGGAAATAGACACCACCTACATTTACAACCAACCTTTGGTTCAACCTTAAATACCAAGCGCCTGTTACATCAGCAAACATAACTGGTCTATATGCTGCAACACCAAAACCAACACCATTGACTGGAACCTTATAGTATTTACATGCACTAGAATGTCCAATCTCATGAAATATACACATTACGATAAAAACAATCGACGCCACTAACAATGGCACCTTATCATTTATATACAAGTCATAGTCTTGACGCATTCCATAAGCACATATTCCAAAAGTCAACGCTATAATTAAACTCATTATTATCTTATTAAACAAAAAACGAAATGGCAAAACGATCTTATTCATTACACGTCCTGATATTATCTCTACCTTTAGTTGGAAATTCTGCAGCCCAAAGGTTCCCTCATTTTTGCTTCCCCCTCGCTTCTCTAGTTCATGGCACAAGTCATCTATCTTTAGACCCAAAGAGATTTCCTGCTCCAAAAACTGGCGTTTACTATCATCCATAAGGAAATGCATTCTATTGTTCACATGCAACACAGAATGATTTTTATTAAATTTTGTAAAAGAAATACTATTGCACATACTCTTTATAAACTCTCAAAATATTATAAACTAAAGCTGTCGTAAAAACTCTCTTGTAATCATCCGTTATTATTCCAAATCCAAATGATGTTTTTTTATAAACCTCATTTTTACATGGATGCCTTACTGATGGTTTAGGAATTCTCAATATATATTCAGAGTTCCAGCTTCCGTCTTCATATTGCTGGCTCAAAATCCATCTAACTCCCTTAGTAATAATTCCTCTCAATACGCTTCCTTTTTCATTAATGTACACATGCTCAAGAGCTTTTAAAGCCAAAGCTGTATAAAAAACAGAAGGTTTTCCCAAATTAGTCCAATAACCTGATGGCTGCTGAGCACCAAGTAAAAAATTTAAAGTTTTTCCTTTAAATCCACACATTATAGCAAAAGATGTTGCATAATAATCTTCTGACCACCAATAAGATGTTAAATGACCGTCCTCCTCTACATTCATTTCCAAGAATTTAACTCCCTTTTTAAAAATTTCTTGATTTCCAATAACACTAGCAGCCCAACAAGCAACAGCAGATACACAAGCCTGCTCCGTAGTCCATCCTTTCACGCTTTCTCTTACAGACATATTTATAACTTCTTTTATAGAATCTCCTACGTAGGTCGAAAATCCACCAGAATCATGCAAGAAGGTTTTCCATTGAATAACATCCTCTTTTTCAATTGCTTCTCCCATCATATACTTAGCTATAAGGTAAAAATTCATGGAATCAGCATCGTTAAACACATTTTGATTGTATTTGCCACCATTTTCACCTAACCATGCCATTGCTTTTTTCAAATCTTTTTTATTGTCTTCAAATTCAGCAAACATGGATATAACAAATGCTGTTATCCAATTATGACCATCACCTGCCAAAGTCAAAAAGTCTTTCCAAGAGCCATCTATCTCTTGATTATTATAGATAAAGGCTTTACTTCTTAACAATGCAATATTCAGCTGATTGTTCTTTACCAAAACATTACTCAATTTTGCCTTTGCTTCAGCCTTTATTTTTAACAGATGTATATCTGTCAACACAAAATCAATCTCTTTGACCAACACACTTGAAACCTGCTGGCTATGTTTCATGCTCATTTTCCCAAAAGCCTTGTATGCGAGACAGGCATTTTTTCTTGCTATCATTAGCCCATTTTCAACAATTTCAGTAGCCATTAACTTTTTAAGTTGCACTTCAACTTCTTCAGATTCAGAATCTACATTTTTTTCTTGAGCCAAATAATAGTTTAGCTGACCAGAACGAATATCTTCCTTCAAATCTTCATAGTCATCAAGCAATTGAAAAGCAATATGGAAAGACTTTAAAGACTCTAATATATTGTCCCAGTCAATCTGTTCTTGCACAATTAGTTTCATAGATACAACGTATAGTTTTACAAGGGCACTTTTATTTAGCAGAATTGTTAACAATTTTTCGTTATCCCCTTCAAAATCTTTGCATCTACATTGTGAAGCCGAGAACACCAAACACTTCAAAGACTGAAATGTTTTCCAAAATAAGGTGTTATTTAAAAAAAGATTTTGTAATTTTTTGATAGCCTCCTCTTTTACAAAGAACAAATATTCCACAATAGCCCCATTTACCTTTTCTTGGTTATCTATCAGTTTATCGACCATGATTAAAGAGACCAAATAAAAACTAGAACTAACTGACAGTTCTATCACTTGGTCTAAATATTTCTTTGAATCGGGGACACTATTCAAAATATCAATCGGCAAACAAGTATAAAACGACAAAGAACCCCAAATTGCATTTTGCAAACTATTCTTTGTTTCTATACTTATTGACAGATTCTCAATTTCTTGATTAAGCCTTTCTTGCAATATTTTTCTATAATCCATAACACCAAATTTCTAGCAACAGCGTGTTGCCCTTGACAACACGCTGTTTAAAGTCTTAGGCAACATTCCAACCAACAATCCAAAGACCTTCTTGGTCTTTATCCAGTTCCTTATTGTCTGCTGCCAACATTTCTACAAATTCTTCACGAGAAGACAACTCTTCTAAATCCAAAGAGTCTACAAACTTTTTCATTTTGTCCATAATTATTTTATTTAATGTTCTACTTTTACAGAATCAGCCTCTAATGCGACATTTCCTACCATTTTATCAAATTGGTACATTTTATACAACTTACCATTATGGAAATCCAACTTTGTCGTAACAATAAAAGGACAATTCTTAACTCTTACTGCTTCTTTGTAATACAAATGTTCTTTTAATACAGAATCCGTATCAATAGAAATATCCATCGAGAAAGGATTTCCATATCGTTCTATTACTGTCTGTTTGTCTAGGTTCAAAGTCAACTGTCCATCAGCAAAATGCGAACTTGTAGGAATCACTGTACAAGAAGCCAACAAATTAAATGCTACAAAACAGTATTTTTTCATTCTACCTTAATTATCTTACCTGAATCTAACATTTGCTTTGTGATTATTATCTTTCGACTAGAAGCTGTAGAAGAATCTATAGGTGTAAGATTTAGAACAGCATCTACAAACTGAGCATCTACACCGCTCCATTTTCCTTTAATCTTTATTCGTCTGCCAGAAGTAACACCAACACAAGTTGCAACATAATCGACATCCATATTATATTTATAGAATACAACAGACAATTGAGCAGTATAATTTGCAGGAACACTCACAGGATATTCCCTACTTATTGTAACTGTCTTTGCCTCAGTTTTTCCATATGTAAACTCTTGCCCTCCGGAGACAGAGGTCGTAATTTTACCTTCTGCAATAAAAGGAACCCTAGTCTTTATCTCCGTTGAAACAGAAACATTATAAGAGGTTTTCTTATTAAAACTGGAAGATTTGCTATATGACTCTTGCACCTTGAAAGAATAAGTTTGAGCTATCGGACCCTTATTTGTATATTTCTCAGAATATAGCACATTAGGAACTTTATTTAAAACACCCGCATCTGTATCAAACTCCACACTCTCCACATTAAACTTCTCAACAGGAATTATTCTAAATTCTTGTCTTGCCATTTTGGAATATTTTTCCAATGATAATTTCGCTCCATTAGCAGTTATTACGCTATAATATATGTCATACCAATTACCACTACTACCTTGTCGAGGATAATCTTGACTTTCCAAGATATATGCATCTGTTGAATAATCCGCTTTTTTTATATCCCATGACGCTCCAAACAAAGATGTTGTACTTTCCTTCATTGCATACACAACCTTTACATCTGGAGCATTAGAATATGCTCCAATACTTATTGGGGTCTTTGTTTTCGTGGAATAAATTAAGTATGGGATACCAGCTGTAGCAGGCAATATCTTCAGATAAAACTGTAGACCTTCATCTTCTTCATTAAATGCTGCAAGTGAAAGCTCTTTACCTTGGCTAGAGGCACTAAGAAATTGTAGGTTTGATGTATTTCCTGCAACTTGTAAGTATATAGGAACCTCGTCCAATTGGCTAAGTTCTTCACTAACATCGTTGTCATTATAGGCTCTTGTTTGTACTTTCTTTCTCACGCACGTCGAGTCTAAAGGAACAATACAACCAGAACCTGTACCAACAGCATAATCTTGCCCTATCTCACTTTGATTACTTTTTGCTAAGATAGAATCAAAACTATCGTTTGTTGAACAAGCTGACAAAACGATAGCACTTACCAACATCAAAACACTCAAATACTTTTTCATAAGCGTGATAATTTTAGTTATACTTATAATAATGTTTCCAAAAGATTGACTAAATTATGTCTACTATTCCTATATAGATATTACTACCTAGAGTCACCACAATTGTATACAGACCTCTAGACAAATCACCAAACAGCAAATGCATAGTATTCTTGCCTTGGATTACTTCAGAATATGTTTGTACCATATTACCATTATCGTCAGATATGCAGATTTGAGCAATCCCAGCATATCTATAGATATCTAGAGTTAACTCTTCTGCTTCTAAATCACCAGTTACTTGTGGAAGTACAGTACGTGCTTTTCCACTATCCTTACTTCCATGACGGAAGTAGACTTCTTTGGCATCCATATGAGTTGGAACAACCAAAAGCAGTGACAAACCTATTACCATAATCATCTTTCTCATAACGACTCTCTTTTAATGAATTAAAATTTCGGTTGCAAAATTAGCTATCTTTTGGCTATAACACAAACTTTTTGGGTCTATTTATTAAACGTGGCAAAAATCGCACAACAACTTTATATACAATAGGTTTTATTCACCCCCCCCAGTTTTAACAAGGTCTAAAAATACTTTTCGAATGGATTTTTCAAAATGTTTCAATGTATTTTCGCAATGAAATATGCTCATTTTTGATGCCTACTCGCTCCTTATATAAGAACAATTTTTGCTTGATGGCTTTCTCGCTAATGCAATAAATTGAAGCCAAAGACTTCTGAGGCAACTTCAGGCGTAGCAACATCATAAGCCTAATGTCGTTTTGAGTCAAATTTGAATGTTGTTTTTTCAACCTTGTTACAAACAAATCCTCTACACCCTCCAAAAACATCTCTAATTCCACCCAGTCATCCTCTGACAAGACTAAATGTTTAATTCCTTTTTCTCCGATAGAATTCAATTTCTCCACAATTTCTATTTTCTTTAGCAAATAACCACGCATGGTTACCAGTTGAGCTTCTTTATGAGCAATCTCTTCCTTATGTAATTTGTCTGTCATCAGCATTTCCTGTTCATGCAACTCTTGTTCATGAATCAACTTCGTCGCAGCAAGCTCTTTCTCTTGCTGTATTTTAAGGGCAATCCGCTTTTTGTATGTGAAATAAGCGTACACAATAAATATAAGTAAAGAAATAAGTAATAAAAGAGATAGCAGTAACACCCATCTTTGCATTTTCGCCTTACCTTTTAGTTCTGCTTTTTCCTTTACGTTATTTATATAAGAGGCATAATAGTTGTATTTCCCTTGTACAGCTTTGCGATATGCATTTTCGTAATTATCACTTGCAGAATCGGTATAGCATATGGCTAAATTTATATTTTTATTTTTTATTGCCCCCAAAGTTTTTAGATAAAGGATACTATTCTTGTCTTCCCTTGATTTTGGACTAAGGTTATTTAAAATTGCAAACATTTCATTTAGAGAATCAACATCGTAAAAGGCAAAAGCCAATTCTAATTGACAAGTAACATCTTCTGGGTTTCTTTGACTACTTGCGATTTTTGCATAATACAAACTACTATCTTTTTTACCAAGTTCACCATAAACAAAAGCCAAATCTTGACAAACATCAGACATAACCTCTTTGTTTTTCAACGCTTTTGCATCATTGAGAGCTAGCAAATTTTCATCTAATGCAGAGTGTAAACTATCGATATCTAAGAGGCTTGTACTTAAACGAAGTCTAGCATACACTTTATTCTTAAGAGGTAATTGAGGTCGCTTATCATAGAATTCGACTAAGTTTCTTGCAAGTTTCATAGCTTTATGTGGATTCAATTCTCCCTCTACTCTCACTAACTTATCTAATGAAAGCGAAATCAAATAATCATCATCTTTCTTTTTTGCCAAATTATAGGATTTTTCCAAACAAGCCTTCGCTAGTACTATACTATCAACAAGCCTATAGTATTCTCCCATATAATACAAGGCTGTAGCATAGAGCGAATCGTTTTGGTGTTCCTCATACCAATCATATGCTATGCGAATCAAGGAATCGTTATCCACATTCAAACCAGACTTATCCTGTGCCATATAATAAATGAGGGCATACTTCGCCATATCCTCTTCAGAAAGTTTTCTCTGCTCTATATGGTTCAAAAACGCCAAGGCACTATCCGGTTCAGTCTCAGCTAGTGCATAAGCCACGCCCAACTCTTTCTTATGACTTTGGTAGCAGGAAACAAAGATTGGTGCTACCATAAAAGCCAAGATCATGTATAAAGTTACTTTTCTCATATATCAATAGTTATTTAATCTGCAAAAATACAATTTTATTTTTAGATAGAAGTAAAAACCAGGTCTAAATATAAGAAAATTTCATCTACAGCAACCAAGCTGGTAATCAACAACATACACAAAAAACATCAAAAGAAAAAGTCTAAATATCGAAGATTATTCATAAAAGCATAGTAACTTTGATGTTTCCCACAAGAATCATAACGGAAAGAGCACCCCTCCTTGATTTACAAGAAAGAATGCTCTTTACTATGATAACTATAGCCACATGAATTACTTTACTTCATCATGCAATGCTTTACTTCTTCTTAGGTCTGCGACGAGCCCAACCTTCTTCCTCGAAGTTTGGCTCCTCACCCTTGAACTTCACGTTGTCGTTGTTCTGGAAGAACTGGCGCCAATCGCCTGTATCCTCCTGAGGGCGAGACTTTCTTCCGCCACGGCTTCCACGTCCTCCCTTTCCACGAGCATCACGAGAGTCTCTTGCATCATCAGAAGAACCTCTGCGGCTGCGTCCGCCTCTTTCTGAACCACGACCGCCTCTGCCCTCAGAACTGCGTCCGCCACGGGCTGCTCTGCCATGACCTTCCTCATCAGCATCGTTACATCTCACGGTTCTGCCCTTGTACTCAGTACCATTCAATGCCTTCATCACGCGCTTAGCATCCTCCTCAGGCACCTCGATGTAGGCAAACTTACTCAGCAGGTCGATGTGACCCACCTCCTGGCGACCCTTCACGTGCTTGTTCAGATACTGCATGATTTCGCCCGGATAGAAACCATCAGCCTTACCCAGATTGATGAACAGGCGCTTGAAACCAGCCTCTGTCTCATGCTTTCTGCGGCCATTGGAAACCTTGCCACGGCCTTCGCCACGATTTCCACGACCCTCACCGCCACGAGAACCCTTGCCGGTCTCAGGCTTGATAATCTCAGGAGCATTCTTATAGTAATCGAGGAACTTACCGAAGGTGATGGTCACCATCTTCTTGATGATGTCCTCCTTGTCGATGTACTCAAACTGGCGGTTGATTTCTGCCATGTATGGTTCAATCTGATCCTCATCCACATCGGTCTTCATGATGTCGTCCATGGTCTTGAAGAGCTGCTTCTTGCAGATTTCCTCTGGGGTAGGCAATACGCCGTCCACGAAATCCTTGCCAATCTGCTTCTCAATCTGGCGAACCTTGAACTTCTCTCTGGTATGGATGATAGAGATGGATGTTCCTTTCTTGCCGGCACGACCGGTACGGCCGCTTCGGTGGGTGTAACTTGCCACATCATCAGGCAAACCATAGTTGATAACGTGAGTCAGATCATCTACGTCCAGACCACGAGCAGCCACATCGGTAGCCACCAGGAACTGAACGGTATGGTTGCGGAACTTCTGCATGGTGAGGTCACGCTGCTGCTGACTCAAGTCGCCGTGCAACGCCTCTGCATTATAACCATCCTTGATGAGCTTATCTGCAATATCCTGAGTCTCCAACTTGGTGCGGCAGAAGATAATCGCAAAGATGCGTGGATAGAAATCCACCACACGCTTCAGGGCGAGATACTTGTCCTTGGCATTTACCAGATAGTAGATGTGGTTTACATGCTCAGCACCCTCGTTGCGCGAACCCACTACGATTTCCTTGTGGTCGTGCAGGTAGTTGAGGGCAATCTTCTCGATGTCCTTGCTCATGGTAGCCGAGAAGAGCAGGGTGTTTCTATCTTCCGGAACGTTCTCAAAGATGGCATTGATGCTCTCAGAGAAGCCCATGTTCAGCATCTCGTCAGCCTCATCAAGCACCACGTTGTTCACGTTCTCCAACTGAGCCACGCCACGATTAATCAAATCGAGCAGACGACCAGGGGTAGCCACGATAATCTGCACACCATGCTTCAGGGTGCGAATCTGGCTTCCGATGTCGGTACCGCCATAAACTGCGGCAATATGCAAACCGTCGATGTACTTGGCAAAACTGTTCAAATCGTCTGCTATCTGGAGACAGAGCTCACGTGTAGGACTGAGGATGATAGCCTGTGTCTGCTTGCTTTTGGCATCAGTTTTCTGGATAACCGGAATACCGTAAGATGCAGTCTTACCCGTACCGGTCTGCGCCAACGCAATCACGTCGTTCTTATTACCAAGCAAATATGGGATTACTTCTTCCTGAACTGGCATTGGATTCTCAAATCCAAGCTCTTCGATGGCACGGCGAATCTCCTCGCTCACGCCTAATTCTTCAAATGTCTTCAAATCTTTTTAACCTTAATTCATTATAATCTAAATGGAAGGCCGAATTCACCCTCCCAGCCATGAATTAGGGTGCAAAATCCTTCAGAAACGCTTGCGGCAATCATACGCTTTTATTAAGATTGCCTAAATTCGGGTGCAAAGATACGAAAAAACTGCGAATTTCTTGCAGATTTCTGCAATATTTTATTACCTTTGCATGAAAGTTACAACAAACAGATAACCAAGAAAACTTGAAATATATGAAAAAAGTTATTTTCACCCAAGAATGGATTGCTTTGCATCCATACGAAAAAGCAGACGAAACAGATCTGTATTATACAGAACTCGCCAACGAAATATACCACGCTCTTGACGAGGCGTGCTACACCCATAACTTCAAGAATATGGATGAAGCCAAGCAGCTGGCACTCAGCATTGCCGGTTATTTCGAAGATGTGATTTCGGGCACAGGCATCTGGAAAACTTTCACGGAAGAATGCAAGCAGCGCTACGGCACCTACATTCCTTTCTATGAGAAAGAAAGCGAATTCATCAAGAGTCCGCTCAACGAAGATGACCCGGCTTACGACCCTGAGGAAATCAACATCGCTGATGTCAAGTTCCTGCTCTGGCACCATTACCAGCAGAGCAGTTTCGTACAGGAAGCCGTTCCTTTCCTCTTCGGAACTCTGGAACTGGCTGCCAAACTTGCCTATATCATCCTCGACAGAGAGTATGAAACGGCCCCGGAAAACGAGCGTCTTCTGACTTATCTCAGCGAAATGCCTGAGATAGAGGGCAACGCTGAAACGACCGAAGAGGAAATCGAGAAGAACAAGGAGTTGGATGAGATTCACCGTCGCGACACCCTGGCGTGGTTCCATTATGGCTGCTATTTCAACGTAGGCAACCAGAAGCGCCTGCAGTTTACCCTCCAGCAGATGGCAAACTCGCCTCAGGGTCTCACCGAACCGCTCGCTTATTCTGTGCAGTTGGAAATGACCATCGCCGGCAGAAACAATCTCCTGGCGCTCACTTCTTACGAATGGCTCTGCAAGATTTGCAGGAACATGCCTACCCACAAACTTTGGGAGGATGAGGAGTTCAGAAAGAAGGCTACTGAGCAATATGAAAAGGTGGATCATGAGAAGGCGATTCACGACTATAATCTGCTCAAGGCGAAGGGATACGAAGACAAGTTCATCTTCCTGGAAGATGTGAAGACGCTGAAGGAATTCCTCAAGGAGATTGAATTCGAGTTGCCAAAGGACATCCGATTCCCTCAGAAATACGAGAAAGGCATCATCTTAAGCGGAAGTCCATACACAGGCATCAACATCAGTTTCGGTCTGGCTCATTGCATCGCATCGCCTGAAAACCCATACTATGTACAGGAGCGTGCAGAGACCGACAGCTTTGGCATTATCAGCGGCAATGGTCTCCCATTCCCTTACGAAATTGTCTGTAAACTGATAGAAAACAACCTGATTCCTGACGCAAACATCTTTACAAGCCAGTATGTAAAGGAAGAAGGATTGAAGATTACGCAGGCAAACCTCCAGTTCCTTGCCGATTACTACCTGATGGGCAGGAAGGATAAAGACCTATCTCCTAAGGAGTTGTGGTAAAGACGCATTCAGCACACTCAAAAAGTTCACTACGCTAACTCCATTTTTTAAGGCGTTAGCGTAGTAGACTTTTACAGATTTATAGAAGAAAGAACGGAAAATCAGCTGTTAACTGTTAACTCTGTTAACCCCAGCTGTTCTTCCGCTCTTTTTATTATAAATGTTGACAGACATTCTTTTGCTGTCTTCAAACAATATTAAAGAGCTATCAGCTTGCAGCAATTATTAAATATACGTAATTTTCCATATAAATATGTAACAAAGTACAATCTCTTCATTATTTTTTAGTAATTTCGCAGTTAGTAATTCTAAAATCACTAATTATGAAATTCGTAGATAGAATCAGGGAACAAGCTGTTTTACAGACAGCTTTGGAGTCTAAAGCTTCAAGCTTCATTGTGATATACGGACGAAGGAGACTTGGAAAATCAACTCTCATCAGAAGAGTGTTGAAAGATGGAGACATTTACTTTGAAGCCAACCTAAGCGAGAAAACTACCCAGCTAAGTCTGTTGGCACGCACCATAGGCACGGAATATCCGGGCTTCGACAGCCCTGTGTATTCTTCCTGGGAAGACATCATCATGGCTTTCAACTACCGTTGCAAGGAAAACGCAACACTTGTCTTGGACGAGTTCCCATATCTTGTTCAGAAAGATCCAGCCTTACCTTCTAATCTACAACGAATCCTCGACTTGCGTCTTGCAGGAATAGATAAATTGCGCTGCAACATCATCATCTGCGGCTCTTCGCAAAGAATGATGCACGGACTCTTACTGGGCTCAGAACCTCTTTATGGCAGAGCTGACCGCATTTTCACCCTGCGTCCTGTTAGGTTGCCTTGGTGGCAAGAAATCATCAACACCTCAGCCAAGGAACTTGTGGAAGAGTACTCTATATGGGGAGGAGTGCCCCAGTACTGGAGCCAACGAGAAAAATTCGGCTCTTTGGAAGAAGCCGTCCAGGAACTGATATTAGACGAAATGGGAAATCTCTATGACGAGCCTACCCGTCTGTTTATGGATGAGGTATCAGATATCGCACCCTATTCATCTATCATGCTTGCGGTGGGTAGTGGAAAGCAGAAGTATTCCAGCATTTCCGATGCTCTTGGCAAGACTACGGCAGAGCTTGCCAAACCGATAAAAATTCTGACTGAAATGGCTTTCCTCAGAAAGGAAGTACCATTTGGCGAAAATCCGCAGAAGACAAAGAAGATTCTTTATCGGATAGATGACCCATTCATGGCTTTCTATTACAGATTCATCGAGCCAAACAAGTCTATGATAGCCTTGGGTCGTGGCAACATCGCAAAGAAATTCATCAATGACGGTTTCAACGGTCATGTTGCCGAGGTTTGGGAAAGACTGTGCCAGTTGGCTGTCTCTGGTAGCGACATAGAAGGTCACACATGGGGTGAAGCCTCACGCTGGTGGGGCAAGGTTCCCATCTTTGAAGAAGGCAAGAAAACCCCTGTCGGCAACGAGGAACTTGAATTTGATGTTGTTGCAGAAGACCTCTTTGACAAGAACACAATACTTGTAGGAGAATGTAAATGGACAGCCCCTGATTATGCCGACCGACTCTTGGAAAAGCTGAAGAGAAAGGTGGCTCTCGCCCCATTTGCCCAGGGAAAGAATGTAATATACCTCCTTTTCCTAAGAGAAAAGCCCCTACCTGGTCCTCAGCCCTGCAAGGTGATATTGCCAGAAGAAGTGGCAAGTTTGCTGCATCATTGAGCTAACCTAAATTATGTTCCGTAAGGTAATGATTTAAAACTTGGTTGCAAGTAAAAACACAAAAGTCTACTACGCTAACCCCTTAAAAAATGGCGTTAGCGTAGTAGACTTTTGATATTTAAGAGAAGAAGGTACAGAAAAACAGCTGTTAACTGTTAACTCTGTTAACCCCTATTTCAAATTCTTATCCAGAAACTCCAGCATTTTCTCCTGTGCCTTCAGTCCGCAGGAATGAGGGATTTCCCAAAGCTCCGTATCCAGCAGATTATCTACTCCCTGACTCTTCCAAACCTTGTGCATTTCAGCGAAAGCATCCTTTACGCCAGGCACCGGGAAGAGCTTGTCTTTTGTGCCATTGATGAAGAGCATCGGTTTCGGACAGGCGAGGGAAGCAATGTGGGGATAATCGAGATACTGGCGAAGACCGGGGATACAATTCGCAAAACCGCCATTCTCCTTCCTTCCGAATCTCCGGGTAAGCTGCGCATCCGTGGTAATCATCCAACAGATGGAAGCACCCGCCTTGATTCTATCCGATAATGCAGAGAGCATCCACGAGCGATAGGCTCCCATCGAACAGCCCACGCATCCGATACGCTTCGCATCTACCATCGGCAGCGAAGCCAGGAACTCGGTGCTGGAAATATCATCGTAAGTCATGAAAGCAGAGAGGTCTCTACCCAGCATCATCATGTTGCCAGCTATCAGGTCGTATTTGTTTCTGTCCACGCCCTCCTTGCGGCCTCGTTCTCCCCACATCGGAGCATCTGCCGAAAAGACCACGTAACCATGTTTCGCCAGATAATCGCCCACGTACTGATTATCATAAAGCTGCCTTGCCCACGCATCCGCATCATCCAAGATCTCCTGACAGAGTGCCTGCTTCGCTGGAGCATCTTGTTCTTCCGGAGTAAAGAAAGGGCGAATCATCTTCTCCTTTCCGATAAAGAGATGAGCGCCATGATCATGAAGCGCATTGACTGTTGGGAACGGGCCCTTGCCATCCGGAATCAGGAGATAAGCCGTAATTCGGGAATAGGCGTTGATATTAAAGGCGATTTTCTGCGCCTTATATCCGTCTCTCTGTTCCTCGCCCAATACTTCCATATCCCAAGCCGCAGCCGCTTTCGGAGGCGTCATCATGCATTCAAACACCTTCGCCCTTGCCGCCTTCTTCCACTTCTTAAAGTTCTTAATCGGATTGTTTCCCCAAGCCATCGGATAGGTCAGTTCCTTCTTCAGCGTTTCTACATAGGTAGGAATCTCTCCCTGCCATTCATACTTCTCCCGCTTCTGAAGCTTCGGCTTCGAAGAGGTCTGAGCAAGCGCCACCGACGCCTGCAACAATGCGATGATACTATATGTAATAATCCTTTTCATTCTGTTGTATCGTTTATAAGATTAGTTATGTAAGGTAACTCGCTCTAAATTGGACTTTGATTGAAAATCAAGAAGT
>NZ_QSAV01000061.1:0-16917 GCF_003465495.1 Segatella copri | reverse complement strand
AAGAGCCTCAGATTTCGAAAGATTTCTGAGGCTTTTTTGTTCAATAACACTGGCTATTTAGTATAATAACCCTTGCTATATAATATAATAACCCCTCGCTATTTACCATAATAGCGAGGGGCATTTCTGCGATATTCTGAGTGTTTTGTCTACTGCTTGGTGAATTTCAGTTTTTTAGGAATCTTCACCCATTTCCGGTTTCGGGCAATTTTCAGGTTACTTCCTTCTTTCTGCTGCAACTCGTAACTACCATCGGGCAAGGCTATGAGGTCGGCAGTAAGATCTTCGCTCCCGTAATCATTGATAATGGATAGATGAGCGGTCTTTCCTTCTATGTCAGCATCTGTAATCAGCCATTTGCGACTATCACGTCTGTCACCGAAATATCCGGGCATTTCACCGAACAGTTCCTGTCCTGGAACCTTGAGGTTCTTATGGTAGAAGTCTATATTCATATAGACATCATACTCTTTGTTTGTAATCTTCCCCTTGAATAGGGTGCTGTCTGTTTGTGCCATACTAGATATACTAATTAGGCATAATAATGTTGCTAAAATCTTTCTTTTCATCTCATTTTTCAATTAACTGCGACAAAGTTATTCATTTAAATCAAGAAAACTGCATTTTTTTTAGGATTTTAATAAGATTAATTCGTTTTTTTGCAAATATTTATCTATCTTTGCGGTGTTTATTGATAATTATATATGGAAAAGAAAAGATTATTTCCAGATTACATATTTGAGTCTAGTTGGGAAGTGTGTAATAAAGTTGGTGGTATCTACACCGTTCTTTCAACACGAGCTAAGACTCTTACGGAAAGGTTAAAGGATCAACTAATCTTCATTGGTCCTGATTGCTGGGGAGACAAGGTGAATCCTTATTTCTCTCAAGATGATACGCTTTATGCAGCGTGGAAAACAGAAGCTCTGAAAGAGGGTTTAAAGGTTAAAGTAGGTAGATGGAATATACCGGGAGAGCCAGTAGCTGTTTTGGTAGATTTCAATCCTTACTATGCTGTTAAAGACCAGATCTATGGACAACTATGGCAGGACTATCAGGTTGATAGTCTTCATGCTTATGGTGACTATGACGAAGCATCGATGTTCTCTTATGCTGCCGCTCTGGTAGTAGAGAGTTTCTACAAACATGTCGTTGGAAAAGGCAAGAAAGTTATCTATCATGGAAATGAATGGATGACAGGACTTGGTGTGCTCTATGTGAACAAGCATCTTCCTAAGGTGGCTACTGTGTTCACCACGCATGCTACAAGTATCGGTCGTAGTATTGCCGGTAATAATAAGCCTCTTTATGATTATCTTTTTGCCTATAATGGTGATCAGATGGCGCAGGAACTCAATATGCAAAGCAAGCATTCTATAGAAAAGCAGACTGCTAAGTATGTTGATTGTTTCACAACAGTGAGTGATATTACTGCCAACGAGTGCAAGGAATTGCTCGATAAACCGGTAGATTTCGTTTTGCCTAATGGATTTGACAATAGTTTTGTACCTAAAGCAAGTACCTTTACAAAGAAACGTAAGGAGGCAAGAAAGCGTTTGCTCGATGTAGCCAATGCTTTGATGGGTACAGATTTGAATGATGATACGCTCATCGTTTCTACCAGCGGACGCTACGAGTTCCGCAACAAGGGTATCGATGTTTATATTGAGGCTATGAACCGCTTGCTTCGTGACAACAATTTGAAGAAGAATGTATTGGCATTCATTGACGTACCTGGTTGGGTAGGAGATCCACGTCAGGATCTGTTGGAGCGTCTGAATAGCGGTAAGAAGTTTGATACGCCATTGGAGGTTCCGGAGATTACCCATTGGTTGCATAATATGAGTCATGATAATGTATTGGGTATGCTGAAGTACTTCAACATGCATAATAATAAGGAAGACAAGGTGAAACTGATATTCTTACCTTGCTACTTGACAGGCGATGATGGCATTATCAACAAGAGCTATTATGATGTAGTGTTGGGTAATGACCTCTGTATCTATCCTTCTTATTATGAGCCATGGGGATATACTCCATTGGAGGCTGTTGCGTTCAAGGTGCCTTGTATCACCACCGATTTGGCTGGCTTCGGTCTTTGGGCTAACTCAGAGAAGGGAAGTTACAGTGAGATAGAGGATGGTGTGAAGGTTATCAAGCGTACCGACTATAATTATTCTGAGGTAGCTGATGCTATCAAGGATACCGTAGCTAAGTACTCGGGATTCACCAAGACACAGGTGAACAAGTGTCGTAAAAATGCTGAGATTCTTTCAGAAAAAGCATTGTGGAAACACTTTATCGAGTATTACTATGATGCTTATGATTTTGCCCTGCGCAAGGCTGAAGTTCGTATGAAGAAATAATAATCTCTCTCTCTTGATGGCGTAAGCCATAAAACAAATATTTGGATTCTGCAAGAATCGCTATGTTTGCAAGATAGAAAATATACATCTTAAAAATAAAACACAATGAAAATTAAGGCAGACTATGCTAATGCTCCTCAATGGAAGGAGACAACCATTAAATCAAGCCTTCCTAAGGAGTTAAAGTGCTTGGATGAGATTGCTCACAATATGTGGTGGGCATGGAATTATGAAGGTCGTGACTTGTTCAAGAGCCTCGATGCTGATTTGTACGAGAAGTGCAATGCTAACCCTGTATTGCTCTTGGAGCGTTTGAGCTACGACCGCAAGGAGGCTATTGTTAAGGACAAGGAGACAATGGCTAAGGTTAAGAACGTCTATAAGATGTTCCGCGAGTACATGGATGTGAAACCTAATGCTAAGCGCCCATCTGTAGCTTACTTCTGCATGGAGTATGGTATTAACCAGGTGGTTAAAATCTACTCTGGTGGTCTTGGTATGCTTGCTGGTGACTACTTGAAGGAGGCTTCTGACAGCAACGTGGATATGTGTGCTGTTGGTTTCCTCTACAGATATGGTTATTTCAAGCAGTCTTTGAGTATGGATGGTCAGCAGATTGCTAACTATGATGCTCAGAACTTCAACTCTCTCCCTATCGAGCGAGTATATGATGAGAATGGTAACCCATTGGTAGTTGATGTACCTTACACAAACTATCAGGTACATGCATACGTATGGCAGATGAATGTAGGTCGTATCAAGTTGTATCTCCTGGATACAGATAATGATATGAACTCAGAGTTCGACCGTCCTATCACTCACTCTCTCTATGGTGGTGACTGGGAGAACCGTTTGAAGCAGGAGATTCTGCTCGGTATCGGTGGTATGCTCGCATTGAAGAAGATGGGTATCAAGAAGGATATCTATCACTGCAACGAGGGTCATGCTGCTCTCTGCAACTTGCAGCGTCTCTGCGACTATATCGAGGAGGATGGCTTGAACTTCAACCAGGCACTCGAGTTGGTTCGCGCTTCTTCTCTCTATACTGTTCATACTCCAGTGCCAGCTGGTCATGACTACTTTGACGAGGCTCTCTTCGGCAAGTACATGGGTGGCTATCCACAGCGTCTTGGTATCTCTTGGGATGAGTTCATCGGTATGGGTCGTGAAAATGCAGATGATCACAACGAGCGTTTCTGCCTCTCTACATTCGCATGCAACACTTGCCAGGAGGTTAATGGTGTAAGTAAACTTCACGGTTGGGTAAGCCAGCAGATGTTCGCTAATATCTGGAAGGGTTACTTCCCAGAGGAAAACCACGTAGGTTATGTAACCAATGGTGTTCACTTCCCAACTTGGACAGCAACAGAGTGGCGTAAGCTCTACGATACATATTTCGACAAGAACTTCATGAACGACCAGAGCAACGAGGAAATCTGGCATGCCATCTACAATGTTTCAGATGCAGAAATCTGGAATACCCGTATGGCATTGAAGAAGAAGCTCGTAGCTTATATCCGTGAGAAGTTCACCCAGACATGGTTGAAGAACCAGGGTGATCCTGCTCGTGTAGTATCTTTGCTCGAGCGTATCAACCCTAACGCTTTGATGATTGGTTTCTGCCGTCGTTTCGCTACATACAAGCGTGCTCACCTGCTCTTCACCGACTTGGATCGCTTGTCTAAGATCGTTAACGATCCTGAGCACCCAGTATTGTTCTTCTTCTCAGGTAAGGCTCACCCAGCTGATGGCGCTGGTCAGGGCTTGATCAAGAAGATTTTCGAGATCAGTCAGCGTCCTGAGTTCCTCGGCAAGATTATCTTCCTCGAGGACTACGATATGATTTTGGCTCGCCGTCTGGTTTCAGGTGTTGATATCTGGATGAATACTCCTACACGTCCATTGGAGGCTTCTGGTACATCTGGCGAGAAGGCTGAGATGAATGGTGTTGTCAACCTCTCTGTACTTGATGGTTGGTGGGTAGAAGGTTACCGCGAGGGTGCTGGTTGGGCTCTTCCTGAGAAGCGTACATACCAGAACCAGGGTTACCAGGATCAGCTTGATGCTGCTACTATCTACAACCTCTTGGAGAACGACATCATCCCTATGTATTACAACAAGAATAAGGAAGGCTTCAGCAAGGAGTGGATCCAGGTAGTAAAGAACTCTATTGCTACTATCGCTCCTCACTATACAATGAAGCGCCAGTTGGATGACTACTATGATAAGTTCTACAATAAGCAGGCTGCCCGCTTCAAGAAGTTGAGCGCTAACGACAATGCACTTGCTAAGGAGATTGCACTCTGGAAGGAGAGCGTTGCAGAGCGTTGGGATGGTATCCACGTCGTATCTAAGGACGACTGCATGCTGATGTCTGCTGAGACTGGTCAGAAGATCAAGGTTCAGTATGTTATCGATGAGCAGGGCTTGAACGATGCTGTTGGCTTGGAGCTTGTTGTATTGAAGGAGCAGCCAGAGGATGGCAAGCAGATTTATGCTGTTTATCCATTCAAGATGGTTGGTCACGAGGGTAACAACTTTACATTCGAGGCTGAGATTGAGCCAATCAATGCTGGTTCATTCAAGACAGGCGTACGTATGTATCCTAAGAATGATAAGTTGCCACACCGTCAGGACTTCTGCTACGTGAAGTGGTTGAACTAATATAATAGCGACATTGTCACATTATAAATATATGAATCCTGTATCTCTTTTTGGGATACAGGATTTTTTTTGTTTGAAATCGAACAATGAACAGTGTTATTGTAGTTGTGGAAAGTGAATTGTGAAAAGTGAATTGTGAATTGTGAATTGTGAAAAGTGAATGTAGATTAGAAACATGGGAAGAATGGAATCATAAAAAAGGAGTCTTCCTTTTTAAAAAGAAAGACTCCTTGTAAACTTGTATGATGATATTTCCTTATACCAGATACTGGGAAGAGATACTCTCGTTATCCTCAACACGGCGAATGGTTTCTGCAAACATATCTGCAATAGAAATCTGCTTAACCTTTGCGCAACGCTTGGTGTAAGGGATAGAATCAGTGAATACTATCTCCTCAAGAGCTGAATCCTGAACACGCTCAGATGCAGGACCACTCATCACGCAGTGAGATGCACATGCACGAACAGTCTTTGCACCAGCCTGCTTCATGATGTCGGCAGCCTTCGTGATAGTACCGGCTGTATCGACCATATCATCAATGATGACAACATTCTTGTCTTTTACATCACCGATAATCTGCATGCTTGCTACTACATTGGCGCGAGCACGGGTCTTGTTGCAGAGCACGAGAGGGCAGCCGAAGTACTTAGCATAAGTGTTGGCACGCTTAGAACCACCAACGTCTGGAGAAGCAATGACCATATCCTTGAGGCGTAAGCTCTGCAGGTATGGCAAAATAACGCCAGATGCATAGAGGTGATCTACAGGAACATCAAAGAAGCCCTGAATCTGGTCGGCATGGAGATCCATGGTGATGAGACGGTCGATACCGGCAACGCTGAGCAAGTCGGCTACCAGTTTAGCGCCGATGCTGACACGTGGTTTGTCTTTGCGATCCTGACGGGCCCATCCGAAGTAAGGAACAACAGCAATAATATTGCGGGCAGAAGCACGCTTTGCTGCGTCAATCATCAGGAGCAACTCCATCAAGTTGTCTGAATTAGGGAATGTGCTCTGTACGAGGAAAACATCGCGTCCGCGGATAGACTCCTCGAAAGATACGCCAAATTCACCATCAGAGAACTTGGTTACAACCAAATTACCCAGTGGGCAACCTAAACTAGCGCAGATTTTTTCTGCAAGGTATCTCGAGTTAGTACCAGAGAATACCAAAAAAGAGTTTTTGTCACTCATTTCTATTAGTGTTTATGTGTATTAATAGTTATTTTTATCTATTTTCATGTAGGGGGATGAATATTTTTTCGGGAACCTCAGTATTAGCTAATAGCCTTTCTCAATTTCTCGAAGTGAAGAATCAGCTCTTTGAAATCGCGCTCGTTGTGAATGTCGAAACGGTTCCAGAGATCTCCACAGATTACTACTCCTCCAAATCCGAGTTCCTTGGCAATCTTGAGATTTTCCAGACTCATGCCTCCCAAGGCGTATACCTTCTTGTCTATGAGTCCTGCCTTGGCTGCATTCTCAAGCTGCAGCAGATTGAAGGAAGACTTTTCATCTTTAAACTCAATACAGTCGAAGATGTTTTTCAGAAACACATAGTTTGATTTCTTCTTCATCTCTTTCAGCATCGAGAGATCTGTGCAGGTGCGACTGAACTTGCCTTTGTATCCATCCGGTACCGGTGCTAGCGGATCGTCTATATGGATTCCTGCTAAATCATACTCCTGTTTGAGGTAATAATGATCATGAACAGTAATCTTGCGAAGATAGTCTTCAGGCAGTAACGTGAGCAGTCGCTCAGCATACATTGGTGACGAACCTGGCTTGAAAAGATGCAGGTTGTCCATGCCCTCGTCGAACAGCGAGGATAGTATTTTATCTTCTTCCACAAAGAATGTGGACTTGGTCATTATTGCTAATTTCATCGTCAAAATGATTTTTATGATGCAAAAGTATTAAAAAAAACGCAAACTAGCAATTATATTCAGGATAAAAAGCTATCTTTGCACCATAAAATTAATATTTATCAAGTTATGCAAGTAAATTTAGCGAATTTTAATGAGATTCATCGACCAATTTACGTTTTAGAGGAAGAACGTTTGCGACACAATCTGTCGTTCATCAGAAGTGTGGCTGAGCGTGCCGATATGGAAATTATTCTAGCTTTTAAGGCTTATGCTCTTTGGAAGACATTTCCGATTTTCAGAGAGTATATTTCTTCGACCACGGCCAGCTCTCTTAGCGAGGCAAAGCTGGCGTATCATGAATTTGGCAGTAAGGCGCATACTTTTTCGCCGGCTTATACCGATTATGAGATTGATGAGATAGCTCAATGCTCAAGTCATCTTACTTTCAACTCGCTTACGCAATATGAGCGATATCATGAACGGGCTCGTAGGGCAAATTCTGACATCAGACTGGGATTGAGAGTAAATCCGGAATATTCTGAAGTCGGAACATTGCTGTATAATCCGTGTGCACCTGGAACCCGATTCGGTGTATCGGCAGATAAATTGCCTCAAACTTTGCCTTCAGATATAGAAGGATTCCATTGTCATTGTCACTGCGAGAGTGGGGCGGATGTCTTTGAACGTACGTTAGCTCATATCGAAGAGAAATTCTCTCCTTGGTTTCCGCAGCTGAAATGGATCAATTTCGGTGGAGGTCATCTGATGACCAGGAAGGATTATGATGTGGAACACCTTATTAATATAATAAAGGGATTTCATCAGCGTTATCCTCATCTTAAAATTATCATGGAACCTGGTAGTGCCTTTGGGTGGCAGACCGGGCCGCTTGTAACTCAAGTAGTAGATGTGGTTGAAGATAAAGGTATCAGGACAGCTATCATAAATGCCAGTTTTACCTGTCATATGCCCGACTGTCTGGAGATGCCGTATATGCCAGCTGTCAGAAATGCAGAAACCCTGGAGGTTGATGATCCGACGAAGGCTCCTGAGGGCGCACATATATATAGAATAGGTGGCAACAGTTGTCTGAGTGGAGATTTTATGGGCTTCTGGAAATTTGACCATGAATTGCAAATAGGCGAGAATGTTATTTTCGAAGATATGCTGCATTACACTACGGTAAAGACAAATACCTTTAATGGAATCACTCATCCATCAATAGGAATCGTACATTTAGATGGAAAATTGGAAATTCTAAGAGATTTCAGTTACGAAGATTATCGCAGTAGGATGGATTAGTATAATTTTCATTTTTCCCGATTTTTCTGCCGGATGAGTTTAAAAATCGGCAAAATAAGGCTTAAAATGTGTGTTTTGCTCACTAAAAAGGGCAAAATGCACATTTTTTTTCAAAAAAATCGAAGAAAAGTTTGGTAATTCAGAAAAAAGTAGTACCTTTGCACTCGCATTCAGAGGAATGCTCCTAAGTAATAGGAAAACTGCGGAAATAGCTCAGTTGGTAGAGCACAACCTTGCCAAGATTGGGGTCGCGGGTCCGAGTCCCGTTTTCCGCTCATTTTTTGGAAACAACATCAAGCTTTATCTTGGTTAGATAATTGATGGCAATATACTTGGAGAGGTGGCGGAATTGGTAGACGCGCTACTTTGAGGGGGTAGTGACAATTGTGTCGTGGGAGTTCGAGTCTCCTCCTCTTCACTGGTATTGTTGTCTTACATGCGGAAATAGCTCAGTTGGTAGAGCACAACCTTGCCAAGGTTGGGGTCGCGGGTCCGAGTCCCGTTTTCCGCTCGATTATTTTTTATAATAAACCAAGATAGGTTTAAGTTTAGGGCCCAAGTGGCGGAATTGGTAGACGCGCACGTTTCAGGTGCGTGTGTTTCACAACGTGCAGGTTCGAGTCCTGTCTTGGGCACAATGTTTAAATTAGCTTAGTGTTGGAGAGGTGGCGGAATTGGTAGACGCGCTACTTTGAGGGGGTAGTGACAATTGTGTCGTGGGAGTTCGAGTCTCCTCCTCTTCACATTTATTGTTGTTTTTATAAGCGGAAATAGCTCAGTTGGTAGAGCACAACCTTGCCAAGGTTGGGGTCGCGGGTCCGAGTCCCGTTTTCCGCTCTTTTTTTTGAACTCGAGAAACATACCCATTTATGAATTTATATTTAAGATATTTTGATCAGGAGACATTAGTTACTAGTGTTGATGATGCTATTGATTTTTTAAAGAGTATTCCTGAGATTGAGATGGATGCGGAGCTAGAGGCAGATGTTCGTGAGTATGCCGCTAGCGATTTGACGTATCCAAAAAGATATAAGGTACGCCCACGTGTTTATTTTATTGTGATAAAGACTACGGCGCAAACTATGCAGGATTTTAAGGATAAGAAAGCATTGCGTACTCCTACTCCTGCAGAGAGAATGGAGAATCCTGTTGTTGCCAGTTTGGCTCAAGAGGCTCCAGGCTGGTATGAAGGATCACTTGATTTCAAGCGTGTTGTGATGGTACCGGCTACAGGAAAGTTTGAGTACCGTGATACTCATTTCGTAGCGGATGTTAAAGCTGAATCAGGTTTGGATTGTTACAATCGCATCGTAGATTATCTGCGCGATTGTGTAGATTCACGCAGCCAGTTCCCATCTGCAAAAGGTAAGAATTTCCATTTCCGCTATCTGGGAATGTGGAAATAAAATATTCAGAAATTTAAAAGATTCGTGTCATGAACAAGGTTATGCTAATTGGTAATGTAGGTAAAGATCCTGACATTCATTATTTCGAAGCAGATCAGGCAGTAGCTCAGGTCTCTCTCGCAACTACAGAGAAAGGATATACTTTGCCTAATGGTACCCAAGTGCCAGACCATACAGATTGGCACAATCTTGTTTTTTATCGTGGGCTTGCAAAGGTAGTAGAGAAGTATGTGCATAAGGGTGACCGCCTTTATGTGGAAGGAAGAATCCGCTACCGCTCCTATGATGACAAGCAGGGTAGAAGACAATATATTACAGAAATCTATGTAGATAATATGGAGATGTTGAGTACTCGCCCTGCTACTAAAGAACAATAATTATTAATTTTTAGCTCAGAAATTGGATATATCCACCATAACTGATGCCTTCGGTGATGTGATGCTGATGCAGCCTTCCGCCGGGGTTATTGTAGCTGCTGTACTTGCAGCTATATTGTTAGGCATGTCTGCTTTTGCCAGTGGTTCCGAAATTGCTTTTTTCAGTTTATCACCAACTGATGTTGCGGAACTTGAGGATGAAAAGACTGATGCCGATAAGAAAATACAGATGTTGCGTGATGATTCTGAACGTACGTTGGCTACCATTTTGATAACCAATAATTTTGTGAATGTCACAATCATTATGCTCCTTAATTATGTATTCGCAGGAATCGTAGAGTTTGGTCCTAAAGCTTATTGGCTTCAGTTCCTGATTATTACGGTTATTCTTACTTTCTTGCTTTTGCTTTTTGGTGAGATTATGCCGAAAGTGTATGCCCGCCAGGATCCTCTGAAGTTCTGTCGCCGGTGCGTAGGGGGAATTCTGTTTGCCAGAAAGTTGTTTTGGCCTTTAGAAACGATCTTGTTGAAAAGTGGAATTCTTGCAGAAAAGATTATACAGAAGGAAAATCATGTGCTGAGTGTTGATGACTTGGAACAAGCTCTGGAACTGACAGATAAGAATGATATCAAGGACGAGCAGAGCATGCTGAAGGGTATCATCCGCTTTGGCGATGAAACAGCCAAGGAGGTGATGACCAGCCGACAGAATATTGTTGACCTGGATATCCGTAGTTCTTATCCAGAAGTATTAAAGTGCATTGAAGAGAATAATTACAGTCGTATTCCTGTTTATCAGGATAATACAGATAATATTCGTGGCGTACTGTATATCAAGGACTTATTGCCTCATCTTACGAAGTCTTCCAACTTCCGTTGGCAGAGCCTGATTCGTCCTCCTTACTTTGTTCCTGAAACCAAGAAGATAGATGATCTGCTTCGCGATTTCCAGGACAACAAGGTTCATATCGCCATTGTGGTAGATGAGTTCGGAGGAACATCGGGTATTGTTACTCTCGAAGATATTCTGGAGGAAATTGTAGGTGAGATCAATGATGAATACGATGAGGAGGAGAAGTTCTACTCGAAATTAAATTACAACACCTTTGTTTTTGAAGGTAAAACGCTTCTTTCTGATTTCTGTAAAATCCTGAATGTAGATGACGAAGAGTTCGAGGAGGTTGAGGGTGATGCTGATTCTCTGGCTGGTCTGCTCTTGGAAATCAAAGGCGATTTCCCAAGTATGCACGAGAAGATAGATTATAAGAACTATACTTTCGAGGTTATGCAGATAGAGGAGCGTCGCATCAGCAAGATTAAGGTGACGGTACATCCTTTGAAAGATAACGTGGAGGATTCTTCTAAGTAATCATCAGTATTCATCAATATCAGAATATAAAAAATATGGCAGTTGTCAATATACGAGAAGTTTATCCGGGAGTGAGTCTTGGTTTATGGCAGATGGATGAAACTGTAGAACAGTTGTTCGAGCAGTATCCTCATCTGCAGGCTTACCGCTCTCAGTTGGAAGAGAAATATAAGAACGATGGCAGGAAACTGGAGTTTCTTGCCATTCGTGCATTAATGTATGAGATGCTCAAGACGAATGGGGCTTCCAAGGGCTTGCTTTCTCATGCAGGTGACATTACCCACAACGAGGCTGGCAAGCCATTGTTCCGTGGTTATCATATCAGCGTTTCGCATACCAAGGGTTATGCTGCGCTTATCCTTTCCAAAAATCAGGAAGTGGCGGTGGATATCGAATACTTCAGTGATAGGGTAGAGCGCATCGCATCCAAATTCCTGCGCAAGGATGAGAAGGCGGAAGATCTGGATGCCAAACTGGTGCATTGGTGTGCCAAGGAAACGGTCTTCAAGTTATTCTCTGAAGAAAATCTAATGTTTGAGGATATGCGGGTGAAGCCGTTTGATACGATGGCAGATTGGTCGTGTGATGTGGAGAATCTCAAGAGCGGAAAGATGGCGCATGTAGATTTCGAGTTAACCATGGAGTTTGTTCTGACTTATGCTGCGCTGTAATATCCTGACCATCTTCCTGGCATTCAGTCTGTTGGCTGGAGCACAGGATTGGACAGTAGTGAGAGAGAATCCTCAGAAAGCTTTTCCGAAAACCGTGGCTGCGGGCAACTATAGTGGCATTGCTCATCTGCATGATGATATCTATGCGGTGGTAAGCGACAAGTCGGATAGTGCCCTGTACTTCAACTTCCGGATTCAGGTGAATCCCAAGACCGGCGAATTGGAACAGGTTGAGAACCTTGGGTTTACCGAGAGAACAGATGGAACGCTGAACGACGGAAAGTTTTGGCAGGGGCAGGAGAAAGGCTTTGACCACGAAGCCATCGTGAAGGCTTCTGATTCTACCTTGGTGATAACAAGCGAAGGATATTGCCGTTTAAAGGAGTATCCTGTTCTGCCTACTTCGGCTAATGTTCCCAAGATTAGCTATCCGCAGAACCTTTGGGAGAGCAGATGGCCTTCTTCTGATTTTTATCCAAATTATAATTTTGAGTCTCTGGCTTTTGATTCCGTCCGTCAGTATCTCTGGACGATTCCTGAGAGCACGCTCCGCAAAGACGGACAGCCTGCTACTCCTCAAAACGGATTGGCCAACCAGCTTCGTTTGATGAGGTATGATTGGGGAAAGATAAAGGAAAATCGTAACAAGGAAAATAATGGCAAGGAAGACTGTAGTGAGCACGAGAGTAGCAAGAAAGACTCTCGTTATATGACGATCTATGCCTATCAGATGGATCAACCTTCTACCCATAAGAAAGCAGATATCTATGTGATAGGGGTGAGTGAGCTTTGCGCCTTGCCCGATGGTCAGCTTCTGGTTCTGGAGCGTGAGGTCTTTATCCCGAAGATCAAGCTTGGGGCTTTCTGCAAGTGTAAACTCTATCAGATTAATCCTTTGAATTCTGAGGAGTTTTCTATGAAAGAGAAGTTTTCATCAGATACTCCTTTCTTGAAGAAGAGATTGCTCGCGGAATGGAAAACCGGCTTGTCTCTTTCCAAGCGTTCCTTTGCCAATTACGAAGGTATGTGTCTTGGTCCCAAGCTGGAAGATGGTTCCCAGGTTGTCATCCTGCTGTCTGATTCGCAGGATCAATATGCGGGAGTATTGAAAGACTGGTTCAAGACGATTGTCATCAGAAAGGAATAAAGTTGTTATGTTGTAATCTTCAATCTCGTCCATAACCATCTAGGAATGAGTCGCCAGAGGAAGACGAGGATATCATATCTCCAGTCTATAACCTTAACTTCCTCTCCGTTTTCGATAGCATTCACGATATGTTTCGCCACATCTTCCGGTTTGAGCTGTAGCGGATAGCTGCTGCCTGCGATGAGGTCGGTCTTTACGAAACCTGGTCGGATATCTGTAATGGCGATGGGGAGATGGCGCATCCGTGCCTGCTGCGACAGGCATTCCAGATAATGGTTCTGGAATCGCTTGGTGGCAGAGTAGGCAGGGGCAGCACCGAGACCTTTGGTTCCGGCGATGGAAGTGATGCAGGCAATGCGGGCTTTGGGGTTGCAATGATGATGAGTAGCAAACCAGTTGAATGCCGTATCCACCATTCTTGTGAATCCCAAGCCGTTGGTTTCCAGGGTCTTCAACTCCTTTTCTATATCCAGCGTATTATTCTGCCAGCCAATGCCGGAACTATGGAAATACAAGTCCATGCCTCCCAATTTTTCGATGAGTTCGAGAAGTTGGGCAGGAGCATTGGGAGAAGTCACGTCTATTTGCTGGTAGCAGGTAATGCCGCTCTGCGAAATCAGAGCCTGCAATCTTTCAATTCTTCTTCCGGCAATTCCGACCTGCCATCCTTTTGCAGCAAGCAGTTTTGCCACTTCCATTCCGATGCCCGATGTGGCACCCATTACAATTGCTTTCTTTGCCATATAGTCCTATTATATAAGGTGAAGTCTTGATTTTTATATAAGGTGAAGTTTTGTCTAACTCTATCTAAACATCTAAATCGCTTTTACTCTTCAGCAAGTCTTCCGCCTTCTTCACGCTTCCAGCTTTCAGAATCAGCAGCTTCACTTCCTCATAATCCGTATATTGCGGATTGCGTTCCATGAAGATGCGGCAGGCACGGTCGATGAGTTTATGATTGATAAGCTTGGCGTTCACCATCTTGTTGCCTTCCACCCGTCCTTGTCTTATCTGAAGGGAAGTGCTGATCATATCCAGAATCATCTTCTGCGATGAACCGGCTTTCATGCGGGTACTTCCCGTTACAAATTCCGGTCCCGTGATTACTTCTACGGGATAATCGGCTGCTTGGGCGATGGGAGCGTGGGGATTGTTGACGATGCAACCCGTAGGAATACCTGCCTCCTTGCAATGCTGCAAGATGGAAAGCACGAAGGGGGTTGTTCCGCTGGCAGAGAAACCCAGCACGAAATCATGCTTTGAGATATGTTTATCGCAGAGCTGGTGCCAGCCATTCTCCAGGTCATCTTCTCTGGATTCTCTGGTTTGTGTAAGGCAGCCGATGCCTCCGGGGAAGATGGCTTGTATCTGCGAACCGTCAATGCCATAGGTGTTCTGCACTTCGATGGTATCGAGCGTAGCCAGTCTTCCGCCCGTTCCGCAACCGGCATAGAAGAGTCTTCCGCCCTTCTTCAGCTGCCCTTCGATGGCGGAAATCAGTTGGTTAATGGCAGGCAATGCTTGTTCTATTGCCACAGCCACCTTCTTGTTTTCTGCATTGATATGAGCGGTGAGTTCATCCACGCTCATCTTTTCCAGATGTTCGTAGAGCGAGCTCTGCTCTGTTATTCTCTTTTCTTCTTTATTTGGCATATTACTTTATCTTTAGGGGATAGATTTAATGTAATGAAGCCTAGATGGTCGCGGAGGCTATGGCTTGCAGTCATCTAGAGAGTTCTATCATGATGAGACCTATCATCCGATAGGCTCCTATTCTTCAGCCAGGAAATAAACCGGCGCATTTCGGGAACCTTCTTTTATCAGAAATCCGGATTTTTCCAGTTTCTTCAGCCAGTTGAGTGCTGTCTGTTTACGGATATGAAATTCCGCTTCCAGTACTTTTCTGTTAATGGAACGGTTATGCTTCAGATACTCTCTTATTTTCTCCTTCAATGCATCTTCAGAGAAAGGGTAGGAGCGGGAAGTATATTGTGATTTCTCGAAATGGGTATTATATTTCACCTGTTTCAACAGATCTGCATTGGGGCGAAACTTGATGCCTCTTACGCTTACATATTCAGCTCTCACTTTATTGTCTGGTTTCAGTTCATCCATATCCAGATCTACCGAGAGCGAGAGATAACCTATTTCCGGAATGTTGATACGTTTTCCATCCTGCAGGTCTTCTTCTATGATATCACGCAGTTTCATGAGTACGGACGAAACTTCTCCTTCTCCCAGACAGCTATGTCTGGCGATTCGGCTGATCATCTCCTTGTCAGTCATAGCTGTTTGCTCAAAGATATGGGCGAATCGGCGAGTCTCTTCATTTCCTCCTGCATTGGGAAGATAATGGATTTCATATTTAATAGCCATCGTATTCTTCTTTCTGTTTAGCGATACAAAGGTAATCTTTTATTCTTAAACTACCAAATAAAAATGGCACTAATATGGATGAGCGGTTTGATTGATACGAATGAGCGGTGCTATTGATGTGGGTTAGAACTGCTTATCAATAGGAATAAGCATCGTAAGAAGCCTTTATAGGTTGTCGGAAGAAGTAGGATAAGTTGTTGGAACAGTAAGTATATGTTGCCGGGAAAGTCACTTCCGTCAGTCGCACAACAGCTGTTGTGCGCTTGCATATCAGCTGTTATGCGCTTGCACAACACGTGTTGTGCGCTTGTAATCCAGCTGTTGTGCAGTAAAATTTGTAACTCCCTTTATCATATTGCAATTCCTTCCTTATTTACGTTATGATTGAATAAGGTATAATGGTTCTCCTCCCATTCTTTTTTGGAGAAAAGTATAGGGTTGATGATTTCATCAATATCCCAGCCTAATTCTCTTAGTGGATAAGAATACTTATCGTAATCTTGAAGCGTAACTTTTGGTTTGTCTAGAAGAATCAATACATCCCAATCACTTCCTTCATGTTCAGTACCTCTAGCGCGGGAACCAAACAAGATGGCTTTTGCATGAGGATCAATCTCATGCAATCTATTGTGCATTGCTTCTATGATTTGTTTCTTCTCCATATCTATCAATATAAATATATATGCTGCAAAAATACGAGTTTTCTTTCTAATCACCAAATTTTAATAATAAAAGAATGCTAAAAGCGGTCTAATATCTTTTTTTAAAAATAAGCGTTTGATGATTTTTTGCTTTCACGCACATGTTAACTCTTTGTGGCATAGTGGTTTGAGGGTGAAAGGAGAATGATGAAGAGAGAAAATAGTTGTTACGTGGAGGAGGATGATTGATAATGATGAGTGGGAGTAGCTGGCAGGTAAAGAAGGACGGAGAATACTCTTCTCGTATCGGTTGACTCAAGCAATCTATATAGCTGACTAGAGTCATTCATATAGCTGACCCGAGTCATCTATATGGATGACCCGAGTCAGCCTATGCTAGATAGTATCTTTTGCTCCTGTTGGAAATATCAGCTCCTCCTATGAGTACTATCGTATTCTCTGCTTATAAACTGCCTTCACCCTAAACTTGTTGATAGATAGCTGTTTAAAAAAAACTGTGAAAGCAAAGATGTAAAGAATATCTTAGTCCTACAAAATGCGTTTGAAAAGACAAGAAAGCAAATAAAAGTAAATATTCTAAGTATCAATGCTTTAAGCGATAATTTGAATTTTCAGATGTTTGCCAAACTCACTCTTAAAAAGACATAAAAGACTGTTTCTTGGTAAACGGCTCCGCGTTTATACCTTGCCCTTTATCGTAAAAGTTCT
>NZ_QSAV01000060.1:0-16921 GCF_003465495.1 Segatella copri | reverse complement strand
GTTAAAGAACATTTTATCCTATAATCAACCAAGACTTTTCCCGAGATTAACCCATTATTAATACAGCAAGAAGGAAGAAAGGAGATAAGAGGAAGCCTGAAAAGAAATAAAAGGAGGAGAGAAAAGAAATAAGAGAAGGGAGAAAAGAAATAAAAGGTATAAGGAAATGAGATAAGGGGCATAAATGAAGAAAAGATGTTTTTAATTTGGTGGTTTCACCATTTATTCGTATCTTTGCCAACAAAGAGAATATCACTTAAAAGAAAGGCGAGCAATTATGGCAAGAAAACTATATCCGATAGGATTACAAACTTTCGAACGAATCAGAGTGGAAGATAAGTTCTACATTGACAAGACGGAATATGTATATCGTATGGCACATACTGATGGTACTTATTTCTTCCTGAGCCGTCCACGCCGTTTCGGAAAGTCGCTGTTGCTGACTACCATGAAGAGCTATTTTGAAGGAAAGAAGGAGCTTTTCAAAGGACTCGCCATCGAAAAGCTAGAAAAGGATTGGATAAGCTATCCGGTGCTGCATTTCGATATGAGCATGGGTAAGCACATGGAGATAGCCCAGCTGGAAAGATATTTCGACCAGCGACTTGCAGAACAAGAGCAGAAATGGGGCATTACGAATCCGGCTGTTGATGCCAACGACCGCCTCATCTCACTTATCCAGACTGCCTATAGGGAAACGGGCAAGCAAGTGGTAATACTGATTGACGAATATGATGCCCCTTTGCTTGATGTGGTGCACGAGGATGAAAAACTGGAAGAACTTCGCAACGCCATGCGCAATTTCTACAGTCCGCTAAAAGGATGCGAGAAATTGCTCCGCTTCGTATTCCTCACAGGCATCACCAAATTCTCTCAGCTCAGCATCTTCAGCGAATTGAACAACATCACCAATATCAGTATGGACGAGCCGTATGCCGGAATTTGCGGAATTACGGAAGATGAACTGGTGAACGGAATGCGGGATGACATAGAGGCACTTGCTGAAAAATTAAACTTATCGTATGAGCAGACGTTAGCTAAGTTAAAGGATAATTATGACGGCTATCATTTTACATGGCCTTCTCCTGACGTTTATAATCCGTTCAGCTTATTAACCTGCTTTGCCAAGCAGAAGATTGATTCCTACTGGTTTGGATCAGGCACTCCTACTTATCTGATCAATATGATGCGCAATTTCAACTTTCTGCCAGCGAACCTGGGCGAGAGTATGGAAGCCGGAAAGGATGACTTTGATGCTGCCACGGAAACCATGACCACCATCATGCCGCTGCTCTATCAGAGTGGCTACATCACCATCAAGGATTATGATGAAGAAACGGAGCTCTATACCCTAGCCATTCCTAACAAGGAAATAAGAGTTGGATTGTACAGAAGTTTGTTGCCTCATTATCTGACCTCAAAGACTGCAATGTGCAATACCACCATCGCCAAGATGTCGGTGCTTATTAAACAGCGCAAGATAGACGAAGCATTACAGTTGCTGAAATCGTTTTGGGAGACTGTGCCTTATTGCAACAACACCCATTACGAAGGGCATTACCAGCAAACGATGTATATCATCTTTGCCTTGCTCACGAATTTCAGGATTATAGTGGAGCAACATACGTCAAAGGGGAGAATTGATATAACCATGGAGACGGACGATACTATCTATGTAATGGAGCTGATGTTTGGAAAGACTGCCCAGGAGGCTCTTGAGCAGATAGAAAGCAAGCATTATGCCGAGGCCTTTGCCATGAGCGGCAAGGAAATTATCAAGGTAGGTATGAGCTTCAATATCAAAGAAGACAACACCATCGTGTTCGACTGGAAATCATCAGAAATTTAGATGACAAAAAAAGCGTGCAGGCGACTATGATGTGGCTTGCACGCTTTTTCCTTTTATATTCTTTTTATATTCATCCTACAGCGAAAGGGGTCGTAAAGACTTGAAGAAGACCGAGATGAGTTCCTTCTGCTACTTGCAATAATCAATAGTTACGACATCTTAAACTATTAATTAAGATGATTATTTCCTTGATTCCGCAATAATAACTCCACGAAATCTTTTATATTTACAACAAAAATGCGAGGAAATTCAATCTCATTGAGAATTTTAAAGTGAGCATCATTACTCACTATACAACTTGCACCAGCAGAAAAAGCACAATCTACAAATTTGTTGTCATCCTCATCAGCTTGAATGAGATGCAACTTATAATAGGGTGTTACGAATTCCACATTCTTTTGACTTAGAATCACAGACACAACATTACTGGCAATATTTGCATTAGTCTTCTGCTCAATGATTTCTAAATACTCCTCAATAATTTCATTTGTAACGCACAAGGTCAATTTACCTATCAAGAAATCATCCCAAATCTTACGATAAGGGCTTATCCTTGGAAGGCTCATCAATAAGCAATTAGTATCAAGAACTATCTTTCTCATTTGCCAGAAGTACGTAAATGTTCATTACCCCAGCTCTCTATGGTATCAAGAGTTATACTTCCATTATCGCACAACTCATCAATCCCCTCATCAACCTTCTTTGCAAAGTATTGAGAGAGAACATTTTCAAGATTATCTAATTCCTGTGGAGTCTTGATATAAGACATCATTTGAAGAATCTTCATCTGAGCAGGGTTAAATACAGTCTGTTCCATTCTATTTCAATTAAACGTTCAACTTTGCCGCCAAAGTTACACTTTTTTCTCGAAACCACCAAGCAATTAACAAGAAATCTGCAAGTTATCAGCAAATAACCACGAAATTAACCGTAAACTATAAACTATTAACTGTAAACTATAAACAGCTGTTCCCTACCTCAGCAAGCTATAGTAAGGCGGTCCCATCCCGCACAACATGGCGAAGACCGCTTTGGTCCGCCAACCTCAGAGCGTAGCGGTTCTGAGCACCGAGTAGGGCGGTTTTCCTCTTCTTCCCTGAGGGGAGAAGACCGAGATGAGAGGTGGAGCCTTCCTTAAGGGTAAGGAAGGACGGGTAGGTTTTCGAAAAAACTCCCTTTGGCTAAAGATTTTGCAAATGAGCGCAATGAAAGTTTGCTTTCAAATTGCCGAGTGCAGCTAATCTTATCTAAAGGGAGACGGAGGGATTCGAAAGACTCCTTCTTTAACGGTAAGGAACCTTATATCCAAGGCAATACCTAAATTGACTGCTTACCCTCATTTCTCATATTTTATTCCTGGATATATCACCAATACAGCATACCAAGCATATTGCAAGCAGTTACACTTTTCGGTGTATTTTACATTGCTTTTTAACCTACTTGATAAGTATCAAATCAAAGTACATTAGACGAGTCTTTAATGGCTTATCAGAAACAATACCTCTATATGATTTTTCCTGCTCTTCTGTGCTGAACATAAAATCAAAACCATTCTTCTTATAAAATGCTACAGGCACGTCTTCATTATAGGCATCAACTACCAAATAACGACATCCCGTTTTATTATATGGCTCAACAAACCAGGACTTAATAAAGTCCATTACTTCTGTCCCGATATGAAGATGCTGAAATTTTGTTGAAATTCCCAATCTTCCTATAAGTACAGCAGGATATATCAAATCCTGTTTTATATGAGGAACATGCTTTCCAACCTTTTTCTTTCTCGCATTAGGCAAGTATTTTGTGAAAATACTGGCATTTGAGACCGTAAAGGCACATACGATATCAGCCTTGGATTCCTCAAGATAATAGCAGTAAGATTTACCGAACAAGTTGTCGGCATAAGACACAGCATCATTATGGAAGAATCCATCCAAGTCTTCATTGCCACATGAAAATGAAATAGATTCTTCCAATATTTCTTTTGTCAATGGTGAAAACACCGTTTTATCTGCTAAAAATCCCATAATACTAACTTAAAATTTTGCTTTTGCCAGAATAGCCTTCATCTCAGCACGCTGCTTTGAGAAATCTATGCTACCACGCTTCTTCAATGTTTCTTCAGCTTTTTCTCTGAAAGCTAAAGCCTCGTCACCTGTCAGCATTGGGATACCACTAATTGCTAATGCCATAATCCTATCTCCTATTTATTTAATTTATATAACTTGCCGCCAAAGTTACGCTTTTTTCTCGAAACCACCAAGCAATTAACAAGAAATCTGTAAGTTATCAGCAAATAACCACGAAATCAATCGTAAACTATAACTATTAACTGTAAACTATAGACTGCTATTCCCAGACGGTCCATCCCGCACAACATGGCGAGGGCTTTGATGCAGCATTAGATCTCCCACCGCAACAGCCAGGCGGTCCCATCCCGCAAAACCATGGCGAAGACCTTTGATGGTCCGCCAACCTTAGAGCGCAGCGGTTCCGAGCACCGAGTAGGGCGGTTACATCCTTCCTTCTGAGGAGGAAGGCTTGGTTAGAGGTGGAGCTCTCCTTGCAGGAGAGACGGAGAGGTAGAAAATTCAGCACTGTAGGGCGGTTTTCCTCTTCTTCCCTGAGGTTTCTGTCCCCCGCTAACGGGGGAACCGAAGGGGGTGTAAAGACCATTGAAAAGGGGCTTGGGGAAAGCGGTGGAGCCTCCCTTAAGGGTAAGGGAGGATGGGTGGGTTTTCGAAAAATTTTGATAGACTTTATAAAAGTCACAAAGAACATAGTAATAATCCACCAGTTGCCTTAACCCAATCCCCTCATTCATCAGATGCGAGTAGATATGAGTCAATTGGAAGATAATATTAAACTCCACTGTTGGGATCACAAGATAACCTCATATTGTCTTTTGATTGTTTTCCAACTGCTTCATTCTCTTCAATAGCAGAGAGTTAAGTAAGGACTTTATTTTTCTTGCCAACCTATCGTTATCTATTTTGACGATAGCAGCAAAATACAGTTAACTATAAAACACAATTTCTCCTACCCTCTATAGTATCATCATAGCGTTTTATATACTTATCAACGATTTGGATAGATAAGTCATCAAGATGAGAGCATCTATTATAAATATCTCTCAATTGCATATTCCGAAGATTTTCCAAATCTTCAATAGAGTCAACTATAGTTTGAGACGGATTATCTATAACCTCATTGTTGACTTCAGATGTTTGAGTAGCCGTCAGTTTCTTTGGTTTTATCTGCTTTAATAACTGCCTGCAAGACATATAAGGCTGGTTTTGAGCTAACCAATTATAAACTGCAATAAGGCACGTCATCTGCTGTTTTTCTCTCTCATCAAGTTGCTTGATCTCAACGACATCAACATAACCATCAAAAACCTGATGAAATAAGCTTTGCAATTTTTTCAACTTATCCTGTGCATCCAGCAATATCATCGTCATTCTTTGAACATCATTGATAAAGCCACCTGAAGGCTGGTAACACTGTCTGAAGAAGATTGTCAAATCAGTAGAATAATGAGAATACAAGGAGTTTAATTTCTTCAAATTATCTTTTGCACTTTGATCTTCATTCTCCTTTTTGTTAATTTCATAACCTAATCCGAATCTATTTATTTCAGTTGCAGGCAACTCTATGTGAGTATTTAAAATCTTATCACACACATCATAAGAAACTTGATCCATTTTGGCATTGTACGCCTTTCCTACTCGATGAATGTCATCAATACCTTGCCAATATTCTTTTATTACATCAACAAATAGCTTACGCAAAGTTATCAATTGATCACAATAAGCTTTTCTGGAAGGAAGGACATAGCTTTTTTCATACAAATGCACCATCATTGTGCGCGGCTCTTGCATATCGTCAAGCGGTAACATTTCTCTACTTATATGCTTTTCAAAAGTCAAATCTAAATCTTCAAAAATCACATCTTTTATGATCTCTGAATGATATACATCTGCATTTGGAAATGCTTTTCTCAGCAAATCAATATGATGCAGATTAATGCGATGCATTATATCCCCATCCCTATCTCCATTTTCAAATTGTTTCCCTGCAGTAAAATAGTCTAAGAAAGTAAGACATTTAACCTCATTTTCACAAATATCAAACTCCAAGATATTATTTTGGATGCGAAATTGTTTAACGAAGTTTTCTTCCAGTTGATTAAATGTGGCAGAATCATAACCAGCCAGTTTTAGACCAAGAAGAACATCTGCCATCTCTTCTAAATTATTAGGAACCTTAGCATCCATCTTAAAATCAGCAAATTCTGGCTTATAAGAAAGCTGCAAATTACATATCGTTAAGAATTTTGCTAACCAAAAATAGTCACGCCACTCTTTAGGCTTTTCCAAAGAGATAGAACTATCAAGCCATTTACATAAATAGAAATAGACCTCAGTCTGCAAAGAAAATCTTTTTCTTACATCATCCATAGTAATACCTATATGGCTTCCAAACAATTTATCAACAGATTCCTCAAGTTCGGTTTCCGTAAAGTTAACAGGCACTAAGTATTGCCAACAAAGAGGCGCAGTTTGCCTTAACCAATCAAACGCTGCTTGATTATTATCAATATAATGTTTAACTCCACACCACACCAATGTTCTTGCCACAATATACGCTTGCATAGAGTTTATCTTCTTACCCTCCAATTCACGTAAAAGAGAATCAGGCGTATATTTTCCTTCATCTATAAGGGTCATAAGAAACAGAGGACTTGTGTTTTCATTAATATGCTCGAATAATTCCATACCAATTTCTTCTAAACCATTTCTATAATTCCTAAATATCTCTTCAATTATGATATGAGTCCTAATGGGGTGAACATCAGAAAATCCTTCACCATTGTACTCAAAGAATTCACCTTTCATTTGGTCTATACATCGAGACAGGTCCATTGGAGAAAGATGACACAAGTTCCGAATGGCATTCACAGAGATATTTCCCTGCAAGACATTCGAGACAGATATATACTGAAGAAAGGAGGCATTTACATGATCAAGTCTTCCTATCTGTTCAGAGATTCTTGCCCTTAGAGGAACACCATGTGTCAAGAAATACACATATTCAAGCAATGTTTGAGGATGTCCGGATTCATTCCAAGCCTCTTCAAATATATCAATATGGCACAATCCTCTATCGCATAGATGATCAAAGATATCCTTTGCCTCAGATTCGGTTAAATCTAAGGCAAGAGTAGAATAATGAAGTTTCTCATTAACCTTGTTTTTACACCTATTCCAATCATCCTGCCGGATTGTTACTAAGCATTTAACAAAAGGAGTATCCTCTATTTCATTTACCACTTGAATCCATGAAGTATCGTATGGCAGCACATCTAAATAAACAAAAGCTTCACTCTTCAAGCCTTTCGAAATATCTTTGATGGTGGCAATGATTTGCGATATGTTATTTCGATTTACATATTTAATCTCGTATCGTAAAGGAGTACCACAAATCTTCAAATAACGATATGCTAAACTACTTTTGCCAGAACCTGAGACACCCGTTATGAAAACAAGATTATTGTCTTTCAGCTTCTCATAGAGTTGTTGCAACTTTTCTTCTCTGACAACATCATAATTTTTGGCAATATGTATTTCCTTAGCAGATATACCTTGATAATAAGATATTTCAGAATTAACATCTTCCTGACAAACTGACTGAAAAAGTGGAATTACTGTTAGTCCAAATTGAGTAAAGAATTCCTTTTGACGCACAGAAAACGCTATAATCTGTCCTACCTGACAACATAAATCATCATAAGTAGCAGACATTTTATTTATCACAAGATAACAAATCCACTGAACCAAATAATCCTTTACTATTAAAGGATCAATAGATGGAAATCGATTTTTTAAAACGGATTCAACATAATTTTCCAACTCTCCTTGCGATTTAGACTGCCATAATATTTTTGCAGCAAGCTCCTTGGAAGAAGCATAATCCAAATGAAGAGTTTCCTCTTTTTTGAGCGACTTTACAAGAGAGGACACCTTCGTCAATCTATCAGAAATCACTCCTTTATCATTGCCATGTCCAACCGCCACGAATGATATTTTTACATTTGAATTTTCATCTAAACTATCCTTACCACGAGAAAACAAAGAAGTAGATTTACCCTTGGAAAACAGATCAGAATACACGATTGTCCCAGAATAACACTTCACCTGTATGGTTTCGATAATTTGGTCATTCAAATATATGTCTAAATCTTCTCTTCCTTCGGGCACGAATACTTCTTTAGAATCAGCAGACTCTATCATTCTATACAACGTATAGAGATATTGAACATGATAACCAAAAACTGTTGATGAAACGGACATAACTATAACCTTTGTCTCAAATCTGATACTTAAAAATCAAGATTAAGCTTTAAATATTTCCTCATATAATTTCTCAATGCTCTCATTCACCATAACAGGAGCGAACACCCTCTCTCCGAAGCTTTTAGAATATTCAGCCATATTCCTGAGAAGATCAGGAGATTCCATCAGTTTTCGAAGCTGCATGGTAAGCGCATCCACATCATCAAATGGGAAAGTGAGGCAGTTCTTTCCTTCTTTAATAACATCAGGCAGACCACCTACAGGAGTAACCACACAAGGTATGCCATAGCCCCAGGCATCAAACATCTGTTTTTCTATTTTGCAGAGGATAGTAGGAAAGCTATTCCTTACTTCATGCTAGATAGCGAAGTCTGGGAGAAAATCTTCCAACTGGTATCCCTTACCCATTCTGGTCATTATATACTTTAATACCCAATTAAATCCTCTTTCATCTTTGTATGCAGCTCTGTACCCAAAGCCTCGCTTCTGGGTTTGCCAAAGAATGAACGCTTTAGTTCCTCTACCGCTCCAAATCCCATACGCTCCATCTCTGCCAACTTATCATCATCGAAGTTCTGTTTGTTCTTCAGCAATTGGCAAGCAGTAGAATTCAGACTTTGATATCTTTGTTCTAAACCTAGGGTATCTTGATTAACCACCATATTACCCTCTGTATGAAGCCCGATTGTGAAGTCTGTTTCTGATACTGCAGTATAATTCACACCAATCAGTTGGTTTGAATAGAAATAAGAAAGATTTTCTATATTAGCCTCATAAGGATTAGCAGCTACCGGATTCGTCATTTTTAGCTGATTACAAGATTTACAACTTGGTATCAAATTGTAAAAACACATAGCCAAAGCTGGATACTCATCACTCCCTTTAGGATAGAAATGGTCAAACTCTATAGTACGTTTCGTCTGAGTACCCTGCATCACTTCAACTACATCCAGAAACTCATGCTCGCAATATGGACAAACCTTCAAATTCATCTTCTCAAACAAAGCATACGAATTATAGGTTTCTTGCCGGTCAACATATTTCGAGATACCATTTGAGAATCTGTTTATATACACCTTCTTCATATAATCAAATTTCAGGAGCTTAGGGCAATTAGCCACCCAACTGGCAAGAGTCGAGCAATCGGCCAGCACAAATTGTTTGAGCCAATCAAAAGTGTCATGTCTAAAATCATACTCCTTGTCATAACTTTCAAATCCAGGAAGAACTATAACATTCTGATAAAAGTCCTTGCGTTGTTCCTTGCGCATGATATCAGCCACATAACTTTTTACCGCTTCATAATGAAGCTGCTTCAATTCTTCTATATTCGGGAATAATAGTCTTATCATCTTATTGCAACTTTTCCAACAACATACTGAAACAATGACGAATCAATGCATCACCTATATTCGGAATCAATTGGCGAATCATCGTAAGTTCCTCTTTTTCTGATAAAGAAAGCTCACTTTTCCTAGATACCAATGATTTTAACAGTTCAAACTTATCTTCCAAGAAAATACGAGCCTGTTCCCCGATGGTATATTTCAAAAAGAAGCCATCTGCCATAATACTATGAATATTGGCAGCATAATAAGGTCTCTCACTTTTTGAGATAATACACCTACCATACTCATCATAGTTCATCTTGATAACCTGGGATGCCATAACATCAGATAGCATAAATGGTGAATGAGTACTAATCAGAACTTGCAATTCTGAATTTTGGTCACGTTTACTTAGCAAGACATTTAGATTTCTAATGAAAGTCCTGCACATTTCCGGGTGCATATAATTCTCAGGTTCATCCAGCAAAAGAATGAGATTAGGCTGAATGGCTTCCGAATATTTTTGTCCTTGCGTCAATATTTTAACTTTTACTCCATATTCTTCCAACACGCCCCATATCTTAGCATATTGATACTCACCAGAACTTACATAAGTCCAATGATAAGGTAACAGACATTTTGTAAAAACACCAATTTCGTCTGGTCGATATTGCTCCATCCGTTCAAACACTTCGCCCATCACAGATTTTTCACTAATATCTATATCCATTACAGGTATAGAGAACTCTGTATCTGTGAAGTATTTGTCATCCATCTTACTTAAAAGATGGAAAAAATCTCTAATATCAGAACCAATCTGCCAAACAAGTCCTCGATTACTGGTTTCTTCATCAGTATGGTAATCAATATATTGGCATAACCAATCGATACGTTTCAAAATACCTATTTTCTCTCCATCAGGCAATTCTCTAGGGTCTTCAACTCCCAAATTATATACCATGCCGGCATATCTGTAGTATTTTTCAGGAAACTCATAATCCACCTGTTCAGCCCACTTACGCAAATATATGGCAAAATCTACCATCAAGTCATGTATAAAACGACTCTTGGGAGTAGATTTCTTATCAAACTGTACTGGCTTGTCGTATTGCCCGCTACGAAGATTCTTTTCCTTTTGCTCTTTCGCTCTATCCTTATATGTCCAATACTCTTTTTTTACCAGTTTTTCATCCAAATCAGAATGGATTTTATTCTGCCAGTTATTCCATTTAATAACCAAAGAGGCCTTTCTTTTGATACTTTCTTCTGCAAAATGACTCAAGTACTCTTTTAAGAAATCACATTCCATAGAAATACTTGCCTTACCATATTGAGCAATTATTCTTGGGATAAATGTATCAGTATAATACACCCCTTCCTGCCTTTCATCTTCGTAAGGACAGTTTGCAAAAGCATATCTATCAAAGGCATTGACTATATACGTATTCTCTTTATCCGCTTTAGTTGCAGGAGTAGTGGAAAGAACCACATGCTTGTCAAAATCATATGTGAAATAATATGCACGTTTCTTATGACCAAGACCTACTTCCTCAGCAAAAAAGGCATTTCCATCATGCATTTTATACAACAACAGATAAGCATCACTAGCATCAGACTCTATTCTTCGCCACTCGTCCATACCAATTAGTTGCAGGAAATTGGTTTTACCAGACCCAGTTTTTCCGACAATGATCTTTATATTACTCATGAACCCATTATCATAAATGTAATCCATCAATGGATTCTTTTCCTGCTTTTCAATAAGCAGCTTAGAATCATGGTAATGACATTCGAATTCATTAGAAAGAGATACTTCCTGGTTTTCGATATTGCGAAAGTGCGCTATATAGCAATATATCAGTTTCATATTATGTCTTACTCACACATTATTACATACTTCATGACATCACTATCTAAACATTCAAACAAGAGAATCACCTTAATTCCCTTAACGATATAGTCTTTATAGAAGGCATCGCCACAGGCATTAGGTGTTACATATACCAAGTCCGGTCTAATTTCCTTCAAACTCTTTCTGATTCTACGAAGCAGCATGATAAAATCAACCAACTTTCTGATTCCAACCTTACCAATATCTTGCAGATTCAAAAAATAATCTGCTTTCTATATTTTAAATCGTAAGTGTTCTTTTACCTTTGCACTCAGAATTCTGATAGTCAAAGTTGCTTAATAGATACAAAGGTAAAAGAACACTTATGGCTTTGTACTATTTCTGCTTCTCAATACCTTTTCCAAAACCTCTTTACTAATCTCATTTTGGCATCTGATGATCTCTTGCTGAATTTCTTCAGCATGTTGCAAGTCGCCAATATTCAAGCAATACTGATGGAGTCTTTGCAGGACATCAATAGCTTCCAAATTGTTCCCACAAATCGCCAAAGCCGCCAAATCTTTCTGTTGTTCATTATTAGCTGCCACTTTGAGCACCTTGAACATGTTATCTAAAAATGTATACATAATTGTGTAGTTATATTGATTAATGAATCTGCTTACACAAAGCTTTTACCCCCAGGCGGTCCCATCCCGCAAAATATGGCGAAGACCTTTGATGGTCCGCCAACCTTAGAGCGTAGCGGTTCTGAGCACCGGAGGGCGGTTACATCCCTAATCCCTATGGTAGGGATTTAGGGCTTGAGTATAGGGTAAGGACCCTCCCGCAGGGGAGGGACAGGTGGGGCAAATATAGCACTAAGGGCGGTTTCCCTCTCCTTCCCTGAGGGGAGAAGACCGAGATGAGAGGTGGAGCCTTCCTTAACGGTAAGGAAGGTTTCTGTCCCCTACAAGGGGAACCGAAGGGGTCGTAAAGACTTTTAAGCCCATCAAGAATATCAAAAGAAATTAGTCATGACTATTAGGTTTTACCCTAAACATAGCCACAGTGTTTGAAAATTCTGCAACAATATCTAAAACATTCGGATTATCTTTTCGAATAATTAAAGCTGCAAAATTTTCAATTCCCTCCATATCTTCGATACTGACAGGCATCAAAATAAACTTATCTTTCATTTGATAAGAGGATCACTTTTAAAGCGATAAGTTCGAGACGTTTCATGCCAATAAACCTCATAAGGAGCAGAAGCATTAATTATATCCAAAGGAAGTGGTTTCATTACCAAACATTTATATATTTAGGATATACCCCCGTTCGTTCCTTATATTCCTCACAAAGGCTCTTAGTAATTTCAGCTACACGAGCCTTTTTACGCTCTTTTGCCGCCATAAATCTTTTCATAGCAGCTTCACGTTTTTCCCAAAATTCTTTATCTAATGTATCCATAATAGTTCTCCTTTTAAATTCTTTAATTGCAATCTGCCGCAAAAATACGCTTTTTCCTCGAAACCACCAAGAAAATCAAAAGAAATCTGCAACTCATCAGCGAATTACTACAAAACCAGCACTTCAATAATCCTATCCATCTTTAGCAAGGCGGTCCCATCCCGCAAAACATGGCGAAGACCTTTGATGGTCCGCCATCCTTAGAGCGAAGCGGTTCCGAGCACCGAGTAGGGCGGTTTTCTCCCTCGCTCCTGAGGAGAGAGGGCAGGGGTGAAAGGTGGAGCCCTCTTTAAGGGTAAAGAGGGACGGGGTGATTTTCGAAAAATCCTCCTTTTATCTAATGAGGAACGTGGCGTTTCGATAACGCATACCCTCCAATCACCCCATAACATACCAGCGGTATGAGAAAGGCAATCGCCATACTGCCCGTAGTATCCGCAATATACCCCATGATTACAGGAGCAACCGCACCACCCACTATCGTCATGATAAGCAATGAAGAGGCAAGTTTGGTCTTTGTACCCGCATCCCTCAATGCCAGCGAGAAGATAGTCGGAAACATGATGCTCTCTCCCAGATACAGGGCGAAAAACGCAATGAGAGATAAGGTTCCGCTACATACTACCACAATCAATGTGGCTACAAAGGTGAGGATGGCACAGACCAGCAGCACCAGACTTGGCTGGATATAATTCATGATGACACCACCAGCCAATCTGCCGATAAAGAACAGACCCATTCCGCCAAAGGCGAGATACAGACTGGCAGTCTGCTTCTCTATATGAATGCTCTCCTCAGCATAGTTGATGAAGAAACTGTTCACACCCGTCTGGGCAGCCACATAGAGAAATAAGGTCAGCATACCAAAACCGAATGCCATCACTCGCATCGGCTTCTCCTCCACCATCTCGTTCGTATCCGCCTCATGCGCTCTCCTTGGATCAGGCAACTTGATTCTTGACAGGACCAGTGCCACAGAAAGCACGAAGATACCTACCAGGGCATAAGGAATGGCAATGTTGACACCCGAGAACAGGAGCTGTCCGCCAACCAGCGGTCCAACAATCCATCCGATACCATTGAGCGACTGCGACAGGTTGATTCTGCTCTCCGCCTTGTCAGGATGTCCCAGTACCGTAGTATAAGGATTCGCACTCGTTTCCAGACAGGTCAGCCCGCATCCTATCACAAACAGCGACAGAACAAAGAAGTAGAAACTGTTGATCCTGCTTCCCGGTATGAACATCAGGGCACCGATACCGAAGAGAACTAGTCCTGTTATCACTCCCCTCCTGTAGCCCCACTTCCGGATAATCCATCCGGCAGGCAGTGCCATCAGAAAGTAGGCACCATAAACGGCAGCCTGCGTCAAAGCCGACATCGCCTTGCTGATATGGAACGACTCCTGGAAATGCGGATTCAGCACCTCCAGGATGCCATGGGCAAAGCCCCACATGAAGAAAAGACTGCTGATGATGAGGAAGGGCACCAGATAGTTATGCCCTTCGTATCTGAAGATGGATGGCTTCGTCATGATTCTCTGCAAATTTAAGACTGTCCTTTACTACCAGTGCCAGATAACCACCGCCGCCGGCTCCCGGCATCTTCCATGCCAGAACCTCCTCCATGTTGCTGTAGCGGTCAATCATCGGCTGTACACTCGCCTCCGGTTCTATCACACCGTTGATAGACGGATTCACCATACCCGGGAACATTGCAATCTGGGCCTCGAAAGATGCCCTGTATGCTGCAGCAAAGGCATCGAGGTCGTGCGCAAGAATCGCCTTCCAGCAAGCATCAGCTGCATCAGCCAGCGCCTTCACCTTCTCAGGCGTGATATCCTTACCTTCCACCACACTGCATCCCGGTCTTCTCGGTTCCATCGGAATCATCACCAGATGGTCTTCCAGGAAACGGAGGGTCATCTCATCCTGCGTACTCTCTATCTTCTCCGGCCAGAAGTTGTTGTCATAATAATGACGCACCAGACCGGGAACACAGATACCGATAGAATCCTGGGCACCCGAGATGATACCATCGTGACGCTCCGGATTATTCTCGAAGCAGAATACTAGTCGGGCGAGCATCTCTGGATCCATCTTCGGCAACTTGACCGGCCATATCTTCTGAATCATCTTACGGGTAGAGGTGGACAGACCGCAGCGGTCGCGCACCTCAAAGGTCGGTTCCAGCGAGATGGTAATCGCCCATCCCGGATGATACATGCTTACATAAGGCTGGTCAATCCAAGTACCAGCCAGATCCAGACGGGTAGGAATCCCCGCCTCCTGTGCCGAATTATCAGATACGTTCGATAACGCCTTCTTCAAGTCAGAAGAAGATCGTGCCTTCAAACCAGCATGAGGCGTGCGCTGGAGTTCGACATATTCGATGCCTCTTTCCGCACAAATCCTGCGTTTCTCATCAGACCCACCTTCAGCGTTCACCACAAACACGTCCGGTTTCACCTTATCAAGAGTAGGCAGGAAATCGATGACTCCACTTCCCTCATTGATATACGCATCCTTCACCGCCTTGATATTCTTGACCATGAATAGCCTTTCCTCCTGCGGAAACATAGGCTTGCGATGCTTATACTCCAGATAAGTAGCATCCGATCCGATACCCACATACAGGTCACCATACCGTGATGCCTGCTGGAAAAACTCCACATGACCGGAATGCAGCAGGTCATAACACCCGCTCACAAAAACTTTCTTCTTCATTTGTTGTTTATCACTAATTATAGAGTCTCCGAAATCAGTATAGGGGAGATGTGAATGAGGAGTTTCCTCTAAGTTGTCTATTCTTTCTTTTCTTTTTACCATTAGTAATAGTTTGTGTTGTAAATATGTGATATGTTTATCTTATTTGTGTCGTAACCTCCAAAAGAAGTGCCCATATTTGGTGATGTACTGTCCGATGTTGCCACCATTCAGTATCTCTACTAACAACAACTTTTCTCGCTTTTCATCCTCGGAGCTATCATCTTCTCCTCTGATAATCCATCTTCTCTAAGCATGGAATAGAACTTGTTTGCAACCACATTCACCTTCATGTTTTGCCGGTGAATTTGTTGTACAGCTCCCATCCAAGCCATCATCAGCTCCCTCTCTATCGGGTTCTGTTTCAACTCTTCAGAATACTCCTTACTCAGTCGCTCGATACCATCAAAACAAAGCCCCAATATTGCTTGCTTAGAAGCAAAGGAATACTATTGCTGCCAATCCATGCCAGCAATCATCTCACTCACATCACTCTTACCTCCAAGGCAATATCTCAGGAATACGAAAAAAGAAGATGTATTAATCATATATTATTATTTTAGGCATTTTTCAGCCTCGACAAGCTATCTAAAGCATTTTCCCAAAAGATTGACCCTTCCATTCAGAAATTTATATGCTCATTTTGGCTAGAACTACAATTCTAGATTACTTGTATCAGTAATTTCTTTGAAATTTGGATCATTATGATATTTAACAAACACAGGCCATTCTTTGATATCAAACTTCATTAATTCATGCTTTTCCACAACTTTTTTCAAGTATGAAAAACACTTAGCTTTATCATTCAATAGCGCATAGGCTGCAGCCATTTCCGCTGGAGTATAATTCATATGTCCATCTATCATCTTGTTTTTTATTTTAGCTTCAAAATCATTTGGTTTCTTATATTTTTCCAAAGCTAGATAATAATTAATACAAATAACTCCTTCACGCTGCATATATGCCTGCTCATAATACTGTTTCATAAAAAAATAAGCCTTTTCATATTGCCCCATTCTAATCAAACTACAAGATTTTGATGAAATTTGTTGAACATCAAGACTATGGTTTTGAGCATACAAGTCAACGATACGAACAACCTCCTCATCATCATTAAATGTACTATGATACGACAATTGACATTTTAAGTCTTTTTCAAAATATTTATCCAAAATTCTCTTCGCATTATCCTTATCTCGCACATCACAATAATAATGCAACATCAAAATCTTCCACCGTCTGGATTTTTGTATATTGTTTTTTATCAATTCCTTTGCTTCTTTATATCAATACTGCGTTAAATTAATATTTAATCGTCTGTAAAT